>NZ_JBJGXU010000001.1:0-626288 GCF_045447305.1 Pseudomonas sp. D47 | reverse complement strand
CTATCCACCAATACATACCGCTGGTCGTAATAGCGCCCATCGCCGATGTCGGCTACCAACTTGATGTTTGGCGCCGCATTCCCCAACGCTTTATCGCTGGCAACCGGCCGTACATCGAAATGGCTACCACGGCTGGCAATCGGGCACCCCTTCAACTCCATTATCGAGCTGCTCCCGGACGATGTCGCACATCCCGACTCAACAATGCTGCCATGAAATTGAATCACGCCTTGGGATCCAGCCATGCATGCGCCCGCCCACACCGCAAGCAAGCCTGTAGTCATCAGAAAACGCATACTGTTCATATCGATGTTCCTCTTGAGATATTAAGAAGGTAGTCGACATTTTTCGCACAGACTTGAGAGATTTAGTGATTTTAAGACGTGACTGATTGACAAGATGTTGCAGCCTCGTGTGCCCCCTCCCGAACTAGCGCCCCTTTAGGCAGTTGCAAGGCACTTAGCACCATGCGGACCTGAATTTTCGCTCTCTGGCCAGCAATCCGCTGCTGACAATGATTGCGTCGACCTGGCCGATCGCACTGATGCGTTGAATGAACTCCAGCTCACCCACGCCTTCCATTTCTAGGTCACAACCCACCACGTCCACGGCACCCACTCCTTGCAGCACGGATAAGGATTCGGTGCCGTTGCTCGCCACCAGAATCTCGCCGCAGCCCAATTGTTTTAGCAGGTTGACGGCCGCTTAACTCTGGAAAAAATGGTTTTAAAGTACCAAGAATCTGGAGCGATGTGACGGCTCTCTTGTTTGCTAAACCATGATGAAGGAAGTTAGAGCTTTTAATTTGATTCAAATGGAGGGCGATACGGTTAATTAATTGGCTTTAAGCCAGCTTAATTTACTAATAATGCGATCGTACCCGTGCAAGCGAAGAAACCGAGCATCCCTCCAAATATTGTCTGACGCACCCTGTGGTGCTATCGGCGTAATTACCGCAGCGCTAATAATGGTGCGGCATTTATGAATACGCTGGCTATATCACCATGAGTGGTTACGACCGTGCAGTGCCGGATTAGGCTTTCGCCACTCTGTGGCCATTAGCAACTGACGTTGTCGTTAAATAATATTTGAGGCAATCGCGTGCGTTGTAAGAGCGCACCGTTGGCGTCGATTTCGAATTGACTTAACCGCCGGGGTCCCAATGATCCGGTCTGAGACTTCGCTGAATTGTTGCCTTTGCTTGAAAATTGCAGTTATGGGGATGGCACGGTCTTGCGTCGGTCTTTGGATTGAGTCGAGGTCAGCATCAACAGCCTTTACTTCAAAAGCTCATGAAAAATGATCCCGGCGTTCAAAAATATTGACGCCGTTTGAGACAAGTCTCATGTCATACCCAAAGTAGTTAAGGCAGTATCTTTCCTGCGGCGAAGGTGGAATGAGGCAGCGTACTCAGCTCTTACTTCCTCGTTGCTACCATCAGTTATGTCCTTTCTTTTGGTAGATCTACGTTCGCGCAACTGGCGTTCAGTTGCATTTCATTTTGATGGAGAGTTATTGTGAATCTGAACAAAATTATGCTGGCAGGTTTCTTTGGTTTGAGCATGGTGTCGGTTGCTAACGCAGCTGACGGCACCTTAAACATCACAGGTAGTATTGAAGATACCGCATGCGTTGTTGATGCAGGTGATCAAAACAAGAATATTCCTATGGGAGCAATTAGCAAATCCGCTTTCACTACCGCCGGCGCACCAGTTGGTAACAAATCCTTTACTATCGCAGTTACCGGTTGTGCGGCTGACTCGGATGTAAAGGTACGTTTTTCCGGCTCGGCAGTGCCTGGTAGCCCGGCGCTTTTGCAATTGACCCCAGGTGCAACTACGGCTCAGGGCGTTGCAGTTGGTCTGTATGAGATTAGCGGCGCGCCTGTCCCTCTTAACACTGATTCCGCACCACAAAAAACCGACACATCTGGCGCTGCAACGCTTCAGTATGTTGCTGCTTACGTGTCGCCGTCTACGGCATCGATCGTGTCAGGCGGTGCTGATGCTGTGGGTACCTTTACGATTATCAATCCGTAAGTATTGATTAGCGGATTTACCAATTCCGGATTCATCTGGCCCCCCTAGATTCTGATTTTCTGTGGAGGGTGCTCGGTGTTTCCGGATGTTTGGTTTAGTAATTTGTAAGGGTGGAATAAATATGTTACTGAAATACTTATTGTTTGCTGGTGTTTTCGCCAGTCTCATGCCTTACGCTCACGCTGGTGTGATAGTGGGAGGCTCCCGTGTAGTTTACGAAGCTAATAAAAAAGAGGTAGCTTTGTCAGTAAAAAATCCTGAAGAAAAGAATGCTTATCTTATTCAAACGTGGGTTGATAACGAACTGCAGGAAACTTCTACAAAAGCTCCGTTTATAATTACGCCTCCTTTATTTCGACTTGATGCGGGACAAGAGAATCTACTACGTATCTTCTTTGCTGGCAAAAAACTGCCTATGGACCGGGAGTCTGTATTTTGGTTGAATATAAAGTCCATACCATCCGTCGAAAAGTCTGATACAAATCGTCTTTTGATTTCTGTCAATACGCGTATAAAACTTTTTTATCGGCCCGACAAGCTTGAGGGTGAGCCAGGGGACGCATATAAGAAACTAGTTTTTTTTCAAAAAGATAGAATCCTTCGTATATCCAATCCTACCCCATACTACGTGTCCTTCCGCGAGCTAAGTGTCGGCGGCAAAAAGATCAATGATGCGGGCATGGTGGCGCCAAAAAGCGAGCTTTCTCATACCTTGCCTGAGGGGTTAGCTGGGAAAGTTACTTGGAAAGCCATAAACGATTATGGCGGCGTTACGGCTGAAGCAGCGCAATAGAGTATTTCTGCTCGCTTGAGTAACCGAGAAAGGTTTTATATGTTTATTTTTTCTAGTTCATTATCGTGTATCCAGCGAATTTCACGCGTACCTAACTGGTTGCCCGCGTTGACTGGCGTCTTTCTCGGCAGTCTGGGGCTTACGAACTTTACGCAAGCTGAGGAGTATTATTTCGATCCGTCAGCTCTTGAGTTACGTGAAGACCAGCCGTCCGTTGATTTGTCAGTATTTGCGGCAGGAAATCAAGCTCCCGGCACTTATCGTGTCGATATACTAGTAAATAACGAATTTTACGAATCTAAGAGTGTCGAGTTTGTGAGGTCGGCCGATGGAAAAGTACTAGTCCCCTGTCTCACTGTAGCGGATTTGAAGGCTATGGGTATTATGACGGAGAGGTTTCCAGTACTCGCAAAAACACCCGATAGCGCATACGTGACAGATTTGGGCGAGTATATCCCGAACGCTAGCGCGCGATTGAGTTTTAATGAACTAGTCTTGAAAGTTAGCGTTCCTCAGGCCTCCATGAAACCCATAGCTCGTAACGCTGTAGATCCGGCGTCGTGGGACCAAGGGATGCCAGCACTGATGATGAGTTATTCTGCGAACGGTTCACAGGCCTCGCATAATGGTGTAGATACTGATTCCACGTTTCTACGCTTAAATAGCGGCCTAAATATAGGCGCCTGGCGATTGCGCAACAACTCGACGTACAGTGATAGTACAAGCAACAGAGGAGAATCGAACAATGAGGGAGGCTGGGAAAATCTTGACACCTACCTACAGCGTGATATCCACCCTCTGAAAAGTCAGTTCGTATTGGGTGATGCCACGTCTGCCGGCGAAGTTTTTGACAGCATACAATTTCGAGGAGTTCAATTATACTCCGACGATAACATGCTGCCCGACAGCATGCGAGGTTTTGCACCTGTAGTGCGAGGCATCGCTCAGACCGATGCACAAGTTACTGTTCGTCAAAATGGATATATTATATATCAAGCCCAAGTTGCTCCCGGAGCGTTTGCAATATCAGATCTATACCCGTCCGCAAGTAGTGGTAATCTCGATGTCACAATTCGCGAGGCGGACGGCTCTGAGCGCACTTTCGTTCAACCATTTTCAGCTGTGCCCATCATGCAGCGTGAAGGCGCTCTAAAATACAGTATTGCAAGTGGCCGATATCGCTCTCAATCTCCCAACATCGCCACGCCCAATTTCGTACAATCTAGCATCACTTATGGGCTGAGCAGCGCGCTGACACTTTATACTGGTACCCAGTTGGCTGATAACTATCAATCCTTGTTGATTGGCGCTGGCGTTGGACTTGGGGAGTGGGGCTCGCTCTCGCTAGATGTAACACGAGCAAATAGTATCCTGCAGGATGATTCAGAGCACTCCGGCCGTTCATTTCGAGCCCAATATGCCAAAGATATTTTTCAAAGTGGGACGACTTTTACTTTGGCAGGCTATAGATACTCTACGGAAGGTTTTTATGACTTTCGTGAGGTGAACGAACTTTTGGCTGAGGAGGAGGAGCACTGGCGAAGCCTCTACAACAAACGTAGCAAAGTTACAGTCCAGATATCTCAATCTCTGGAAGAGTTCGGAAGTATATATGTGACGGGCCTACAGCAGGACTATTGGGGACGCATAGGGCAAGAGCGCACATTGCTGGCTGGTTACACTGGCAATTACAAAGGTATGACATTTGGCGTTACATATGGCTCTACACAATCGCCCAATAGCGAGCGTGACCAGCAAGTTTCATTCAGCGTTCAAGTACCACTAGGCAGTGCTCGATCGTCGACTTGGGCGCGTTATCAGTTGAATACAGATAGCGACGGGCGCACGAGCAACGAAGTAGGCATTAGTGGCACGGCGCTTAAGAACAACAATTTAAATTATTCGGCAAGTGAGAGTTATGCAAACCAAGGACGCGGCAATGCAGGCCGCGCTTCATTGGACTACAAGGGTCGATTTGGTACGGTTGGCGCTGGCTACAGCTACGGTAACGACTCACAAACGTTGAGTTACATGCTCGCAGGCGGAGTGGTTGCGCATCCCTATGGCGTTACATTTGCACAACCGTTAGGGGAATCTTCCGTGTTAGTTCGGGCTCCAGGCGCGAACGACGTGGACTTGGAAAATCAAACCGGTGTAAGTACTGATCCATGGGGATATGCAGTCGTCCCATACGTCAGCGCGTACCGAAAAAATAGAGTTTCGCTTGACCCGAGCTCGCTGTCCGATGATGTAGATATTGGTAACTTTACTCAGACGGCGGTGCCGACACGTGGAGCGATAGTATTGGCCGAGTTCGATACTCGTGTAGGGGGACGTGCGCTGTTGACGTTGAATTTCCGAGGAAAGTCCGTACCTTTTGGTGCCACCGTGACGGTTAGTCAAAACGGAAAGAAGAATAATAGTATCGTGGGCGGAGGTGGCGAAGTCTATTTAAGCGGATTAGCTGAACATGGCGTCGTAGATGTGAAGTGGGGAGAAGGCGCCTCAGAAAAATGTAGCGCTGAATATCAACTTTCGAAATCAGCTCCGAATCAGTCGACGAATATAGCCTCAATAGAAGCACTGTGTCGATAATCCTTTGTTAACGCCCAATTTTAGTCTTGTTGACAGAGTGCGATAACAACATGCTCGCGTAAACTTCCGCAATTCATGTTCGTTACGCATCTGCGCAGATGCAAGTAACTTTATGCAAGTAAATCCAAATAGCTATGATTCTTGAGAGGGCAAATGTGATGACTGGTAAATATTTTGTATTGCTTGCTTTAACTTTTATGGCGAGCAACTTTTCGTACGCGAATGTGGTGTTGAATAGGGGCGTAGATGGTAGTGTAAGATTTACGTCGAACACCACTGGTGATGGAATATGTACTCCGGTTAGCGTTGGTGGGGGATGTATTATTGATGTGGGCCCAAATAGTTCGTTAGGTCAAGTACAGCTAGTTAATGACGCTGGGACGAGAAGTGTAATCAGCTACGGGTCTCCGCCAAATATGCAATGGAGTTATATAGAGCGAAATCTAGTTTCTTACTGGCCAGGGTTATGGTGGAGCGGTACGGGTAGGACGGAGACTGTTTGTTATCGGCAAGTAATAGGCTCTGGTTATCAAGTACGCGGAAGCTGTATGACTGTATCGCCTAAGCCAGTCGTGTGCTCAATAAATGGATCTAAAAACGTAGTCATTCCACTTGGGGCTGTTGATCGAACAGCCTTCAGCGGTGTTGGTTCGCCCGGCGGCCCTGTCGGGAACCGCAATATATCTGTCAATTGCCCACAAGATACTACCGTTAAGCTAACAGTTGATGGCAACCCTGGCGAACCAGGTTATGGCGGTAGTTTATTAGGGCTGAATAAAACCGGGAGTGAAGCGACCGGCGTCGCTGTACAGCTAAATACTAACGGTAGACCTATCGTTTTGAAAACGCCGTTAGGTGTGGGATCATTCCCGAGCGGCATCAGTAATATTCCTATTTCTGCGAATTACGTACAGACGAAGCCTGTGATCACTAGCGGTGGTGCTACCGCTTCTGCCACCTATACGCTTACCTATGAGTGACCACCGATTGCGTAGAATCTGACTAGCCACCCATTGTCGCTATGCTCGTCAGATAACGACCAATTTTATTGAAAAAGTTGGTTTTCTCAAACCGCCAGAAGACTGATCGGTGAAAGCGCGTTTTTTGCGTGCTACTACGTCAAATCTGAGTCCTAAAGCCTGTCAGTTCGCGTAGAGCCGCAAGATCAGAAGCACTGATCACAGGCACTATCATGATCAGCTCTGCCAGTCAGATGCCGTAACGCCTGCTGCAGGTAAGGCGGCAGCTTGTTGAACAGCTCCTCGCCTTTCCCATAGTTGCTTATTGAAATCCGTGAGCAGCGTATTGGGCGGTTAGTGGTTAGACGCTTCTTCAGGTACCCGACGGCTGAGGCACTCTCGTTCGTAATAGCTCAATTGCGCTTGCGCCGGCACCAGTGCTGCTGTTTATTGAAAAACCGATTTTTAATCAATAGCTTGAATGATCTCGACAGACTTTATTCAGTAAGTCGGGCTTCAAAACCTCAAAAATTGGCGTGGCGACAGACTTTTTTTTTGTTAGGCCCCCCGACTAGCCCAGGAATTGCTGGATTCGATCCGACAGACTTTATTTCGTAGGATCATATCGAGGTGTCAAATGACCAAACAACGCCGTTCCATTTCTGCTGAATTCAAACACGAGGCTGTCGACCTCGTGCTTAAGCAAAACTCCAGCTTCATCGTAGCCAGTCGTCACTCGGCGTCGGCGAGTCGGTTCTATACGGGTGGGTTGACCAAGATCAGCAGGAGCGCCAAAGCGCTACCCCGCAGAGCAAAGCGCTAACACCGAAACAGCATGAAATCCAACAGCTGGAAGTCTGAGCGGGAGGGATCGATATTAAAAAGCACCTTCCTGGCACTCCGCCACCCATTGGACTAGAAACACTACATACCACACGGACTTCTCTGGACAACGGTTGTTTCGTAATCCCGCTTAGGCGGCGAGTGTCAAGACGCTCTACGACCTGGGTGTACTCAGCCCTGTAGCGTGCAGTCAAATCATTTCGCTCAACACCCGTTTGGCTCGTATTCGTCCGTGATGCTGCGCTCATTTGCTCTTCTTCCGTTGAAAGGGTTCTACACACTCACTTGTGAGAAGAGACCATGAGGACGTCTGCCTGCTTTCGCGTAAAGTGATGTTTCAACTAGTGTTGACAGCAGGATCGGCATGACGATTTCCGAAGGCGCAAAAAAGTCCGAGGAAGTCGAAGGTCTTTCACAGGGCCGGGGGCGGTGTCTGTTGTTGGGTGTCGAGCCAGCGCAGGACTTCGGCGGTGGTCTGGATCAGATCGGCGGGAATGTACTGGTCGACATGGCTGTCCTGATATAGCGCCCGCGCCAGAGGCACGCGTTGCAATACGGGAATGTTCTCTTCCTCGGCGATGCGCCGCACTTGCAGGGCTAGTGCCTCAGTGTGTTTCAAGGTGACGACCGGCAGCGGCGTCTCGCCCTTCACGTAACGAATACCAATTGCGATGTGGGTGGGGTTGGCGATAATCACCGAGGAGCGTTTGACGTCGGCGCGCAGGTTGCTCGACTGCAATTCCTGGTGAAACTGACGCCGTTTGCTTTTGATCTCCGGGCTGCCTTCCATCTCTTTGTACTCGCGTTTGATCTCGTCCTTGCTCATGCGCAATTGCTTGCTGTGCTGGTATCGCTCGAAGGCATAGTCGAGCGCCGAGATCAGCACGAACCCCACGCCGCACACCAGCAGTAACTGCTCAAGCAACAGGCCGATTACCGGCGCGATGCAGCCCATGCCGCAGCCGGGCAGCCTGATCAGGGAATCCAGGTTGCCGGTCAGGGTTGTCCACACCAGCAACGACAACAGGGCCACTTTAATGATCGACTTGAGGAAGTCCACCAGGCTGCGGATGGAGAAAATCTTCTTGGCGCCTTCCACCGGGTTGATCTTTTTCAGGTCGGGCTTGATCGACTCGCCGCTGAGCAGGAAACCGTACTGGGCCAGGTGCGCCACGATGACCACCAGTGCCGCGACGACCAACAGCGGCAGGCAGAGGTAGACCATCTCCTGGAACAGGTTTTCCACCATCAATTGCAAGGCCAGCCCGAAAGGCAGGTTCAGGTACGTCTCGGGCATCAGCATCAGTTGCCCCAGGTGTTCCATGTAGTAGTCGGAAAAACTCATGAGCGTGGCGATCAGCGACAGGATAAGCGCGGTGGACACCACTTCCTTGCTTTTGACCACCTGGCCCTTGGTGCGTGCATCGCGAAGTTTCTTTGGCGTGGGCTGTTCGGTTTTTTCGGCGCTCATGGCGTCTCCAGTACCGGGCGCAACTGACTCAGCGGGTCGAGTGCGAGCAGCAGGCTGTCATAGGCGTGTTCCATCAACACGTTCAGGTAAATCACCAACAGCAGGCTGGCGACGATGCTCTTGATCGGCATCGCGAGGATGAACACGTTCAGGGACGGGGCGAAGCGGCTGATCAGGGCCAGGCCGAATTCGGCCAGGAACATGGCGATCAACAGGGGCGCTGCCAGCAGCAGGCACAGGCGCAGCAGTTGCCCGAACTGACCGTAGAAAAAGTCCACCCACTGGCTGCCTATGTAGGGGAAGAAGGTTGCGACCGGCCAACTGACGTAGCTCTGGAACAACGCACCGATCAGCGTCAGAAACGCGCCCCCGGAGAAAAACAGGGTGATCAGGGTTTGCGTCAGCAACAGGCCGGTGGGGCTGGTCTGGCTGCCCAGTGTCGGGTTGAGCGTGGAGGCAATGGAGGCACCGCGTTGGTTGTCGATGATGAAACCGGTCGCCTCGATGGCCCAGAACGGAATCGTTGCGACAAACCCGATCAACAGGCCGAGCAACACCTCTTTGCCGATCAGCATGGCCAGGTCTATGCCGTCGAGCGTCATGGGCAGCGTACCGGCGACAGTCGGGTAGGCAAACAGCGCCAGCGAGCAGGCCACGCCGTTACGAATCAGGCCGCCACCGAGCATTTGTTTGCTCAGGATCGGCATGACCACAAAACAGCTGATGATTCTGGGCAGCAGCAGGGTGTACGCCAGCATGAGCTGTTGCAGGTCCTGAATGCTCATCGCACGAGGGGAATCTTGAGCAAGGTCAGTTCTGCAAAGGCATAGAGTTCGTTACCCATCCAGCCCGCCGTGGCGAACAGGGTGATGACCACGGCGATCAGCTTGGCGACGAAACCCAGGGTCTGTTCCTGGATCTGGGTCAGCGCCTGCACCAGCGACACCAGGGTGCCGACGGCGGCGGCCATGAGCACGGTGGGCATGGATAGGATCAGCACCAGCCACAGGCTCTGGCTGGTGAAGTGGAGGATCTCGGCGTTGTTCACCCTCAGCCTCCGTAACTGATGACAAGGCCGTGGGTCAGCCGCGCCCAGCCGTCGAGCAGGACAAACAGCAGCAGTTTGAACGGCAGGGAAATGGTCATCGGCGAGACCATCATCATCCCCATCGCCAGCAGGATATTCGAGATGATCAGGTCGATAGCGATGAAGGGCAGGTAGATCAGAAAGCCGATTTCGAAGGCGCGGGTCAGCTCACTGACCGTGAAGGCCGGCAGCAGGATCAGCAGGCTGTCGGGCTCGAGCCGGTCTGCGTACTCGCTCGGCCAGACCTGCCGGGTGCTGTCGACGAAGAACGCGTGTTCGCGGGCCTGGATCTGTTTCTTCAAAAAGGCCCGGTACGGCTCCATGCCCTCGTCGAGGAACTGCTCCACCGACTCGGTCTTGCTCAGGCTGACGTCATGGGTGCGCAGGTAGTCGCGGGTGGCGAAGCCGACGGGCGCCATCACGTACAGGCTCAAGATAATTGCCAGCCCGTACATCGCCATGTTCGGCGGAATTTGCTGCACGCCCAAGGCGTTGCGCAGCAGCGAAAACACCACGGTCATCTTGATGAATGAGGTGGCCATGACTGCAATGAATGGCAGCAACGCCAGCAGCGCCAGCCCGAAGATCAGGCTGAGTTCGTCAGGCAGTTGAATCATGCGGGCAGGTCCTGCAACAGGCGGGTGACGCGCACGCCGAGGCGGTCCTGAATACTCACCAGCTCACCCACGCCCAGGCAGCGCTGGTTGACCAGAATCCGCACCTCGCCTTCGAGCGGGGTGGCCAGGTCGATCAACGACCCCGGTTGCAGGGCGGCGAGGGTGTGCAGGTCGAGAGTCTGACGTCCCACTTCGAAGCTGACCTGGACCGGGAGCTGATCAAGACTGGCCAGATCGTGGGTGGTTTCGAGGGGGGCATCGTTGTGCATGGCGAGCAGTTCCAGTTGAGAGTCGTGGTGGCGAAATTGTGCCCAGGGGCGGTCTTCGACCACACCGAGCAAAGGGCTGGCGGCGTCGTGGCGTGCCGGCAGCAATAGAAGGTCACCCGTGGCCAGTGAGTGCAGCTGCGCGGGGAGCAGGCAGACCGGGCCCCATTGCAGCGAAAGTCGCAGCGCAACCGCCGTCAGTTCTGCCAAGGGGCGAGCAGGCGTGAAAGCGAGCAGCGCACTCGGGTCACCGTCGAGCCAGATAACCAGGCGTTGCGCGCCGCGTGACAGCGTCAACGCCAGTGTGGGCGTCCCCGCGCCAGGCTCGGGGCGGCACGGTTGAATGCTTTTCCAGATGAGCCCCGGCAACACGGCACTTTCCAGCTCCAGCAACGCCAGTTGCAGCGTCGCCGGCAGGCTGCTGAACGCCGCTTCTTGCAGGTGGGGCTCAAGCCATCCGGCCAGGGTTGCGCTGTGGCACCGCCAGCGCAGTGCCAGGCCTTGCCAGTGAACATTCAACAGCACGTCCAGCGCGTCGGGTTGCGGCAGGATCGTCAGCCGGGCTTCACCGTTCGCGAGCGGGTAGCGACTGCGGCAACGACTGATTTTTTGTTGCAGGGCCAGTTCCGACGCCTCGACGCGGGGCAGCATCAGGCTGCTCATGAGTCTTGTTCCCACTCGTCATACACGTGCCGCCGCTGCCGTGAACCCTGGTCGCCCCCGTGTTGTTGCTGGGTAAAGGTCAATTGGATCGGTTGCCCGGGGTTCAGCCGTTGCAGGCGTTCCATCAGGTCGCCGCGGGCGAGTTGCAGTTGCAGCAGGCTGCCGGGGCTGGCCTGAATTTCGACGTGCAAGTGGCCGTGTGAATGGGCGAGCTGGACATCGACCTGGCCCAATTGCGCCAGGTTCACCTGAAGCAGCGTGGTGCTGCCATCGCGGGAAACGCCGGCCTGGATGTGCAGTTGCAGCGTCTGCACCAGTTTGCCGAGGTCCTTGCTGAACGCCGGTTGCTCGGTGGTGTTCAACAGGCGTGCGAGCAGCTTGTCACCCGGGGTTTGGCCGGTGCTTGCCGACGGCTTCGGGTCTTCGACCAGTGAACCGAAGGGAGGCTGTTCGTCATGCTCGCCGGAGGAGTTGTGTTGGTCCGAGGGCGTTTCGGGGGCTAAACCGATGGCAGGCGCGCCCAGCATGATGGGCAGATGCTGTTCCGGGTTCTTCACGGTCGCCGCGCTGCTGTCGCGGTGGCTTGTTCCGGGTTTTGGACGGTCGTTTGACGGCAGTGGCACCACGACAATGCCTGTGGGAGGTTGGGGCGTGGATGGTTGTTCGGGTGCCGGGCGTGCAACGGGCTCATCGGGTTTGCCGGTCTCGGGCTGTTCGGCGGGCTCGTCGTTTGTGGCCTGTTCATCAGGCGTGGCGGTTTCTGGCGCGCTGCTGTCGCGGTGGCTTGTTCCGGGTTTTGGACGGTCGTTTGACGGCAGTGGCACCACGACAATGCCTGTGGGAGGTTGGGTTGTGGATAGTTGTTCGGGTGCCGGGCGTGCAACGGGCTCGTCGTTTGTGGCCTGCTCATCAGGCGTGGCGGTTTCTGGCGCGGTGCCAGGGAGGTGCGGCCTACGGATGGGTTCGCGGTCTGTGGCCGTGGAGGGTTCAGCCTGCTCGGCGTCATCGTCCAGTGGGCGCGAAGTGTCCCGAGGCGTTTTGCCCGGCTCACGGGTGTCGAGCTTGCGCCAAGCGTCGGTGCGGCGCTTCTCGCCCGCATCAGGTTTGCTGTTCAGCGCCCGTTCGAACTCAGCCTGGCTGGTTTTGTCGGCGGCCACGCGTGCCGGGGCCGGTGAACGTGCAAGGACATCTTGTGTGATGCCTGGTGGGGATATTCTGCTCATGAAACGGCCTCGACACGACGGAACTCTTCGAGCTCCTGTTCTTCTTTGAACTCAAGCAACATCCGCTCCTCGGCGAGGGCGTGACGGTTCAACTCGTTGAATTTTTCGACCTGCTGCTGAGCCTCCAGCAACTGACGCCGGTTCAGGCGAAGGCGTTCGCGCTCCTGGGTCAGGCTCTGGGCGTGTTCGGCAATGGTCTGTTCCAGCGCTGCTTCCTTTTCCCGCAGGCGGGCCACCTGTTGCTGCCATTGCTCAAGCTTTTTACGGTTCATGGGCTCAGCCTTGCAGAGGTCGAACAAACGGCTTTCTTCCGCCTGGCGCCACTGCCGGTACGCCTGGTGTTCAGCGCTCGCGGCTTCATGGGCACGGTGTGCCTCGGCGACCCGCAGCTCCTGGCGTTGCAGCGCCTGTTCGGCGCGCTCCACGCGCAGGCTCTTGATGCGCAGCAAGGTGGGCAGGGTCATCGGGTCAGGCTCGCGAGTTGTTCAAGGCAGCGCGGCAGATCGCTGGGCTCATGCGTGCCCTGGCGCAACCAGGCACGGATCGCGTCCATTTTTTCGATGGCGCGGTCGGCCACGGGGTCCTGGCCTTTCTGGTATTCGCCGATCTTGAGCAGCAACTCGACTTCTTCGTACCGGGCCAGCCACTCGCGTAACTGGCCGGCGGCGTTGCGGTGTTCGGGGGTCACAATCTGGTTCATCACCCGGCTGACCGAACGCAGCACGTCAATGGCCGGGTAATGGTTGGACGCGGCCAGCTTGCGCGACAGGATGATGTGCCCGTCCAGGATCGAGCGGGTTTCATCCGCCACCGGCTCGGTCATGTCGTCGCCTTCGACCAGCACTGTGTACAGCGCGGTGATGGAGCCTTTGTCCGATTGGCCGGCGCGCTCCATCAACCGGGGCAGGGCGGCGAATACGGAGGGCGGATAGCCGCGTCGGGTCGGCGGTTCGCCCGCAGCCAGGCCAATCTCGCGCTGGGCCCTGGCAAACCGCGTGACGGAGTCCATCAGTAGCAGGACGCGTTTGCCCTGGTCGCGGAAGTACTCGGCAATCGTGGTGGCGACAAACCCGGCCTTGGCGCGCTCCATGGCCGGGCGGTCCGAAGTGGCGACCACCAGCACCGAGCGTTTGAGGCCTTGTTCCCCGAGGTCGGACTCGATGAACTCGCGGACTTCACGCCCCCGCTCACCCACCAGCGCCAGCACGATGACGTCGACGTCCGCACTGCGCATCAGGGTCGCCAGCAACGTACTTTTACCGCCGCCGGCCGCCGCGAATATCCCCATGCGCTGGCCTTCACCGCAGGTCAGCAGACCGTCGATGGTGCGCACGCCGAGGGAAATTGGCCGCTCGATCAGGTTACGGCTCATGGGGTCGGGTGCATCGCGGTACACCGGATACCAGGCCGCGGGTTCACCCAGGCTGATGCCGTTGAGCGGCTGGCCGAGGCCGTCAAGCACCTGGCCCAGCAAGTGATCGCCCACGCCGACCTGATGCATGGTGCCGGTCGGGCTGACTTCGGTGTTCGAGGAAATGCCGAGCATTTCACCCAGCGGGGTCAAGAGTGCCTGGTGCTGCTGAAAGCCAATGACTTCGGCCATCAGCGACAGCGAATGATCCGGGTTGCGCAGTTGGCACAGTTCACCCACGCGCACACCCGGCACCACCGCTTTGAGCAGTGTGCCGGTGACCTGGGTGACCCGGCCGCGAATCTGGATCAGCCGACATTTATCGATGGCCTGCTGCATCTGGCCGGTGATGTGTTCGAGTGAGAGGTGCATGGTCGGCTTGGGTATGGGACTGGTGGCCACTATAGATAAAGGCCCGCTTGGGTAATTTCAGTCCCGGTCGCAAGTTTTTAGAAATTGGTTGGCGCAAGGCCTAAAAAAATGCGACCGATTTTGGCAGAGCCCCCGGCGGACGAATTTCTACAATGGCCCCCACACCACCGTTGCCTGCAAGTGAGTGCCCCTATGGCCAATATTCAGAGTGTCGTCCCTGCGGCGTCGTTGCCGGATCGACAGACCGAACCGACCATTGCGCGCGACAGCCGGTTGACCGGCAGTTTCCAGGGCGAACGTGTGCAGTACATTTCCACCAGCCAGTCCATGGCCGACTCCGCTGAGGAGCTGACCTTCGTGTTCTCCGAGCGGGTCGAGAAGTCGCTGGCCAAGCGCAGTGTCAGCGATGGCCAGGCGCGGCTGAGTGAAATCCTCGAGATGCTGGAGGAGTACCTCAAGAAAGTCCCGGACCTGGAGTCCCAGCAAAAACTCGAAGCCCTGGTCGCGCACCTCGGCAGTGGACAGCTGAACAACCTGGCGCAGCTCAAGGCGTACCTCAAAGGGTTCTCCCGCGAGATCAGCCACCAGTTTGTTGCCCTCTCGCATGCGCGCCAGGAACTGGCCGGCAAGACCGACGCCCGGGCGATGGTCGAGCTGATTGACCAGGCGCTGCTGGAAATGGCCCAGGAACATGGCCACGCCATTGAACTGGGCTTGCAGATCGGGCCGCTGGCCAAGGAAGCGGCAGAGCAGGGAGTCGGCGACATCCAGTCACTGCGTGACACCTACCGCGATGCCGTCATGGACTATCGCGGCCTGGCCGCTGCCTGGAACGACATTCATGCGCGCTTCGGCAGTTCGACGCTTGAAGGCGTGACGGGATTCCTGATGAAAGCCTTGAGCGCCGACCTGGACAGTCAGCAGACCCGGCTCGACCCGATCAAGCTCGAACGGGTCATGAGCGATATGCACAAGTTGCGGGTGCTGACGGGCATCTCGGACCAGGTCAATGCACTGTGGCAGGCGCTGGTAACGGGGGAACGAGGCCATGGCATACGGGCCTTCTGACCTGATGGGCGGGCTGATCGGCCTGATCGACAAACGCTGGGCGAATGTTCAGGACGTGCAGCGACTGATCGTGCCGCTGGCGATCAAGGACGCTGCGCGCCAGATCCATTTCTTTCGCGAGATCAAGCGTCTGATCCGGCTGATCCCCACGGAAATTTTCACCGATGAGGAGCAGCGTCAGAACCTGCTCAATGCCTGTCAGCTCGCGCTGGACCTGGCCATCGACCAGGAAGAAGACGAATGGCAAGCACAATGAGTAAACGACATGCACTGGATTGACCAAGCACTGGCTCAGTTTTGTCAGGACCTGGGGGTGGCCGTACCGGCTCCGGCCGGGGCGCTGATTCAGTTGGAGTTCGAGGAAACCGGCACGCTGCAACTCGAACAGCATGATCGCAAACTGACGCTTTGGCTGGCCGTGGACCTGGAATGGCACGAGATTCACCAAGGCGTGATTCGAGCCCTGGCGCTGACGTTCAGCCGCACCGGGCCGGAGTTGCCGTTGCGTTGCGGGTGGGCGGCCGACACGCGGCTGTTGCTGTTGATCACCCTGGATGAGCGGCGCGTTACCGCCCCGGTGTTGCACCAGGCGTTCCGTACCTTGAGCTCGGCGCGTCATGCGGTGCTTGAGCAGTGAGTCGGATCAGCGCCCCGCACATCGGCATCGAGCACCTGACCGAGGTCGGTGATCAGCATCAGGCATCGGGCTTGCCCGAGCGCTATGTGCTGCCGCCCGACGGCCACTCTATCGAGGCTCACCTCGACAATCTCTACCCGGCGGACCTCGCCGGGCGTCGGCTGCTGGCGTTTGCCTGTCCCCACGAGGGCTTTCACGAGTTGCTCCGGCCACAGGCATTTCGCCAGGCCCTGACAGACCTCAAGCAGCAGGTCTCTTCATCCGATGCGCCCGAGTTTCAGGCGGTATCGGCGCTGCTGCAAGCGCGCAGCGAAGATGAGTATCTGCTGCAGATGGCCCTCCATTTGCTGCACAAGGTATGACCCCCATGATGTTGAAACCGGTACAGCAAAGCCTGCTGCTACTGCTCGGCTGGCTACAGCTGCAGTGCGGCCAGCCAGGTCGTGCGCGGATATTCCTTGAAGCCCTGCTGGTCGTTGAACCGGCCCATCGCCAGGCGCGACGTGCGTTGGTGGTGGCGTTGTTGCAACTGGAAGAGGGCGAGCTGGCCGAGGGGCATTGCGACCGGTTGCTGGCTGAAGGCGAGGAAGACCTTGCGCTGTGGGGCTGTGTCAGCCGTGCGTGCCAGTTACAGGGGCGAATCGCTGATGCACGCGTTGCTTACGAACGATTTTTGAGCCAGCGGGAGTCCCATGAAGGAACTCTCTAATTTTCTGAGGCGGGTGGGCGAACGCCAGGACATCATGCTGGCAGTGATGCTGCTGGCCGTTGTGTTCATGATGATCCTGCCGCTGCCGCCGTTCCTGCTGGACATCCTGATTGCGATCAACATCACGGTGTCGGTGGTGTTGATGATGATGTCGGTCTACATCAGTTCGCCGTTGCAGTTCTCGGTGTTCCCGGCGGTGTTGTTGATTACCACGTTGTTCCGGCTGGCGTTGTCGGTCAGTACCACGCGGATGATTTTGCTGGAGGCCGACGCCGGCCAGATCGTCTACACGTTCGGCAATTTTGTCGTGGGCGGTAATCTGGTGGTGGGTTGCATCATCTTCCTGATCATCACCATCGTGCAGTTCCTGGTGATCACCAAAGGCGCCGAGCGCGTCGCCGAAGTGAGTGCGCGGTTTTCCCTGGACGCCATGCCCGGCAAGCAGATGAGTATCGACGGCGACATGCGGGCCGGCGTCATCGACGTCAACGAGGCGCGCGACCGGCGGGCGGTGATCGAGAAAGAGAGCCAGATGTTCGGCTCGATGGACGGCGCGATGAAGTTCGTCAAAGGCGATGCGATCGCGGGCCTGATCATCATCTTCATCAACATTCTGGCGGGTATCACCATCGGCGTGACCCAGAAGGGCCTGAGCGCCGGCGATGCCTTGCAGCTCTATTCGGTGCTGACCATCGGCGATGGTATGGTCAGCCAGGTGCCGGCCCTGTTGATCGCCATCACGGCCGGTATCATCGTGACCCGGGACTCCTCGGATGGCACCTCGGACCTGGGCAATGACATCGGCGACCAAGTGGTGGCGCAGCCCAAGGCGTTGCTGATCGGTGGCGTGCTGCTGGTGTTGTTCGGGCTGATTCCGGGGTTTCCGACCGTGACCTTCATGCTGCTGGCGGCGCTGGTGGGCGGGGGGGGTTACTTCATGCTGTTGCGCCAGCGCGGGCTGGCAGCCGAGGACAACCCCAGGGATTTGCCGACCTTGTTGGCGCAAGGCGCCGGTGCTGCTTCTTCGGCCAAGCCCAAAGCCAAGCCATCGGGCGGCAAGCCCAAGGGCACGCGGCTGGGGGACAAGGAAGAGTTCGCCATGACCGTGCCCCTGCTGATCGATGTGGACGCGAGCATGCAGCAGGAGCTGGAGGCGTTTGCCCTCAATGATGAGCTGGTGCGGGTGCGGCGTGCTCTTTACCTGGACTTTGGCGTGCCGTTTCCGGGTATTCACCTGCGCTTTAATGAAGGTTTGAAGGACGGCGAGTACCTGATTCAGTTGCAAGAGGTACCGGTGGCCCGTGGGCGCCTGCGCAGTGCGCGGTTGCTGGTGCAGGAGCGGGCCAGCCAGCTGGAACTGATTGGTGTGCCATTCGAAGAAGGCGAGCCGGTGCTGCCGGGCCAACCGACGTTGTGGGTCGGCGCCGAGCACGAAGGGCGGCTGGAGCGATCCGGTTGTGCGTTCCTGAGCATGGATCAGGTGCTGACCTGGCACCTGTCCCACGTTCTGCGCGAGTACGCCGAGGATTTCATCGGCATCCAGGAAACCCGTTACCTGCTGGAGCAGATGGAGCACAGCTACTCGGAACTGGTGAAAGAAGCCCAGCGCATCATTCCGTTGCAGCGCATGACCGAAATTCTCCAGCGCCTGGTGGGCGAGGATATCTCGATCCGCAACCTGCGGGCGATTCTGGAGGCCATGGTGGAGTGGGGTCAGAAAGAGAAGGACGTGGTGCAACTGACCGAGTACATCCGCAGCAGCCTCAAGCGCTACATCTGCTACAAATATTCGAGCGGCAACAACATCCTGCCGGCCTATCTGCTGGACCAACTGGTGGAAGAGCAGATCCGTGGCGGGATTCGCCAGACCAGTGCCGGCAGCTATCTGGCGCTGGACCCGGCCGTCACCCAATCCTTTCTTGAACAAGTCCGGCAGACCGTCGGCGACCTCTCGCAGATGCAGAGCAAGCCGGTGCTGATCGTCTCGATGGACATCCGCCGCTACGTGCGCAAGCTGATCGAAGGCGACTACTACGGCTTGCCGGTGCTCTCGTATCAGGAGCTGACCCAGCAGATCAACATTCAGCCGTTGGGCCGGGTTTCGTTATGACTCGCGACCCATTGACCGATTGGCTGCAAGCGCGGGGTTATGACATCCATCCGCATTTTCTGCGCCAGAGCGCGTTGCCGCTGGGCTGGAAGTTCGTGCATGCCGGCTGCGAGCTGGCCTGGCGCTGTGAAGGCGCGCGGGTCTGGATCGTCATGCTGCGCCGTGCCGACGGGCGTCTTGGCCTGGGCAACCCCTTTGCGGCGCTGTATGTGCTGGCCGAGGCGGTCCTCGCAGTGCTGGGGCCGCAGGCCTGTTTGTACGGCAAGGTGCAGGCGATGGCGGGGAGCCCGCTGGAGGGCGCCCGGATGGAGCGTTTCTATCGCCACTGGACCGGCGCCGCCGAACCGCAGTCCGGCTGGTTCGAGCTGGAGGCCGGGCGGGTGTGTTCGCTGCAATCAATGAGAAAACGACAAAAAATCGACCGTACCTGACAGGAAGCCAGGCGCCCTGTCCCTACTATAGGAGCCATGGACATGTACGACGAAACCTACGCCAAAACCCTCCAAGCTGCCGAGCAGGCCATTGAAGACAATGAGCATCGCGCGCGCTTGCTCACGGAAATGTGGGAGGGCCTGGGCTTGCCCGATGAGGTCTGTGACCAGGTCTTTCGGTCACGGGATCAGGCGCTGGTCCAGGTGGCGGAACAGGAACTGTTGCAGGAAGTGCAACGGATGCGGATCAACCGTCCACCGGTTGCCGATGAAGGAAAACGACTGCGTCGTCCGGCGTCAATGCGTGGACTTCTGGTGTAAGGAACCCTTATGGATATCAGGCTTTACCGGCAAGACTTGTCGGCTTTTCTGAACGAATTGCAGACGCTTCCCGAAGACCAGCTGCGCGGCAGCGGGACCCCTGCCCTGGCAGAACTTCAGGCGTTGATCA
The DNA here is from genome assembly GCF_045447305.1 of Pseudomonas sp. D47. NCBI lineage: Bacteria > Pseudomonadati > Pseudomonadota > Gammaproteobacteria > Pseudomonadales > Pseudomonadaceae > Pseudomonas > Pseudomonas sp. D47. The sequence goes on along the minus strand of NZ_JBJGXU010000001.1, from coordinate 606,543 downwards.
AAAAGCACAACATCACGTTTACCCATGGTACGCAGACCTTGTTGCCCGCCCAGGTCGAAAAGCTGCTGGCTTATTTTCTGCCGCCCACCCCGAACACCACGGGCGGGCTGTATGAGCTGCAGGTCAAGTCCGGGATCGAGTCAGCCAAACAACTGATCAGCCAGTACGCCGATGCGAAGCCGGGGCAGCCGTGGCCGTTGAAAGAGTTCCTGGCCAAGGCGCATTTCGGGCTGACCGGTGACCGGATCGACGATGACGTCCGGGGTATTTACGAAGAGGTCCTGTTGATCCAGGACGACAAGCGCACGGGGCTGCGCGACGACCTCAAGGCACTGACCGCCGAGCTCAACATCTACAGCAAGATCCAGTCGCAGATCAACGTGAAGCTGGCGGCTGAAAAAGAGATCGAGATCGAACCGGGGCTCAATCTGTTTGACCGCACCTTGTATGGCTACCCCGACGACAAGAGCTGGCAGGCCAGCTCGGAGTACAAGTTGTTGACCGGGCTCAACACCTACAGCGCGGGCAATCCGCTGAGCATCAAGGCGTTTTTGAAGGGGGCACCCAAAGAAAGCGGTGCGATGAAGGACAGCGACTTGCTCAACAAGTACGAGTTCAAGGACGAGAACAACCCCATCGCCAACTTCGCCACGACGGTGGGCGACCGCTCCCGTCCGATCAACGACAAAGTCAGTGAAAAAACCACGCTGTTGAACGATGTCAGCTCTCGCTACAACTCGGCCATCGAGGCCTTGAACCGCTTCGTTCAGAAGTACGACAGCATGATGCGCGACATTTTAAATGCCATATAGGAACGGTTGATGAGCCAGCAAGAACATGATGTGTCTGAGGAGTACGAGAAGGAACTGGAAGCGTTTTTGCGCGATGGCGGCACGCTGGCCATGCTCAAGAACATCTCCAGCGACAGCCTGGAGCAGCTCTATTCCCTGGCATTCAATCAATACCAGGCCGGCAAGTGGGATGACGCCCACAAGATTTTTCAATCGCTGTGCATGCTCGATCACTACGACGTTCGGTTCTTCCTGGGGTTGGGGGCGTGCCGGCAGTCCATGGGGCAGCTTGAGCAGGCATTGCAGAGCTTCAGTTATGGCGCGCTGATCGACATCAACGAGCCCAGGTTTCCGTTTCATGCTGGCGAGTGTCACCTGCAACTGGGTGATCTCGACGGGGCCGAGAGTGGCTTCTACTCGGCTCAGGCCTTGGCCGCAGCACAGCCGGCGCACTCGGTTTTGGCCGAACGTGCCGGCGCCATGTTGGAAGCCGTATTAGCAAGAAAGGATCAACACAATGAATCCGATAACGTTTGATCGCGTTGCGCTGACCACGGGGAACGTTTTTGCGAACGACCCGGTGGTCCGCCCACGCAATGACCGGGGGGACGCGCTCACGGTCACCCGGGTCGAGGCGGATGGCCGACCGGCCGCCCCGTCTCAGGGGGTGCAACTGACAGCGCCGCTGCCGGCCAGCCAGCAGCGTCTGGAGGCCAGCACTCGGGCAGACATCAACCGCCTGGTGCAGTCCGTGCGTCAGGACAGTGTGCTGGCCCAGCGTTTCATCGCCGAAACCACAAGGCTTGGGGTGGCGCGGCTCAGTTCGGTCGAGGATTTCGAGATCGAGTTGGCTAAGCTGACCGGCGAACTGGAGTCCACGCAGAAGAAGCTCAAGCTCGAAGAAATCACTCGGGCGCGTGAGCAAAACCTGCAAAAGATGGACGAAAACCAGAAGAAGATCAAAGAGTCGACCGAGGCTGCAAAAGAAGCCCAGAAGTCCGGTCTTGTGGGCAAGATTTTTGGCTGGGTCAGTGCCATTGCGTCGATCATCGTCGGCGCAATCATGGTTGCGACGGGCGTGGGTGCGGTCGCGGGTGCATTGATGATCGCCGGTGGTGTCATGGGTATCGTCTCCCAGTCGGTGCAACAAGCGGCGAAGGACGGATTGATCAGCAAAGAAGTCATGGAAAAGCTCGGACCGGCTCTGATGGGGATTGAAATCACCATCGCCGTGATCGCTGCGGTAGCCAGTTTTGGGGGGACTGCCGTAGGGGCGGTCGCCAAGTTGGGGGCGAAAATCGGTGGCAAGGCCGCCGAGCTCACCGCCAGTGTCGCCGCCAAGGTGACGGAGTTGGGCGCCAAGTTCGGTAGCGCAGCGAGCCAGTCGATCTCCCATGGCGTCAAGCTCGGGGTGCAGATTTCCGACGTGACTCTGGATGTCGCCAACGGTTTCGCCCAAACCGCGAACTCGGTGCTGCAAGCCAAGGCCGCGGACAAGCAGGCGGATGTCCTGGAGGCGCGTTCCGAGCTCACCCAGTTCCAGAATGTCCTGGACAAGCTCAAGGAAGAGCTCAGCCGCATGGTCGAGTCGTTTTTGCAGATCATGGAACTGATATTCCAGATGATCAATGCCAAGGGCGACAGCCTGCATAACCTATCCAGCCGTCCTGCGGCTATCTGAGGAGCACATCAATGATGATTGAAACAGGCTATGGCGCTCAGGGGCTGAGCCAGATCGGCAACACCCAGGCGCTGGAAAAAATCCAAACGACTGCGCGTACCGAAACGGTCCACAGCGCGGGTGCGGCGCCACTTGGTGAATCGAAAAAGAGCTCGGGTGTCGACCTGATTGAGCCAAGTCAGAGGTTCAAGCCGGAAGGCTTGAGCAAGGTCAGCAGTGAGCTCAATGGTAGCGTGGAGCTGATGGTGCTGCTGTTTCGCATCGCGCAGAAGGCTCGCGAGCTGGGCATCATGCAGCGTGACAGCGAGAACACTTCCGTCATCAGCGCGCAGAAATCCCAGGTGGACGAAATGCGCAGCGGCTCCAAGTTGATGATCGCCATGGCGGTGATTTCCGGGGCAATGGCCTTGGCTTCGGCCGTGACCGGTGCCATCGGCGCGATCAAGAACGGCAAGGCGGTCAAGCAGGAAAAACTGCTGGAAAACAACATCGCCGGGCGCAACGAACTGATCGACGCCAAGATGCAGTCGCTGGGCAAAACCTCCGGCGCGGACCGCACCGAAATCGGTAAGGTCTGGGCCTTGGATCAGTCTGCGGACAGCGGTGCGCTGAGCAAGATCGGGCGAGGGTTGGATAACCGTAATGCCAAGCTGCAAAGCATCAACGGTGTGAGTCAGGCACTTGGGCAAATGGCTAACACCTCGGTGCAAGTCAAGCAAACGGCGATCCAGGCCGATGCCAAGGAAGATGAAGTCAACGCGTCGGTTGCCCAGAGCGAAAAGCAAAAGGTTGAAGATCAGTTGAGCTACAACGCCAACTTCATGAAAGAGCTGTTGCAGTTGCTCCAGCAGTACACCCAGAACCACAACCAGGCGTGGCGTGCTGCCGCCGGCGTCGCCTGATGTGATTTTGTTGTAGGAAAAAAGCCGCAGCGATGTGGCTTTTTTCTTAAAAGAAAAGCCCGTCAGTGACAAAACCCCAGCATGGCCGGGTGCTAGCATTCGCCTAGCTCGAGGAGACATGCATGGATTTGAGTATCAGGGTCAATCGGCTGCTTGCCGAATTTGCCAATCGCAGTGGCCTTCCCGCTTTGTCGCTGGATGAAGAGGGGGTCGCAAGCCTGCTGTTTGATGATCAGTTGGGCGTGACGCTGGTATTGCTGGCCGGACGTGAGCGACTGGTCATGGAAGCGGATGTGGCGGGAATCGAAACCTTCGGTGACGGAATATTCCGGCAACTGGCGAGTTTTAATCGACGCTGGTATCGCTTCGACCTGCATTTTGGTTTTGACGAGGAATCGGGCCTGGTGCAGTTGTACGCGCAGATTCCAGCGGCCGAGTTGACCCTGGAAAGCTTCGAAACCACCTTGGCCAACTTGCTCGATCACGCCGAGTTCTGGCAGCAATTGCTGCCAGAACATGACAGTGCCGCCCAGGCGACATCCAGACCCGCCGGTATGAGGGTTTAAGCAGAGCCATGAAGATAGACAGCGCTGGCATTTCACCAGCAGCCACGATCGACCGTGAGCAAGTGCCTGGAAGCTTTGCCGGACGCTCGCTCAGTCAGGTGCCCAGTCGCCAGGAAGGGGTTGCCAGTGTCGCTGAGCTGGGTCGCTGGCTGGCGACGCAGGTCGGTGCGGATCAACAGAGTGAGCGACAGTTGCAGCGCTTGGTCGATGGCGACAGCGCGCCTCTTTATGAGCGTCAGGTTCGTCGACCATGATGAGAGCGCTGCTTTGCAGCGTTTTTTTGGCCGTGGTCGGCTGTGTCAGTGTGCCGCCAACGCCTGTAAACAAGATTGATGTCAGGGGGCTGGTGCGTACGCCATCGCCGGTCACGCGCCCTGCCTTTGTCAGTGTGCGGCTCTATGCCTTGACCGAGGGGCAGCCGCGGCTGGTTGCCCAGGCCCGCTATCGGGTGACGGCGTTGCCGTTGCACTTTGCTTTTCGTTTGACGCCAGTGCAGGTGGCTGGTGAGGGGCTGTTGCTGCGTAGCGAGTTGGCCTGGTCCGACAACGGTCCTGTCCAGGCTCGCAGTTGGCAACCTGCGGTACCCGGTAACGATATGAATGTGCGTCTGGGACAGTTGTCCTGTTATCCAAACTGCACTGTTTCGGCGACGTCGGAACACCTCTGAAATACTTTGTATCAATGTTGGGCTTACTGAATTCGGTGAGCGTTCCGATACTTGAACGGCTATATAAAAATATCGAGGGTTTCATTAAATAAGAGTAATTAACCTAATTTCGGGTCGATCATTCTCGTTCATGATAACTGTCATTGAATTAATCATCGTTCATAGCGTCACGTAGTAGTACGTAGAGGGTGCGTTTTCGTACGGTGCCTGCTTTGGCGGCGTACAAACGGTATGTGCAGGTTCGGGGTCACTATAATATGCAAGGTGCCAGCACACTTGGCCGGAAACAGATAAAGCTGTGCCGATGGTCTATCCCAACGTTTGAGTTTGTATCGAACTGCGAAGAAGGGATTTATATCCTTATCGAGGGACAGCTCACGGTTCAGGATTGTAATGCGACACTTTGTCTCATGCCGGGTGAACTAATGTTTGCTCGCAGAGGTAACTATGTCGTGAGTACGGGCGAACATGATTGTCGTTTGCTTTGGATCCCATTATCGGTTGGTTTTTTACAAAACTTCATTCAGCGTTTCGGTGCACTATTGAGCGAGGTGGAGCGTTGGGAGGAGCCTGGGGTCAGCCTCATCGCGTTCGCCAGTACGCCGTTGTTGGCCAGTTGCGTCAAGGGGCTCGAAGGGTTGCTGGTGCATGAGCACCCACCCATGCTGGCGTTGTTGCGGGTCGAAGAGTTGTTGATGTTGTTTGCCTTCAGCCCCCAGGGGCCGGCGCTGATGTCGGTGTTGCGCCAGCAGGGCAGCCGGCATGTCGAGCGATTGCAGGCGTTCATGGAGCAGCACTATCTCAAGGAATGGCGACTCAGCGAGTTTTCTCGAGAGTTCGGCATGGGATTGACGACGTTCAAAGAGTTGTTTGGCTCGGTCTACGGCGTTTCTCCCCGTGCGTGGATCAGCGAGCGGCGTATCCTGTATGCCCACCATTTACTGCTTAACAGTGAGATGAGCATCGTGGACATCGCGATGGAAAGCGGCTTTTCCAGTCAGTCCTACTTTACCCAGAGCTATCGTCGCCGTTTCGGGTGTACGCCCAGCCGTTCCAGACAAGGAAAAGAATAGCGTCGGACTAAAAAAAAATGACGTTTTTTGCAAGTTTGGTCCGTTGCCCCTCAGTAAGATTGGTCGCAGTGAAAGACGCTGACGGGTGTGCTACGAAACGAGATAGTCAAGGCAGAGAATGAGCCAGGAAGACCATAATCAAACCCCTCAAGCAGGCATTTTTGCTGGCCGTCGGGTGTCCGTAGTGGGTCAGGATGCCCGCTCTCGGGGCAGAGCCGCAGGGTGTATATCAGGCAGTTTGTATCGTGAATCGGGAATCATCAGCGCGCGACAGTTGACCTTGTTGCAGCGCCTGCTGCCGCGTGTGCAAGTGGAACAGCTGTTCCAGTCCAGCTGGCTGCAACAGCGCCTGGCTCGCGGAATGGCGCTTGAGCGCGGGGATCTTCAATTGGTGCTGCGCCAGGCCGCTGCCCAGGGCAACGACTGGTGCAACTGGCTGGGCGACCGAATCAACCTGGCCTCGCCCCAGGCCATGATCGACTGGGTCCTGCTGCCCGTTTACAGCTGGTGGGAAAGCCTGTTCGACGAAGCGATCCCCAACTGGCGTTCTGCGCTGATCGAGTACGAAACCCAGGCCCGCCAATTGCGGATCAAGGCTGAGTTCTGGCGCCAGGTGGGCGAAGCCGATTCGCAGCTGGTGCAGCAGGAGTTGGCCAACATCGCCAGCTGTCAGGCAAAGACTGAAGCGGACACCGCGCACATGGTCCGCAAACTGAGCGCCATCTCCGAGCAGGCCAGAGAAGCCTGGCCCAATTGGCATCAGGGCATGGCCGTGTTGCTGGCCGACGGCAAGCTCGACGGCTTTGCGCCTGTGCCGGTGGTGCTGGCCTCCCTATGGGAGCCGCTGGCCAAACTTGACGAGGACGCGCACGCCGCGGACGCCGTACAGCACTGGTTGCATGAACGCAGTCTGTGCCAGGCCCGCGACCACTTTTATTGGCAGAGTCCCTGACCGCCGGATACGCCGAGGAATCATGGAACATTTACTGACTGGATTGGCCGCACGAACGGGCCAAGGGCCTTTTGTGGCCGATCCAACAGGTCGCTATCACCTGCGGATCGACGGCCATAGCCTGTTTTTACAGCGCCAGGGTACTGACCTTGTGTTGTCCAGCCCGCTGAACTGGCAGGTTCAGGGCCAATCCCCGACGGATCGCGAAGTGTTGCTGAACCTGCTGGGCCAGGTCACCAGCTGGAGTCGGCGTCATCCCCAGGCGTTGGCGACGGATGAACAGTCAAACCTGGTACTTGAGGCGCGCCTGGAACTGGGCGCCCTTGAACTCGACGAACTTGAGCGGGCGCTGGCCGCTCAGGTCGGGATTCTGGAAACGATCAAGCCAGGGCTGCTGCGTGCAGGCCTGGAACCGCAGTGGAAACAAACTTTATGGCGTCCCTGAGTGTTTCGCGGTGCTTGAGCCTGGTCTTTGCGTTAGCGCTGACCGGGACCGCTCAAAGCCAGGATCTGGACTGGCCGACCATCCCCTACAACTACGTCGCCCAAGGCGAGAACCTGCGTGATGTGCTGGCCAATTTCGGTGCCAACTACGACGGCTCGGTGATTGTCAGTGACAAGGTCAATGACCAGGTCAGCGGGCGTTTCGACCTCAAGGACCCCCAGTCCTTTCTGCTACTGATGGCCTCGCTCTACAACCTCATCTGGTACTACGACGGTGCGGTTCTTTATGTGTTCAAGTCCACCGAAATGCAGTCGCGGCTGGTCAAGCTGGAGCAGGTCCGCGAAACCGAGTTGAGGCAGGCGCTGGAAGCGGCAGGTGTCTGGGAGCCGCGTTTTGGCTGGCGACCGGACATGAGCGGGCGGCTGGTGTATGTCTCCGGCCCTTCGCGCTACCTGGACCTGGTGGAGCAAACCGCCATGGCCCTTGAGCAGCAACACGCGCTGCGCAGTGAAAAGACCGGCGACCTGGCCGTGGAGATCTTTCCGCTCAAGTACGCGGTCGCCGAGGATCGGCGGATCAAGTACCGCGAAGACGACATCGACGCGCCGGGCGTGGCGACGATCCTGGCCCGGGTGCTGGGTGATGCCAATGTGGTGTCGGTCGATGGCGGGCAGGACAGTCCACGGCTACCGGCGCAGTCCGGGCGTGCGGTGGTCCAGGCAGAGCCCTCGCTCAATGCCATCATCGTGCGCGATACCAAGGACCGCATGCCGATGTACCGGCGCTTGATCACCGCGCTGGATCGTCCGTCGGCGCGGATCGAAGTCGGGTTGTCGATTGTGGACATCAACGCCGAAAACCTGGCCGAGCTGGGGGTGGATTGGCGCGTCGGCATCAGCGTCGGCCCGCGCCAGCTGATCGACATCCGCACCACCAGCCAGAACCTCGGTGGCCAGGGCAACTCCAGCCCCGGTACCACGCGAGAGGCCGGTGCCAGTCTGGTGGACAGTCGCGGCCTGGATTACCTGTTGGCCCGAATCACCTTGCTGCAGAGCCAGGGCCGCGCCCAGGTCGGCTCGCGGCCGACCGTGCTGACCCAGGAAAACACCCTCGCGGTGATCGACCACAGCGAAACCTATTACGTCAAAGTCGTCGGTGAGCGGGTGGCTGAACTCAAACCCATCACCTACGGCACCATGCTGAAACTGACGCCCCGTGTCATCCAGTTGGGCGACAAGCCGGAAATTAGCCTCAGCCTGCACATCGAGGACGGCAACCAGAAACCCAACAGCACCGGGGTGGACGGAATTCCCACCATCGCCCGCACCGTGGTCGATACCGTGGCGCGCGTGGGGCATGGCCAGAGCCTGTTGATCGGCGGTATCTACCGCGACGAACTCAACGAGTCCATGCGCAAGGTGCCGTTGCTCGGTGACATTCCGTACCTGGGCGCGCTGTTCCGGTTCAAGTCCAACTTCACCCGCCGCTCGGTGCGGCTGTTTCTGATCGAGCCGCGGCTGATCGACAACGGCGTCGGCCATTTCGTGGCGTTGGGCAGCAAGCGTGGCTACATGGATGGATTGCTCCAGGTGGATGAACTGTCGAACCAGAGCCTTTCGTTGCAGAAAATGCTCGGCACTTCACAGTGCCAGGTGCTGGGCCAGGCCCGCGAGCTCCAGCAAATACTGGCGCAAACCGGCAAGGACTCTTCGCTGACTGCCTGCAGCCTGGGCAATGACACTAACGGCTGGCGCATTTCCGAAGGTGCCTGCGTCGAAGGCGTTGACCAGTGCGTTCGCGCGCCGAAGAAGCCCTGACATGAGTTGGAAAGTCCGCTTTTACAGTGGCCTCAATCAAGGGGTCGAAGTGCCTCTGGCCGAAGGGCGAGTGGTCATCGGCTGCGACCCGTTGCAAGCTGATCTGGTGCTGGTCGATGAAGGTATTGCGCCGGTTCACCTGGTGCTGGATGTCGACCCGCAGGGCGTGCGCCTGCTGGAATGGGCCGAGGGTAATCAGCCGCTTCAGGAAGGCCAGCCGCTGGCCGGCGGCAGCACGTTGCAGGCGCTGGTCCGGCAGGCCTGCGGGCCGCTGCTGTGGGCCTATTGTGCTCAGGAGCGACAGTTTTCCGAACAATTGCCGCTGGCCGCCAGCCCTCAGGAGCGTCGCACGGCGGTGCCCCGGGTCCATTGGGGTGGTCGACTGATGCTCGGGGTCAGCGTGCTGTTGCTGGTCGGTGTCGTCGGTTTGCTCGGCGCCCCTTGGTCGGGCGGCAGTGGCGGCATGACCGGCGAAGACCCGGTCGTGGCCTTGCGCAGTTTTCTGCGTGATCGTCAGTTCCAGTATGTGCAGGTCGGTGAGCGTCAGGCCAACGGCAATGTTCCGCTCACCGGTTACCTGGAAGACAACCGCACGCGGCTGGCGTTGCAGCAGTACCTGGAGCGCAGCGGCCTGACGTATCGGCTCGACGTTCGCAGCATGGAAGAGATTCGTCAGGGGGTGGAATTCATCCTGCAGAAATTCGGTTATCGCCAGGTGCGCACCGCCACTGCGGACCAACCCGGCTGGATTCGTCTCACCGGCGAACTGGCGCTGGAGGATGAACACTGGTTACAGATCGAAAGCCTGCTCAAGGCCGATGTGCCGGGGTTGCTGGGCGTGGAAAACCGCGTTCGGCTGGCCGGCTCGCACCTCAAGCGGCTCGACCAGATGCTCACCGATTTCGGGCTTGAAGCCGTGCTGGCCTACCAGGACAAAGGCGAGCGCATCGAGTTGCGCGGGCAACTGGATGAGGCTCAGCTCAACGAGTTCTACAAGTTACAGCGCGAATTCCGACAGGAGTTCGGCACTCGCCCGGCGCTGGATCTGGTGAGCCGCAACAAGCGCGGCAGCACCGATGACCTGGAGTTCGTGGTGCGTTCGGTGTCTTTGGGCAAGGTGCCTTATGTGGTGCTGGGCGACGGCCAGAAGTACCCGGTCGACGCTTCGACCCCGCAAGGCGTGAGGGTGCTGGCAATCAATGCCGACGCCGTGATCGTCAGCCGCGGAAAACAACAATTCATCATCAATCTCAAGGGAGAGCCACTCAATGATGACGGCTTTGGAGGAGCGTCTGTACGCCGCTGACGTTGACTTTGAACGGCAGCTGCGTGCGCAACTGGAACAGGCCCAGGCCAGCGGCAAACGCCGCTTGATGGGCGGCGGTGATCCGCAACAGTACCGGCAATGGCAGATGGAAGCCCAGGCAGTCGAGGCCTCCATCAGCATTCTCAACACCCTTAAGGGAGCTTCGTGATGGCATCGATTTTTACCAATGACAGCAGCGTCAACACCCTCGACAAAGTCGCGGAAAACCTCAAGGACCAAGCCAACAACGCCAACAAGGAAGTCGGTGACGCCATTGCGGCCCTCAAGGACTCCGCAGACAACCCGGCGCTGTTGGCCGAACTGCAACACAAGCTCAACAAGTGGTCGGTGATCTACAACATCAACTCGACTGTCACCCGCTCGATGAGAGACCTGATGCAGGGCATCCTGCAGAAAATCTGATGATGGACAGTTCATTGAAAGGGCTGATGGCAGAACTAGCCCTGGCCGGTAGCGGCCATCACTGCCACGAAGAAGCCCAGCAGATTGCGAACTGGCTTGAACAGGTCGAGGGTCAGGAGGAAGCCGCGTGCCTGATCCGGCTTTCCAGCCTGATGAACCAGGGGCATTACCAACAGGCGTTGGTGTTGGGTGAAGGCAAACCGTGGCCGGCACTTGCACCCTGGCTGGCGTTATGTGAATGGCGGCTGGGGCTCGGTACGGCGCTGGATCGGCGCCTGGCCGAACTGGCCGCGAGCGAGGACCCTCGGCTGGTGCAGTTTGCCCACGGCATGCGTGACCCGGAGGGGCCATGAACCGGATCGACTCGTCGCCTTCGCAGCTGCCGCTCCATCATGGACGGGATGCACGGCCCATGGCGCCGGTCGAGCCCGGTCAGGCGCAAGCCTTCGACGCGGCGATGAAAAGCCCTCCGGTGTCGTCCAAGTCGGCACCGACCGACGCACCGTTGCAGCTCTGGTTGCAAGGTGCGGACCTGACAACGGCCCTGGCGGGCATGGACCCGCGCCAACAGCGTGAAAACGTCTGGAAGTGGTATCGCCAGGACTTGCCGGATTCGGCCGAAGGGCGTCGTGACGAGTTGCGCAACTGGCTGATGCAAGGCCTGTCGGACCGCTTGCTGGTGCGCTTCCCGGAGCAACAGCTGGGGCTTGAGCCGGATCGTCTGGCGCTTAAGGACTTGCTCAGGGAGCAGGCACCGTTTGGCAAGCAACAGGAAACCCTGTTGCTCAACGTGCTGGGCGAGATCAAAGGGGTTGAGGGCAGTGATTACCTGGCGAGCATCGTGCGCCGTGAGTTGCAGATCCTGATCCCCACGAACGCAATGATCGAAAACTTGATGCGCTTCACCCACTCACCCGATTTGGAGTCGTGATGGACGTTAGTCAGATAAGTCAGGCCGCTGTCACCAGTCTCGATGAGCTCAAGGCGCCCCAGGCCAGCGCCGGGCAAATCGCCGATTTCGAGCAGGCGATGGGCAAGGGTTCCGAGAGCCTTGGGGGCAACCTGCTCAATGAAATCGGACAGATCAAAGAACGTTTTTCCCAGGCCAAGCATGACCTTGAGGTCGAGCTTTCGACCCCCGGCGATGACCCCGGCAGCCTGATGCAGATGCAGTGGTCGTTGATGCGCATCAGCATGCAGGAGGAACTGATAGCCAAGACGGTCGGGCGCATGAGTCAGAACGTCGAAACGCTGATGAAAACCCAATAAGGTGCTGCGTGAAGAGACTCAATCGAATCCTGATGTTGTTGACCGTGTTGCTGCTCGCCGGTTGCAAGGTCGAACTCTATGCCGGCATCAGCCAGAAAGAAGGCAACGAAATGCTCGCGTTGCTGCGCACCGAAGGGATCTGGGCGGCCAAGCAGCCTGACAAGGACGGCAAGATCAAATTACTGGTCGAGGAATCTGATATCGCCGAGGCCATTGATGCGCTCAAGCGCAAAGGCTATCCGCGTGAAAGCTTTTCCACGCTCAAGGATGTGTTCCCCAAAGAAGGGTTGATCTCCTCGCCGGTGGAGGAGCGAGCCAGGCTCAATTACGCCAAGGCCCAGGAAATCTCCCGGACCCTGTCGGAAATCGACGGCGTGCTGGTGGCCCGCGTTCATGTGGTGTTGCCCGAAGACCGCGACGGTCTGGGCAAGAAATCTTCGCCGGCCTCGGCGTCGGTGTTTATCAAACACGCGGCGGATATCCAGCTCGACGCTTACATTCCACAAATCAAGCAACTGGTGAACAACGGCATCGAAGGCCTGAGTTACGACCGTATCAGCGTGGTGCTGGTGCCTTCGGCCGATGTCCGGCAGGTCCCGCTGGCCCCGCGTTATGACACGGTGTTCTCGATTCAGGTGACCGAAGAATCCCGTGGCCGGTTGCTGGGGTTGTTCGGGTTGCTGTTCGCGTTGCTGTTGGTCAGCAACCTCGGCCAGTACTTGTGGCAGCGCAGCAGGCTTTCGTGATGACGTTGTTGCTGACGCCGTACCAATTGAGGTTTTGCCCGGCCCGTTACATTCACCCTACGCACGTCCCGCTCTCGCTGGCGGGGCTGGCCGACACGCTGGGCCATTGGCGTCGGCACAGCGGGATCAATGCCTGGCTGTTGGGTGAGTGCAAGCTGGACATCGAGTATGAGCTGCCGCCGACACTCGGTGGCTTGGCGTTCTTTGAGCAGGCCGCGCTGGAGAAGACACTCGGTTACCTGGGCGCGTTGCTGCATGGCCATGCCATTCGCCAGGTGCTGGACGCGACAAACCTGCGACGGGTTCACGCCGCGATTGGCGAGGCCGGGCATCGTTACTGCCTGGAACAACTGGAGCTGATCATCGGCGCCTGGCCGGACGGCTGGCAGCAACCGTTACCTGAGGGTGAACTCGTTGATTGCTTGCGCCAACGTGCGCTGGCGTTCTGGCTGCTGGCCTGCGGTGACACGCCATCGGGATTTGCCCGCCGCCTCGCCTTGCGCCTGGCGCTTTGCGAACCCCGGCTATCCGAGCCCCCGGCGCAGTGGACGGTCAGTAGCAGTCAGCGTCCATTGGCCCAGGCGTTGTGCCTGAAAATCGCCCGACAAGTGAGCCCGCAATGCTTCCATTTATTGAAATAAAAGCCTCCGACGTCCGATTGGCGCCGGACCAGGTCCTACTGCGCAGTGCCGACTATCAGGACTATCTGACGGCGGGAGAACTGGTCGAAGTAGCCCGCAAGCGTGCCGAGGAAATCGAGCAAGCCGCCCACGATGTCTACGAGCAACAGAAGGCGTTGGGCTGGCAGGCTGGGATCGAGGAGGCGCGCAAGCGTCAGGCCACGTTGATTCAGGAAACGCTGTTGCAGTGTCATCAGTATTACCGCGACGTCGAGCAGCAGATGAGCGATGTGGTGCTGCAAGCAGTGCGCAAAATTCTCCAGCACTACGACAACATCGAGCTGACGTTACAAGTGACGCAGCAGGCGCTGTCACTGGTCAGCAACCAGAAACAGGTGATCCTGCACGTGCAGCCGGATCAGGTGCTTGAGGTGCGCGAGCAGATTTCCCTGGTCCTCAAGGACTATCCGGAAGTGGGCTATATCGAGGTCATCGCCGATGCGCGGCTCGACCAGGGCGGCTGCATCCTGGAAACCGAGATCGGCATCATCGACGCGAGTGTCGACGGCCAGTTGGGCGCCCTGGAAGAGGCCCTGAAGCAAACATGGATGCAGGGTAGGGATGAACGAATACGACCAACTTATGTGAACTTCTGATAAACGCCGTCATCATTTACAAGCCAAATGTACTGATAGGCTTGAACCAAAACGGTACGCGGTAAGGTATGGCCTCTGTGAGCTGGGCCATCGTGGACAAAACACCGTCGGCGAATAGGAAGGGTCCGACTCGTTCTGAAATTCATTCGGAACAGGCTAAGCCCGTAGTGCTGCCGGCAACGGCAGGCGGACTGTAAGGAACGCTGTTGGTGCTGCGGATATGGGCATCGAAGAGCATCTCGTGACCTTGGCTAGGGTACGCAACCAACCCGAATGCGCGACTGGCGCACAGCTTAATGTGGGAGACCTGGATGCGTCGAAACAGGCCTCCGATCAGCAGCCCTTCTTCGCTCCAGTCAAATTGAAAAGCTTCACCGAGCGCAAACGTCAGCGGTACAAAAGCGCGTAAAGACTTGCCTTGCTCACCTCGCCACGAGCGTACAAACGCCGTGAGCTGGCTATAGCCGCCGTCATAACCCTCAGCCTTGATCTGCTCGAAAAGTGCTTTGGCGCTTCTGCGGTTGTGCTTTGCCCGGAACGAATCGGCTTTCAGCGCCTGTTCCAGCGTGTCGTGGAATGGGCTGAGTTTGTTGAAGGTCGCGCACCGCTGGTACGCCGGCTGATTGGCTTCGGGGGCTCTGACCCATTTGCGGATGGTGTTTCTCGACAGCCCGGTACGCTTGGCTATCTGGTGCAGCGAGAGCTTGTCGCGGAAGTACATCCGCCGGATTTCCCCCAATATTTCCATGCTGATCACCCTGTGTTCTCCTGCTCAAAAAGTGAGCAGAAGCAGTTGAACACCTGGGTCAGTTTTCAGTCGGCAGAACAGCCTTTACTGGGTCAGTTTTCGGTCAGAGACAACAGATATCTACAAAATCAGGTGCGTTTACTAAAAGTCAGGGTTTGGAGGCGATGATACGATTAGTTCTCTCAAATACTGACAAGCGAACGGGGAAGTGTGTGGTCATGAGTACCAGTTACGTAGATGCCTTGCTCCAGGAGTTGGGTGCTGTATTGGGTATCGCTGGGCTTGAATTCAATGATGAACGTTTGTGCACGCTGGTGGTGAGTCATCGGCAGGTGTTGTCGTTACGACACGCGTGTGCGTTTAACCAATTGATACTGTTTGGACCGCTCGGCTATGAGCTACCCGACAATCCTTCCCGGAAAACATTGAATATGTTGATGTCGACAGCACTCAATCCGCTGATGGGATCGGCTCCAGGTGTCGGGTGGGACCCTGATTTGGGGCTTATCGGATTTCAGGCATTCAGTCTGGAAGGGCTCAATGTTCACGAGTTAGAAGCAAGCCTGGGTTCTTTTATCGAATGGGCTGACACTTTTTCGCAGCAGTTGGCGATGCCTGTTGATTCAGCATCCAGTTTTCAAGGGGTTAAGTATGATCACGTTTAACAATGTTGCCGCGTTGCAAAGAGCACCTGAATCCGTCAAAGACGCTATCCAGCAGCAAGGTGTGTTGAAAGTCGGTGGTCGTGAGTACCATATTCAAACCGATTTGCAGCAAGTTCTGCGTACTCAGCCTAAAGACAGCATAGTGGCTCGTTTTATTGAGGGCGTTAGCAAGCTGTTCACGACCGGTTCCAGCGCTTCCGTTGCCCAAGGGTTGACCCAGTCTTTGTTTACTTCACATGCTGGCGCGTTGCAGCAACGTCTGCAATCTATCTCATCGGTTGAGCATGCACGGATGCTGTTCAAAGATGCTGGCTTACAAAGCCCCGAGCAAGTACTGGATCGCCTGGGTCGAACAGATGACAAGTCGTTGAATGGAGTTTCCAGTGGCGAAGTCAAACAACTCTTTGAGCGCGCGCTGGCGGAAGCGCTGGTTAATACTGCATCTGGCCAAGCCTTGGAGGCGCTAGTGGGACCGTCGGTCACCCGAGCGCTGGTGAACAAGCAACTGCCATTTGCCAGTCTCGAAAGTTTGCGTACTTCAGGTTCGTCCGCCTCGGTGGTGGGCGGCCTGGAGCCGATACTCATGGTCGAGCTGAAGAACCTGGGCCTGGCACAACAACATCAGCAATCAGTGTTGCAGCAAGATCTTGGCAGTGCGCCGTACAACAGTGTCCTAAGTGAATCGTTCTATAACCCGAAAGGTTACACCGAAGATGTGGATCGCGCGGCTGCCTGGATCCTTAAAGCGTCGACCTCGGGTGGCAATGAATGGGAAAACTTTACGGCGTTGCTGCGTGAGTACAGATCCAATGGCAAGGACCTGACAGACGCGACTGTTCTTAAAGAACTACATCAACGGCTGGTACCTGATATCGACAGGTCCTATCGTGGCCCGGCTATCAGCGGTGGCCGTTTGCTCTCCAGTATTACGGGGGCAGCAATGTTGGATCAGCACCTCAAAACACTGGACAAGGATCATGAGCAAGTTGGCAAGCAGTTGTTCGCAGCTGTGGTGGGCTTCCATGGGTTTATCGATGGCAATGGTCGTATGGGGAGGTTGCTGTATGCCCTTACTGAGCTGCGTGCGCAACAATTTACACCGATGGCTGTTGAGACAGAGAACTTGCTTAGCGGTTTAAGCTGATTTAGACGTGCGTGAGCGTGGGGGGATCTTCGTCGTAGGTAACGAACAGCGTCAGATTGCGCATTCCACGCCATCCGGCCGGGCAGTCGGAGCGCAGCGACGCAGGTTTGCATTGTAAGTCTGGGGTTGTATGCCCAAACCCCAGATTTTTTTGTCGGATGCTGAAGAACGGAGCCCCCCGCTAATCGCTTGATTGGGGGGAAAGCCTCACCGCGTAACTTACAGGCTGTTTGAGGGTAGTTGAAGCACCGTCAGCAAAATCGCGCTCAATCTTCCTTGGGCTTCCTGTCTGGTTTGCGCAGATGATATTTCCGGATCTTCATCGACGTTTTTACTGAGCTGTGCGAAAGGGATGTCTGATCACGGCACAAACTCCACCTTCAACCCCCGGCT
Source organism: Pseudomonas sp. D47 (assembly GCF_045447305.1). NCBI lineage: Bacteria > Pseudomonadati > Pseudomonadota > Gammaproteobacteria > Pseudomonadales > Pseudomonadaceae > Pseudomonas > Pseudomonas sp. D47. The sequence continues at coordinate 589,679 of NZ_JBJGXU010000001.1, read as the reverse complement.
CGCACTACGCCCCTGATCATCACTGACCCGCAACCGGTATTCCCCCGACTTGCCCGGCCGCCAGTTCAGCGTGGTTTGCGGCGGGCCTTGGCCGATCAACGTTTGGTCGGCAAACCAATACAGCATCGTCGCATCGCTGGCCGCGTTGGCATTCAGCGGGATGCTTTCCTGCGGCTGGGACAGGCGCAACTGATAGCTCACTTGAGTCAGCGGCGAGCGAATCTGCGGCGCTTCGCTCTGATCGCTGATGCGGTTGGGTTGGCAGTTCTTCATCACATTGGGCGGCGTGCGCCGGGGCAGGCCTGCCGCTCGGTACAGGCGCTGTACGTCGCTGGGCCAGAATTCGAAGACTTCTTCGCGGGTGTATTGCGCATCGAAGGGCGGGCACGCGGCTTTGCCGGTGCGCGTGTCGATCAGCACTGGGCGGTGCAGGTTGGACACACGAATCGGCGAGACGCCCGGTACATACCAGGTTTTGCGGGTTTGCGGGCACCAGCGGTTGGGCAACTCACCGGAGGCGGCGCAGACGTCGATGCGCACCAGCCCGGCGGGTGGCTTGTCGGGTTTGATCACCACCGTGGGCAGTGCCAGGGGCAGGGCGTCGGCGATGCGGAAGAACAACGGCGCGGCGGTCTTGGCGCCAATAAACGCAGGGTTCGGTCGACCATCAAAGTTACCGACCCACACCACCAGCACGTAGGGGCCGACCAGGCCTGCGCTCCAGGCATCGTGAAAGCCCCAGGAGGTGCCGGTTTTCCACGCGGTGCGCCAATGGCGGCCCGGCAAACCATCCGGCCGTGGGTTGCGGCGCAGCATGTCGCGCACCATAAACGCGGCTTGCGGAGTGAGCAGTTGGGGGCCGGTAGATTGCGGCTGTTCCTGCAAATAGCGCAGTGGCCGCAAATGCCCATCGCCGGCCAGCATCACATACAGCTGCGCCAGCTCTTCCGGCGTCATCTCGCCGCCGCCCAGCGCCAAGGCCAGGCCGTAATGGCTCTCGCCGCGCAGGCCTTTGATGCCGGCGCGTTGCAACAAGCCATACAGCGAAGGCGACTTGACCTGGCTGGCGAGCCACACCGCCGGGATATTGCGACTACGGATCAAGGCGTCCCGCGCCGTCAGCGGCCCGATAAAACTGCCGTCGAAATTTTCCGGCTGGAAGTAGCCGAAGTTACTCGGCAAATCCTTGAGGATGCTCATGGGGTGAATCACGCCCTGATCCAGCGCCAGCCCATATAGAAACGGTTTTAGGGTCGACCCCGGCGAGCGCCGCGCCAAAACACCGTTGACCTGCCCGTGGATGCTTGTGGATAAGTAATCCGCCGAGCCCACCAGCGCCTTGACGCTCTGGTCGCGGCTGTCGATCAGGATCGCCGTGGCGTTTTCCACACCGGTGCTGCGCCGCTCGGCGATAAAGCCGGTAATCAAGCGCTCCAGCAATTGCTGAAGCGGCAGGTTGAGGGTGGTGTTGAGCTCGTTACCTGCCTGGGACGCGAGCAACTGTTCGCTCAGGTGCGGCGCCAGAAACGGGATCTGCTGACGGTTGCGCGCTTCCAGCGGCAAGTCGAGCAAACTGTCGTTGCGCGGGTCTTGTGGATAAGTTTCACGCCAGTCGGCCATCAAGCGCAGCCGCGCGTTTTGCAGCGACGGCCCAAAGCGCGCGCGTCGCCCCGGCTGCTGGGGAATCACCGCCAGCGCCAGCGCTTCAGACAACGACAACTGCGCCGCCGACTTGCCAAAGTAAATGCGGCTGGCCGCTTCGGCACCTTCGATGTTGCCGCCCATGGGCGCCAGGTTCAGGTAGGCCTCAAGGATGTCGTGCTTGCTGTAACGCGCCTCCAGCCACAGCGCCAAGGCCATCTGCTGCAACTTGCCCGGCACCTGGCGGGTGTTCAAGTCCCACAAGCGTCGCGCCAGTTGCATGCTCAAGGTTGAGCCGCCCTGGCGCTGGCCGCCGCTGTAGGTGGCCATGGCCGCCCGCAGTAACGCCGGGGGGTTGATCCCCGGATGCCAGTAGAAGTTGCGGTCTTCCTTGAGCAACAACGCTTCGACCAGTGAAGGCGACATGCGCGCAAGCGGCAGCCATAAACGGTATTGGCCGTCAGTTGCCAACGTCATGCGCAGCAGCGCGCCGTCGTCGGCCAGCACCACCCGCGACGAGGTCACGGCCTGTTCCAGCGGGGCATGTGGCCATAGCCGCAACCCCACCAGCACCGCCGCCGTTGCCAGCAGCGGCGTCAGGCGTTTAAGGCTTGGTAATTTCAAGCTGGCCTACTTTGCCGCGCCCTTGCAGGGTGGTTTCGTACATCCCTTCGGCGTAGGCCGGTGGCGTGTTGAAGGTGCCGGCGTTGGTGGCGCGCACGCGGTAGACGAAAGTACTTACATCGCGCAGCGCGGTGCCGTACAACACCACTCGATCATCCCGCACATCCACGTAGTCCGGCTGCCAGTTGCTCAGCTCGGTTTCGCCGATGGGCGCCTGCCAGGCGTCAGTTTCATCACCGTCGGCGGTTTCCACGTACTCCGAATCGTCGCCTTCACTTTCATCGGCGCTTGCGGCCTCTGGTTCCGGCGGCAAGTTATACACAGGCTCGACGCCGCCGGGCAGCAGGTCGACCACGGCCACTTGCTGCACTTGGTCGCGGTCGGTGGCGCGCAGACGCAGGCGCACCAGGAACTCATCGCCCACCGCCACTTTGCTCACCGGCTCGCCCTTGAGGTCGAGGTATTCGTGGATGATTTCCAGGCCATTGTTGATCGGCTTGAGCTTGGCGCCCTTGTCGAAACCGGCTTCGCTGAGCATGTAGAACGCGGCCGGGCCGTCGGTTTTTTCCATCACCAGCTTCTGCGTGGCACCCGGCACGGCGGCGCGCGGTGGCTGGCCGGCCATCTCCAGCAATTGCTGCTGCTTGTCGCCCAGCCAGGCGGTGGCCTTGAGGGTCATGTCGCTCTGCGCGCGCTGGCCATAGTTGTCCAGGGCACGCAGCAGCAAGGCGGCCGACAGCGAGTTGTAGCGTTGCTCGTTAAGGCGTTTGCCGAGTTTATCCAGCAGCGCTGTCGGTACATCGTCGAGCAACTCTGGGAAATGCCGCGCCAGCAGGTGCAAGTGTTCGGCGTCGTGCACCAGCGGGTCGTAATACAGGCCGTCGCTGACCCACTTATCCACAAGGGAGCGCCATGGGATTTTGCGGAACAGCGTATCGGCCTGGCGATCCTGCTTGAGCAGTTTGTAGCTGGCGGCCAGGTAAGCGGCGCCCAGGTCGTTCTGCCAGGTGTCTTTGAAGTAGCTCTCGTAGCGCTCGCGGATATCGCTCAAGGCGCCGCTCACGAGAATCCCCTGACGGCTCAGCAGGTAACTGGCGTAGGCACGGTTGCGCAATTCCGACAGCCCTTCGCTCGGGCCGTTGGCCAGGTCCGTCAGATACGCATTGGAGCGCACCAGCAAATCTTCCGGCACTGGCAGCCCGCGTTCCTTGGCTTCGATCAGGAAGTCGGTGGCGTACAGGCTGGCATACGGCGCCACATCCGGGTTGGCCGCCCACAAACCGAAGCCGCCGGCCTGGTTCTGGCGTTGACGCAACATGCGCACCGCGCTGCTGAACGCGTGCTCGGCTTCTGGCGCCGTGCCGCCCCAGATCAACGCCGGCATGGCCTTGGACACCAACTGCTCGGTGCAGGCGTAGCCATAGTCATCCAGGTAATGCTTGAGGCCGTTGGCCCACACCAGCGGCGAGGCGGCCACGCCTAGCTGCACATCACGCAGTTGGCTGAACAGTTCGCGCGTTGGCTTGAGCTCTTTGCTGGCGCTGTCGAAACGACCCAGGCTCAGGGCCACGCGGTGTTCGCTCAGCGGGCGGATCGAGGTGGTTTCCCCGACCTGGATGCGTTTGCCATCGGGCAGCACGGCGATAAAACGCAGGTCCGCCGAGCCGAGGGTTTCGCCGACCTTGATTTTGAACTCAGCGGTGCCTTCCTTGCGCGGTTGCAACGACAAGGTGCTGCCTTTGGTGCCTTGCACGTTGAGGCCGTCGCTGGTCTGCAGTTCAAACTTCACGTCCGCCGCTGCGTCGAGGTTGCTGAACACCCCGGCGCTCACATTGAACACATCCCCCGGCGCGACAAAGGCCGGCACGTTCGGCGTGATCACGATCGGCCCACGCACGTCGGTGCTGGCCTCGCTGACACCCATGCTGTCGGCATCCACTGCCACCGCAAACAGGTGCAGCTTGCCGTTGAAGCTGTCCGGCACTTGGTAATGCAGCACGGTTTCACCGGCCGGCAGGTCCACCAGCCCGGACCACCACGCCACCGGTGGCTGATGTTTACGCTTGAATGGGTTGAGGTGGTTGGCCAGGGCGCCTTCGGTATCGCCACCGGGCGCTGCCCCACTGAGCAGGCGGCTGAATTCCGGTAGGATCAGGTCAAGAATCTGACTGGTGCCGACTTCCAATGCGCGCTTCTGGAAGAAGAAGCCCAATGGGTCCGGCGTCTGGTAGCGCGCCACTTGCAAGATGCCTTCGTCAACCGCGTAAACCACCGCGCGGCCTGGGCGGTCGGCCGTGACCTTGATGTCCAGGGTTTGTCCTGGTTCGATCTTCGCCGGGCCTTCGACCTTCAGCGCCATGCGCCGCGCATCCAGGTTGATGCTGAACGGCACCACGCCGTAGGACAGCGGGCTCATGTAGACCTCGGACGAGCCGATGTCCCGCACAAACTGCACGTTGACGTAGGCATTGCCCTCAAGGCCTGCCGGCACGCGGATATGTTGCACGCTGTTGGTGCTGTCGGCCTTGAACCACTGCTGGGTGTAGACCTTATCGCGCTCGATGGTGATCAAGCCGGCGCCGGTGTAAGGCGCGCGAATGCTGATCGCAATTTCATCACCGGTGGCATAGCTGCGTTTATCCAGGCGCAGTTGCAACTCGGCGTTACGCTCCAGGGAGCGCGAAGTGTTGCCACGCCCGGCTACGCTGTAGTCGATCTGGTTGAGCAGGTTGCCGTTGGCATCCTTGAGTTGCAGGGTGAAGTCGCCCGGCGTGCCGGTGTTCAGGGTCTGCTTGGCGCCGTCCTTGGTCATCGTCAGCGGTGAGGCCGGCTGGCTGATGTTTTTGATGCGCGATTCGTACTTGTAGGTGCCGTTGGACTGTTTCACCAGCACCGACACATAACGGTGCTCGACCACTTCACTGGTCAGGCCATCCACTGCCACTGGCGTAAGGTCCGGCGCGACGGCCAGCCACTGCACCTGACGCGGGGCGTCCTTGGCCACGTATGAGAGCGAATCCTGACTTTTCACACCCACCAGATACGGCGCGGACGACACCAGCAGCGCACTTTGCGCCGCTACGTTACGGCCACCTTCGGCCTCGAATACCTGGGTCATGACCTGCAGGCGATAGGTGCTGTTGGCGAAGCGTTGCAGGTTGAGGTCAAGCACGGCCTGGCCGTTGTCATCGACGGTGGTTTCGGCGAGGTCTTCGGTGCTGGCGTCTTCCAATGAGTCGTTGAGGCGGAAGCGGTAATCGGGATAACGGTCGAAGGCCGCGAGCGTCGGGCTCAGGGACATCTTCGCCGTGACCCGGCGGCCGGCCGCCGGGGCGCCGAACAGGTGCATCGCGGTGACTTTAGCCACCACTTGGTCCGGTGGGATCCAGCCCGGCACCGGCGTTTCGTGCAGGCTCAGGCTGACCTTCATGCGGTCCGGCTCGAAATCTCGGACCTTGAAGCTGACACTGCCCAGGTCGGTGCGGGTGTTTTTCTCGCCAATCAATTGCAAGGTGGCGGTGTAATCGCCAGCCGGGGCGACTTCACTGCTGGGGAAATCAAAGGTTTCAAAACCGCTGGTGGACAACTTCAGTGGCTGGCGAATTACCTCCAGGCCGCGTGGGTCGGTGATTTGCAGCTCCACCGGCAGGCCTTGCAGGGCGCCTTTCCAGTTGCCACTGCGTACGATCATGCCCACGTGCGCCGTCTCGCCCGGGCGATACAGGCCACGGTCGGTAAACAGGTACGCGCTGAGGCGATCAATCGCACCGTCTTCTTCCAAACCGCCTACGTCGAAACGCGACAAATCCAGCTGCTGAGACTGACGGGCAATCGGCAGGAAGGACTGGTCATTGCCGCGAGTGACCACGTACATCAGCGGCGTTTTCTCACGGCGCAATTCATCCAGCTTGGCGAAATGCACATGGCCTTCGGTGTCGGTGCGGCCACTGCTGACCGCCAGACCGTTGCGGCCGATGATGTCGACTTGCGCATCCGCCACCGGCGAACCATTGCCGATCGACTGCACGTACACATCATGGCTGCCGTCGCTTGCGCGCTTGGCGATGATGCCGAGGTCGGTGACCACGATGAAACGCAGATCGCTGGTGCTGCTGCGGTCGTATTCAAACGTGCGCTCGGCCGGGTCGTCCTGAGGGCTCAGCTTGAGTACGAAAATGCCGCGACGCCCGCCGTTGGCGGTGAGGTAGTGGCTCAGATCGACGTTGTCATAAACGGTTTTCGCCGGGTCATTAGACGACAGCGGAATATCCAGCGACTGACGCTCGACCATCCGATCAAAGTATTCGTTGCCGAAGTTCGGCCGAGCGAAGCTGCCGCTGCTCTGGTCCACCAGGTGCTGCAACTGGTTGGGCAGCAGGCGAGCGATTTCGACGTGGGCGCCGGGCACGCCACGGGCCATGAAGCCCAGGCGTTTTTCGCCGTTGAGGCTGAGCAGTGCGCCGTCAGACAAGAACTGCAAGGTACGCGGATACGCGGGCATGCTGATCAAGGAGGCCGTAGGGTTTTTCGCCAGGTAGCCGCCAATGGCTTCCAGGTTCGCGGGCACGCGCACATACAGCGCGCGGCCAGCCGGGGCCTTGAACTTGAAGGCGTGCAGGGTGTTCAGCGGCTCGACGCTGGGCACGTGGGTCAAGTTGACCTTGGTGCTGCGGGCGAGCAGGGTGTCGTCGATGTCGTTGCTGGTGTAGGGGCGGGTGTCGTCCTGGGCTTTTTCCGGCAGCAGCCAAGCCTGCACCTTACCGGCGATGGTGTCATCGGCTACGGCGCTGGAACTGCTGAACATCAGCACCGGCTCCGGCTCGCCGCGTTCGTTGTCGACAAAACTGACGTCGGCGCCGGTAAAGGTCAGGCGATAGCGACCGGGCACAGTGACTTCCGCCACCAGCGGCGCGTTGTTGGCATTGCCGCCATCACGGGCCTTGATGCCTTCGTCGAGCTTGGCGCTGACCGGTGTGCTTTCCAGCGGCGTGGCCAGGGCGGCGGAGCGTACGTAGGCGTTGAGCTTGGTGTCGTCGAAGGTGATTTCGGGGCGGTTAGGCAGCTGCGCATCACGGTAAGCCAGGCCTTTGCCGAGGGTCACGGACACGCGCTTACGCAGGTTGTCTTCGTCCACCGGGTGGGAAAAGTGGAAGGTCGCCACCAGCTGTTTCAGCGTTGGGTTGGACGGGTCTTGGTACAGCTCGTTATGGGCCAGGGTGGCGCGGAACGGCTGGGTAGAAAACTGGCTGCTGTACTGGCTGAGCAGCACGCCGTCGGCCAGGAGATTTTTCTTGGTCAGGTCGAGGGTGTAATGGGTGTCGATGGGCCAATCTTTTTCCGGCACGAACAATAAGGTGCGGTCGTCGGACCAGCGCCAGGCGCCCTCCACAGTGGGCTTGAGCGTGATGCCTTCGGTAACCGGTTTACCAATCGCCGCCAACGGGGCCACGGATTCAGCGAAACGCACCTGCAAGTTATCCACAACCGGCGGCTGCTGGGTGTAATCCGTCAGGTTAGGTTTGTGCAGCGAATAACCCACGGTGTGCGGCTGCGGCAGGTTTGAATACCAATGCCAGCCATAGAAGCCGGCGGCGGCCAGCAACACCAGCCCCAACACCCCAGCGCCAGCCTGACGCGGGTAAGCGCGAGACTTGCGTCCCAGGTTCGCCAGGCCATGGCCGATGGCGCGCAGCCAGGATGGCGGTTGCCATTGGCCGAACAGGGCACTCACCACAGTGGTTAACAGGCTGAGAAAACGGCGGCTGATCGCTTTCAACGTATCGAACATGGTGAGCATCCCTGGCTAAGTGCGGCGTATCTTACAGCGTCTTTGATACAAAAGATGACGTGGATACACCGCAGGGCTCAGGCGTGCTGCACAAAAGTGAGACGCAGCGCAAAACCGATCAACAGACTGCCGAATAACCACTGCTGCATACGTTGTGCCGAGCGATTACGTGCCAGCCAGCGGCCGATGCGTGCGCCGGCCAGGGCGTAGCAACAATCGAAGACGAAACCGACACTCACCAGGATCACGCCCAGCAACGCAAATTGCGCCGCCACCGGGCCGCTTTGCGGGTTGATGAATTGCGGCAGCAGCACCGAGCAGAACAACAGGGCCTTGGGGTTGAGCAGATTGGTCAGCAGGCCGCGTTGAAAGGCCGCGCGCCAGGCATGGGCTGGCGGGGCGCCGTGAGAGGCTTCGAGCGCTGGCAGCATATTGGTGCGCAGGCATTGCACGCCCAGCCATAACAGATAGGCCGCGCCACCCAGGCGCACCACATCAAAGGTCCATGGCGCCACCTTGAACAAGGTCGCCAGCCCAATGCCTGCCAACGCCACGTGGCACGCCCGCGCTAGTCCCAAACCGATTGCCGTGGTCAGCGCCAATGCCTTGCCCTGGCGCGCGCCGGTTTGCAGCAACAAGATCATGTCCGGCCCCGGCAGCAGATACACCACCGACAGCGCCACCAAAAATAACCAGAGCTGCGCCATGTTTCACCCCCTTCAATTGTCGGCTAATTCTAGGGCGGGAGGGCGAGGCAGGTGCTTGCGTAGTCAGCTAGAAAAGCGTCTAGTCTTGGCACTATCTGCCACTTATAAAGCCAGCGACCATTCATTTATGCCAAATCTAAAACTCGATGCCTTTGACCGCAAGATTCTTGAAGCCCTGCAACGGGACGGGCGCCTGAGCAATGTGCAACTGGCTGATGAGATCGGCCTGTCTGCCTCACCTTGCTTGCGGCGCGTGCGGCTGTTGGAAGAGGCCGGGGTGATTCGCGGCTATCAGGCGACGCTGGATCGCGATGAAGTCGGCTTGGGCATGATGGTGTTTGTCGGCGTGAAGGTGGAACGGCATAACGACACCGAGGCGAATGCGTTTCGTGAGGCGGTGACGGCGTTGCCCGAAGTGATCTCGGCTTTTTTAGTGTCGGGCGAGTCGGATTTTCTATTGCAGGTGGTGGTGCCGGATTTGCGTGGGTATGAGCGGTTTGTTACTGGGAGCCTGCTGAAGCTGCCGGGCGTGAGGGATATCCGCAGCAACTTCGCGATCCAGACCGTGAAAACCCCAGGCGCCTTGCCCCTGGGGCATTTGCCAGGCTGAATACTTGGAAACACCGCAAAACAACCGTGGGAGCTGGCTTGCCTGCGATAGAGGTGTATCAGTCAACAGATGAGTTGCTGACCCACCGCCATCGCAGGCAAGCCAGCTCCCACAGTTGATCCGCTTTGGGCTTGAGGGTGTATTTCTCAGGTCCACCAGTACCGCACTAGGTGAAAGAAAATCGGCGCGGCAAAACACACCGAATCCAGCCGATCCAGCATGCCGCCGTGCCCTTCGATCATATGCCCCCAATCCTTCACGCCGCGGTCGCGCTTGATGGCTGACATCACAATGCCGCCGGCAAACCCGAGCAGGTTGATCAGCAGCGCGATCAAGAACGACTGCCACGGGTTAAACGGCGTGGTCCACCACAGCGCTGCGCCGATCAGGGAGGACAGCAGAATCCCGCCAACAAAGCCTTCGACGGTTTTGGACGGTGACAGGTTGGGCGCGATCTTGTGTTTGCCGAACAGCTTGCCGCACACGTACTGCAGCACGTCCGACAGTTGCACCACGATCACCAGGTAGGCGATCAGCAACAGGTTGCGGCCTTCGTAGCCAGGGATGTCGAGGGTCAGCAGGGCCGGTACGAACGACACGCAGAACACTGCAATCATCAGGCCCCATTGCACCTTCGATGCGCGTTCCAGGAAGTGTGTGCTGTCGCCGCCCAGCGAAGCGAGGATCGGCAGCAGCAGGAACAGGTACACCGGGATGAAGATCGAGAACAGCCCGTACCAGTCGGCATAGATCAGCAGGTATTGCAGCGGCAACGCCAGGTAGAACGCGGCCACCAGCGCCGGGTAGTCACTGCGGCGGGTTGGGGTGAGGGTGAGGAACTCGCGCAGGGCGTAGAACGACACCGCGTAGAACAGCAGGATCACCGCGCCGGTGCCGAGCCAGAAGGCGATGCCAATCACCACCACCATCACCCACCAGGCGTTGATGCGGGCGTTGAGGTTGTCGATTACCGCATTTGGCGTGCCACGGGTGCGCAGCTTGAGGATCAGGCCGATCAGCGAGGCGAGCACCAGGATGGCGCCGATTCCGCCGAACAACATCAGGGTTTGGCTATCCATGTCAGACATGCTCCGGGGCAAGGGCGAGCAGGGCGTCGCGGGTGCGGGCGAGGAAGGCGGCTTTGTCTTCGTCGTCTTCCAATTGCAGCGGCGCGCCGAAGCTCGTGGTGCACAACAAAGGCAGCGGCAAGACCCGGCCCTTGGGCATGACCCGGTTGAGGTTGGCGATCCACACTGGAATCAGTTCGGCCTGTGGGTAACTTTTTGCCAGGTGATACAAGCCGCTCTTGAAGGGCAGCAAGCCGTCTTCGAGATTGCGCGTGCCCTCGGGGAAGATGATCAACGAGTCACCGCCTTCCAGCGCGGCGAGCATGGGCTGCAAAGGGTTATCCACAGGGTCTTTGCGTTCGCGATCGATCAGCACGCCGTTGAACACGCGGTTGATGATGTAGCGGCGCAGCGCGCTTTTGTTCCAGTAGTCGCTGCCGGCCACCGGGCGCGTGAATTTGCGCAGGTTCTGTGGCAACGACGCCCACACCAGCACAAAGTCGCCGTGGCTGCTGTGGTTGGCAAAATAGATGCGTTGCACCGGCACCGGCGCGCAACCCAGCCACAGGCTGCGGGCGCCGGTCACGGTGCGGGCCATTGAGGTAATCAGGGTGGCAACCACGGGTTCGAACATGGGGATTCCTTATCCGGCGAAAGGTAGCCAAGGGCTGGCGAGGATCACGGCCAGGGTCAGCAATACTTGCGCGCCCAAGAGCCAGGCTTGCTTGCGCAGCAGTTTGAGGGCGCCGCGACGGCGTTCGATCCAAGGCCGGCCGACGCGTTTGGCCGATTGCAAGCCAAGGGTTTGCAGGGCTTGATCGAGGTCCGGGGTGCGCTCGGTGTCACGCGCCAGCAGGGCGAATAGATCCGCATCGAAGGCTACCCGCAGCGCCCAGTACTTTTGCAGCAGCCCGAGGGTAATCATCCACAGGCTGAGCAGCAGGCAGATCGGCGAAATACTCGCCAACAGCAGTTGGGCCAGGCCGAATAACACGCCGAGCAGCGTCAGGCCTGTGGATAACTGATCCAGCGAGCGGCCGCGACGCAGCAGGCTGGCAACCACTTGGAGTTCCATATCAGCGGGCATGGGCTAAACCCTCCAGAGCTTCACGGTGAGCGGGATGCAGGACCACGTTGGCGCGCGCTGTACGAATAACAGCCAGTGCCTCATCCACCGTTGCCGCGCGCCCGCTGTGCAGCAGCCACGCGGCGACGGCCGTGGCGCTGCGTGAATAGCCGAGGGCGCAACACACCAATAACGGCCCGCTTGCGCGCAGGCGTTCAATGGCCTGGGCGGCTTGCAGGCATTCGGCGGGTGTCGGCGCGATCAGGTCCAGCACGGGGACGCATTCATAAGAGCGGCCCTGTGGATTAATCGGCAATTCGGCGCACAGATCGACGATGGCCTTGAATGAACCTTGCTCACCCACCGTAGGGATTCGCCCAAGCCAAACGTTATCCACAACCAGGTCCGGCTGTGGATGTTTACGTGTCCACAGGCGCGAGTTGACCCACGCCGCCGCCAAGTAGGGCGCATACAGCCAGCGCGCGGCAGGCGTCAGGGTGCCGTCGGCGCGTTTCTGAAAGCCCGGCGCGCCGAGTACGAAGTAATTGGCCTTGACCAAGCCCAGGGAAACCGCTGGCCACAGCAGCCACAGCCACCCACCGCCGAGCACCAACGCGAGAATCACCAAGGCCAAGGCGCCCAGGCCGTAGCGCACGCCTAGCCGCCAGCGTTTTCTATCCCGCGTAAGCCGCGCATTCAGCAGCGGGCTCGGGTGTTCCAACGGCCACAGCCACACGCAAACCCAGCCGGCGAGGGCGCCTGTGGGTAAGTCGATAAAGTGATGTTGATAAGTGGTCAGCACCGAAATACCGATCAACGCGAACCAACCGTGGACCACCCAGCGCCAAACGCCTTGGCTGTGGCGTTGGTACATGATCCACAGGATCACCAGCAATGCGATGTGCAGCGATGGCGCCTGGTTGAACGGCTTGTCGAAGCCCGCCAGCACGGCAAACAGCCAGCCGAACACGCCATCCAGCTCCGGCCGTTCAAACGTGAAGCGCAGCGGCCAGATCAGGAAGCAGCTCACGGCAATTACCTGGGCCGTCAGCAGGCGCAACGCGTGTTGTTTCAGTTCATGGCGGCTATTGGGCAGCAGCAGGGAGAAGCCGTAGAGCAGGTCGATGGACCAGTAGGGCACGATGGTCCAGGCCCAGAACGGCATATGGGTTTCCCAGCCGAACACCAGCGTGCCGACGTCGCTGCGCTGGCTGGTGACCCAAGTGGCGAAGCCGTAGGTGCTGAAAAACAGCGGTGCCAACAGCAACAGCCACAGGACTGCAGGTTTCAATAAACCGGGTTCGCGCATGCTCAGATCTTCTGTGCCAGGGACACGGTGAAAATGCCCCACTCATCCACACGCTGGGTGATTTTGCGAAAGCCTGCCGCCTCGACCAGTTGATCCATCTCCGCCTGGCTGCGTCGGCGCATCACCCAGGCCTGGCCCTGGCGGTGGCTGGTCAACGCGCGGGCGATCAGTTCCAGCTGCGGGTGCCACGGCTGGCCGGTGTAGACCAGATAACCGCCGGGCTCCACGGCTTCGGCAAGGCCGGCCAACGAGCCACCGACCATGGCGTTGTCGGCAAATAATTCATACAGGCCGGACACCACCGCCAAGGTCGGCTTGGGGTCGAGCGCCGCCAGGTCCGCGCGATCAAACGCATCACCTTTCACGAACTGGGCGATATCCCCCAGGCCTTTCTCACGAATCAATGCGCTACCGTCACGCACGTTGATGTCGCTGTAGTCGCGCAGCAGGATCGATTCCGGCAACGGCGACACACCCTGCAAGGCTTCCAGAATGTAGCGGCCGTGGCCCGCAGCGATGTCGACAATGCGCACTTCGCGATCATCGCTGCGCAACTTGGCCATGGCCAGGCGCAGCAGTTCTTCGACGTTCAACTTGCGCTGGCGAATGCCGCGCCAGCCGATGGAGTTGAGGTAGTTGGTGTCGATCATCCGCCCCAACCCGCCCTTGCCGGTGGGAGTGTTGCGGTACACATAATCGAGGGTGCTGCCGGAGTCGAAGCCGGTGTCGAAGCCCAGCTTCACCCCGTCCGACAAGTTCTTGCCCAGGCCCATGCTGGCGCGGGTCATGCGCCAGTACAGGTCGCGCAGGGAATTGCGCGGCAGCGGCGTGGCGAGGGATTCGGACTCGGCGCAGGTGGCGCCGAGTTTGTCGGCGTCGAGCAGGGTGGCACGGTCCAGCGGGTGCGCAAAGTTCTGCAGGATAAAGCGCTTGGCGCTGCTCACGGCCACGGCGCGGTCGCGCTCGCCGAGGGTGTCGTGGAAGAAGCCGGGCAGGATGTGCAGTTCTTTTTTCAGGCTGCCGAGGCGGTCGAAAAATTGCTGCTGGGGTTTGCGGTGCACCACAAAGTCGGAGCCGGAGATCAGCAGTTGGGTCGGCACCTGGATCGCCTGGGCATCGGCTACAACGCGGTCGGCGGCTTCGTACAGGCCAAGCAGCACATTCACCGAAATCGCCTTGGTGATCAGCGGGTCGCTGTCGTAGGACGCCACGCGTTCAGGGTCATGGCTGAGGAACTTGGCCTTGACGTAGCTGTTGACGAAAAAGTTGCCGCGAAACTTGCGCATCAACGCCAGGCCCGGCCGTGCGAACGGCACGTAGAGCTTGACCTTGAAGGCCGGGGAGGCGAGCACCAACGCGCGGATTTTCGGCGCGTAATCGTGCACCCACGTGGCCGCGATCACTGCGCCGACGCTTTGGGCGATCACTGCGCTATTTTCTTCTTCAATGCCGTAAGTGGCGCCGATGTGGTCGCGAAAGGTCTGCACGTCGCGGGCACTGGTGGCGAAGCTGGGGCTGTCACCGCGTGCGCCGGGGGATTGACCGTGACCACGAGCGTCCCAGGCGAAGAAGTCGAACTGCGGCAGGTCGAGTTCATCGACCAAGTGGGCAATACGCCCCGAATGCTCGTGGCCGCGATGGAACAGCAGGATCGCCTTGCGCGGCTCATCGCCAAGCGGCGCGGTGGCCGGCCAGTGCCGGTAGAAAAGCTCGACGCCATCGTGGGTACTGAAGCTGTGCTCTTGCTGTTCGCGCATCGCAAATTCCTTATGCAGAAGGGGACGTCGTTTCTTTAAGGCCTTGGCGTACACGGTTGACCAAGGTGTAGGCGAGCAGGGCGGCAACCAGCCACATCACCGTGTCGACCCAACCCGCGCCGAGCCAGCCCAAGGCCACGCCGGTGGCCAACACGCCGAGTACAAACGCGCGATCACTCTTGCCCATCGGGCCGTCGTAGCGCCGCGACGCACCGACCATTGGCCCGAGCACACCGGCGTATTCGCTGAACACCGCCAGCAACGTGACCAGCAGCACCGGCGCCAGGCTCACGCCGGGGATTAATGCAAAGGGCAGGATCAGCGCGCTGTCGGCGATCACGTCGCACAGTTCATTGAGGTAGGCGCCCAGGCGCGACTGCTGGCCGAATTCGCGGGCGAGCATGCCGTCAATGGCGTTGAGGGCCATGCGCAGGATCATCCACAGCGGGATCAGCGCAAACAGCCAGAGGTGTTGGGCAAAGCCTGCGATCAGCAAGCCGACCAACAAGGAAACCAAGCCAGCCAGCACGGTGATCTGGTTGGCAGTGGTGCCGTTGTCGTAGAGACGTTGCACCAGAGGGCGCAGCAGGTTTTGAAAACGCGGCTTGAGCTGATAGATCGAAATCATGAGAGGTGACGCTTCCTAGTCCATGGACCCGCGAAAAACTGTTTGGAGTGTGCCGATTTATCCGTGCTTACACCAGTGATGGCTCGTGTTTCTGGGGGGTTAGTCACGATCTCGAATGCAATGAAGGACAAATGTGGGAGCGGGCTTGCCCGCGATAGCGGTGTATCAGACTAAACATCGATAAGCGGCAGACCGCCATCGCGAGCAAGCCCGCTGCCACAGGGGGTTTGTGGTGTTTTCGAACAAAAATTTCACGCTGCGTGTTATATCGTAACGAATTGTGTGCGAGCGGGCGTTGAGTGGATGCAAGTGGATCTAGAAGCTGACGGCGCTTCGGTGGAAGGCCTGCCGAGTTTTCAGCAGGGGCTGTTTCATGCCCGTCGATTGCGCCAGGCCGGTATCAGCCTGACGGCGCTGGCCGTTTCCGGTTGGGTGCTGGCGTTGTTTGTCGCCCTGTTTGCGCCGCTGTCAATCTGGCCGGTGGTGCTGATCAGCTGCGCGTCGGCCTTGTGGGTGTTGGTGGCGGGCCTGCAGTCGGCATGGTGGGTCGCCGATTGGCGGGCCCAGGCGCTGGAAGAACCGACGGTTGAGTTGATCGAACCGCCCGTTGAAGACGCCGGCTGGTACGCGCGATTTGTCGCACGTTTTGGCCGCGGCCTGCTGGCGCAGATTGGCGCGCCGGTGTTGTGGTTGAGCGGCTGGTCGTTGCTGGCGTTGGTCAGCATTATCGAGTTCTGGAACCTGGCGCTGCCCGCTGCAGCCGTAGGGCAATCGGCGAGTATTGGCGCCGCGTTGGGGCTGGCATTGGCCTTTGGTTTGTTGGTGTTCGAGCGCCGCCTGGCTCAGGAAACTGCCGCGCAATGGCCGGAGGCGTCACAGCTGGCGCAGTTGAGCCGGGTGGCGATTGCCTGTTTGGTGGTCAGTGCGATCTGCCTGCTGTTTGCCGGCGCGGAATCTGTTTGGCCATTGCGCCTGGCCGTGCTGATCGGCCTGCTGCCCGGGCTGGTCGCCGTGGAGTTTTTGCTCAGGGCCGTACTGTCGCTGTTCAGCCCACGCCAGCCGCGCCTCGAACCGCGCTTGATGGCGCAAAGTTTTATCGCCGACTTGCTGCGCTGGCCGCCACGACCCTTGCTGGCGTTGCAGCACGAATTGCACAACCGCTTCGGCATCGACCTGCGCCAGATCTGGGCGTTTACCTACATGCGCAGGGCTTTCCTGCCGGTGTTGCTGGTGGTGCTGGCGGTCGGCTGGGCGCTGACCGGTGTGCATGAAGTGCCCCTGCAAGGCCGTGGGATTTATGAGCGCTTCGGCAAGCCGGTGGAAGTGTTCGGCCCTGGCTTGCATGCCGGGTTGCCCTGGCCGTTGGGCCGCGTCATCAACATCGAAAATGGCGTGGTGCATGAACTGGCCACCAGCGTCAGCGACGGCTCCCCACCTGAGCTGGTTTCTGCTGAAGGCCCGGCGCCACTGATCGCCAACCGGTTGTGGGACGCCAGCCATGTGAATGACAAAGCCCAGGTAATTGCCAGCAGCAGCGGCGACAAGCAGAGCTTCCAGATCGTCAATATGGACGTGCGTTTCGTCTACCGCATTGGCCTGACTGATCAGGCCGCGCTGGCCGCCACCTATAACAGCGCGGATGTGCCGACGCTGATCCGCAGCACCGCCAGCCGTATCCTGGTTCACGATTTTGCCTCGCGCACCCTCGACGAATTACTCGGTGAGCAACGCACCCAACTGGCCGATGAAATCGGCCGCTCGGTGCAGGCGGATTTGCAGAAACTCAACAGTGGCGTAGAAATTTTAGCCACGGTGGTGGAAGCGATTCACCCACCGGCCGGCGCCGCCAATGCCTACCACGCCGTGCAGGCTGCCCAGATCGGCGCCCAGGCGCTGATCTCCCGCGAGCGCGGCGCCGCCAGCGAACAGACCAACCAAGCCTTGCTGCAAGCCAGCACCGCGCGCGATCAGGCGTTGGCCACCGCGCGCGAAGTGAATGCCGGTGCCCAAGCGGCCGACCTGCGTTTTACCGCTGAGCAAAAGGCCTACGCCGCTGCAGGCCAGGCCTTCGTGCTGGAACAGTACCTCGGCCAACTCAGCCAGGGCTTGGCCCACGCCAAGCTGCTTATTCTGGATCACCGCCTGGGCGCCGATGGCGCACCGACGATTGATCTGCGTTCTTTTACTTTGCCGGCCGACCCGATGGCGCCGCGTAAAGCCGTTCAATAAGGAGTCTGTCTGTTGAGCGCTCATTCTCACGATCACGGTCATCATCACGGCCACCACCATCACCACCACGGTGATGAGCAAGCGGCTGGCCCGTTCCCTTGGCGGCGCATGGCCTGGGCGGTGTTGCTGGTGCTGTTTGCGGTAGCAGCCGCCAGCCTGGTTCAGGTGCGTTCCGGCGAAGCCACGGTGATTACGCGGTTCGGCAACCCGTCGCGGGTGCTGCTGGAACCGGGCCTGGGCTGGCGCTGGCCGGCGCCGTTCGAAGCGGCGATCCCGGTGGACCTGCGCTTGCGCACCACCTCCAGCGGTTTGCAGGATGTGGGCACTCGCGATGGCCTGCGCATCATCGTGCAAGCCTATGTGGCGTGGCAGGTGCAGGGCGATGCCGACAATGTGCAGCGCTTTATGCGTGCGGTGCAGAACCAGCCGGATGAAGCGGCGCGGCAGATTCGCACGTTCGTCGGCTCGGCGCTGGAAACCACCGCCGCGAGTTTCGACCTGTCCAGCCTGATCAACACCGACGCCAGCCAAGTGCGCATCGCTGATTTCGAGGCGCAGTTGCGCCAGCAGATTGATCAACAATTGCTCACCACTTATGGCGTGCGCGTGGTGCAAGTCGGTGTCGAGCGCCTGACGCTGCCGTCGGTGACGCTCACCGCCACCGTCGACCGCATGCGTGCCGAGCGCGAAACCATCGCCACCGAGCGCACGGCCGTGGGCAAACGTGAAGCGGCGCAGATTCGCTCCGCCGCCGAGCGTGATGCGCGCATCGTGCAGGCTGATGCCACCGTGAAAGCCGCCGACATCGAGGCGCAGTCGCGGGTCGAAGCCGCACAGATTTATGGGCGTGCCTACGCCGGTAATCCGCAGCTGTATAACTTGCTGCGCTCGCTGGACACTTTGGGCACGGTGGTGACGCCGGGCACCAAGATCATCCTGCGCACCGACGCTGCGCCGTTCCGCGCGCTGGTCGATGGGCCGAAGGATGTTCAACCATGAGTGAGCGTGACAGCCCGGACAGCCCATGGATCCAGGCTGGGCGCCTGACCTTCCTGGCGCTGTACGCGGTGACCGTGTTGGCGGCGTTGGCCTGGGCGTTTTCCAATGTGCGCCAGATCGACCCGCAGAACCGTGCGGTGGTGTTGCACTTCGGCGCGCTGGACCGTATTCAAAATGCCGGGCTGTTGCTGGCGTGGCCGCAGCCGTTCGAGCACGTGGTGCTGTTGCCGGCGGCGGACCGCGTGATCGAACGTCGCGTGGAGAACCTTCTGCGCTCCGACGCGGCAACGCAGGCCGACCGCGTGGCCAGTTTTGCCACGCCGTTGAGCGACGCACTGGCCGGCTCCGGTTACCTGCTGACCGGCGATGCCGGGGTGGTGCAGCTGGATGTGCGGGTGTTTTACAAGGTCACCGAACCCTACGCGTTTGTGCTGCAAGGCGAGCATGTGCTGCCGGCGTTGGACCGCCTGGTGACGCGCAGCGCCGTGGCCCTGACGGCCGCGCGCGATCTGGACACGATTCTGGTGGCGCGCCCGGAATTGATCGGCAGCGATAATGGCGCCGCCGAGCGCCGTGAGCGGCTGCGTGGTGATCTGGTGCAAGGCATCAATAAGCGTCTGGCGGAGTTGGCTTCCACCGGTTTGGGACTGGGCATCGAAGTGACCCGTGTCGATGTGCAATCGAGCCTGCCGGGCCCGGCGGTGAATGCATTCAACGCAGTGCTGACTGCCAGCCAGCAAGCCGACAAAGCCGTGGCCAATGCGCGTACCGACGCGGAAAAACTCACCCAAACCGCCAACCAAGAGGCCGACCGCGTGGTGCAAGTCGCCCACGCCCAGGCCAGTGAGCGCCTGGCCAATGCCCAGGCGCAAACCGCCACCGTCGCAAGCCTGGCCCAGGTCAAAGACCCGGGCTTGATGCTACGGCTGTACCGCGAGCGCCTGCCGAAGATTCTCGGCCAGGCCGGTTCCGTGACCACGGTCGATCCTAAAGACGACTCCCGTTTGATCATTCAGGGAGCCGAACAATGAGCGCGCCTATGCTGACGTCCGCCGAGCAGCGCAGTGCTGCCCGGCAATTGACCCTGGCCATGTTGGCGTTGGGCTTGCTGGTATTGGGGTTGGTGTGGCGCTGGCTGGCGCCGGACCAGAACGGTGTGAGCCAACTGCTGCTTGGGGTCGCCTCCTTACTGGTGGCCGTGCCGGTGATGCGCTCGGCCTGGTACAGCCTGCGTTACCCGAGCCTGCATGGCATCACCGACCAGTTGATCGCCCTGGCGATGATTGGCGCGTGGGCCACGGGCGACCTGCTGACCGCCGCCTTGCTGCCGATCATCATGATTTTCGGCCATGTGCTGGAAGAGCGCAGCGTGATCGGCTCCCAGGAAGCGATTCATGCGCTGGGCAAGCTGACCCGCAGCCACGCGCGTTTGGTGCAGGCTGACGGCAGCATTGTGGAAGTGGATAACGGCACGCTGAACACGGGCGATATCGTCGAAGTGCGTGCCGGTGACCGCGTGCCCGCCGATGGCGTGGTGCTGTCGGGCCAGGCGAGCCTGGACACGGCGCCCATTACGGGTGAGTCGGTGCCGCTGGAAGCCAGTGTCGGCGTGCAGGTGTTTGGTGGCGCGATCAACCTCGACGGTTTGCTGCGCCTTGAAGTGACCCGCACGGGTAATGAATCGACCTTGGGCAAGGTTATCGCGCTGATGCAGAACGCCGAGCGTTCCAAGCCGCCGATCACGCGGCTGCTTGAGCGTTACGCCGGCAGCTATATGGTGCTGGTGTTGCTGCTGGCGGCGGTGACCTGGTTTGTGACCAATGACGCGCAGGCAATGCTCGCCGTGCTGGTGGCGGCGTGCCCGTGTGCGTTGGTGCTGTCGGCACCGGCCACGGCGATTGCCGGGATTGCGGTGGCGGCGCGGCACGGGATTTTGATTCGCAGCTCGGCGTTCCTCGAAGAGCTGGCGGACCTGACGTCGTTGGTTGTGGATAAGACCGGCACGCTGACTTTTGGCACGCTGCACCTGCAATCTGTCGAAACCACGGCGCCGGATCGGCAGGTGCTGCTGAACCTGGCGGCCAGCCTGGGTTCGGCCAGCAGTCACCCGGTCAGCCGCGCGCTGGCGGGGTTGGCGACGCAGGAACAAATGCTGGGGCTCACGGATATCCGCGAACGTCAGGGGCTTGGCGTGGTGGCGCAGACCGAGCAGGGCGAAGCGGCCTTGGGGCGCCCGGAGTTGTTTGAGCAACTGGGTATTACCACTACCGCAGTCCCGAATCATGACGGGCCGATTGCCGGGTTGGCACTGAACGGGCAATTTCTCGCCTGGCTGTTGCTGGCTGACAGCGTCAAGCCGGAAGCGCGTCAGGCACTGCAAGAACTGCGGGACTTGGGCCTGGGCCGCCAACTGCTGCTGACCGGCGACCGTCAAAGCGTGGCGGACAGCCTGGCGCTGGACGTGGGCATCAGCGACGTCGAAGCCCAGGCGCTGCCGGAAGACAAACTCAACCGCGTGCTGGGGGAAATCAGCAGCGGCTTCCGCCCGATGGTGGTCGGTGACGGTATCAACGACTCGCTGGCGCTCAAGGCGGGCGTGGTCGGCGTGGCGATGGGCGCGGGCGGGGCGGACATTGCACTCGCTTCGGCGGATGTGGTGTTGATCGGTAGCGATCTGCGCCGCCTGGGCACCTGTGTGCGTTTGAGTCGCCAGTGCCGCCATACGTTGCAGGTCAACGTGATCATCGGTTTGGGTTGGACCTTGGCCATCGTCGTGTTCGCCGCGTTTGGCTGGCTGGGGGCCGCAGGCGCGATGATTGCGGCGGTGTTGCATAACCTCAGCACCTTGCTGGTACTGGGCAACGCCGGGCGTTTGCTGCGCTTTCAGGAGCCGCTTTTGAAGCTCGACGATTAATTTTAGAAATATTTGCACACGGCTGTAACGCGGATAAGGGACCTCACTCTAGTGGTATGTCGAGACTGAACAATCCGTTCAGACCGGCTCCACTACCGATCATGAGGAATACACGATGAACATCAAATCCGCTGCTGCTGGTGCCGCCCTCGCAATGGCCGCCGCTACTATGTTTGCTGGTGTTGCCACTCAGGCTCAAGCCGCTGATACCGCTGTGCATTGCTATGGCGTCAACGCTTGCAAAGGCCAGAACGACTGCAAAACCAAAGACCACGCGTGCAAAGGTCAGGGTTCTTGCAAAGGCCAGGGCTTCCTCTCCATGAGCAAAGCCATGTGCGACCAGAAAGGCGGCACCGTCGGCGAATAACCGGCAACCAAGTGCACCCGCAGCGGATGCCCCCCACCGCTGCGGACACTTTGCCTTGGAGTGAGTCATGTCCGCGTCCCTTCCAAGTCTGGGTTACGGCCTGGGTTTACGCAGTGAGTACTACCAGCAGATCCTTGAACAATCGCCGGCCGTGGATTGGTTCGAAGTGATCTCCGAGAATTATCTGGTCCAGGGCGGTAAAGCCTTGTATTACCTGGACGCGATAGCCGAGCGTTATCCCTTGGTGATGCACGGTGTGTCCCTGTCCATCGGTGGGCCGCATGCCCTCGATATCGATTACCTCAAACAAATCAAACAGCTCGCCGAGCGCATTCAGCCCGCGTGGATTTCCGATCACCTGTGCTGGAGCCGTGGCAGTGCGCACCAATTGCACGACTTGCTGCCACTGCCTTACACCGAAGAAAGCCTTTATCACGTAGCCGGCCGCGTGCGCCAAGTGCAGGACGTGTTACAGCGCCCGTTAGTATTGGAAAATGTCTCCAGCTACGTGCGCTCCAAGGCGGATGAATTCACCGAGTGGGAATTCCTCAATGCCTTGGCTCATCTCACGGGCTGCCAGCTGTTGCTGGACGTCAACAATGTGTATGTCAGCTCGCGTAATCACGGGTTCGACGCCTGGACCTTTATCCGCAGCCTGCCGCCCGAAAGCATTCGCCAGCTGCACTTGGCCGGGCATATGGATTACGGCGATTACGTGGTCGATACCCACGACCATCCGGTCTGCGACCCGGTGTGGGCGCTTTATCAGCAAACGTTGGAGCTGTTGGGGCCGGTGTCGACGTTGTTGGAGCGCGATGACCATTTCCCACCTTTCGAAGAGCTGCTCACCGAGCTGAGCAAGGCCCGTGAACTGGGCGCTGCCGCGTTGGCCAGGAGGGCGTTATGCGCCTGATTGATTGGCAGCTGGCCTTTGAACAGCATCTATTGTGTGAAACCTCGGTGGCCAACCATTGTTTTGCCGCCACCTTGCTGGGCGGGCCGACCCTGGACGTGGACACGGGCCTGGCGATTTATCACAACGCCTATGTCGCCCGACTGCAAGAAGTGTTGCGGCATGACTTCGGCGCCATCTGGTATTGGCTGGGGGACGATGAATTCGCGTTACTGACACACGCCTATGTGCGGCGTTATCCGTCTGCCCATTACAGCCTGCGATGGCTGGGCGAGCGGTTCCCGGCGTTTCTCGTTGAGCATCTGGTGGCTGAGCAAAGCGCGCCGCTGGCCGAGCTGGCGCGGTTGGAGTGGGCGTTTACCCTGGCCTTTGACGCGCCGCAGGGCGAGCCGCTGAGCCTGAATGACATGGCGCAATTGGCACCCGAAGACTGGCCGGGTTTGCAGGTCACTCTGGCGCCGTCGGTGCAGCAGGTGCTGTGCCATTTCAACAGCGTGGCGATCTGGCGGGCCAGCAAAGATGAATCGGATTTCCCTGACAGCAAGGCATTGGAATTGGCGCAGATTTGCCTGGTGTGGCGTCACCAGAACGTGTGCCATTACCGCAGCCTGGAGCCGGCCGAAGCCTGCGCGTTGGCGGGAATGGTGACCACTGGCTGGAGTTTTTCAGAACTGTGCGCAGAGTTGGCAGTCACTACTGGAGAGGGTGCGCCACTGCAAGCGGTTACGTGGCTGAAACAGTGGATCCAGGACGGTTTGCTCGAGCGACGAGGCCTATAGAATAGCGCTATCAATTCGATAGCCTCCTACTTTGTCTTCGGATGGTCTACCCTCAAACCAGACGTCTGAAACAAGGGGGATTACTCATGCTCGCGCAACTTCCACCGGCCTTACAGAATCTTAAGCTACCGCTACGTCTTCGACTCTGGGACGGCCATGAATTCAACTTGGGCCCCGAGCCCAGTGTGACCATCGTGGTGAAGGACCCCACGTTTGTGTCCAGTCTGACCCATCCAACGCTCGACTCATTGGGCGAAGCCTTCGTCGAGGGCAAATTGGAGCTGGAAGGCTCCATCACCGAAGTGATCCGGGTGTGTGACGAGTTGAGTCACGCCCTGATTGATGACGACGAGGGAAGTCGTCCGGTGCGCTCGATCCACGACAAGGCCACTGACGCAGCGGCCATTTCCTACCATTACGACCTGTCCAACGAGTTCTACCAGCTGTGGCTGGACCAGGACATGGCGTACTCCTGCGGTTATTTCGAAACCGGCAGCGAATCCATCGACCAAGCTCAACAAGACAAATTTCGCCATCTGTGCCGCAAGTTGCGCTTGCAGCCGGGTGAGTATTTGCTCGACGTAGGCTGCGGTTGGGGCGGGCTGGCGCGGTTTGCGGCGCGTGAGTTCGGGGTCAAAGTGTTTGGCATCACCCTGAGCAAGGAGCAACTGGAGTTGGCCCGGGAACGGGTCAAAGCCGAGGGCCTGGAAGGCCAGGTGGACCTGCAACTGCTCGACTACCGCGACCTGCCGCAAGACGGTCGTTTCGACAAAGTGGTGAGCGTGGGCATGTTTGAACACGTCGGCCACGCCAACCTGGCGCAGTACTGCAAGGTCCTGTTTGGCGCAGTGCGTGAAGGCGGCCTGGTGATGAACCACGGCATTACTGCTAAACACATCGACGGCCGCCCAGTTGGCCGTGGCGCCGGTGAGTTTATCGAGCGTTATGTGTTCCCCAACGGCGAGTTGCCGCACCTGGCGATGATGACGGCGGAAATAAGCGAGGTCGGGCTGGAAGTGGTCGACGTCGAAAGCCTGCGCCTGCACTACGCGCGCACGCTGGACCATTGGAGCGAGCGCCTGGAAGACAACCTGGAAGCGGCGGCGAAGAGGGTGCCGGAGCAAGCGTTACGCATCTGGCGGCTGTATTTGGCGGGTTGCGCGTATGCGTTTGCGCGGGGCTGGATCAATTTGCACCAGATATTGGCGGTAAAACCGCATGCCGATGGCAGCCATGAACTGCCGTGGACGCGGGAAGATATCTACCGCTGACTTAGGAACACCGAAGGTCTAAAAAACGTGGGAGCTGGCTTGCCAGCTCCCACGTTTGTTCTGTTGTGTTCAGAGGATGGGTGAAATAAGCCGTGCTACCCGCATGCCCAGATGTTGCAGGCGGCGGGTCTCAAGGCTTTCCTCCTGGCTGACCTCATGGGCCAAGGCGAAGTCATCCAGCAGCATCTGCTCCACCTCGCTGGCAAAGGCTTCATCGACCGTCAGCAACATCACTTCAAAATTCAGCCGGAACGAGCGGTTGTCCATGTTCGCACTGCCGATGGCGCTGATTTCGCTGTCCACCAACACCACTTTCTGATGCAGGAAGCCCGGCTTGTAGCGGAACACCCGCACGCCGGCGCGTACCGCTTCGATCGCATACAGGCTGGAAGCGGCATAGACGATGCGGTGGTCCGGCCGCGACGGCAGCAGTAGGCGCACATCCACGCCGCGCAGCACCGCCAGGCGCAGGGCCGCGAACACGGCTTCATCGGGCACGAAATACGGGCTGGTGATCCACACCCGCTCGGTCGCTGCGTGAATGGCCTCGACGAAAAACAGTGAGCAGGTTTCATACGGGTCGGCCGGCCCACTGGCGAGCAACTGGCAGAGCACACCGTCTTCGGGGTAAGCGTCCGGCAGGATCAGCGGCGGCAATTCTCGTGCGGCCCAGAACCAGTCTTCGGCAAACGACTCCTGCAGGCATGCCACTACAGGGCCTGTGACCTGCACATGGGTATCGCGCCACGGTGCCAGCGGCGGCTTTTTGCCCAAGTACTCATCACCGACATTATGCCCACCGACAAACCCGGTGATGCCGTCCACCACCACGATCTTGCGGTGGTTGCGGAAGTTGACCTGAAAGCGATTGAGCCAACCGCTGCGGGTGGCGAACGCTTTGACTTTGACTCCAGCGTCGCGCAGCGACTGCACATAACTGTAGGGCAGGGCGTGGCTGCCGATGCGGTCGTAGAGCACGTGAATATCTACGCCTTCGGCAGCTTTTTCCTTCAGCAAGGCATGCAACTGCCTGCCAAGATCGTCGTCATGAATGATGAAGAACTGGAACAGCACGGCGGTCTTGGCGTTGCGAATCGCCTCGAAAATCGCG
This sequence comes from Pseudomonas sp. D47, assembly GCF_045447305.1. NCBI lineage: Bacteria > Pseudomonadati > Pseudomonadota > Gammaproteobacteria > Pseudomonadales > Pseudomonadaceae > Pseudomonas > Pseudomonas sp. D47. Next base: position 563,899 of record NZ_JBJGXU010000001.1, on the reverse strand, counting down.
CTGAACGTGGCTTCGCCATTGATCAGCAAGCGCACTTCATTGTTGGCCAGGCACGGCATGCGGCCCAGCTTGGGCATGGCGCGCAGGGACGCGTAGGCGCTGGAGTTGCGCGCGGCCAGGGCTTCTTCGACCCAAGGGCGCCAGTTCAGCTCGGTAATGGCGGTGTGCATTTCTTGGTTGGCTTGGCGACGGGCCTGGATGTACGCGTCGAAGGTGCTGCGGCCGAAGATCAGGTAAGGGATCAGCGTCAGGTAGGGCATGAACATCAGCGACAAGGCCCAGGCGATAGAGCCTTGGGCGGTCCTGACGGTCAGCACGGCGTGGATCGCGGCCAGAGTCCCGAGAAAATGCAGCGTGGCAATGAAGTAGGCGAGCAGGTGCGGGCCAAAAAAATCCATGAACGACGTAACTCCAGGCAATCCAGTGCCTAACAGACCATGAACAGCGGTGAATGTCGCTATTTTATTTGCCGTGCAACACTGGCAACTTTACGGCGTCTAACGCCCACAATTACCCAGGAGTTACCCGATGAATGCTCGTCTGCTTGGTTTGGCCATGGTTGTTGGATTGACGCTGCCCGTGGCGGCTCAGGCGCAGATGCTGGCGCCGGGCTTGTGGGAATTGACCACCAGCAATATGAAAGTCGATAACCAGGACTTGCCGGACCTGTCGCTGATCCTCGGTCAGCTCAAGCAACAGATGACGCCTGAACAGCGCGCCATGCTCGAAAAGCAGGGCATCACCATGGCGGGTAAAGGCGTGCAGGTGTGCCTCACGCCCGCCCAGGTTGCTTCTGATTCGATCCCGTTGACCGACCCTCAATCGGGCTGCAAACAGGAAGTGACCGACAAAACCGGCAACCAATGGAAATTCCGCTTCAGTTGTCCGAAAGCCCAAGGCACTGGCGTTGCGACCTTCCAGAGCCAGCAGGAATTCACCACCACCGTTAACGGCACCTTCAATGCCACCGGCATCCAGCAGAAGGGCAGCCTGGACACGCACGCCCAGTGGCTGGGCAACGATTGCGGTACGGTCAAACCCCGCGCTTAACGCAGAAAATGCAGGGGCAACCCCTGGCAACTGTCGACCACCTGGCCGTTGTGCCACGCCAGGTGGCCGGACACCAGCGTGGTGCTGACGCTGTGGCGAAAGCTGCGCTCGGCAAAGGGCGTCCAGCCGCAGCGCGCGAGGATCGGTTGGCTGCTGACGGGTTTGCCTTCGGGCTCGGGTTTGATCAGCACCAAGTCGGCCCAATAGCCTTCGCGTAGATAACCTCGGTCCGGGATGGCGAACAAGTCGGCCACACGGTGACTGGTCTTCGCCACCAGCGTGGTCAGCGGCAAATGCCCGTCGATCACCAACTCCAACAACGCCGGCAACGCGTGCTGCACCAGCGGCAGGCCTGACGGCGCTTCGCGATAGCCCAACTGTTTCTGCGCCCAGGTATGCGGCGCATGATCACTGCCAATCACATCCAGACGGTCACTCAGCAGGGCCAGGCGCAGGGCGTCGCGGTCGGCGCGGGTCTTGATCGCCGGGTTGCATTTGATCTGGTGGCCGAGGCGGTGATAGTCGCGGTCATCGAACAGCAAGTGGTGCAGGCAGACCTCGGCGGTGATGCGTTTTTCCGATAAGGGTTTGTCCTCGAACAGGGCCAGCTCGCGGGCGCTGGTCAGGTGCAGCACGTGCAGGCGCGTGCCGTGACGCTTGGCCAGTTCCACCGCAAAAGACGATGAGCGATAACAGGCTTCGGCATCGCGGATCAGCGGGTGGGCGACGGCGGGAATGTGCTCGCCGAAGCGCTCACGCAGGCGCTGCTCGTTCGCCAGGATGCTCGGCGTGTGTTCGCAGTGGGCGAGGAGGATGGTCGGTACTTCGGCAAACAGCCGCTCCAGAATCCGCGGGTCGTCCACCAGCATGTTGCCGGTGGAGGCGCCCATGAACACTTTGACCCCGGCCACTTCGCGCGGGTCGAGGGCGGCGACGGTGTCTAGGTTGTCGTTGCTCACGCCAAAGTGAAAGCCGTAGTTGGCCACCGAATTCAATGCGGCCCTTCGCTTCTTATCGGCCAGGGCTTGGAGGTTCAGGGTGGCGGGGTTGGTGTTGGGCATGTCCATGAAGCTGGTAATGCCACCGGCCACCGCCGCGCGGGACTCGCTGTAGAAACTGCCTTTGTCGGGCGCGCCAGGTTCGCGAAAGTGCACCTGGTCATCGATCATGCCGGGCAGTAGCCATTGGCCCTGGGCGTCGATTTCTACCGGTTCGTTGTAGCCTTCGAGGCTGGCGGCAATCTTCTCGATGCGGCCGTTGGCGACCAGTACATCGGCATCGAACTCCCGGCCTTCATTCACCAGGCGGGCATTGCGAATCAGCAGGCGGCTCATGGTTCAGAACTCGTTTTGCAGGGCTTTGTAACCGCGCACCAGGTCGACGTTGGTGCGCGCCACGTCTTCGGAAAACTCCGAAGCGCTGACACTCACCGGCGGGAATTGCGACAGGTCGGTGTTCGGCCCGATGCGGGTGGTGGAGGGCACATAGAAGGCGGCGGGCAGGTCGCGGCCATCGACCACTGAGTTGTGGCGCACCACGCAGCCATCGCCGACGGCGCAGTTGAACAGCACGCTGTTGAAACCGATAAACACGCGGTCGCCAACGGTGCACGGGCCGTGGACGATGGAGCGATGTGCGATGGACGTGAATTCTCCGATCGTCACCGCCGCGCCAGATTTGGAGTGGATGACCACGCCGTCCTGGATATTCGAATTGGCACCGATGGTGATCGGGTCCATGTCGCCGGTGGCGTCGACTTCGTCGGCACGGATCACCGCGTAAGGGCCGACAAACACGTTCTCGCCGATGATGACCTTGCCGCAGATGATCGCGGTTTTGTCGACGTAGGCCGACTCGGCAATCACCGGCAGATCGCCGGAAGGGTTCTTGCGGATCATGCAGTGGGCTCCTTTTTAAGGGGCGAGGTGATGATATGAACGTAGGCGCCGTCGATGGCGTTGTAGAAACAGGTCGGCCGGCCGGTGTGGCAGGCCGGGCCTTGTTGGTCGACGATCAGCAGTACCGCGTCGCCGTCGCAGTCCAAACGTGCCTCGAGCAGTCGTTGCCGGTTGCCGGAGCGTTCGCCTTTGCGCCACAGCTGCCGTCGCGAGCGCGACCAGTAGCAGACCTGCCCGGTGGCCAGGGTTTCGCTGAGGGCCTGGCGGTTCATCCAGGCGAGCATCAACACTTCGCCGCTGCCGTGCTGCTGGGCGATGGCAGCAATCAGGCCGTCGCTGTTCCACGGCAGGGCGTCGAGCACCGGTTCGAGTGGGAAGCGGCTGCCGATGGCAGCCGCTTCCAGGTCGAGCATGCTCAAGGTCATGGCTTGCTCAGGGCGGCGCACAGGGTGTTGAGGTTGTACTCGAACAGCCCGGTGAAGGTGCTGGCCGGGCCTTCGGCGGCAAGGGCGTCGGAGTACAGCGTGCCGCCGATCTGTGCGCCGCTTTCGTCAGCAATCTGCTTGAGCAGGCGCGAGTCCTTGATGTTTTCCACGAACACGGCTTTGACCTTGTCCTTGCGGATCTGGGTGATCAGCGCAGCGACTTCGGCGGCCGACGGCTCACGTTCAGTCGACAGACCTTGGGGCGCCAGGAACTGGATGCCATAAGCTTGGCCCAGGTAACCGAAGGCGTCATGGGAGGTGACGATGCGACGGTTGCCCGGTGGCAGCGCGCCGAACTTGGTCTTGGCTTCGGCCAGCAGGCGGTAGATTTCTTTCAGGTAGGTTTGGCTGTTGCGCAGGTAGTCCGCCTTGTTGCTTGGGTCGGCCGCCACCAGTGCCTTGGTGATGTTATTCACATAGATTTCGGCGTTGGCCAAGTTGTGCCAGGCGTGCGGGTCGGGGATGGTTTCGCCGTCTTCGTCCATGGTGTGGGAGATCACGCCCTTGCTGGCGGTCACGACCGTGGCTTTGGTTTCTGTGCTGGTTACCAGGCGGTCCAGCCAAGGTTCAAAGCCCAGGCCGTTCTTGATGATGAGCTTGGCCTTGAGCAGCGCTTTGGCGTCATCCGGCGTGGGTTCGTAGGTGTGGGCGTCAGCGTCCGGGCCAACCATGTTGCTGATCTGGATGTGGTCGCCACCGATCTGGTGGGTGATGTCATCGAGAATACTGAAGCTGGTAACCACTTGGAGCTTGTCGGCGGCCTGGGCCATCGACAAAGGCAGCAGCAGGCTGAACAGCACGAGTAGAGCGCGCATCGGGAAACACCTCATTGGGATGTAAGCAAAGGCGGGCGGCGCAGCAAGCCGTGCACCGGACCGAAGATCACGGACAGCAAATACCCACCGCCAGCCACCAGCACGATGGCCGGGCCGCTGGGCAGCGAGTAGTAGAACGACAGCAACAAACCGAACCACACCGACAGGCATCCCAGCACCGCCGATACCGCGATCAACACCGGCAGGCGCCGGCTCCAGAAGCGTGAAGCAATCGCCGGCAACATCATCAAACCCACCACCATCAACGCGCCGATGGCCTGGAAACCAATCACCAGATTCAGCACCACCAAGGTCAGGAACAACCCGTGGGCGATCGGGCCGAGGCGGCTGACGGTTTGCAGGAACAGCGGGTCGAGGGTGTCCAGCAGCAGCGGTTTGTAGATCAGCGCCATGGCGATCAGGCTGAAACCGGAGACCCAAAGCATGCCGGTGAGGGTGGTTTCATCCACCGCCAGGGCTGAGCCGAATAGCAGGTGCAGCAGGTCCAGGCGCTTACCGGCGAGGCCGAGGATCAGCACACCGGCGGCCAGCGAGATGGGGTAGATGGCGGCGAGGCTGGCGTCTTCGCGCAGGCCGGTGCGGCGCGTGATCCACGCGGCCAAGCCGGCCATGCTCAGGCCCGCGCCGAGGCCGCCGATGGTCAGCGCGGGCAGGCTGAGGCCAGCAAACCAGAAGCCCAATGCGGCGCCAGGCAGGATGCCGTGGGCCACGGCGTCACCGATCAGGCTCATGCGCCGCAGGATCAGAAACACACCCAGCGGCGCGGTGCTGCACGCGAGCACCAGCCCGCCAATGAGTGCACGGCGCATAAACACGAAGTCGAGGAACGGCATCCACAAGTGGGCGGCGAAGTGCATCAGACCACCTGCATGTGAGGTTGCGGGCGGATCAGTTCTTTACTGGGGCCGAACACGCAGCCGGTGCTTTTGATCTGCACCACGTGCGGGGTGTGATGGCGCACCGATGCCAGGTCGTGACAGACGACGATGATCGTGCGGCCTTGATCGTGCCAGGCGTGGATGTGTTTCCAGCACAGCGCCTGGCCGTCTTCGTCGAGGGCGGCGTGGGGTTCGTCGAGCAACAACACGGGCGCTTCGGCAAGGCTCATGCGGGCGAGCAGGGCGCGTTGCAGTTCGCCGCCGGACAATGCCATCAACGGGCGATGCTCCAGGCCACTGAGGCACCAATCCTCCAAGACGGCTTGCAGGCGTTCGTTGCGTTGTGGCGGGGTTAGCTGAGTGCCCCAGAAACCGGCGGCGACCAACGCCTGCAGGCTGATTGGGAACTGCCGATCCAGGTGTTGTTGCTGTGGCAGGAACGACAGGCCACCGCGGCGTGGGACCGCCACGCTGACTTTTCCCGCCAGCGGTTTTTGCAGGCCTGCGATGACTTTGAGCAGGCTGCTTTTGCCAGTGCCGTTGGCGCCGATGATGCCGGTGAGGCTGCCTTTTTCCAGGGTCAAATCCAGCGCTGGAGTGAGTGGTTGCCCAGGTGCGCCCCAACGCAAAGCGTTACAGGTGATCATGCAGAGTCTCTCGTCCAGCGGCTTTCAGCCACGGCATCGTGCGCGTGCAGGCTTTCGGCATGGATCACTTTCAGGTGGAAGGCTTTGACGGCATCCGAGCGTTTCAAGGCGAGGTTCAGGCGGCGGGCGGCGTCTTCGCAGAACATCAGGTTCTGCCCGTTGGCCAAGGCGAAGGCTTGTTCGTCCGCACGTTTCACAGCGGTTTGCACGGCGGTGCCGAGGGCGGCCTCGACGTCGTTGATCAGGTTGGTGAGCGGCAAGGTGGACTGGTTGGCGTCCAACTGGATGGAAAGCTCTGCGCTGCTGCGTTGGCTGTGGGGTGTGGCGACGATGCCGTTGGCGCTGCCGAGCCAGGTCAGCACGTCTTCGTGTTGCAGCGGCGTGTTGGCGAAATCTTGAACAAATTGCTGCTGAATCAATTGCCTGGCGAGCGCAGCGGAGCAGGGGCAGGTTGAGGAGTATGTAACGTCAATTTTTAGTTCCACGTGGAACATCTGGTTTTCCAGACGCGCCTCGATGCACACCGGGTAGCTTTTCCAGCCAGCTAATGGGCTGACCAGCGCCGGACGTTTTAGCAGCAAATCCGTGTGAATTCGCAGGTACGCGTTCTTAGATAAACCTTCATGACTCTCCAGAAAGCGCTGCAGTACATTACGCAGAAGTGCAGGCGTAAGAAGCTGCTGGTCGAGCATTTCCAGGGCCAGGTACAGGCGTGACATATGAATGCCACGGGCCTCGCCGTCGTCCAGGCTGACGCCCGCATCGGCAGTGGCAGCCAGGCGTTGGCCGTCGACGAGGATGGGCAAGGCGATGCCGCACATGCCCACCCAGTCGAGCGGCAAGGCTTGGCGTGAAGCCTGCGCGGCGATATCCGGCAGAGTCAGCGCATTCATGAGCAGGTCCATCGTTGGAAATAAAAAGACATGTTATATTATAACTATTGAGTCGACGATGCTTTTTCTGTTCCAGCCTTTCTTCAGTCATGTCGAGCAGGGACGCTCCTCTATTTGCGGTACATGTCATGCACAGACGTCAGCTCCTCAACCTGCTGCTGGTCAGCCCTCTGTTCACCTTTCCATTGGGGGCCTTCGCCACACAGATTCGTAATGCGCGCCTGTGGCGCTCCGACGACAAACTGCGGCTGGTGTTCGACCTCAGCGGCCCGGTGCAATACAAGACCTTTTCCCTGACCGCGCCGGAACGCCTGATCATCGACTTGAGCGGCGCCGGGCTCAGCGGTGATTTCTCGCAGCTGGCGCTGAAAAACAGCGGGATTACCTCGATCCGTTCTGGGCATTTTGGCAAAGGTGATACGCGTATCGTGCTGGACCTGGCCGCGCCAATGCAGCTCAACAGCTTCTTGTTGCCGCCGCAGGATGGCCAAGGCCATCGCCTGGTACTCGACCTGACCAACGCTACCCACGCGCCGCGCCAAATCGCCGCCGAACCGCCGCCCTTGATTGCGCCGGTGGATAAAGCCCATCCCAAGCGCGACATCATCGTGGTGGTCGACCCCGGCCACGGCGGCAAAGACCCAGGCGCGATCGGCTCCAAGGGCCAGCGCGAGAAAGACGTGGTGCTGTCCATCGCCCAATTGCTGGCCAAACGTTTGAAGCGCGAGAAGGGTTTTGACGTGAAACTGGTGCGCAACGACGACTTCTTCGTGCCGCTGCGCAAGCGCGTGGAGATTGCCCGTCAGCACAAGGCCGATATGTTTATTTCGGTGCACGCCGATGCCGCGCCACGGCTTACAGCATCCGGAGCGTCGGTGTATGCGTTGTCTGAAGGCGGCGCCACCTCCGCCACGGCGCGCTTCATGGCGCAGCGTGAAAACGGTGCGGATTTGCTGGGCGCCACTACGTTGCTCAATCTCAAGGACAAGGACCCGATGCTGGCCGGGGTGATTCTCGACATGTCGATGAACGCCACCATCGCCTCCAGCCTGCAACTGGGCAGCTCGGTGCTGGGCAGCTTGCAAAGCATCACCACGCTGCACCAGAAGCGCGTGGAGCAAGCAGGTTTCGCGGTGCTCAAATCACCGGACGTGCCGTCGATCCTGGTCGAGACCGGGTTTATCTCCAACACCCAGGACGCCCAGCGGCTGGTGACGGCGCGCCATCAACAGGCGGTGGCGGATGGGCTGTTCGAGGGCTTGAAAAAATACTTCGAGAAGAACCCGCCGATGAACAGCTACATGGCCTGGGTTCAGGAGCAGAAGAACGGCCAGGTCTAACAGCCGGTCATACGGCTGCAGGTGAACGTCGCGCGGGTGCCGCCTGAACTGGAAAACCGGTTGATCGTGGTCCAGCCCACGCGGCGCGTATAGCCGACCCACGCCTCACCATCGGACGCCAACCCGGTAAAGAACGTCAGCTGCCCATAGCGGCTGTTGGTCTGTGCCCAGTAGCGTTTGCCGATCACCTCGAAACCTCGCAAGTACGTGGTGCTGCCCACAGTCGCCACGCTATAGGCATTGCCCAACGGGTCCACACAGGCCAGCAGGTTGGCGCTGCGCGTGCAGTTTGCCAACAGGCTCGGCGCTTGGGCGCAGGCCGGTCCTGCCACCGCCAACAACAGTGCGCACACCAGGTATTTCATAGGGCTTCTCGGGGCAAGAAAGTGTTCAAGCATTGCGCCCTTCGTCGTGACGAGCAAGGGAGATTGGCTTATTCTCATTGTTATACTATAACATCGTAGCACAGCCTGACCCGTGAACCGCTCTCCATGACTGAACAAGACCTGCTGGCGCAACCGCCCTGCGACTACATGAATGAAGCCCAGCAAGGTTTCTTCCGCGAACTGCTGCTGAGCCAGCGCTACGAACTGCAGGCGCGCATCCAAGCCGAGTTCCTGGTGCTACGTGAGCAAGAAACCAACAGCGACCCCGCGGATGTGGGCAGCGCCGAAGAACAGCGCCAATGGCAACTGCGCCTGCTGGAGCGTGAAAAGAAGCTGCTGGACAAGATCGACGACGCCCTGGAATTGCTCGCCCGTGGTGAGTACGGCTGGTGCCGTGAAACCGGCGACCCCATCGGCCTGAAACGCCTGCTGTTACGCCCCACCGCGACCCTGAGTATCGAAGCCAAAGAACGTGAAGAGCTGCGCGAACGCCATAAACGGGCGATTTGACCGGCCACCCCTGATGAGGAATACCTGATGCCCAATCGTCTCCCCGTTACTGTGTTGTCCGGTTTTCTCGGCGCCGGTAAAAGCACGCTGCTCAACTACGTCCTGCGCAACCGCGACAACCTGCGGGTGGCGGTGATCGTCAACGACATGAGCGAAATCAACATCGACGGCAGCGAGGTGCAGCGCGACGTCACCCTTAACCGCTCCGAAGAAAAACTGGTGGAGATGAGCAACGGCTGCATCTGCTGCACCTTGCGGGAAGACTTGCTGGAAGAAGTCGGAAAGCTCGCCAAGGAAGGTCGGTTTGATTACCTGCTGATCGAATCCACTGGTATTTCCGAGCCGTTGCCCGTGGCCGAAACCTTCACCTTTCGCGATGAAAACGAGCAAAGCCTGGCCGATGTCGCGCGCCTGGACACTATGGTCACCGTGGTCGATGGCATGAACTTCCTGCTCGATTATCAGGCCGCTGAAAGCCTGGCCTCACGCGGTGAAACCTTGGGTGAAGAGGACGAACGCTCGATCACCGACCTGCTGATCGAGCAGATCGAGTTTGCCGACGTGATCCTGATCAGCAAGATCGACCTGATCAGCAGCCGCGAGCGCGAAGAATTAATGGCGATCCTCGAGCGCCTCAACGCCCAGGCGCAAATCATCCCGATGGTCATGGGCGAAGTACCGCTGAACAAGATCCTCAACACTGGCCGCTTCGACTTCGAACGTGCCGCCCAGGCGCCGGGTTGGTTGCGGGAACTGCGCGGTGAACATGTGCCGGAAACCGAAGAATACGGCATCGCCTCCACGGCTTATCGCGCGCGCCGCCCGTTTCATCCACAGCGTTTTTTCGACTTTATCGACCGCCCGTGGGTGAACGGCAAGCTGCTGCGCTCCAAGGGGTTTTTCTGGCTGGCGAGCAAGCATCAGGATGCGGGCAGTTGGTCTCAGGCCGGCGGCCTGATGCGCCATGGTTTTGCCGGGCGCTGGTGGCGCTTTGTGCCGAAAAGCCAATGGCCCCAGGACGAAGAAAGCGCGGCGGCGATCATGGGCAACTGGCAGCTGAGCACCGGCGATTGCCGCCAGGAGCTGGTGTTTATCGGGCAAAACATCGACTTCACCCAGATGCGTGCCGAGCTGGACGCCTGCTTGCTCACCGATGAAGAAATGGCCCTGGGCGTCGAGGGTTGGCGCCAGTTGGCCGACCCGTTTGGCCCTTGGTTCGAGGAGGTCGCCTGATGCTGGCCCCGGTTATCCCGCTGCGCCCGGTGATCCGCCAGACTCGTGGTGAAACCCCGCTGGCGCTGGCTGACGTGCTCAATGACGGCGTGAACCTCGCGGTTTGGCAACGCCAGTTGCCCCTGCATATCGCCCAGTTTGGTGCTTTGCTGGTGGCGCTTAACGAGCCGTTGGCTGAGTCCTTGGTGATTGAACTCAATACCGAGGACGCAGTGCCGAACTTGCAGGGTTTGGCGTCCAGTTGCCGTGATCTTGAAGGCTACGACGGCTTTATCGCCGATGTGTCGTGGCTGGTCAGCGCGTTTGCCTGTTTGCTTGGCGCCAAGCGCATTGGCGTGCGTTTGCGGCTGCTGGACAAGGCCATGTGCCCGCGTTTTCACGTTGACCACGTGCCGGTGCGGCTGATCACTACTTACGCGGGCATCGGCAGCCAGTGGCTGCGCGAAGGCGTGATGGACCGCCGCAAACTGGCCCAGCCGGACGCGGAACCCACTGAGCGTATCGAGCAGATTCTCTGCGGCGAAGTGGCGATGCTTAAGGGCACCAAATGGCATGGCAACGAAGGTCATGGTTTGATTCACCGTTCGCCAGCACTCAAGGCCGATGAGCGCCGCTTGATCCTGACGCTGGATTGGCTCGCATAACCGGGTAGGATCAAACGCTCTACACGGTCTGAAAGATGCCCAACATGCTGCAGAACATTCCCACCCACGTGATTGCCGGGCCTTTGGGCGCCGGCAAGACCAGCCTGATCAAGCACCTGCTTGCCCAACGCCCGGCCAACGAGCGCTGGGCGGTGTTGATCAACGAGTTCGGGCAGATCGGCCTGGACGCCGCCTTGCTGACCCAGGATGACGACGGCATTGCCCTGGGCGAAGTAGCGGGCGGCTGCCTGTGTTGTGTGAATGGTGCACCGTTCCAGGTAGGCCTGGGCCGCCTGCTGCGTAAGGCCAAGCCGGATCGGCTGTTTATCGAACCCTCGGGCCTTGGCCACCCGGCGCAGTTGCTCAAGCAATTGCGGCAGGCGCCGTGGCAGGGCGTGTTGGCGGTTCAGCCGTGCGTGCTGGTGCTGGATGCCGAGGCGCTGGCGGCGGGCAAACCTTTGCCTGATGCGCAACGCGAGACGCTGGCCAGTGCCGGGCTGTTGGTGTTGAACAAGGATGAGTCGCTGGATGCCGCGCAGCGCCAGGCCATTGAACAGCAATTACCCGACTGCCCGCTTTACTGGACGCGCCAGGCGCAATTGCCGCTCGAACGGTTGCCGGGCCTGAATGCGCAGGCCAACGCGGCTGTGGATAACTTCGACGTGCCCAAAGGCTTGGCGCAGCTGCCGGCTATCTGGGCCGACCCCGCGCAGCCCATCTGCCTCAGCCAGGCTCAAGAAGGCGGGTGGAGTATTGGATGGCGCTGGCACCCGAGCCAGCACTTTGCCACCCAGCGCTTGTATCACTGGCTGACAAGTCTTGAGTGGCGCCGTGCCAAACTGGTTATCCACAGCGCCGAAGGTTGGGTCAGCGCCAATGCTGTGGATAACAGCACCCTCACCTGGCAACCCAGCGAATGGCGTCGCGACTCACGTATTGAATTGATCTTCGGCCAGCCACAGGACGTGGCCGCCTTGCAGCGTGCGTTAGCGGCCTGCCGTCAGTGACGGTTCTTGCTGGCGTGGTCCTGGCGCCATTGGCTCAGCTCGATCACTTCAGCGCTGGGCAGCGGCGTTTTGATCTCGAACGGGTAGGGCGCCAGTTCGATCTGCGCGCTGTGGGCGCCAAATTGGGTGATTGTCCCAGGATGGCGGGCTTCGCCGGTCACGGTGAACTCAAAGTTATAGATGCGCGCCAGACGGCGCCGACCATTGGCATCTTTCACAAAACCGATGCGCTTTAGCGCTACTGCGCCGTCGAGCAGTTCGATATCAAGCTTGGCGCAATGCTGCTTGACCCGCTCCAGCGCCCGCTCGCGCAGGCCGTGGTTGTGCCACACCCAAGCGGCGCAGGTCGCCAACAGCATCAATACGAAGATGTTTCCCAGGGTCAGCATGCAGTGAACTCCAACAAAGTGAGAGCAGCTTAACTGTGTCGCCGGCCTGTCGTATAGGCTGTGTTTAGTCGCATACTGCGCGGCCAGAATTTCAACGGCTTTACGGAAATCTCCCGCATGAAACGCACACCTCATCTGCTTGCGATCCAGTCTCATGTGGTCTTTGGCCACGCCGGAAACAGCGCCGCCGTATTCCCCATGCAGCGGGTCGGGGTGAACGTCTGGCCGCTCAACACGGTGCAGTTCTCCAACCACACCCAGTATGGTCAGTGGGCGGGCGAAGTGTTGGCGTCGCAGCAAATTCCGGCGCTGGTGGAAGGCATTGCCGCGATTGGCGAGCTGGGTAACTGCGATGCGGTGCTGTCCGGCTACCTGGGCAGTGCCGACCAAGGCCGTGCGATTCTTACCGGCGTGGCGCGCATCAAGGCCATCAACCCCAAGGCCTTGTACCTGTGCGACCCGGTGATGGGCCACCCGGAAAAGGGCTGCATCGTGCCCCAGGAAGTCAGCGATTTTCTGCTGGACGAGGCGGCGGCCATGGCGGATTTCCTCTGCCCCAACCAGCTGGAGCTGGACAGCTTTGCCGGGCGCAAGCCGCAATCGCTGTTTGATTGCCTGGGCATGGCCAGGGAGCTGCTGGCTCTCGGGCCCAAGGCCGTGCTGGTCAAGCACTTGGATTATCCGGGCAAGCTACCGGATGGCTTTGAGATGCTGCTGGTAACGGCTGAAGGCAGCTGGCACTTGCGTCGGCCGCTGTTGGCCTTCCCGCGTCAGCCGGTGGGCGTGGGCGACTTGACGTCGGGATTGTTCCTGGCGCGGGTGCTGTTGGGCGACAGCCTGTTGGCGGCCTTTGAGTTCACGGCGGCGGCGGTGCATGAAGTGCTGCTGGAAACCCAGGCCTGCGCGAGCTACGAGCTGGAACTGGTGCGCGCCCAGGACCGCATCGCCCATCCTCGAGTGCGTTTTGAGGCGACACCGATCAGCTTTTAGGGATTAGTCTGATCGAGTACCGCAAGGGGCAGCGATAGGCTTCCGGGCTTTTGGCCCCTTACGCTCAATGAGGACGACCATGTCGCATTCGTCACTGAGTTCTGCTGCGCTGGCCCTGACCTTGCTGCTGGGCGGTTGCAGCCCTCACGTCAGTGAGTCTGGCGTGACCGAGCGGCCCGTCATACCCGGCCAATTACCGGACACCCTGAAGCGTACGGCGATGATGGATAAGATCATCGAGGCCAGCGTGCAATCGATCGAGCATCGCGAGCCCAACGTTACTGATCGCCAGCCGATCTCGCCGGCACTGCTTGAGGATGAGTCCGTTGCCGATCGCAAGGCGTTCCTGGGCAGTTTTACTCTGCCTGAGGACTACTGGAATCAGTTTCGGCAGAACTTCCGATTGTTCTATAAAGGTGTCACGGAACAACACGCACGCACGTTGGGCATTTATCGCGACAAGTACCGTTCATACCTGCGCGATACCGAGAGTGCTGTGCTTGAGCAATGGCTGCAACCGGTGGGCCCTGCCGTACGCACTCGGGTAGCTGCGATCGATAGCCTCATGGCCCAGTTCTACCGTGACACCAACGAGAAAGTCGGGCGAGACACGATCGAAGATCACGTGAAACGCATGAACCAGCTGGATCAGCGCTTCGGCGTGTGTGCTCACTTTCCTCTTTGCGTGTTGGAATGAGCCTTACGGCCCGTCGGCTTTGATTTCCTGGTAGCGTTTTTCCAGCTCTTGGCGAATCTGCCGACGCTGCTGCGCCTGCACGAACCGGCGTTTGTCTTCGCTGTTTTGCGGCTGCAGCGGCGGTACGGCGGCGGGTTTGCGCTGGTCGTCCACGGCCACCATGGTGAAGAAGCAGCTATTGGTATGGCGCACTGAGCGCTCGCGGATGTTCTCGGTCACCACCTTGATCCCCACTTCCATCGACGTGTTGCCGGTGTAGTTGACCGAGGCGAGGAAGGTCACCAGTTCACCGACATGGATCGGCTCACGAAAAATCACCTGGTCGACCGACAAGGTCACCACATAGCGGCCGGCATAACGGCTCGCGCAGGCGTAGGCCACTTCGTCGAGGTACTTGAGCAGGGTGCCGCCGTGCACATTGCCTGAGAAGTTGGCCATGTCAGGGGTCATCAATACCGTCATCGACAGCTGGGCGTTTCCGGGTTCCATAGCACACTCACGGGTTGTAGGCATCGGTTGGGGAGGCACCTCTGTGGGTGCTGGAATCTTTGCAGCGCTCTCCCTTACGGGACGCCAGTGGGCGGCTTGCCGTCACGCGGTCACCGATCTGTTTCCATATATTGCACCGGCTTTTTGCCGGAAGTCGCGGTGTTAACCTTCAAAAGCCCGTCTCAGGGCATTTCTTACGACAAAGGCCGACTTTTCCTTCCGCTTATTGCGACCGTTCCAAGGTCCGGGTGGAAGTGGGAAAAGCGCCAGTACCCTTAAGGAGCCCCTCGCCATGCACGCCATCAGTTTTATCCAGGACTTGGCCGTGATCATGCTGGTGGCGGGGGTTGTCACCATCCTGTTTCACCGCCTCAAGCAGCCCGTGGTGCTGGGGTATATCGTTGCCGGGTTCATCATCGGCCCCCACACCCCGCCCTTCGGCCTGATCCACGACGAAGACACGATCAAGACCCTCGCCGAGTTGGGGGTGATCTTCCTGATGTTCTGCCTGGGCCTGGAGTTCAGCCTGCGCAAGCTGTTCAAGGTCGGCGCCACGGCGTTTATCGCCGCGTTCCTCGAGATCATTCTGATGATCTGGATCGGCTACGAAATCGGCCGCTGGTTCGACTGGAACACCATGGACTCGCTGTTCCTCGGCGCGATCCTGGCGATTTCCTCGACCACCATCATCGTCAAGGCGCTCAACGACCTGAAGATGAAAAACCAGCGCTTCGCCCAGCTGATTTTCGGCGTGCTGATCGTTGAGGACATCCTCGGTATCGGCATCATCGCCTTGCTGTCGAGCATTGCCGTGAGCGGTACGGTCAGTTCCGGCGAGGTGTTCTCCACGGTCGGTAAGCTCTCGCTGTTTATGATCGTCGCGCTGGTGATTGGCATTTTGCTGGTGCCGCGCCTGCTGGCCTACGTGGCCAAGTTCGAAAGTAACGAGATGCTGTTGATCACCGTATTGGGCCTGTGTTTCGGCTTCTGCCTGCTGGTGGTGAAGCTCGAATACAGCATGGTGCTGGGCGCGTTCCTGATTGGCGCGATCATGGCCGAATCTCGTCAGTTGATTAAGATTGAGCGTCTGATCGAACCCGTTCGCGACATGTTCAGCGCGATCTTCTTTGTGGCGATTGGCTTGATGATCGACCCACAGATCCTGCTGCAATACGCCTGGCCGATCGCGGTCATTACCGTGGCGGTGGTGTTGGGCAAGATGTTGTCCTGCGGCCTGGGGGCGTTTATCGCCGGCAACGACGGCCGCACCTCGCTGCGGGTGGGCATGGGGCTGTCACAGATTGGCGAGTTTTCCTTCATCATCGCCGCGTTGGGCATGACCTTGCAGGTGACCAGCGATTTCCTCTATCCAGTGGCCGTGGCCGTGTCGGCAATCACCACGTTGCTCACGCCGTACCTGATTCGCGGCGCCGACCCGTTGTCGTTGAAGATTGCGGCGGTGATGCCCAAACGCATGAGCCGGGTGTTTGGCATGTATGGCGAGTGGCTGCGCAGCATTCAGCCTCAGGGTGAGGGTGCAATGCTTGCGTCGATGATTCGCAAGATCATCCTGCAAGTGGGTGTAAACCTGGCGTTGGTGGTGGCGATCTTCTTTACTGGCAGCTTCTTCGCGGCACGCATCGGTGGGTACCTGGAGGGTTGGATCAGTGACCCAAGTTGGCAGAAGGCGTTGATCTGGGGCGGGGCGTTGTTGTTGTCGCTGCCGTTTTTGATTGCGGCGTATCGCAAGCTCAAGGCGCTGTCGATGTTGCTGGCGGAGATGAGCGTGAAGCCGGAAATGGCCGGGCGGCATACCCAGCGCGTGCGACGAGTGATCGCCGAACTGATCCCCATCCTCTCGCTGCTGGTGATTTTCCTGCTACTGGCAGCCTTGTCGGCCAGTATTTTGCCGACCAACAAGTTGCTGGTGCTGATCGCCGTGGTGGCGGCAGCGGTGGCGGCGGTGCTCTGGCGGTGGTTCATCCGCGTGCATACGCGGATGCAGGTCGCCTTGCTGGAGACCCTGGATAACCACAAAGATACGCCAGAGCACTAGAGGCCGGGGTGTGGGGCTCAGCTTTCCAGCCAGACGTCCCGCGCCCAGTGCCACACCGATTCCCAAGTTTCTTCGGTGACCAGTTCTTCTTCGCCGGACCACAGCACCACGGTGCCGTCTTCTTCGACGCAGTAGTAGTCGTCGCCGTCCTGGCAGATCGGGATCATGCTGCGGTCAACGCCGGCATCCCAGGCGTTGGCGGCAACGTCTGGCAGGTAGGTGTGGGACTGCGGGTCGGTGACGGTCACCGGCTCCAGGCTGCCATACACCACGTCGCTGACGGTCAGCAGGAATTCGCGGAAGACAAACGGGATGTCGATGAACAGTTGTTCCTCGATTTCCACCAGTTGGTCTTCGTCAGGCAGCTCCAGAGGCACCGGGACCGGTTCGTTGGCTTCACGCAATTGTTCGATGATTTCTTCCACGGCCGGGATCCTCTTGCTAGATGGCGCGGTTAATAGGGGCGTTTTATACAGTAGCTCGCTATAAGTGCAACCGTGAAATAGAAAACCCCGGAACATGTCCGGGGTTTTTATTACCAAGTGCTCAAACGTGCAGCGATCAGCCGTTCTGGCGGATACCGGCAACCAGCCATGGCTGGTTGTCGCCTTGCGGGCGTTCCATGTTCCAGCTTTCGCTGAACACTTCACCCTGGTCGAAACGCGAAGTCTTCGACACGCCGCTGAAGGTCAAAGTTGCGATGGTCTTGTCGGCGCGATCATCCACACCTTCCAGCTGTACGCGCAGGTCGTCGATGTAAGTCGACTGGAACGCATCGCCCAGGTCAGCGCGTTCGCGCTTGAGGAACTCCAGCAGTTGCGGGGTCACGAACTCGGAGATCTTATCCATTTCGTTGGCGTCCCAGTGTTGCTGCAGGGACTGGAAGTGGCTGCATGCCGCTTCGACGAAACGCTCTTCGTTGAACCAGGCCGGTGCGTTGATAACCGGACGAGCGGCAGCAGGTGCAGCCGAGCCGCCGAAGATCGAACCCATGGCTGGTTTTTGCTCGAACGCTTCACGCTGCATCGGCGCGCCGGCTGGAGCCAGGTGCTCCTGCTGCTTGCGGCGACGGGCGGCGATAAAGCGGAAGATCAGGAAGGCGATGACCGCCATGATCAGGATGTCGAAGATCTGCATACCCTGGAAGCCGCCGCCCATGAACATGGACGCGAGCAGGCCACCGGCAGCGATACCGGCCAGAGGGCCCAACCAGCGCGAAGCACCGCCAGCTTTGGCTGCTGCGCCAGCCGCACCGGCTGCACCCGCCGTTGCCGCTGCACCGCCGGCACCGGCGGCTGGAGCCATTTGGCTGGTCTGGTGAGTCGGCGCCGAGCCCATGCTTTTGCCGCCACCGAAGCGCTTGGCGTTGGCGTCGAGGCTCATCGTCAGGCCGATGCACAACGCCATGGCGATGCTAAGAAAACGTTTCATCAAGGGAATTCCCATTTGTGGATTGCACGCGCGCCATGTTGCACAGGTGTCGTGACACTGGCTAGCGGCATAATGTTTCGGGCTTTTACGTAAGACAAATCCCGAAAGGTCTGTAGGACTAGTTACAGATATTGGCCCGCGTTCCTCAAAAACAAGGGCCAGCCTACCGATCGATCGTTCCCACGCTCCGCGTGGTAACGCATCCTGTGACGCTCCGAGTCACGAGGTTAAAGCGCGACGCAGAGCGTCCCGGGCGGAATTCCCACGCGGAGCGTGGGAATGCTCAGGTCAGAGGGCTTCGAGCTTCGCGTAGCCCATCATCAGCCACTTGCTGCCTTCGGCGAAGTTCACCTGCACCCGTGCCTGGGCACCGGCGCCTTCGAAGTTGAGGATCACACCCTCGCCGAAGACCGCATGCTTGACCTGCTGGCCAAGGCTGAACGGCGTTTCCGGAATTTCGGAGCCGGCAAACATGCTGCTGGAGTTCTGCTGCTGGCCGCCGCCGAACGGGCGGCTGACGCTGTTGGACAAGCGCACTTCCTGGATCAAACCTTTCGGCACTTCACGTACGAAGCGCGACACCTTGTTGTAGGTCTCGCTGCCGTACAGGCGTCGGGTCTCGGCGTAGGTCATCACCAGGTTCTGCATGGCCCGGGTGATGCCCACGTAAGCCAAGCGGCGTTCTTCTTCAAGGCGGCCGGGCTCTTCCAGGCTCATCTTGTGCGGGAACAGGCCTTCTTCCATGCCCACCAGGAACACGTAAGGGAATTCCAGGCCCTTGGCGCTGTGCAAGGTCATCAACTGGACGCTGTCTTCATGCTCATCGGCCTGGGTATCACCCGCTTCCAGCGAAGCATGGCCGAGGAAGGCGGCGAGCGGGGTCAGCTCTTCATCGTCCTCAGTGTTCTCGAACGCGCGGGCGGCGCTGACCAGTTCCTCAAGGTTTTCTACCCGGGCCTGGCCTTTCTCGCCTTTTTCCGCTTCGTGATAGGCAATCAGCCCGGACTGTTCGATCACGGTCTGGGTCATCAAGTGCAGGGGCATTTCTGCGCACTTGGCGGCCAGGTTCTCGATCAGCTCGACAAACACGCCCAAGGCACCGGCGGCGCGGCCGGTCAGGCCTTTATTGGCGATCAGCAAGCGCATGGCTTCCCACATCGACACATCGGCGTGGCGTGCGTGGTCGCGAATGGCCTCGACGGTCTTCTCGCCAATGCCACGCGCCGGGATATTGATCACCCGCTCCAGCGCCGCGTCATTGCCACGGCCTTCCAGCAGGCGCAGGTAGGCCATGGCGTTCTTGATTTCCGCACGCTCGAAGAAGCGCTGGCCGCCATAGATGCGGTACGGGATGCGCTCGCGCAGCAAGGCTTCTTCCAATACCCGCGATTGGGCGTTGGAGCGGTACAGAATGGCGATATCGCTGCGCGCCAAGCCGGTTTTCAGCGCGCTTTCGATGGTTTCCACCACATAGCGCGCTTCATCGTGCTCGTTGAACGCGGCGTACAAGTTGATCGCTTCGCCTTCGCCGCCGTCCGTCCACAGCTCTTTGCCCATGCGCCCGGTGTTATTGGCGATCAGTGCGTTGGCAGCCTTGAGGATGCCGGCGGTGGAGCGGTAGTTCTGCTCCAGACGGATAGTGATCGCGTCCGGGAAGTCGTCGGAATACTGGTAGATGTTCTCGATCTTCGCGCCACGCCAGCCGTAGATCGACTGGTCGTCATCGCCCACCACCATCAGGCTGTCGCCGCCTTTGGCCAGCAAGCGCAGCCAAGCGTATTGCACGGCGTTGGTGTCCTGGAACTCGTCCACCAGAATGTGCCGGAAGCGCTTCTGGTAATGGGCCAGCAAGCCTGGGTTGTCTCGCCACAGGTCGAGCGCGCGCAGCAGCAGCTCGGAAAAGTCGATCACGCCGGCGCGCACGCAGGCGGCCTCGTACGCTTCATAAATGCTGCGCATGGTGGCCAGGAACAAATCGCCGCTGGCCTGGATATGTTGCGGGCGCAGGCCTTCGTCTTTCTGACCGTTGATAAACCACTGCGCCTGGCGGGCGGGCCAGCGCTGTTCATCGAGGCCCAGCTCGCGGATCACGCGCTTGACCAAGCGTTGCTGGTCATCGCTGTCGAGGATCTGGAAGGTCTGGCTCAGCCCCGCTTCCTGCCAATGCGCCCGCAACAGGCGGTGCGCCAGGCCGTGGAAAGTGCCCACCCACATGCCGGCCGGGCTGATGCCCATCAGCTGCTCGATGCGGTGGCGCATCTCGGCAGCGGCCTTGTTGGTGAAGGTCACCGACAGGATGGAGTGTGGGGACGCGTTTTCGACCTGGATCAACCAGGCGATACGGTGCACCAGCACACGGGTTTTACCGGAACCAGCACCGGCCAGGACCAACTGACGGCCAACGGGGGCTGCTACGGCCTGGCGTTGGGCATCGTTGAGGGAGTTCAGCAAAAGGGAGAGATCATCGCGCATCGGCGCATTCTAGGGTGCCCGGGGGAGTGGGGCAAATCCCAATGCCGGGTGGTCGCAAGAAACCTCAGGAAGCACTTCGGGCGGGGGGACACATTCTGCCGAGATGGATGACCGGTTGGTCATAGGCTGCAGCCCGCGCAGTGTCTCGCTCGAGGTGTCTGGCTCCGGAGTTTGCGGCGGTTTGTCGCGCGGGTTTTATGACGTGGGGCAGTTTGGCCCACGCGCTTGCTTGTGTATGCTCCGTGCACGTTTCGGGCTCACCATTATAAGAACACTGCCTATGACTCTCAGTCCCGACCTGTTCGGCCCCTCGGCGGCGCCTGCGCAGATCATCCGTAAACATTACGCAACCGAGATGGCGGTCGAACGCACTCGCCTGCTGTACCAAGGGTCATTGCTGCCGACTTTATTGATGTTGGTGAATGGCCTGGTCTGCGCCTGGTTGCTGTGGAACCCCAAACAATATCTGTTGGACAGCGTCTGGCTGATCTGGCTGCTCGCGCTGGTGGCGTTGCGCGTGATCCAGGTGGCGGCCTTTGATTCGGCGATGCCCAGCCGTCAAGCCCAACCGATCTGGCGGCGCATGTTCATGCTCGGCTCGGCGGTCAGCGGCCTGACCTTAGCCACTGCCGCCATCGCCCTGGTGCCGGCGGACAGCTTCATGCAGCAGGCCTGGGTGTTCGGCCTGCTCGGTGCGGCGACGCTGTCGGCCAGCGTCGCCTATGCAGTGAGCCTGCCCGCGTTCCTGTCCTTTGCCGTGCCGTGTCTGGTGCCGGCCATCCTTTATCTGTTCTGGAAGGGCGCGCCTGCGCAACAAGGTTGGGGCGTGCTCGGCCTAATCCTGCTGGGCTCTTTGAGCCTGGTGGCGTGGCAGGTCAACCGCCTGACCCAGCGCGGGTTGTTGCGACGTTTCCAGAACCAGGCACTGATCGAGCATCTACAGCAGGCGCAGCAGCGCAGCGAACGGTTGAATCAGGAGCTGGTGCGCGAAGTTGAGCAGCGGCGCCAGGTCGAACAGGAATTACGCGAAGCCCAGACCGGCCTGCAAGACCGCATGGCGCAACGCAGCCAGGAACTGGACGCCGCCAGCCTCGCCCTGAATAAAAGTGAAGCGCGCCTGGCCATGGCCCTGCAAGCCAGCGAACTGGGGCTGTGGGACTGGAACCTGCAAACCGACGAAGTCCACCACACCCAACTCAAGGAACTGTTCGGCCTGGAACCTGAATACGTCACGGCGATGCTCAGCCACCTCAAGCCGCGCCTGCACCCTGACGACTTGCCGCTGCTCAAGCGCGCGCTGGTGGAGCACCTTAAGGGCCGCAGCGAGGACTATCAGGTCGAATACCGCGTGCGTCATGGCGATGGCCACTGGGTGTGGATCGAAGACCGTGGCCGCGCCGTGGAGCGCACGCCCGGCGGACGGGTCACGCGCATGCTCGGTACTCGCCGCGACATTAGCGCCGGCAAGGTCCTGGAGGAACAGCAGCGTCTGGCGTCGACCGTGTTCGAAGCGGCCAGCGAAGGCATCGTGATTCTTGACCCGGACTACGCGCTGATCGCCGTTAACCAGGCCTTCAGCCGCGTCACCGGTTTTGAAATCGATGACATGCTCGGGCGCAACGTGGTGGAGCTGCCCAGCACTCGCGATGCCCGCCGCCATTTCCCGGTGATTCGCCAGGCATTGCTCAGCCACGGCACCTGGCAGGGCGAGCTGGTGGAAACGCGCAAGAACGGCGAGCTGTACCCGCAATGGCTGCAACTGAACGTGGTGCGCGATGCTCGGGGAAAAGTTAGCCATATTGTCGGCTTCTTCGCCGATCTTTCGGCGCGGCGTGAATCCGAGGAGCGCATGCGCTACCTCACCCACTACGACGAGTTGACCGGCCTGGCCAACCGTTCGCTGTTCCGCGAACGCCTGCGCGAAGCCCATGCGCGCGTGCGCCAAGGCGGGCGCAGCCTGGCGCTGCTGCATATCAACCTGGACCGCTTCAAGTTGCTCAACGACAGCCTCGGCCATGAAGTCGCCGACCAGTTGTTGCAGAAAATGGCGCGCCGGCTGATCAACGCCTTGCCCGAAGCCGACACCATCGCGCGTCTGTCCGGGGATGAGTTCGCCGTGCTGTTCGACGCCTATGGCAACCTGTCGAGCCTCGCGCGTGTGGCTACTCGGCTTCTCGCCAAGCTGCGCGTGCCGGTGACGGTGGAAGGGCATGAGCTGGTGGTCAGCGCCTCTATTGGCGTCAGCCTGCTGCCGGATAATGCGCGGGAAATTTCCGCACTGGTCACCCAGTCGAACATGGCCATGCAACACGCCAAGCACTTGGGCGGCAATAACTTCCAGTTCTACACCGAGAGCCTGCAGGCCAGCACGCTGGAGCGTTTGCAGCTGGAGAACCACCTGCGCAAGGCCATCGAAGAACGCCAGTTGGCGGTGTTCTACCAGCCGAAACTGTGCCTGGCTACCGGCAAGCTGAACGCCGCCGAGGCGCTGATTCGCTGGGAACACCCGCAGTGGGGCATGGTGCCGCCGGCGGACTTTATCGGCCTGGCCGAAGAAACTGGCTTGATCGTACCGCTGGGCGAATTCGTGCTGCGCCAAGCCTGCTGGCAAGCCTGTGAGTGGCAGCGCCAGGGGCTGGCGCCGATTCGGGTGTCGGTGAACCTTTCCGTGCATCAACTGCGCCAAGGCAAGCTGGTCAGCCTGGTGCGTCAGGTGCTCGAAGAGACCGGCCTGGACCCGCAATACCTCGAGCTGGAGCTGACCGAAAGCCAACTGCTCGACAGTGTCGAACACATCATCGCCACCTTCCAGCAACTGCGCGACCTGGGCGTGAAGCTGGCCATCGATGACTTTGGCACCGGCTATTCGTCCCTCAGCTACCTCAAGCGCATCCCCGTGGACTACGTGAAGATCGACCAGACGTTTATTCGCGGGCTGGGCCAGGGCCGCGAGGACGCCGCCATTACCCGCGCCATCATCGCCATGGCCCATGGGCTGGCGCTCAAGGTAGTGGCCGAGGGCGTGGAGGACCAGCAGCAGTTGGATTTCCTGCGCGGGGAGCACTGCGATGAAGTGCAGGGCTACCTGATCAGCCGGCCGATGGAGGCGCAAGGGCTAGCAGAATTGTTACGCAAAAATGCAGACTTTCCTTAAAGCGCGCCAGGCCGCCCGTGTGGCTACATGCCGGCCCCCCGCTGATTCAAAGGGCATCAGGGCGATTTAGTGATGCATCGGACGGGCAAAACGGTAATTCTTGTAGTATAACTACAAGCTTGCTACATCCCTGGCACCTGCCAATAACAAGAGTCCTGCCCTTTGAACCTGTTGCAACATATCGCCCAGTCGCGCCACCTGTTACGCAAATCGGAACTCAAGGTTGCCGATCACGTGCTGCTTGACCCTGCGGCCGTGATGCACAGTTCCATGGCCGACCTGGCCCACAGCGTGGGCATCAGTGAGCCGACCATCGTGCGCTTTTGCCGCGCCATCGGTTGCTCCGGGTTCCAGGACTTGAAACTCAAGCTGGCCCAGAGCCTGGCAGCGGGGGCGAGCTTCGGGCAGTTTGCGATTCACGAAGACGATTCTGTTGCTGACTACAGCCTGAAAATCTTCGACACCACCTTGCACACCCTCATGGAAGTGCGCGAGAAGCTCGACCCGGTGGAGTTGCAGAAGGCCGTGACCGCGATGTCCCAGGCCCAGCGCGTCGAGTTTTACGGCTTCGGTGCTTCCGGCGCCGTGGCTGCCGATGCCCAGCACAAATTCTTCCGCCTGTTGCTCACCGCAGCGGCCTACAGCGACCCGCACATGCAGGCGATGTCGGCGGTTACGTTGAAGCCGACCGATGTGGCCATCTGCATTTCTCAGTCCGGCCGCTCCAAAGACCTGCTGATCACCGCCAACCTGGTGCGTGAAAGCGGCGCGACGCTGATTACCTTGTGCCCAAGCCAGACGCCGTTGGCGGAGCTGTCTACCGTCAACCTTGCGATCGATGTGCACGAAGACACCGAAATCTACACGCCACTGACCTCGCGCATCGCCCACTTGGTGGTGATTGACGTGCTGGCGATGGGTGTAGCCATGGCGCGCGGGCCGAGCCTGGTCAACCACCTCAAGAGCGTGAAGCGCAGCTTGCGCAGCCTGCGGTTGTCGCCTAAGTCGGTCAAAGCCCTCGACGACTGATCAAAGGCTGAGCGCGGTCAAAAATGTGGGAGCTGGCGTGCCTGCGATTACGGTCTGCCAGTTGCCATATTGGGTGGCTGATGCATCGCCATCGCAGGCAAGCCAGCTCCCACATTGGCTTTGCGCCAATTTCCGAATATTCATCGTCCTGTAACCCGCGCGCCGCTAAACCGTCATCCCCCGCGCCCATCCTGACCTCCCCGTACTCGCATTGGGAGACTCAACATGGCCCGGCAATACGAAGACAGCAGCACCGTCAAAACCCGTCGTCAGCAGGAAGACCAGCGCCGCATGGCGTTCCGTCGTGCAATCGAAGACCGTTGTGAGGAGCGCCAATTACTCCAGAGCATCAGTGACTACCCGGAACTCCACTGGCAGGCACCCGCGGCTGCCCAGCGAAGCGTTCAGCCAACGCGCTGATCTGCACCCGCTCGCTGCGGATAAAGCCCAGGAACGCATGGGCCACTGGTGACAGGCGCTTGGCCTTGGCCTGCACCAGGCACCAGCTGCGGTACAGCGGCAGTTCTTCCACCGGCAGCTCCTTGAGCCCGCCGATGGCCAGTTCCAGGTTGACCGCGTGGCGCGTCAGCAGCGCCACGCCCAACCCCGCGCTCACACACTCACGCTGCGCCTCGGCCGAGGCCACTTCCACCGTCTGGGTGAAGTGCACGCGTTTCTCCTTGAAGTACTCCTCGCAAGCCAGCCGCGTGCCGGAACCCGGCTCGCGCAGCAGCAGCGTGTAAGGCTCCAGGTCCTGCAAGCGCAGCGGGCCTTGCAGGCTCAAAGGATGATCGAGCGGCGCCACGGCGACAATCGGGTTGTTCAGAAACGGCAGAAATTCCAATCCCATGTCCTGGGGCACCATGGACATGATCACCAGATCATCGCGGTTATCCGAAAGCCGGCGAATCACCTGGGCGCGGTTGACCACCGTCAGGTGCAATTGCACTTCCGGGTGCTGGCGCTTGAAGGCGGCAAACAGGTGGGGCACGAAGTACTTGGCGCTGGATTCGATCGCCAACTTCAGCTGGCCCTGCAGCGAGCCTTGCATGTCCGACAGCTGCATATCGAGGTTTTCCAGGCGCCCGAAAATGTCGCGGCTGGCCCGTTGCAAGGCTTCGGCGGCTTCGGTCATGTAGAGCTTTTTGCCGACGTAATCGAACAGCGGCTGGCCGACCAGCTCTTCTAGCTGGCGAATTTGTAGGCTAACGGCTGGTTGTGTGAGGGACATTTCCTCGGCGGCACGGCTGTAGGAACGCAAATCACAGACTTCATTGAAGATCTGCAATTGCCGTAATGTCATACGCATCAATGACTTACGCACTATTTAAATCCTCTCGCCCCAAGCTGTCCGGCCAACTATAAGTCTTTACTTATACACAACCCAATAATTATTGATTTTTGTTAATCCTCCGGTGCGCATAGTGTGTGTCTCGCGACTGTCATGAAACATTTGGTCACGCGCCGACTCGGATCCAGCGGGTCGAAGAACGCAGCAATCGGCTCAAGGGAATTTCCAAGTGATAAAAAAGATCCTGATCGCCAACCGGGGTGAGATTGCCGTACGAATCGTGCGTGCCTGCGCCGAGATGGGCATTCGCTCGGTCGCGGTTTACTCGGACGCCGACCGCCATGCGTTGCACGTAAAACGTGCTGACGAAGCCCACAGCATTGGTGCCGAGCCCCTGGCCGGCTACCTGAACCCGCGCAAGCTGGTGAACCTGGCCGTGGAAACCGGCTGTGATGCGCTGCACCCCGGCTACGGTTTCCTATCGGAAAACGCCGAGCTGGCAGACATCTGCGCCGAACGTGGGATCAAATTCATCGGCCCGTCGGCGGAAGTGATCCGCCGCATGGGCGACAAGACCGAAGCGCGCCGCAGCATGATCAAGGCCGGCGTGCCAGTGACGCCCGGCACTGAAGGCAACGTTGCCGACATCGCTGAAGCCCTTACCGAAGGCGACCGCATTGGTTACCCGGTGATGCTCAAGGCCACCTCCGGTGGCGGCGGTCGCGGTATTCGTCGTTGCAACAGCCGCGAAGAACTCGAACAAGCCTTCCCTCGCGTGATCTCCGAAGCCACCAAGGCGTTCGGCTCGGCGGAAGTGTTCCTGGAAAAATGCATCGTCAATCCCAAGCACATCGAGGCGCAGATCCTCGGTGACAGCTTCGGCAATGTGGTGCATTTGTTCGAGCGCGACTGCTCGATCCAGCGCCGTAATCAGAAGCTCATTGAAATCGCCCCAAGCCCGCAACTCACCCCGGAACAGCGCGCTTACATCGGCGACCTGTCGGTGCGCGCGGCCAAGGCCGTGGGCTACGAGAACGCGGGTACCGTGGAGTTCCTGCTCGCCGAGGGCGAGGTGTACTTCATGGAAATGAACACCCGGGTGCAGGTGGAACACACCATCACCGAAGAAATCACCGGCATCGACATCGTTCGCGAGCAGATCCGCATCGCCTCGGGCCTGCCGCTGTCAGTGAAACAGGAAGACATCCAGCACCGTGGTTTCGCGTTGCAGTTCCGTATCAACGCCGAAGACCCGAAGAACAACTTCCTGCCAAGTTTCGGCAAGATTACCCGTTACTACGCGCCCGGCGGCCCCGGCGTGCGTACCGACACGGCGATCTATACCGGCTACACCATCCCGCCGTTCTACGACTCCATGTGCCTGAAACTGGTGGTGTGGGCGTTGACCTGGGAAGAAGCCATGGACCGCGGCCTGCGTGCCCTGGACGACATGCGCCTGCAGGGCGTGAAGACCACCGCCGCCTACTACCAGGAAATCCTGCGCAACCCGGAATTCCGCAGCGGCCAATTTAATACAAGCTTTGTGGAAAGCCACCCAGAGCTGACCAACTACTCGATCAAGCGCAAACCCGAAGAGCTGGCCCTGGCCATCGCCGCCGCCATCGCCGCCCACGCAGGCCTGTGAGGAATATTCCAATGTCTAAGAAAATCTTCGTAACCGACACCATCCTGCGCGACGCCCACCAATCGTTGCTGGCGACCCGCATGCGCACCGACGACATGCTGCCGATCTGCGACAAGCTCGACAAAATTGGCTACTGGTCTCTGGAAGTTTGGGGCGGCGCAACCTTCGACGCCTGCGTACGCTTCCTCAAAGAAGACCCGTGGGAGCGCCTGCGCCAGCTGCGCGCCGCGTTGCCCAACACCCGCCTGCAGATGCTGCTGCGCGGCCAGAACCTGCTGGGCTACCGCCACTACAGCGACGACGTGGTCAAAGCCTTCGTCGCCAAGGCTGCCGTGAATGGCATCGACGTGTTCCGCATCTTCGACGCGATGAACGACGTGCGTAACCTGCGCGTGGCTATCGAGGCGGTGAAAGCCGCCGGCAAACACGCCCAAGGCACCATCGCCTACACCACCAGCCCGGTGCACACCATCGAAGCCTTTGTGGCCCAGGCCAAGCAACTGGAGTCGATGGGTTGCGACTCGATCGCGATCAAGGACATGGCCGGCCTGCTGACCCCGTACGCCACCGGTGAACTGGTCAAGGCGCTGAAAGCCGAACAAAGTCTGCCCATCTTTATTCACTCCCATGACACGGCCGGCTTGGCCGCGATGTGCCAACTCAAGGCCATCGAAAACGGTGCCGACCACATCGACACGGCGATCTCCAGCTTCGCTTGGGGCACCAGCCACCCGGGCACCGAGTCGATGGTTGCCGCCCTCAAAGGCAGCGAATTCGACACCGGCCTTGACCTGGAACTGCTGCAGGAAATTGGCCTGTACTTCTACGCCGTGCGTAAGAAGTACCACCAGTTCGAAAGCGAGTTCACCGCCGTCGACACCCGCGTGCAAGTCAACCAGGTACCGGGCGGGATGATCTCCAACCTGGCCAACCAGTTGAAAGAGCAGGGTGCTCTGAACCGCATGAGCGAAGTGCTGGCCGAAATCCCACGGGTACGGGAAGACCTCGGCTTCCCGCCGCTGGTGACGCCGACCTCGCAGATTGTCGGCACCCAGGCGTTCTTCAACGTGCTGGCCGGCGAGCGCTACAAGACCATCACCAACGAAGTGAAGCTCTACCTGCAAGGCGGCTACGGCAAGGCGCCGGGCACTGTGAACGAAAAACTGCGTCGCCAGGCCATCGGCAGCGAAGAAGTGATCGACGTGCGTCCAGCCGACTTGCTCAAGCCGGAAATGACCAAGCTGCGCGGCGAAATCGGTGCGTTGGCCAAGTCCGAAGAAGACGTGCTGACCTACGCAATGTTCCCGGACATCGGCCGCAAGTTCCTCGAAGAACGTGACGCCGGCACCCTGACGCCCGAAGTGCTGCTGCCTATTCCGGAAGCCGGCGGCGTTGCCCGTGCCGGTGGCGAGGGTGTACCGACTGAGTTCGTTATCGACGTACACGGCGAAAGCTACCGCGTCGATATCACCGGTGTCGGCGTCAAGGCCGAAGGTAAGCGCCACTTCTACCTGTCCATCGATGGCATGCCGGAAGAAGTGGTGTTCGAACCGCTCAACGAGTTTGTCAGCAGTGGCGGCAGCAAGCGCAAGCACGCCACCGAGCCCGGCCATGTCAGCACGGCGATGCCGGGCAACATCGTCGACGTGCTGGTCAAGGAGGGCGACGTGGTGAAAGCCGGCCAGGCCGTGTTGATTACCGAAGCCATGAAGATGGAAACCGAAGTGCAGGCTGCGATTGCCGGCAAGGTCAGCGCCGTTCATGTGGCCAAGGGCGACCGGGTAAACCCTGGCGAAATACTGATTGAAATCGAAGGCTGATTAACAGTCTTCGAGGCTAACGTTTAATCCTCGGGGGGGCAGGTGCCCCCCTTTTTTTTCGCCTGCGTATTGAGGGCGTGCTCGGTTAAGTGTGGCTTGCCTGCGATGGCCTCGACGCAGTGCCTGACACTGCGAGGTGCCTGCATCGCAGGCAAGCCGGCTCCCACAACAAAGCACGTCTGCCTTGACTGCCCGGCGGGTTTAAAAACTCATTTTCCACTGCCCCATCAGGCCCTGGCTGCGGCTGTTCGTACCGGCTTGGGCGCTGTAGGTTAGACCGACGCTATGTTGTGTCGACAAGGCAAGGTCCAGGCCGGTTTGCAGGTCCAGGCTGTTACGGTCCAGAGACGTACCTGTGATGGTGAACGCGTCAATGAGCGGCGCAGCGCGAGAGGATTGGCGTACTTGGCTTTCGACTTCGCCGTAGAGGTGTTTCCAGCTCGTACTCAAGTGTGGTGTGAGGCTCATGCGGTTGTCGAAGTGGTACACCGTGGCCAGGCGCAGGCCGAAGGTGCTGCTCAGGTTTTTCTGAGTTTGTGAGCCAACGTTCAGCGCGGCCAGGCCACCTGTTTCCTTGAAGCTGTCGCGGTGATAGCGCTGAAACCCAAGGCCTGCGAAGGGCTCCATGTACAAGTCTTCACTGCCCAGTAGATAGCCCAGCTCGGAGAACACGGTTTGGCTTTGGGCGTTGTAGTTGCCCTTGAGCTGCTCCTTGTATTCAAACAGGGTGACGTTGCGCTTGTTCTGCCCGGTATGGTCGCTGTAGACCGCACCCAGGCGCAGGGCCAACGGCCCATCCTGACGCACGGCGTATCCACCCAGGTGCCAGCTGTCTAGGTCGGCGGAAAAGCGTTTTGCGTCAAAGTGGCTGGTGGATTTTGCGCCCATCACACCTACGCGCCAGGCGTGATCCAGCGCCCAGTCGGCGCCCAGCAACAAACCTTGGGTGCCATATTTCAGACCGGCGCTGCCGCGTTGTTTGTCGAGGCTGGCGTCGTTGCCAAGGCCTTGCGCCCAGAAATGTCCGTTGTCGTCAGTGGGCAGGGTGCGCAGGGTTGAGAGCAGTTGGGTACCGAGCTGCTGCGTGGCGTTTTGGGTGGCGGCAGCCAAGTTGGCATTCTGGCTGCCGGCTAACTGTTCGAGGATGGCGCCGATCCCACCGGGGTGTTTGCTCAACGTGTCCGTGAGTGTCTCTAAGTCCTTGAGGTCTTGCGAGTCCAAATCATCAGGCTCCAGCAAGCCCATCAACGCAGGTTCCAGAACCTTCGCGATTTGCAGGCCATTGTACGAGGTGGCCTGGCCGGTAAGGTCCCCTTTGACCGGTGCTGCTTGCTGTGGGGGCTTTTGCAGCCAGTTGTCGTCAATCGCGTCGTAGGGGTGAGATGTGTACGGCGCGTACTCGATATCGCCTCGCGCCTGTGCGTAGGGAAGGCTGGTGGCGCTGAGCGCAAGGGCCAGGACAAGGGCAAGTCTGTGATGTGTAAAGGGCATGTAATCCCAACCTCTGATGAGTGAGGCCGGGAATTTAGCGAGATGGCGAGGTGATAACTGTCAGGTCATCGACCCCTGTTTTGCGGGAGCTGTCTCTAGTACGGCGCGATTAAAAACGCATCAGCCATTGGCCTGTCAGCGCATGGTTGCGGCTGTTGCTGCCCAGTTCGCCGGTGTAGCCAAGGCCCAGGCTGTGGCGGGCCGACAAGCCGACGTCCAGCCCGGCTTCGAGCAGCAGGCTGTTGCGGTCCAGGGCGCTGCCTTCGACGTTGAACGCCGTGCCGCCAGCCAGGAAAGCCTGGCGCGTGTTGCTGTCGACATCACCGTAGGTGTGCTTCCAGCCGGCGCTCACGCGTGGCGTGAGGCTGATGCCGTTGTCCAGCTGGCTCAGGTGCGCCAGGCGCACACCGAACGTGCTGCTGAAATTATCCTGGGTCTGGCCGTCGACATGCAGTGCGGCGGCGCCGCCTTTTTCGTTGTAGCTGTCACGCTGGTAGCGCTGGTAGCCGAGGTTGGCAAACGGCTCGGCACTCAGGCGGCCACTGCCCATGGCGTAACCCAGTTCGGCGAAGGCTTGCTGGCTGTTGGCGTCATAGTCGCCTGTGGGGCGGTCGCTGAAACCGTTGAAGGCCACCGTGCGCTTGCTGTCGCCCTGGTGCCCGCTGTAGGCCGCGCCCAGGCGCAAGGCCAGCGGCCCGTTTTGGCGCAGGGCGTAGACGCCGGCGTGCCAGCTGTCGACACTGCCATCGACACCGGTGGTGTTCAGGTCGGTTTTCGAATAGCCACCCAGCACGCCCACGCGCCAGTCGCTGTCGAGCGCCCAGTCGGCGCCGAGCACAGTACCTTTGGTACGTTGGGTCAGGCCATTGCTGCCGTGGTCGCCGTCGAGTTTGCCGTAGCTGCCGATGCCTTGCAGCCACAGACGGCCACGGGCGTTCGGGTTGTTGAGGTTGCGTGCTTGCGCGGGTACACCAGTGGCGGCGAGCACGGGTGTGTCTTTTTGCTCAAGCCCGACCAGCAAGCCTGCGCCGCCGCCTAGCTGGTGCATCGCCGCCAGCATGCTGCTGCCCACTTGGGCACTGGCACCGAGGGTGGCGCTGGTGAGGTTGGCGGTGCTGCTGCCGGCCAGTTGCTCGATGGCTGAGCCTGCGGTGGCCGTGGTGGTATTGAGCAGGGCGTTGTACAGCGGGTTGTTCTTGCCCAGCCCCGCCAGGCTGTTGGCCGCGCTGGCACCGTTACTGGTGCTGGCGAACTGGCTGAAAGCGATGTCATTACGGGCGTATGTCAGGCCGACTTGGGTGGGGCTGTAATCCAGGCTCGGGGTCAGGAATGCATAGTCGCTGGTGACCTTGCCAAAGGTGCCGTTGATGCTGGCGGCTTGCAGCACGGTGTAGTGGCTTTGCCAGGGGTATGTGCCCTCACCGGGGTTGACCGCCAAGGTCGCGCCATTGAGGTTGGCCGTGCCGCCGACCTTGATCGGTGCGCTGCTGCCGTCGGCGTTCACACCATAGGCCAGGGTGGCGCCGCTGCCCAGGGTCAGGTCGCGGGTGATGGTCGCGGTGCCCAGCGCCGTGTTGGTCTGCAGCGTGCCATTGACCAAAAGACTGCCCACCGTGCCGCCACCGGCATAAATACCGCCGGCATCGACCGTCACGTGACCGGCAATGCCGCCTTGGTTGATCAGCTTGGCGCCACTGAAAATCTCGCCGCCATCGCTGAAATCGCCGCTGCCGGTGAGGGTCCAAGTGCCTTGTTTCACGTCCAGCCATTCGAAGTTGCGGCTGTCACCGAAACTGCCGCCGGCGGCGTCATCCATGCTCAGCCGGTCATAGCCGGCGCCACCGTCCACCAGCCCGACAAAGCGGCTGCCGCCGAGCAACACCAACGTGTCATCGCCGCCGCCCAGATCCAGGGCCAGGCCGTTGCTGCCGCTGATGGTGCCGCCGTTGATCACGGTGTCGGCGAAGTTGCCGACGAACTTCACGCCAAAGCCGTTCAGGCCTTGGATGGTGCCGTGGTTTTCCAGCGTGGTGGTGGCAAGGCCCGGGCCGTCGCTGCCGTCGTCCACCAGAATCGCGTTATTGGCGCCGCTGACCAACGCGCCGCCGGCGTTGTACACATAGCCGCCGCCCAGGGCGATGCCTTCACTGCCGTTGGCAAAGCCGTTTTTGTCGACGCCACCGGCGCCGATGCCTTGGATGATTCCGTAGTTTTCGACATGCGCGATTTTGTCGATGTCCACGCCATCGCCGTCGCCGTCCGGTTGCAGCCCGGAGTAGGCGCCGGTGATGGTGCCGTGGTTGATCACCGTGCCGTCGCCATCAGAGCCAAAGCCCGAACCGTTGCGGCCGATCACCGTGCCGTAGTTGGTCAGCGTCGCGCCCAGGTCGGTGGTGATGCCGTGGCGGCTACCGGAAATCAGGCCATAGTTGGTCACCGTCACGCCGGTGGCAGAGTCGATATCGACGCCGTCGAATTTGTCGTCGCGCGAGAACGTATCGCCGGTCGAAATCTCGCCATCGTTGGTGATGCTGGCGTTGGCGCCGGTCTTCATGCCGTCACTGGCATCGCCACGAATCAACCCGCCTGCGCGGTTGATGATAGTGGTCGTGACGTTGGCGCTGCGGATCGCATCCAGGTCCAGCCCTTGGCCGGTGGCCGAGCGAATGGTGCCGCTGTTGTCGATCAACAAGCTGCCGCTGGCAAAGTTGCTGTTGATGCGCAGCGCGTCGTTGGCACCCTGAATCACGCCACCCGCGAGGTTATAGAGGCTGTAGTTGCGCGCCCCGGTGATCGTCCCCGAACTGTCGATACCACGCCCGCCGGAGGAGACCAGCTTGCCCGCGTTGGTGATCACCACGCCCGCGCCGCTGGTGCCATCCTTGAGCGTGACGGCCACGCCGGGCGTGGTAATGCTGCCCGGCCCCGAGGTCGTCAACGAATCACTGCCGGTCAGGGTTTGCGCCGTGGTGGTCGGTGTGTCGATCTGCAAGGTTTTGGTCGGCGTGGGCGCCGCCTCAGCGAGACCGCTGGCCAATAAAGTGATGGCGAGTGCGAGGCGGTGGGGCGACGGTGGCATGGCAGACGACCTTGTTATGGAAACGAGTCGACCTGTATAGCGGAGGGGGATTGCAGGAGTGTGTCGGGGAGATGACAGGGGGTAATCTGCAATATAATGCAGATATCCGTGCTTGTTTGATCTCGCAACTGCATTACATTGCAGTTTTTCCGTCAGCCTCCATTGATACGAGAAAGTTGCTGCCTTATGACGATGAGTATTGATGAGCGAATGCTGTTGATGGATAGCATTCTGGAGGGACTTTCTGAAGGAACTATAGAGATCGGTGAAGCAGTTCGCCGTCTACGTGTCGAGGTGACGACATTGAATCAAATTAAGTTTGCGCGAATGTGCAAAATCTCGGTGCGTACTTTGGTGCATATCGAACAGGGCGAGGGAAATCAGACGTTGAAGTCGCTGAATGCCGTGTTCCGCCCCTTTGGATGGAAGATGGGTGTGATGAAGGTTCGCAGAAGTTTGTAGGAAAAGGAGTTATCTGCGTTTATCGTCTCCTTGGGCGTTTGTATCCCTTCATGGCTCACCTATAGTTCAGTCGTCGCCGAATTATCGGTGACCGACTTTAGCCGGTCGGGAAAAAATGATGCACAAGCGCCCGTTCAGACGTGGCGCTTTTTGTTGCCTGGCAGTTTTGTCTATGGCGGCTGTGCGCGGGACACCTTCGGGTGTGCCGGGTTTTTCATTTTTCCCGGTCGGCTAACCCTCGTACAGCTGCCACCTAATTTGTTTAGCCGCAATGAGTGGTCGTTTTCATTTAAATAAATGAGATAGAGCCATGCCTACCTACACCCCGCTAGACAGCAATATCAGCTGCAATCCCGTTTTCTTCATCAATGACGACGTCGAAGCCTGTGAGTTGTTTGAAACCGCCACTCAGCGCATTCAGGCGGCCCGCGATCTGCTCAATAGCATCACCTGTTAAGTACCGAGTTGGCCGAAGGCGCTGACCTGCAACATGTCGCTTCGGCAGCGCATCTGTTGTTGCAGGATGGGTGTGATGCCTTGAAGGCGTTGGGCTGGAAGGTGGGTAAAGGCGGCTGAGCCCAAAGCTTGGAATCGCTGAAATCTAATGTGGGAGTCGGGCTTGCCCGCGATGGCGGTGTGTCAGCCAGCATCTGCAGTGCTGACCGGCCGCCATCGCGGGCAAGCCCGGCTCCCACATTAATCTAGGGTGTTTTGCAACGTCAGGCTCGGCACTCGGCCAGTGTTTTCAGTTGGCCGGAACCACTCTGGTTCGCCTGCGACAACCACTCCTCAAACCCTGCCCCAACCGTCGGCCATTCCGAATCCAGGATCGAATACCATGCGGTATCGCGGTTCTGCCCCTTGACCACCATGTGCTGGCGGAACACGCCTTCAAAACTGAAGCCCAAGCGCTCCGCCGCGTATTTGGAGCGGGCATTGCCGTTGTTGCACTTCCATTCCAGGCGACGGTAGCCCTGCTCGAACGCGTACTTGGCCAGCAGGTAGACCGCCTCGGTGCTTTTCGGCGAGCGCTGCATCGGTGCGCCGAAGGTGACGTGGCCGATTTCGATGCGGCCCTGGGCCGGGACGATGGACATCAGGCTGAGGATGCCCTGCACGTCGCCGCTTTGGCGGTCGATCACGCTGAAGAAATACGGTTCGCTGTGCTGGGCATGGTTGTTGAGCCAGGCATCGAACGCGGTGCGTTCGGCAAACGGGCCGTAGGGCAAATAGTCCCAGAGCTTCGGGTCGGCGCCGGGGCCTTCGAGGGCTTGCCACAGGCCGTCGCCATGGCGCGCGGGGTCGAGTTTTTCCAGGCGGATAAAACGCCCTTCGAGCAGTTCAACGGTGGGCGCTGGGACGCCTTTCCAGTCGGCGGGTGAGATAGGCATGCTGCGCTCCTTAAAGACCTTTGCGAAATTGGATAAAGCCAGGACGTTCGGCAATGCGTTCGTAGAGTTGGATCGCCGTGGCATTGGTCTCGTGGGTCAACCAGTGGACCTTGCAGCAACCATCGGCCTTGGCGGTGGCGTAGACGAATTCGATCAGCTTGCGGCCCACGCCGGTGCCGCGTTGGGCCGGGTCCACCAGCAGGTCCTGCAGGTAGCAGGAATTCTCGATGCTCCAGTTGGAGCGGTGGTAGATGAAGTTGACCATGCCCACCGCCTTGCCGTCCTGCCAGGCCAGGGCCGAGTGCGTCGGCTCGTTGGCATCGATCAAGCGTTGCCAGGTGCTTTGGCTAACGGCGTCGGGCAGTTCGGTGTTGTAGAACGTCAAGTACGCCTGCCACAGCGGCAGCCACGCGGCGTGGTCGGCGGCAGTGACCTGGCGGATGTCGATCTGGCTCATTCTGAAACTCCTTGAGGAATAAAGCGCGCGAGGGTCTGGTCGCGCACATCGATGCTGGCAGCCAGGCCCTCGCGCACGCCGTTGATATCGGCTTGGCTGCGGTTCTGGCTGAGTTTGCGCTTGCCGGACAGGCGCTCGATGGGCAGGGCGAAACCGACGATGGCCTTGAGCATGCCGTCAATGTAGTCGGCCGGGGCGTCGCTGACTTTCCACGGCTGGGCGCGGCCGCCTTCGTGGCGATCGGTGAGTGCCGTGACCAAGGCGAGTAAACGCTCGGCGTCGGTAAATACTTCTGCCTTGCCGTACGCATGCACCGCGATGTAATTCCAGGTCGGCACCACTTTGCCGTGCTCGGCCTTGGCCGGGTAGAACGCCGGGCTGATATAGGCATCGGCGCCGGCAAAAATGACCAGGGCTTCGCTGCCGTTTTGCAGGTCACGCCACTGCGGGTTGGCTTTGGCCAGGTGCCCGTAGAGCGTGCCGTTCGGGCCTTCATCAGGGTTCAGCAGCAGCGGCAAGTGGCTGGCTTGCAGGCCTTGCTCACCAAAGGTCACCAACTGCGCCAAGCGCGCGTGCTGGATCAGCTGGTGCAGTTCGGGCAAATCGTCGAGAGCAAAAGCGCGGGGTCTGTACATGGAAATATTCCTTGGCGAATGCCTGCATCCTAGGCAGGCTAATGGTTCGTTGTAAGAGCCATCTAGCGCCAATTTCATAGGTCCAATATGCCGTCGATCTCGCCGCCACTGTCATTCAACCCCGCAGGTATCGAGCTGGATCGCCGCCAGGGGCTGACGCGCCAGCTGTATGACGCCTTGCGCCAGCGGGTGCTGGATGGGCGGCTGGTCAGCGGCACACGCTTGCCCGCCACCCGTGACTTGGCGGCCGCGCTGTCGATCTCGCGTAACAGCGTGGTGCGTGCCTACGATCAGCTGTATGCGGAGGGGTTTATTGAGAGCCGGGTCGGCGATGGTACTTATGTAGCCCAACTGCCCACGGCAAAAAAACTATCCACAAAACTATCCACAGGGTTTTCAACAGGCTTATCCCCAACCTTATCCACAAAGTGGGCGGATTTGCCGGAAGATCTGGACAGTGAAGTTATCCACAGCGCGGGTTTGACGCGGGTAAAAAATAACCACCTGTCCCTGCCTCCCTCGGGACCGCCTCGGGCGTTTCGTGTGGGTGTGCCGGCCTTTGATCTGTTTCCGTTTGAGGTATGGGCCAAGCTGAATGGGGCGTTCTGGCGCAAGCCTGACTTGCAACAGCTCTGCTACGGTGACCCGGCTGGTGACGGCCGTCTGCGCGGTTTGATCGCCGCTTACCTGCGCAGCTCGCGAGGCATGCAGTGCACCGCTGAGCAAATTGTGATCACCTGCGGCGCGCAACAGGCAATTAGCCTTTGTGCACAG
Source organism: Pseudomonas sp. D47 (assembly GCF_045447305.1). Lineage (NCBI taxonomy): Bacteria > Pseudomonadati > Pseudomonadota > Gammaproteobacteria > Pseudomonadales > Pseudomonadaceae > Pseudomonas > Pseudomonas sp. D47. The sequence continues at coordinate 526,340 of NZ_JBJGXU010000001.1, read as the reverse complement.
TTGCTGGTAGAGCCCGGCGATGGGGTGGCGGTGGAGAATCCAGGCTATCGCGCGGCAGGCCATGCGTTCGCTTTGGCCGGCGGGCGATTGCAGGGTGTGCCGGTGGATGGCGAGGGTATCGATTGCCAGGTGCTCAACACGCTCAAGGATTGCCGTGTGGCGTATGTCACGCCGTCCCATCAATACCCATTGGGCGTGGTAATGAGCCTGGCGCGGCGTTTGGAGTTGCTGGCCTGGGCCGAGCGTGCAGGCGGCTGGATCATCGAGGACGACTACGACGGCGAATACCGCTACAGCGGCGCGCCTCTTTCACCTTTGGCGGCGCTGGATCGCGGTGGGCGAGTGCTGTACGTCGGCACCTTCGGCAAGGTGGCGTTCCCGGCCTTGCGCCTGGGTTACCTGGTGTTACCACCGGGTTTGGTGGACGCCTTCACCCGGCGCCGCGCCGTGGACATGCGCCATTCGGAAGTCAGTACTCAGGCGGTGATGGCGGAGTTCATGGCGGCCGGGCATTTCCAGCGGCACATTCGCCGGATGCGGCGTGCCGCATTGAGCCGACGCAACGCCTTGCTCGCCGGTTGGCCCAGTGGCTTGCCAGGTGTCGGCGAACTGCCCAGTGTCGCCGCCGGGCTGCACTTGACGGTGCGCGTGGACAGCTTGGCGCGCGAGCAGCAATTGCTGGCCCAGGCGCATGCGGCGGACGTCGAGGTCAACGGTTTGAGCAGCTATTGGCTACCCCAATCCACCACGCCCGCCGATCAGCGTGCCGGGCTGGTGCTGGGCTTCGCCGCGGTGCCTGAGGCGGACATCGCCCTGGCGCTGACGCGCTTACGGCAGGCATGGGGCACCCGCCGTTCGCCTATCGGTTCAGGTCCCTGACTTGATCTTGGTCCAGGCCCGCGTCCGGGCTCGTTCCGCGTCACGCCCCAGTGGCTTGAGGGTGTAGAGCGTGTTCATGGCGGCTTCGGTCGGGTACAGGTTGGGGTTATTGCGGATCGCCGGGTCGACCAGTTCGGTGGCGTCCTTGTTCGGGTTGGGGTAGCCGACAAAGTCGCTGACCGGTGCGATCACCTGCGGTTGCAGCAGGTAGTTGATAAAGGTGTAGGCGTCCTGCGGGTTTTGCGCGCCCTTGGGAATGGCGAGCATGTCGAACCAGATCGGCGCGCCTTCTTTGGGCAGGCGCATATCGACGGTCACGCCATTTTTGGCCTCTTTGGCGCGGTTGGCGGCCTGGGAAAAACTGCCCGAATAACCAACAGCCACGCAGATGTCGCCGTTGGCGATATCGGCCATGTATTTGGACGAGTGGAAGTAGGTGATGTACGGGCGGATCTTCATCAGCAGCGCTTCGGCCTTGACGTAATCCTTGGGGTTGCTGCTGTTGGGGTCCAGGCCCAGGTGCTGCAAGGCCAGGGGCAGGATCTCCGAAGGTGAATCCAGCAACGCCACACCGCATTGCTTGAGCTTGCTGATGTTCTCTTCCTTGAAGATCAGGTCCCAACTGTTTACCGGCGCGTTATCGCCCAGCGCCGCTTTTACTTTGGCCGGGTTGAAGCCGATGAGGATGGTGCCGTACATGTAGGGCACGGCAAATTTATTGCCAGGGTCGTTAGCCTCGATCAGCTTCATCAGCTTGGGGTCGAGGTGGTTCCAGTTCGGCAACTGGCTGCGATCCAATGGCTGGAACACGCCGGCTTCGATCTGTTTGGCCAGGAACACATTGGAGGGCACCACCACGTCATAGCCGGAGTTGCCGGTGAGCAGCTTGGCTTCCAGGGCTTCGTTAGTGTCGAAGATGTCGTACACCAGCTTGATTTTGGGGTTCTGTGCCTTGAAGTCTTCAAGCGCCTTGGGCGTGATGTAATCGAACCAGTTGTAGACCTTCAGGGGTTTCTCTTCGGCGTGGGCCGCGCCGCCGATAACCGCAGCACAGAGGACGAGCGACTTGAGCATGTTCATTGGGCGGACTCCTCAAAACCTTCGAGCACGTTGACGGCGTTGATGCCGATTTCTTCCACGGCGTAGCCACCTTCCATCACAAACAGCGTCGGCTTGCCCAGTTGGGCGATGCGCGCACCCATCGCCAGGTAGTCGGGGCTGTCGAGTTTGAACTGTGAAATGGGGTCGTCCTTGAACGTGTCCACACCCAAGGACACCACGATGACATCGGCGTCGTAGCGCTCGATCTCCCGGCAGGCTTGCTCTAGGGCTGCGCTCCAGCGCTCCCAACCGGAACCTGCGGCCAGCGGATAGTTGAAGTTGAAACCAACACCTGCGCCTTCACCCAGCTCATCGGCGTAGCCCAGGAAGAACGGGAACTCCGCCTCCGGGTGGCCGTGGATCGAGGTGAAGAGCACGTCGCTGCGGGCATAAAAAATCGACTGGGTGCCGTTACCGTGGTGGTAATCCACATCGATGATCGCGACTTTTTTATAGCCTTGGTCGAGAAACGCCTGGGCGGCAATCGCCGCGTTGTTGAGGTAGCAATAACCGCCCATCAAATCGCTGGCGGCGTGATGCCCCGGCGGGCGACACAGGGCAAAGGCGGCGTTGGCACCTTGCGCGATGGCCTGTTGTGCCGTGAGCGCCACTTGCGCCGCGCTATACGCCGCTTGCCAGGTGCCGGCGGTAATCGGCGCACCGCCATCAAAGCTGTAATAACCCAGCTGGCCATGCAGGCTGGTGGGGATTACCCGGCGCAAGGTGCGGGCGGGCCAGGTGTAGGGCAACAGGTCGCCGTCCTTACCGAATTGGGTCCAGCGCTGCCAGGCACCTTTGAAGAAGTCGAGGTAGTCGCGGCTATGAATGCGGTGCAGCGGCGCCAGGCCAAAGTCCTGCGGCGCCTGCACCGGGCCCAGTTCGCGGTCCTTGACCCGTTGCAGCACATGGTCGGCGCGCGAGGGCATTTCGAAGCAGGGCATCAGTTGCCCGTCCATCAATTCGCAACGGCCGTGATGCAGGTGGTGATCGTCCGAGTAGATCGTCAGCATTTGTTGTTCTCCGCAGGCTGTATCAGTGGATGCAGTCTTGCGGCGGATGCGGTTTATGAGAATGGCAGGAGCGGCCAAAAGGGGATGAATATGGCCAAATTGTCTGTCCGAAATTCGCCCCTCAATGGGGCATCATGGTCGAAATTGGCTCGGCGCCACGCCGCTCCAGCGCACAAAGGCATGCCTGAAACTGGCGGTTTCACTGAAGCCCAACAGCTCGGAAATTCGATAGATCGGCAGTTCATCGGCGCCCAGCAACTGTTTGGCGCGTTCAAAGCGCAGGTCGTCCAGCAGCCCCTGATAGCTGCAACCCAAATCATGCAGGTGTCGGCGCAAGGTGCGCGGTGAGCAGTTCATCTGCTCGGCCAGCCCATCAACACCTGGCGCGGCGTGCAGCTGTGCGCTGAGCAATTGGCGAACCCGTTCCAGCCACGCCTGGCGCCCGGTGAACTCGGTGTTCTGTTTGCGGCAGCGTTCGGCGATTGCCCGGTGGGTGATGGCATCCGCCAACGGCAGCGGGTGGTCGAGCCAGCGCCGATCGAAAGCGAACCCATTGGCGTGGGCTGAAAATTCCAGCGGGCAGTCGAAGTACTCTGCATAACGCCCCTGATAGTCGGGGCTTGAGTGTTCAAAACGCGCGCGCAGCAGCGGTAGAGGCTGACCGAGCAGGTCGTCACAAATGACTTTCAGCGAGACCAGGCACAGCTCGACATTGAACGCAGCCAGCGCGGGGGCCTCGCGGTAATCGCTGGCGGTGAACCAGATGCGTTGGCCGTCTTGCTCCAGGCTTAATTCAAACAGTGTTCCCAGTAGCGCCGGGTAGCGCAGCGCGAGGCGCAAAGCGTCACCGAAGGTGGCACTGGTGAGCAGGGCGTAACCGAGCATGCCATAGGACGACACATGCATGCGTCGCCCCAGTTCCAGGCCAACGTCCCGGCGCAAGGCCACTGCGTTGGCACACACGCGCATCTCTTGGTGGGTGGTGATACGTGTGTCGGCGCGCTGCAGGTCGGCGCTGCAGATGCCGCTGCCGGCCAGCAACGCTTCGAAGGCCACGCCTTCGGCCTTGAAGGTGTCCAACACCCGCGAGACGGCATTGAGGGTAGTCAGGTGTGAATGCAGCATGCTGGCTCCAGCCCGGGTTTACCTGGCTGGAGCAAGTTATATGCCGTTACCGCAGGCGCCTGTTATTCGGGCTTAAGGCGGAAAAACAAGCGCTTGGCTTGTGTCAGGTTAATGGTACTGCGGTAGAACGCGACTCGTTGCTGTGCGTTGAGCCCTTGAACATCATCAGCCGCCGTGCCCTGTGCTTGCTCTTGTGGGGTTTTCAAGCGGGCGGATAAAAATCTATCGGCCGGTGCGTCGGTGCTTGAGTAATGGAAATGCGCATACCAGAGGGTTGTGCCGGTGGTCTCATCGGTGAGGGTGTACTCATCCAAATAATCTTTCTTGGCACTTTTGAGACGGTGCCGCTTTACGGTTTTTTTGATAGTGATGACGTTGTTGTTCTTGAGCCATTCAACACCTGACAGGGTGGGCGCCTGTTGCATGATCATCTTCTGCACCTGCTGTTTGGCTTGCTCGTAAAGCGCTTGAGCTGCGGTGTCGAGTTGTTTGCGCAGCCTGGCTGCCGACGGCTGGTGGCTTTCCGTGACATTGGCTTGGGTCAGCGCATCTTCGATGGCCTGATCGGCCTTCTCAAGCACTTGGGCATGTTGATGAAACATGTGTTCGATGCCGATGGGTGTGCGCGAGGGTTTGTTTATTTGCTCATCGGCACGCGCCTGAAACGTAGGCAGTTGGTCCAATAACGCTTGGCCGTTGGCCAGACTGGTTTCAATGGTAGGTGCGGCGGGTGCGGGCGTGGTGTGGCCCTCAATGTGCTCGACCCACACTCCTGGGGTTTTCTCATGAAAGGTGGCCAGGGTTTTATGGGTCAGCGGAGACTTGATATCGACAAATTCGGTCTCCAGACCCACTGCGGTCAAGCGCGGCTCGCCTATCAACACACCGTTGAAGCGTGTGTGAATGAACTGTTTGACTGCTCTTGGCGGTGTAGGCGGCGGTGTGGGGCGGATGCGCCGGTGCTCCTGCTGAACGTGCAGAGGCGCAAGTTCGGCGGTGGCCCTATCAGCGAAGCTGCGGAGCATTTCACGCAGGTTTCCAACAGGCGCGGTCAGGGTTTGTTCGGAATAGTCCTCAGGAAAATCCTGCAGGCGCTCATCAATGAATTGGAATTGCTCGACCAGGCTGCTCAACGTTTCAATACGCTCGTCCAAACGTACTTCGCTACGTTCTTGCAGGGCGTCACGCAGGGTCTGCACGGCAAGGTCTGCACCATCGACAATGTCGCCGATCAGGGTCCAGGCCGCAGGTTCAGTAGTGATGGAGTGCGGTTGCAGGCATAAATTTCGCGCCAGCGTCACTTTCAAGGCTCGAAGGTCGTCGCTGGTGTAGGTGGGCAGCCGGCTTTTGCTGCTCTGAATCATGTGCAAGCCTTGGCGTGCCAGGGGCCGTAGCTCAGCGAAGCGCGATTTTGCGTAATCCAGGCGCATGATGATGTCGTCACTCATGTCAGTGACTAATCGCGCGTCCGCTACGCGGCTTGCCTGGCTTGATGCTGACGGGGTTTCGAGCTGGTCCAAGACGGTATTGAGTTGCGGAGTGAACGTGGTTTGCAGCTCTCTGAGGCCCGCCTCGTTGAGCTCCATTTGCGCCTTTACATAACCCAGCGCTGTTTTCTGAAAGTCAGCGACCGGGGTAAAGACATGCAAGGTCATCAGCTGTTGTCGTGCCTCTTCGTAGTCCGAACGTTGACTGTCGAGTTTACCCAGGTAGGCCTGGCGTTTGGCCTGGGCCTGGGCCGAAGTGCTGGGGCCTTCGGTCATGGCATCGAAAGCCTGTTGCAGGTCGCGCTGTGCAACTTTTTTGGTGGTTTCGAATGCTGCCAATTTTGTGCGTAGCTCAATGGCCTTGGCCTTTGCCTCCTCCAAGGCGCTTTTCTGTGTGCTTTTACGCCCGCCACCGCGCAGGCGTAACCGGGTGTCGATGAACCACTCGCCCTTGGCACTGTTAATCAGCGGTGGTCCCGTCCGATTGGGCTGCTTGGGGTCGACGATAACGACGGTATCGTCGCCGTCCAGCGTCACTTCAAACCAGCGTGTGCCCACTGGGGCGTAGTAGTGGTTTTCCAGCAGATAAAGATGTCGGTATGCACTGCCTTCTGCGGTGATGACTGCGGGCAGGTCAGTGGGTCTGTCAGTGTTGAAACTGTCCAGCAAGGTCGCCAGGCTGCTGGCGGTACGAGTGAGCGCGCCACTGTTGTTCAGTGCGAGTTCGTGACCAGAAGGCGCCTGTTCTGTGGTGCGCGTAGGTAATTGCTCTACGGTAACCGGCTTTTCAGCGGGGAGATGAGGTGTTTGTGGCTCAACCTTAGTAGAGGCCGCGCCAGGATGGGCGCGGGTGGCGACATGTAAGGTGATGGCCATGCCCAGGTTGAGCAATACATCGGTAAGCGCCGACCATTGCGCTTGCTGTTCGTCGTGTTCATGTGCGTCGACCAGCGTTTGCACTTGATCGACGATCTGCCAGATCCAGGCCCCGGTGCCGGCGATACGGCCCAAAAACGGCAAGGCTGAATTGAAGATCAGCCAGCCGGCCTGTTTGAGCGTGGCCCAGCGGTTTTCGGCATTGGAGACCGATTGGCGGTCCGCCAGCTCGACCAGCGCCTTGGCGTTGGCATCAAACAACGTGGTGAACGGATCGTCGTTGAGGGCTTGTTGGCCAAGGCTCATGGGGCCGGTGAAGGTCCAGAGCTTGTCAGGTTCTACCAGAAGATCGGCCACGGCCCAAGGTGACGGCAGGTCGCCGGGAAATACGTAGTTGGTGTAATCAGAGCGCACCGAGTCCGGCAGCCAGGCGAGCACCGAGTTTCGTAGATCCCGAGACTGTGCGATGGCGTACAGCAGGTTTGCCTGTGACGGATATTGAATCAGCACCGGATCGAACAGCGGGCGATACAGCAGGCAGGGACCGGCTTCGGCATTTTGTGGGCCGATGACGTACATGTTGCTCACCACGTCCTGGACACTGGGCTGCCGACGTTTGGGCACAAAGGCCAGATACCTGATGACGATGGCTTGCCCGTCGACATAACGGTCGCTGGCGTCAGCTCGCATGACGGCGGCCACATAGCGATAGCCACGCTCGTCGATCCCGGCTTCTTGGCGGATTTTGTATTGCAAAGCCAGCAGCGGCAGTTGGATGCGCAGGTGTTGGGTGTACAAGATTTTACGCCGCGCCGATTCGGCAGCGTCGTCTATCAATTTGCGGCGTATCAGTGCGGGGTAGGCGGTGCCGATATCGACTTGGGCAATGAGCGTTTTCACGTAGTCGACGGTCAGCCACACAGGCAGGGCTTTGCGCGTGTGCATGCGCAGGCTTTGGTTACCGACGGGCAACGCGATCAGGTTTTGCAGGGCCAGATCGGCCAGGCTGAAGGTGGTGGTTTCGAACTGCCCCGGGACTGTGAACAAGCCCCAGACAATCAGGCTTTTGATCTCGATGGTCAGGGTGTCCAGGGGCAGGTTCGCAGCGTCGGGATGTTCCTTGATGATCTGAGCCTTGAGCCTGTCCTGAGCGTACCGTTGGATAGAGGGGATGTCGTCCTGGTAGGTTTTTCCCGCATTCAGGCTGTTCAGCGCGGCCAGGTCCTTGAGATGCCGTGAATAAAACGCCTGGTCCGACGTGGAGGCCTGGGCGAGCCAGTCCGGCAGTGATTGCTGATACCACGCAAGATCCGGCCCCTTGGGAGTGACCTGTCCAGGCGTCCCCGCCAGTGCGCCCAGTGGGTGTGTGCTCGGCGTGGCCGACGTGCCAGGGGAGGTGGTGGTGAGAGCGTCGATTTGCAATGCGACCAGGGAGCAGGCCAAGTGCTCGAAAAAATTCTCGGTGGGTTCGTACAGTTGCCACTGCAGGCGCTCATAGGGTACGGGCTGGTACACCAGCGTCGCCAGGTACTCGCCCAGTTGATCCAAGGTGGCGAATTTTTTGTATCCATCGAGCGAGTGGCAGAGGATGACGGGTTTCCCCGCGGACTGCCCCAGCAGCACGGCGATAAATACCTGTGGGGTGTGGGTGACTTTGGTGCCGCTCATAAGGTCAACGTCGATCATGCATGCGCGAAGCTGCAGTGGGTCGTCGGGCTTTCGGTTCGCCGGCGTGGGAGAGAGGTACAAACTGCGAGCCAATTGACAGTCTGCGTCGGTCCACTCGTCCACGTGTTGCACATTCCAGGCTTTGCGCAGTGTATTGGCAAGTTCTCGCCAGCGAGGGCCACTGCCGTTGCTGGTGTTCCAGAAAACCACCAGCTGTTCCTTGAGCGCCTGGAACAGGACGGGTGCCAACCTGTTGATCGTGTTGGCGACTTCAACAATGCGTACCGGCAAGTTAACTGCAGGTTCGGTCAGCGGGAGCCGGGTGAGAAAATGTTCGCCTTCGATGCACAGCGTCGGCACTTGCCGCACGGCTTGCCTGGCCAGCACAGCGCTGAGGGTTTGATAATGCGCGGGGGCAGAGATGATCTTGTCGTCGACGAGCTCCCAGGCCGGCGTACCCAGTACAGTGGTATCCGGGTTGATATGCAGGTCTGGATACTGTTTGTCTAACGCTTCGCGCAGCAGTTCGCCAGCAGCCTCCGTTATCGAGGGACCGACACACAGCTGGGTGATCAGCTTCTGTGTGATGTCTTCGGACTCTGCATCCTGCGTGGTGGTGCTTGGAGTGGTCATGGTGCATCCCTGTCTTGCCTATTGATGGGAACAACCCGGGAATTACGCTCGGGGTTTCCATGCTAGAAAGCGGCAAGACGGGATGGGAGGTACTTATCTAGGGTGCGAGTCCGTACCCAGGTCCAGCTCCACCAAGCGGCGGATTTCGTGTGTGGCAAGGCCTGCGCCGATCAACGCATGGAGCTTGCCGAAGGCTGCTTCGCGGGTCATGCCGCCGCCGGACAGTACGCCAACGCCGCGCAAACGGCTGCCGGCTTCGTACACATCCAGCTCCACGCCGCCTTCATGGCATTGGGTGATTGCCACCACTGCAATCCCTTTATCCCGTGCGCGCTGCAGGCCGGCGAGAAACGCCGGGTTGTCGCTGGGCCCTGTGCCGCTGCCAAAACATTCGAGGACCAACGCCTGGATGCCACTGTCGATCAACGCATCCAGTTGCCCGGCGGCGATGCCTGGTACCAGCGGCAATACACCGACGTTGGCCAGGGCCTTGGGTTGGCGATAATCCAGAGCTGCTGGAAGTGCATCGGCCTTGGCTGCGCCGCCGTTGCGTTGCAGTGCGGCAAATGGATGGCGGCCGAAGCTGCGGATTTTTGCGCAGCGGGTCGGCGCCATCAGCGCGCCGTGGAAGTACAGGTGCACGCCCGGTGTCAGGCCTTCGCCCAAGGCTTGCAGGGCGCCGCTGACGTTTTCCCAGGCATCGCTGTCGGGCACGCCAGCGGGCAACATGGAGCCGGTGAACACCACCGGTGCCGGCAGGCCCAGCAATTGGAAACTCATGGCCGCTGCGCTGTAGGCCAGGGTGTCGGTGCCGTGCAGGATCAGCACCGCGTCGCAGCCCTCGTCCACGGCCTCGATCACGGCGACGCGCAGGCGCTGCCAATAGGCCGGGGTCATGTTGGCGCTGTCGATCAGTGGCGACATTTCGCGAAAGCGCCAGGTGGGCACTGGCAGGTTGGCAAGCTGTTCGCGCATGCGCGCTTCAAAACCCGACGCAGGCGCCAGGCCGTTGGCGCTGGCCTGCATGCCGATGGTGCCGCCGGTGTAGAGCACCATCACGTTGTTAGCTGGTTGCATTGAACAATCTCCTGAACGAAAAACGCCGCCGGGCCCTGAGCATGCCCAAGGCCGGGCGGCGTGTCATCTATCTAGGCTTACGACGCTTAGCGTTGCGCTTGAGCGTTGAGTTCAGCCGATGCTTGAGCGTCAGGCTCAGGCTTCGCCGGGTTCGCAGGCCAGGCCTTGCGGTCCAGGTCCAGGTCAGGGAACTGGCTGGAGTCGAACACCGGGGTCTTGATGCCCGCTGCGCGCTGGTTGTCGTAGTCATTCAGGATGCGCATGGCGATCTTGAACAGGAACGCCAGGGCGAACAGGTTGACGAACGCGAGCATGGTCATGGTGATGTCGGCGAAGGCGAACACGGTGCCAAGGTTCTCGATGGAACCCCAGAAAATCAGCACCAGCACCAGTGCGCGGTAGCCCATCAACACCTTGCGGTTGTTGCCGACCAGGAAGCGCAGGTTGCTCTCGCCCAAGTAGTAGTTGTACATGATCGAGGTGAATACGAACAACGCCAGGGCCACCGAGATGAACATCCGGCCCCAGTCGCCGACCACGGCCGCCAGGGAGTTCTGGGTCAGGGCAATGCCGTCGCCTTCAAAGCCTGGGGTGTAGAAACCGGAGAGCAGGATCAGCAGCGCGGTGCAGGTGCAGATCACGAAGGTGTCGAGGAACACGCTGAACGCTTGCACCACGCCTTGGGCGATCGGGTGTTCTACCGAAGCCACTGCGGCCACGTTAGGCGCACTGCCCAAACCGGCTTCGTTGGCGAACACGCCGCGCTTCACGCCCATGATGATCGCGCTGCCTACCAGGCCACCGAAGGCTTGGTCGAGGCCGAACGCGCTCTTGACGATGGTCGCGAGCATGGCCGGCACGTGGTCGAATTGCAGCACGATCACGTACAGGGTCACAGCGATGTAGACCAGGGTCTTGACCGGCACCAGCAGGTCGGCAATCGAGGCGATGCGCTTGATCCCACCGATGAACACCAGGCCCAGCAATACGGCCAGCGCGAGGCCGGTGTAGGTGGTGTCGAGGCCGAAGGCGTTGTTCAGCGAGTGCGTCACGGCGTGGGCTTGCAGGCCGTTGAAGGCGAAACCGAAGGTCACCAGCAACAGGAACGCCATGACCATGCCCAACCAGCGTTTGTGCAGGCCGTGCTGAATGTAATAGGCCGGGCCGCCACGGTAAGTGCCTTCAGCGTCAGTGCGCTTGTACAGCTGGCCGAGGGAGCATTCGATAAAGCTCGAAGACATGCCCACCAGTGCGGTGACCCACATCCAGAACACGGCACCCGGGCCACCCAGGGTCACGGCAATGCCGACACCGGCGATATTACCGGCACCCACGCGGCCGGCCAGGCTGAGCATCAGCGCCTGGAACGAACTGAGTTGGCCGGCGCTGCTCTTCAGGCTGTCTTTAAATACCGAGAACATGTGGAAAAAGTGACGCAACTGTACGAAACGCGAGCGGATCGTGAAGTAACCGCCGAGCCCGACAATGAGCACGATCAGTACTTTCCCTGAGAGGAAGTCGTTGATGACTTCGAGCATGGAGTGTTCCTCGCTGATTTTTCTAATGGCAAACGCAGGACGGTTCGACGCATCGCTCAGCACCAGGCAGTGCACGACGTTTCGACCCAATCCTTTTGCGGGTGTTGTTATTCATGCGGTTTCGCGCTGTATCCGGGCCTCGTTACCGACGGCCGCAGACGCGAAGAGGGGCGGCACTATACCTAGGCGAGCGTGATCCGTCTGCACGGGGCGATTAAAGGTTTCAGCCAAGCTGTTGCAGGCAAGGAGGGTTTGCAGGGCGATATTGGAGTTTTTATGCGCGTCATTTCACAACCTGGAGGCAAAAAAAAGGGCCTGAAGAACGAGCCTTCAGGCCCTCAAAAGGTGAGAGGTGTCTAGTCCCTCATCCTGGTGAGCAGTGCAACAAACGTTAGGCCTTCAGCGGGACCAAACGTGGGGCAATCATGTTTTCGGGGCGCAGGATGTCGTCGAGCATGGCGTCGTCGAGCAAGCCTTCTTCGCGCACCAGTTCCAGCACGCCGCGGCCGCTTTCAAGGGCGATACGGGCGATGCGGGTGGCGTTTTCATAGCCGATGTACGGGTTCAGCGCAGTCACCAGACCGATGGAGTGCTCCACCAGTTCGCGGCAGCGCGCTTCGTTGGCGGTGATGCCGACGATGCAGTGTTCGCGCAGCATGTCCATGGCGCGTTGCAGCAGGCGGATCGAGTCGAAGATCTTGAAAGCGATCAGCGGCTCCATCACGTTCAGCTGCAATTGGCCGCCTTCGGCTGCCATGGTCAGGGCCAGGTCGTTACCGATAACTTGGAACGCGACTTGGTTGACCGCTTCCGGGATCACCGGGTTGACCTTGCCGGGCATGATCGAGCTGCCTGGCTGGCGTGCCGGCAGGTTGATCTCGTTGATGCCGGTGCGTGGGCCGCTGGACAACAGGCGCAGGTCGTTGCAGATCTTCGACAGCTTCACCGCAGTACGCTTGAGCATGCCGGAGAACAGCACGAAGGCGCCCATGTCGGAGGTGGCTTCGATCAAGTCGGCAGCCGGTACCAGCGGCTGGCCGCTGATCAGGGCCAGGCGCTGTACGGCCAGGGCCTGGTAACGCGGGTCGGCGTTGATGCCGGTGCCGATGGCGGTGCCGCCCAGGTTAACTTCGGTCAACAGCTCCGGAGCCAGGGTTTTCAGGCGGGCCAAGTCTTCACCAAGGGTGGTGGCGAAGGCACGGAATTCCTGGCCGAGGGTCATCGGCACGGCGTCTTGCAATTGGGTGCGGCCCATTTTCAGCACGTGGCTGAACTCGACGCCTTTGGCGGCGAACGCCTGGATCAGGCTGTCGAGGCTGGCCAGCAGCGCGTCATGGCCCAGCAGCAGACCCAAACGGATCGCGGTCGGGTAGGCGTCGTTGGTCGACTGCGCCATGTTCACGTCGTTGTTAGGGTGCAGGTACTGGTACTCGCCCTTGTTGTGGCCCATGGCCTCCAACGCGATGTTGGCGATGACTTCGTTGGCATTCATGTTGGTTGAAGTGCCGGCGCCGCCTTGAATCATGTCCACCACGAACTCTTCGTGGAAATCGCCGCGGATCAGGCGGGCACAGGCTTCGCTGATGGCAGCGTGCTTGGCTTCGCTGAGCTGGCCCAACTCGCGGTTGGCGTCAGCGGCTGCCTGCTTGACCATTGCCAGGCCGACCACCAATTTCGGGTAATGCGAAATCGGAACGCCCGAGAGGCGGAAGTTATTCACCGCTCGCAGGGTTTGGATGCCGTAATACGCTTGAGCAGGTACTTCAAGTACGCCAAGCAGGTCTTTTTCTGTGCGGAATGATGCAGCGGAGGACATGACGGAAATCATCTCGATATGGACCCGGAACTGGCCGGAACGCTGCGAATGCTAGGCTTGTGGGAGTTTTTGGGCCAATGCTGTTAAACACTGGCCTATGCACAAACGGCATAATGTAGGTGTGACCCAGCTATCATGACGGGCGTGTGTGCCAAAATGGTGCGTACCCGTGGGAGGAAGTGATGAACCTTGAGAGCAAATGGCTGGAAGACTTCAGCGCCTTGGCGGCTACCCGCAGCTTTTCCCAGGCGGCGGAGCGGCGCTTTGTCACTCAGCCGGCGTTCAGCCGACGTATCCGCAGCCTGGAGGCCGCACTGGGCCTGACCTTGGTCAACCGCTCGCGCACGCCAGTCGAACTGACGGCGGCGGGGCAACTGTTCCTGGTCACCGCGCGCACGGTGGTCGAACAGCTCGGTGAAGTCCTGCGCCATTTGCATCACTTGGAAGGCGGTCAGGGCGAGGTCATGCAAGTGGCGGCGGCCCACTCCCTGGCGCTGGGCTTCTTCCCGCGCTGGATCGCGCAACTGCGCAACGAGGGCCTCAACATCGCCACACGGCTGGTCGCCACCAACGTCGGCGACGCCGTGCACGCCCTGCGCGAAGGCGGCTGCGATTTGATGCTGGCGTTCTACGACCCCGACGCGGCCTTGCAGATGGACCCGGAGATCTTCCCGTCGCTGCACTTGGGCAATACCGAGATGCTCCCGGTGTGCGCCGCGGATGCCGAGGGCAAGCCATTGTTCGACCTGGAAGGCGAGGGCAGTGTGCCGCTGCTGGCCTACAGTGCCGGTGCATTTCTCGGGCGCTCGGTGAACCTGTTGCTGCGTCAGCGCGCCCTGCGGTTTACCACTATCTATGAGACCGCCATGGCCGACAGCCTCAAGAGCATGGCGCTAGAAGGGTTGGGCATCGCCTGGGTGCCGCAACTGAGTGTGCGGGCAGAGTTGGCCCGAGGCGAGTTGGTGGTGTGTGGCGGCCCGCAATGGCACGTGCCGCTGGAGATTCGCCTGTATCGCTGCGCGTTGGTGCGTAAGGCGAACGTGCGGTTGTTGTGGCGCAAGTTGGAAGGTGGGGCGGCGCAGAGTCCTCCCGTTGAGCGCGGTTAGTGTGGGCGCTGGCTTGCCTGCGATGCGCGCACCTCGGTACATCAGGCATATTGAGGTGATGCTATCGCAGGCAAGCCAGCTCCCACATTGATCCCGTTCCCATGGTTTATCGGCGGTGTTTTCGCTGACCTGAAAGTCAATAAAACCGCCGGTTTGCACGGCTAGACAGATGGTCATTCCAGGGGCTGTTTATCTGAATTATTACGGTATACTGCGCGGCCTTCGGCCGGTCCAACCGGCCAAATTTCGTACAACAAGCCACGCCGGATTTCCCGCGTGGCTTGTTGTTTTTTGACGCGCCTGCGGGCGCCCAGAGAGAAGAGGCACGACGATGAGTGCATTGGTTGGCGTGATCATGGGCTCCAAGTCCGATTGGTCCACCCTTAGCCACACCGCCGATATGCTGGAAAAACTCGGCATTCCGTATGAAGTGAAAGTGGTCTCTGCCCACCGCACCCCGGATTTGCTGTTCCAGTATGCCGATGAAGCAGAATCCCGTGGCATCGAGGTGATCATCGCCGGTGCCGGCGGTGCAGCGCACCTGCCAGGCATGTGTGCGGCCAAGACCCACCTGCCGGTGCTCGGTGTGCCGGTGCAGTCGTCGATGCTCTCGGGTGTGGATTCGCTGTTGTCCATCGTGCAGATGCCCGCCGGTATTCCAGTGGCCACCTTGGCGATCGGCAAGGCCGGCGCGATCAACGCGGCTTTGCTGTCCGCCAGCATCCTGGGCGCCAAGCACCCGCAGTTCCACGCGGTGCTGAAAAAATTCCGTGCTGAGCAGACAGACAGCGTCCTGGACAATCCAGACCCACGCATCGCCTGAGGTTATTGATTGATGAAAATCGGTGTAATCGGTGGCGGCCAACTGGGTCGCATGCTGGCTTTGGCGGGAACCCCGTTGGGGATGAACTTCGCTTTCCTGGACCCGGCGCCGGACGCTTGCGCGGCGGCCCTCGGTGAACACCTGCGCGCTGACTACAGCGACCCGGACCATCTGCGCCAACTGGCCGATGAAGTCGACTTGGTGACTTTCGAATTCGAAAGCGTCCCGGCCGAAACCGTGGCCTTCCTGTCGCAGTTCGTACCGGTGTACCCGAGCGCTGAAGCCTTGCGCATCGCTCGCGACCGCTGGTTCGAAAAGAGCATGTTCAAGGGCCTGGGCATTCCGACCCCGGCCTTCGCCGACATCCAGTCCCAGGCTGACCTGGACGCTGCCGTTGCCAGCATCGGCCTGCCGGCTGTGCTGAAAACCCGCACCTTGGGTTACGACGGCAAGGGCCAAAAAGTCCTGCGCACCGCCGCCGATGTGGTCGGTACCTTTGCCGAATTGGGCAGCGTCGCCTGCCTGCTGGAAGGCTTCGTGCCGTTCACCGGTGAAGTCTCGCTGATCGCCGTGCGTGCCCGTGATGGCGAAACCCGCTTCTACCCGTTGGTGCACAACACCCACGATAGCGGCATCCTCAAGCTGTCCGTGGCCAGCACCGACCACCCACTGCAAGCCCTGGCCGAAGACTATTCCAGCCGTGTGCTCAAGCAGCTGGATTACGTCGGTGTGATGGCGTTCGAGTTCTTTGAAGTCGACGGTGGCCTCAAGGCCAACGAAATCGCCCCGCGCGTGCACAACTCCGGGCACTGGACCACCGAAGGCGCCGAGTGCAGCCAGTTCGAAAACCACCTGCGGGCGGTGGCGGGGTTGCCGTTGGGCTCCACGGCCAAGGTCGGCGAGAGCGCCATGCTCAACTTCATCGGTGTTGTGCCGCCGGTTGAGCGTGTGATTGCGATCGATGACTGCCACCTGCACCACTACGGCAAGGCTTTCAAAGCCGGGCGCAAGGTCGGTCATGCCAACCTGCGCTGCAAGGACCGCGCGACGCTGCAAGCGCAAATCCTCAAGGTCGAAGCGCTGATCGCCGAGCAATAAGCCAAGGGTTGTCGGGAACCATTGGTCACCGTCGTCTCTCTGATTGCAGGATGCCAAAGCCTGACTAGGCTTTGGCATGGCTCACATTCAATCAGAGGGAAATGCCATGGGTATCATCGGAACCATCTTCATCGGCTTGATCGTCGGTCTGCTCGCGCGTTTCCTTAAGCCTGGCGACGACAGCATGGGCTGGATCATGACCATCCTGCTGGGTATCGCAGGTTCCTTGGTCGCCACTTACGGTGGCCAGGCTCTGGGCATCTACCAGGCGGGCCAGGGCGCAGGCTTCATCGGCGCGCTGATCGGCGCCATCGTGCTGCTGGTGATCTACGGTCTGCTGCGAAAAAAATAATTTAGCCACAAAGCCCTCTGCGCTGCGCAGGCGCAGAGGGCTAGAATGCTCGCCACCTGTATTTGTCGAGCCTTTCCATGCGCCGTCTTCTGTTGACTCTCCTCTTGCTGGGCTCTGGCCTGGCGCACGCTGGCGAACTGCCGGAAACCGACTGGCTCGACCTGATGCCGCTGTCGGACCAGAAAGCTCTCGAAGCCATGCCCGAGATCGACCACAACTCGCCCGAAGCCCAAGGCACGTTCACCGACACCGGTGGCTTGAAACAAAGCAAGGGCTTGCCGGCGGTGATGTATTCGACCAAAACCGTGGCCGCCATGAACGGCAAGAACATCCGTATCGGCGGCTACCCGGTGCCGCTGGAAACCGATGCCAAGGGCCGCAGCACGCTGTTCTTCCTCGTGCCGTACCCGGGTGCCTGCATCCACGTGCCGCCACCGCCGCCTAACCAGTTGGTGCTGGTGCGTTATCCCAAGGGGCTGAAGCTGGATGATATCTACACGCCGCTGTGGGTCACCGGCACCTTGAAGGTGGAGAAAGTCAATAACGACCTCGCCGATGCGGCGTATGCGTTGGATGCGGGGAAGGTGCGGGTGGTGAAGGAATCGGATCTCTAAGCCCACAACACCCCTCTATGTGGGGGCAGGCTTGTGTGGGCGCTGGCTTGCCTGCGATAGCATCGCCTCGGTCTCACTGATGCACCGAGGTGCCTGCATCGCGGGCAAGTCGAAGCGCCGAACCGCCGGCTGCCACACAAGCCAGCTCTCACATTTTTGATTGGGTTTACAGGGCGATACCGGCGATGCTCACGCCAAGCGTATGGCTTTCACCCGGCGCCAAGCTCACCACATCATCCAGCACATTCGCCGTCTCGATGCACAGCATGCCCTGCCAGCCATCATCGGCCATGTCGTCAAAGGCCTTGGCACGTTCGGTCCAGGGGTTCCAGACCACCGTCGAGTTCGAACCCTGGCTGGTCAGCTGGATGCGGCGCTGCCAGTCTTTATCGACAATGCTCAACTGCGCCGGGGTATCCAGGTAAATACGGTCGGTCTCGGCACTGAAGTGCAGCAGGCCGGGTTGCTGTTTGTGGCTCCAGCCATCGGCGGTGTCGATATACGCCCGCCCGTCGAGGCCTTCGACCTGCACGTTGCGCACATCGCTCACGGCGAAATAGGTGTGCAGCGCCTGGCTGAGGGTCACGGTGTCGGTGCCACGGTTGTGGCTGGTCAGGCGGATATGCAGTTGCTCGTCCAGCAGCAGGCTCAGCTTCAGGTCGACCTGATGCGGCCAGGCAGGGAAGCCGCCCGCAGGCACCGGCAGTACCAGGTCGACGCGCAATGCATCGCCTTCAAACGCGGTCCCGGCCAGTTCCCACAGTGCCGTGCGCACAAAACCGTGGGCACCGGCAGGCTGATCGCTCTGGCGCATCGCCTTGACGCTCTGCGGGTTGCGGTCGAACACGCCAAACCACGGCCAGCACACCGGCACGCCGGTACGAATGCCTTTGCCCTGTTTGAACACGGCCTCAGGGTTAGGCCAGATCAGCGGCTGCTCGCCCTGGCGCTGGTAACTGAAGATGTGCGCGCCTTGTTGGGCCACCATCACTTCGGCGCCGTTGTGGCGGATGCGCCAGCAGTCCAGCGCGTCGATTTTCACGGTTTCAACGTGGGGCGTAGGCATAGCAGTGCTCTCAAATGGCAGGCAATGGGGCAATTGACCGTCAAAACCCGGCGATGTTTAACGTGCGCGCGATGGCACCGAGCGCGTACGGCCGCTGCCGTCGATGGCGACGAACACAAAAACCGCCTCGGTGACCTTGCGCCATTCGCTGGACAACGGGTCGTCGCTCCACACTTCGACCATCATCTGGATCGAGCTGCGGCCGATTTCCAAGGCCTGGGTATAGAAGGACAGTTGCGCGCCGACGGCTACCGGCACCAGGAACGCCATGCGATCTATCGCCACGGTGGCAACACGCCCACCGGCAACCTTACTGGCCATGGCCGTGCCGGCCAGGTCCATCTGTGAGACCAGCCAACCGCCGAAGATATCGCCAAAACCGTTGGTTTCACGCGGCAGCGCGGTGATTTGCAGGGCGAGATCGCCTTGTGGAATTGGATCTTCTTGTTCGAGTTCGATCATGCGAGGGTGCCTCTGACCCGTGACGCTTCATGGGTAGTTCAAGTGGATAGCCGTCTTCTGGAAAAACGTTTCAGCACCAACATACACCGCTCGATGCGTTTCTCGTAAGGCGTACTAAAGGGAAACTCTGCCAAATCGGCTGGATGGCACCAACGACGTTTTGGCACAGCAGCCCCTCAAGACTGCGGGTCTTGCGCTTGCAGGGGCCGAGTATATCGAGACGCCGGCGCCGCGACGACCTCCCGATACTCATTTGGTGGGCAAATCGCGGCTGTTATGCGGCTTTTTCGCGCAACTGTGTTTCTGATTGCGGTGAAAGCGCAGGAATGGGGAATATTTCGCCCTTCTGAACTGTTATTCGGTAGGCGCTGTGCTTTTTCAAGCGATTTGCTATCTTGCCAAACCTGCCGCAAGTCCCGGGCTTGCCGTTCTGATTACTATAAGAGAAGCCTTGCCATGTCCTCCGTGCCCGCAAGCAGCGCGCAACCGTCGCGCCCGCTGACCCGCAACGACTACAAAACTCTGTCGCTGTCTGCTTTGGGCGGGGCGCTGGAGTTTTACGACTTCATCATCTTCGTGTTTTTCGCCACCGTGGTCGGAAAACTGTTCTTCCCCGCCGACATGCCTGAATGGCTGCGCATGATGCAGACCTTCGGCATCTTCGCAGCCGGCTACCTGGCACGCCCGCTGGGCGGCATCATCATGGCGCACTTCGGCGACCTGCTGGGCCGCAAGAAAATGTTCACCCTGAGCATCTTCATGATGGCCGTGCCGACCCTGATCATGGGCCTGCTGCCGACCTACGCGCAGATCGGCCTGTGGGCGCCGATCCTGCTGCTGTTGATGCGCGTCATTCAGGGCGCGGCGATTGGCGGTGAAGTACCGGGCGCCTGGGTGTTCGTCTCCGAACACGTGCCGCCGCGCCACATCGGCTACGCCTGCGGCACCCTGACCAGCGGCCTGACCGCGGGCATCCTGCTGGGCTCGCTGGTGGCCACCGCCATCAACACGCTTTACAGCCCGGAGCAGGTGTCGGATTACGCCTGGCGTATCCCGTTCTTGCTGGGTGGTGTGTTCGGCCTGCTCTCTGTGTACCTGCGCCGCTGGCTGCATGAAACGCCGATTTTCGCCGAGATGCAGCAACGCAAGACCCTGGCTGCCGAACTGCCGTTGCGTGCGGTATTGCGCGATCACCGTGGCGCCATCGTGCTGTCGATGCTGCTGACCTGGTTGCTGTCGGCCGGTGTTGTCGTGGTCATCCTGATGACGCCAACCGTGCTGCAAACCGTCTACCACTTCAGCCCCACCGTTGCGTTGCAAGCCAACAGCATGGCCATCGTCACCCTGAGCCTGGGCTGCATCGCCTCCGGCGCCCTGGCCGACCGCTTTGGCGCGGGCCGTGTGCTGGTCAGCGGTTGCCTGTTGTTATTGGCGACGTCATGGACGCTGTACCACAGCCTTCTTGACCACCCGAACTGGCTCTTCCCGCTGTACACCCTGACCGGCCTGTTTGTTGGTGTGATCGGCGTGGTGCCTTACGTGATGGTGAAAGCCTTCCCGCCGGTGGTGCGTTTCAGCGGGTTGTCGTTTTCCTACAACGTCGCCTACGCCGTGTTTGGTGGTTTGACGCCGCTGGCAGTGTCGCTGCTGATGAAGGAAAGCCCGATGGGCCCTGCTTACTATGTCGCTGTGCTGTGCGTGATGGGGATGTTGGTGGGTGGGTACCTGTGGAAGCGCGGACGCTAACCCGCAGCTTGAAGACCATTCCTACACAGAGGTGTAGGAATGGTCATAGATTACAGCGTATTTCTGAAACACCGCTTCAAGCGCTCCAACCTCCTCGCAAGCCCCAGCTCTATTGATCTTTATCCTTCCTGCCAGGTTTTTCACGAATACTGGCCTTTCATCTAATTGTCACATTCCGGACATAGAGTGTTCACACGGCCTACCGATACTTGGCCCCGATCCAACTATCCCTATCTGCTAGGAGCAAGGCATGAAACTGAAACGTTTGATGGCGGCAATGACTTTTGTCGCTGCTGGCGTTGCGACCGCTAACGCGGTAGCCGCTGGTGTTGACCCGGCAATGCCGGCTTACACCAAGACCACCGGTGTCTCGGGCAACCTGTCCAGCGTTGGTTCCGACACTCTGGCTAACCTGATGACCCTGTGGGCTGAGTCCTATAAAAAGGAATACCCGAACGTCAACATCCAGATTCAGGCTGCCGGCTCCGCCACTGCTCCACCTGCGCTGACTGAAGGCACCTCTAACCTGGGCCCGATGAGCCGCAAGATGAAGGACACCGAACTGGCTGCCTTCGAGCAGAAGTACGGCTACAAGCCAACCGCTATCCCGGTAGCTGTGGATGCCCTGGCCGTGTTCGTGCACAAGGACAACCCGATCCAGCACCTGACCATGGAACAAGTCGACGCGATCTTCTCCTCGACTCGCCTGTGCGGTGCTAAAGCCGACGTGAAAACCTGGGGCGACCTGGGTGTGACCGGCGACCTGGCCAACAAGCCAGTTCAGCTGTTCGGTCGTAACTCGGTATCCGGCACCTACGGCTACTTCAAAGAAGAAGCCCTGTGCAAAGGCGACTACAAGCCAAACGTGAACGAACAACCAGGCTCGGCTTCGGTTGTGCAGTCGATCAGCTCCTCGCTGAACGGCATCGGTTACTCGGGCATTGGCTACAAAACCGCTAGCGTGAAGACAGTAGCCCTGGCCAAGAAAGGCAGCACTGACTTCATCGAAGACACCGAAGAAAACGCCCTGAACGGCAAATACCCGCTGTCGCGCTTCCTCTACGTGTACGTCAACAAAGCCCCGAACAAGCCTCTGGCCCCGCTGGAAGCTGAGTTCGTGAAGCTGGTTCTGTCCAAACAGGGCCAGGAAGTTGTAGTCAAAGACGGCTACATCCCACTGCCAGCCAAAGTGGCCGCCAAGGCCCTGGCTGACCTGGGTCTGAAAGAAGGTAACTAAGCCTGTAATACCTGGTGTAGACGCATGCTTTTCGGTGGGAGCGGGCTTGCCCGCGATGCTGGCGACGCGGTTTAGAGTTGAAACCGTATTGACGCCATCGCGGGCATATCCACCCCCAGACTACCCGTCTACACCCCTAATTTTTTAGTCCGCTGCCAGCTCCGCTACGCGGCGGATTTCTTGCGTCACTGCATTGTCATCTTTCTGTCATACAGGATCGCTAGGGTGTGCGCATGAATGATCTGGCCAATTCCACCATGACGACGACTTCTCCCCCCAAGCGCATTGACTTCAATACGCCTGAGTTGCAACGCAAGCGCCGCATTCGCGCGCTCAAAGATCGCCTGACCCGTTGGTACGTGTTGATCGGCGGCCTCGCCGTCCTCGGTGCCATCACCCTGATTTTCTTCTTCCTTGCCTACGTCGTCGCGCCCTTGTTCCAAGGTGCCTCGCTGACCAAGGAAGACGCGCTGACGCCCGCCTGGATCCAGGACGCCGGCAAGCCGTTGATGATCTCCCTCGAAGAGCAGAACCAGGTCGCCATGCGGGTTTCCGACAAGGGCCAGGCGCTGTTCTTTAATGTGGAGACCGGCGCCGAACTCAAGCGTGTCGACTTGCCGCTGCCGGCAGGCGCCAGTGTTGCGTCCATCGGTGAAGACCAACCGGGCAGCCCGCTGGTGATCCTCGGTCTCTCCAACGGCCAGTCCCTGGTGTTCCGCCACACCTATAAGGTGTCTTACCCGGACGGCAAAAAAACCATTACGCCGGCAATTGAATACCCTTACGGCGAAGCGCCGATCGTGCTGGATGATGCCGGCCGCCCGCTGGAACACGTCGCCCTCAACGCCACTGACTCTTCGCTGGTGGTGGCAGGCTCCGCCGGTTCGCACCTGAACGTGCTGGCCCTGAGCCGCGAAGAAAACATGATGACTGGCGAAGTCACCAGCGAGCAGAAGCGCATCGAGCTGCCGCAAATGACTGAGCCGGTGAAGGCGATCTTCATCGACCCACGCCAGCAGTGGCTGTATGTGATCAACGGTCGCGCCCTCGCCGATGTATTCAGCCTGCGCGACAAGAGCCTCAACGGTCGCTACAAACTGCTCGAAGACGGCAATGCCGAAATCACCGCCAGCACTCAACTGGTGGGCGGTATCTCGCTGATCGTCGGTAACTCCAAGGGCGGCCTGGCCCAATGGTTCATGGCCCGCGACCCGGATGGCGAGCAGCACCTGAAACAGATCCGCACCTTCCAGATGGGCACCACGCCGATCGTGGAAATCACCGCTGAAGAACGTCGTAAAGGCTTCACCGCCCTCGACGCGTCCGGCAAGTTCGGCGTGTTCCACAGCACCGCCCACCGCACGCTGTTGGTGGACCCGGTGGTCGACGGCCAAGGTGTGTTCGGCCTGTCGCCACGCGCCAACCGCGTGATCGTCGAAGCCGGCGGCAAGCTGCAACCGCTGCTGTTGGACAACCCGCACCCGGAAGTGTCCTGGAGCGCGTTGTGGAGCAAGGTCTGGTACGAAAACTACGACGAGCCTAAGTACGTCTGGCAATCGACCGCCGCCAACACCGACTTCGAACCCAAGATGAGCCTGGCACCGCTGACCTTCGGTACATTGAAGGCCGCGTTCTACGCCATGCTGCTGGCCGCACCCCTGGCCGTTGCCGCCGCGATCTACACCGCGTACTTCATGGCCCCGAGCCTGCGCCGCAAGGTCAAGCCGGTGATCGAACTGATGGAAGCGATGCCGACGGTGATCCTCGGCTTCTTCGCCGGCCTGTTCCTGGCGCCGTATGTCGAAGGGCATCTGCCGGGGATTTTCAGCCTGCTGATGCTGTTGCCGATTGGCATCCTGGTGGCCGGTTTTGTCTTCAGCCGCTTACCTGAGTCGATCCGCCTGCGCGTTCCCGATGGCTGGGAAAGCGCAATCCTGATCCCGGTGATCCTGTTTGTGGGCTGGCTCTCGCTGTACATGAGCCCATACCTGGAAACCTGGTTCTTCGGCGGCGACATGCGCATGTGGATCTCCCACGACCTGGGCATCACCTACGACCAGCGCAACGCCCTGGTAGTCGGCCTGGCCATGGGCTTTGCGGTGATCCCGAACATCTACTCCATCGCCGAAGACGCCGTGTTCAGCGTGCCGCGCGGCCTGACTCTGGGCTCGTTGGCCCTGGGCGCCACGCCATGGCAGACCATGACCCGCGTTGTCATCCTGACCGCCAGCCCGGGGATTTTCTCGGCGCTGATGATCGGCATGGGCCGCGCAGTGGGTGAAACCATGATCGTGCTGATGGCCACCGGTAACACCCCGGTGATGGAGATGAACCTGTTCGAGGGCCTGCGCACATTGGCGGCCAACGTCGCGGTGGAAATGCCCGAGTCGGAAGTCGGTGGTAGCCATTACCGCGTGCTGTTCCTCTCGGCGCTGGTGCTGCTGTTGTTCACCTTCATCATGAACACCCTCGCCGAGCTGATTCGTCAGCGTCTGCGCAAGAAATACTCGTCGCTTTAAGAAAGGTAGAAGTCTGTGAAACAGAACTCCCTGAATGGATGGTTCAAGAGCGGCGCCCCAGGCGTCTGGATCAGCGGTGGCGCGGTGTCCATCGCGGTCATCATGACCATTGGTTTGCTGGCCGTGATTGCGGTGCGTGGCTTGGGCCACTTCTGGCCGGCTGACCTGATCCAGGCCAACTACAACGTGCCGGGCCAGGAAAACCATATCGTCATCGGCGAAGTGGTGCAGAAGGAAGAAGTACCGCGCGAGCGCCTGAAAAGCGCTGGCCTGCCGGTGCCCGACCAAGGCCCGGAATTCATGACCCGCGAGCTGATCAAGGTCGGTAAC
This sequence comes from Pseudomonas sp. D47, assembly GCF_045447305.1. NCBI lineage: Bacteria > Pseudomonadati > Pseudomonadota > Gammaproteobacteria > Pseudomonadales > Pseudomonadaceae > Pseudomonas > Pseudomonas sp. D47. Next base: position 501,777 of record NZ_JBJGXU010000001.1, on the reverse strand, counting down.
CGCGACCTGAACGGCAATGACTTCACCTGGATTGTTGGCGAATGGCTCAAGGACCAGACCAAGCCTGCGAACCTGATGGCGATCGAGCGACGTGAGTGGGGCAACTTCTACGGCACCCTGGTCAACGTCAAGCAGGACGGCAAGGTCATCGCCGAAGGCGAGGCCGCGTGGCCAGAGCTGCAAGCCCGTGTCGACCGTGTGAACAAGTTGGCTGCTGAGCTCAAGAGCTTGGAAAAAACCGACATCGGCGCGATCAACGCCGGGCTGGAACGCATCCGCCTGCACGGCCGCAAGCTGGAGCTGGAAGGCAAGCTCGATGCCACCGCTCAAGCGGATATGGACAGCGGCCGCGCCGAATTGAACGCCCGTTACCAGGACATCGAAGCGCGCCTGGCCGACTTGCACGCCCAGTTCAACCGTGACGCCCTGACGGCTCGCGATGGCAATGGCAAAGAAGTCGAAATTGGCATCGGCAAAGTGGTGCACGCCTACCAGCCGAACGCCATGGGCACGATGACCAAGATCGGCTTCTACTTCAGCAAGGTCTGGGAATTCCTCAGCGACGACCCACGTGAAGCCAACACCGAAGGCGGGATCTTCCCGGCGATTTTCGGCACCGTGATGATGACCCTGATCATGGCGATGATCGTGACCCCGTTCGGCGTGCTGGCGGCCGTGTACCTGCGTGAGTACGCCAAGCAGAACACCCTGACCCGGATTATCCGCATCGCGGTGAACAACTTGGCGGGCGTACCGGCCATTGTTTACGGCGTGTTCGGCTTGGGCTTCTTCGTGTATGTACTGGGTGGCTCGGTTGACCGCCTGTTCTTCGCCGAAGCCCTGCCGGCACCGACCTTCGGTACGCCGGGCCTGCTGTGGGCCTCGCTGACCCTGGCGCTGCTGGCGGTGCCGGTGGTGATTGTGGCGACAGAAGAAGGGTTGGCGCGAATTCCTCGCACCGTGCGTGAAGGCTCGCTGGCGCTCGGCGCGACCAAGGCGGAAACGCTGTGGAAGATCGTGCTGCCGATGGCCAGCCCGGCGATGATGACCGGCATGATCCTCGCCGTGGCCCGCGCCGCCGGTGAAGTGGCGCCGCTGATGCTGGTAGGTGTAGTGAAGCTGGCGCCGTCGCTGCCGTTGGACGGCAACTACCCGTACCTGCACCTGGACCAGAAGATCATGCACTTGGGCTTCCATATTTATGACGTCGGCTTCCAGAGCCCCAACGTCGAAGCCGCACGACCGCTGGTGTACGCCACCGCCTTGCTGTTGGTGCTGGTGATTGCCACGCTCAACTTGTCGGCGGTGTGGATCCGTAACCACCTGCGCGAAAAATACAAAGCGCTGGACAGCTAAAGCTATTAGCCACAAGCGGCAAGCTACAAGCCGCTTTTGCTCAAATCTTGCAGCTTGCAGCTAGAAGCTGGCAGCTACGAACGGAGTGAGACCATGCAACACGAAACCCACACCCACGGCATCAACATGTCGGCCCTGGGTCGCGACAAGCAGAGCCTGAGCCTGGCCCAGGAAACCGTGGCCATCGAAGTGCCAGGCCTGAGCCTGTACTACGGTGAAAAGCAGGCGCTGTTCGACGTCAGCATGAACATCCCGAAACAGCGCGTGACCGCCTTCATTGGTCCGTCCGGCTGCGGTAAGTCGACGCTGCTGCGTACCTTCAACCGCATGAACGACCTGGTCGACGGTTGCCGCGTAGAAGGCGCGATCAACCTCTACGGCACCAACATCTATCGCAAAGGCGAAGACGTGGCCGAGCTGCGTCGTCGCGTGGGCATGGTGTTCCAGAAGCCCAACCCGTTTCCCAAGACCATCTACGAAAACGTGGTGTACGGCCTGCGCATCCAGGGCATCAACAAAAAACGCATCCTCGACGAAGCGGTTGAGTGGGCCTTGAAAGGCGCCGCACTGTGGGACGAGGTCAAAGACCGCCTGCATGAATCGGCACTCGGCCTGTCCGGCGGCCAGCAGCAACGTCTGGTGATCGCCCGTACCATCGCCGTGGAGCCCGAAGTACTGCTGCTCGACGAACCGTGCTCGGCACTCGACCCGATCTCGACGTTGAAAGTCGAAGAGCTGATCTACGAGCTCAAGTCCAAGTTCACCATCGTCATCGTGACCCACAACATGCAACAGGCGGCGCGGGTTTCCGACTACACCGCGTTCATGTACATGGGCAAGCTGGTGGAGTTCGGCGACACCGATACCCTGTTCACCAATCCGGCGAAGAAGCAGACCGAAGACTACATCACCGGTCGTTATGGCTAGTTGGAGCAGCTGCGAGCCGCACGCTTCAAGCGGCAAGTAAAAGCAGTTCAATGCAACGACACATATCAACTTGCGGCTTGTAGCTTGCGGCATACAGCTTTTGTGGAGCAAAACCATGATTTCGAAGGAAGGCTTAACCCATCACATCTCCGCGCAGTTCAACGCCGAGCTTGAGGAAGTGCGCAGCCACCTCCTGGCGATGGGCGGGCTGGTGGAGAAGCAAGTCAACGACGCCGTCACTGCGCTGATCGAGGCCGACTCGGGCCTGGCCCAGCAAGTGCGTGAGATCGACGACCAGATCAACCAGATGGAACGCAACATCGACGAAGAATGCCTGCGCATTCTGGCGCGTCGTCAGCCGGCGGCGTCCGACCTGCGTTTGATCATCAGCATCTCCAAGTCGGTGATCGACCTGGAGCGCATCGGTGACGAAGCCACCAAAATCGCGCGCCGCGCCATCCAGCTGTGCGAAGAAGGCGAAGCGCCGCGTGGTTACGTGGAAGTGCGCCACATCGGCGACCAGGTGCGCAACATGGTGCGCGATGCACTCGACGCGTTTGCCCGGTTCGACGCCGAACTGGCGTTGTCGGTGGCTCAGTACGACAAGACCATCGACCGCGAATACAAGACCGCACTACGCGAGCTGGCCACCTACATGATGGAAGACCCGCGCTCTATCTCGCGGGTCTTGAACATTATCTGGGTACTGCGTTCACTGGAGCGTATCGGCGACCACGCGCGCAATATCTCGGAACTGGTGATCTACCTGGTGCGCGGCACCGACGTACGGCACATGGGCCTTAAGCGCATGAAGGCCGAAGTTGAAGGCACGGCTGATCAAATTCCTAATGTTCCGGGCAAATCTGACGATAAGTAAGTTGCCCGAGAAATTAACGCCCGGCCTTTGGTCGGGCGTTTTTGTTTGTGGCATCTGAATTTTTTGCGCAGTGGGCGCGATAAAGTCCCTCTGTGACCAGCGAGTTTTGGCAAAATGCCACCTGTCAGGCGTTCTGCGTGCCGAAGTTTTTATAGGATGAAGGGTCGATGAGTAAAGTCAGTGTGTTGGTGGTGGATGACGCCTCGTTTATCCGCGACCTGGTGAAGAAGTGCCTGCGCAACTACTTCCCGGGGATCAAGATTGAAGACGCGGTGAACGGCAAAAAGGCGCAAACCATCCTGATGCGCGAGACCTTCGATCTGGTGCTGTGCGACTGGGAAATGCCCGAGATGTCCGGCCTTGAACTGCTGACCTGGTGCCGTGAGCAGCCTCATCTCAAAGCCATGCCGTTCGTGATGGTGACCAGCCGTGGCGACAAGGAAAACGTGGTCCAGGCGATTCAGGCCGGGGTTTCCGGCTACGTCAGCAAGCCGTTCACCAACGAACAGTTGCTGAACAAGGTCAAACAGGCGCTGCACAAGATCGGCCGCCTCGACGCGCTGATCGCCAGTGCGCCGACCAAGATGAACTCGGCCTTCGGCAATGACTCCCTCAGCGCCCTGACCGGCGGCAAGCCTGAAGCGGTCAAGCCGGCACCGGTAGCGGCGGCGCCAAGCAAAGGCCTGCTCAACAGCCCGTCCGTGCAAGCGGCTCCAACCGCCCCGCCGGCTGGCGGTCGTGGCCAGGGCCAGTTGCGCCTGCCCAGCGGCACCCAGCAATGCGTGATCAAGGCGCTGAGCATCAAGGAAGCGCTGCTGGTGGTGCGTCGCGGTGAAGTCCTGCCTCAGGTACTGGAAAGTGCAGTATTGGACCTTGAGCAAGGCGACAACGCCGAAGTCGCACGCCTCAACGGCTACCTGCACGCCATTGTCGCCTACGAGCCCAAGCCCGACAGCGACTGGCTGCAACTGACCTTCCGGTTCATCGACCAGGACGCACAGAAGCTCGATTACATCTCCCGCCTGATCGCCCGTGGCACGGCGCAGAAGCACTTTGTGCCGGGTGCGTGATCACCTCAATTGCGGGAATCGACCGACCGTCTGATTCCCGTTAGCTGGCTTGATTTATATCTGTTTCGATAGAGCCTCTCGATAACGCATCAATGTTAACGAGTCTTTGCTATGCCTTGAAACAAAGCGCCACTTTTCAGTTGGACCTTTTGCAGCAGGGCGAACAGCCTTTTGATTGCAAGCCGATGAAAACCATTGGGAGGGGCGTCAGTGATATTCGGATCACTGAGGACTCAGGAGCGTGTCGAGTGTTCTATGTGGTCAATCGGCCGCAAGCGGTCTATGTGCTGCACGCGCTGCGCAAGACCACACAGAAAACCGAAGGGCGGGATATCGAACGGGCTCGTGCCAGATTGCAGGACATAGGTTAAGCCCATGACAGACTCAAAAATCTACACCGAACGTTTCAGCTGCGTCTGGGATACTCCTGAGCAAGCCGCCAATATGCGCCTGCGCTCAAAATTACGGGTGGAACTGTGCAACACCATCCGTCGCTGGGAGTTCTCTCAGGAGGATGCGGCGCAAAGGCTCGGTATTAGCCCGCCTGACGCTCACTTAGAGTTGTCATGATCCCTTGCAAGCCTGCGGTTCAGTCATCCCGGAAGGTTCAGGCCATGCTTTTGCGCTTAATGCTGTTTTGCGGGCTGGCCTCGGTCGCCACCTCGACCCTGGCCATGACCTTCTACAAATCCACCGATGCTCATGGGGTGGTGGTTTTCAGTGACCGGCAAACCCCGGGCGCCCAGGCGTTTGTGATCCAGGAACGCAGGGTCGATCGGGTGCGGCGGCCAGTGCTGGACGTGCCAAAATCGAGTTATCCCCAGCAAGCCTATCGCTATCCTTTGCCCTGGCGCGGAGGCCCGTTTCGCTTGACCCAAGGCCCCAACGGCAGCTTCAGCCACACCGACGCCAAGAGCCGCTTCGCCATGGACATCGCCATGCCCGAAGGCACGCCGATCATTGCGGCGCGTAGCGGGATGGTGGTGAAGATCGAGAATAGCCAGGCAGGACGCGGCGGTGACGCGTCAGGGAATTTCGTGCGGGTGCGCCACGATGACGACAGTGAGGGCGTGTACCTGCATCTCAAGCAAGGTTCGGTGAGTGTCACGCCAGGGCAGCGTGTCGCGGTGGGCAGCCCGCTGGCGTTGTCGGGCAATACCGGCAACAGCAGCGGGCCGCATCTGCATTTTGTGGTGCAGCGCAGTACCGAGGCTGGGCTGGTATCGATCCCTTACGAGTTCAACCAGCCGGTTGGCACATTGCCCAACTTTGCGTTGGGCAATTGAGGGTCAATCCAGCAACAGCACTTTGGCCAACACGATCTTCGGGCCTTTCATCTTCTTGATGATGATCCGTAAGCCTTCAACTTCCAGCACTTCTTCCTCTTCAGGCACCCGCTTCAGGGTGTCGTAAATCAGCCCGGCCAGGGTTTCGGCTTCGATGTGGTCCAGGTCGACGCCCAGTAGGCGTTCCACTTTGAACAGCGGCGTGTCGCCACGCACCAGCAGTTTGCCCGGCTGGTAGGCGAGGATGCCGCGCTCAGCCTTGCGGTGTTCGTCCTGGATATCGCCGACCAACACTTCCAGCACGTCTTCCATGGTCAGGTAGCCGATGATCTTGCCGTCAGCTTCCTCCACTAGGGCAAAGTGCGCGCCGCCTTTGCGGAACTGCTCCAGCAGCTGCGACAACGGCATATGCCGCGATACGCGTTCCAGCGGGCGGGTCAGTTCGGCCAGGTTGAACGACTCGGGGATGTGGTCCAGCGCCGCCAGTTCCAGCAGCAAATCCTTGATGTGCAGCAGGCCCACAAACTCGTTACGCACGGCGTCATACACCGGGTAACGGCTGAATTTGTGGCGGCGGAACAGCGCCAGGATTTCTTTGAGCGGGGCGTTGAAGTCCAGGGTGACCAGGTCTTCGCGGGAGTTGGCCCAGTCCACCACTTCCAGCTCGCCCATTTCCACGGCGGAGGCGAGTACACGCATGCCTTGGTCGCTCGGGTCCTGGCCACGGCTGGAGTGCAGGATCAGCTTGAGTTCTTCGCGGCTATAATGGTGCTCATGGTGCGGGCCAGGTTCGCCTTGGCCGGCGATACGCAAGATGGCGTTGGCACTGGCGTTGAGCAGGTAGATCGCCGGGTACATCGCCCAGTAGAACAGGTACAGCGGCACCGCGGTCCACAGCGACAGCAGCTCGGGTTTGCGGATGGCCCAGGATTTAGGCGCCAACTCACCGACCACGATGTGCAGGTAGGAAATCACGAAGAAGGCGGCAAAGAACGACACGCCCTTGATCACTTCCGGCGACTCGACGCCTACGGCGCCCAGCATCGGCTCGAGGATGTGCGCAAAAGCCGGCTCACCGACCCAACCCAGGCCCAGGGAGGCGAGGGTGATACCCAGCTGGCAGGCTGACAGGTAAGCGTCGAGCTGGCTGTGCACGGTGCGCAGGATCTGCCCGCGCCAGCCGTTCTTGTGGGCGATGGCTTCGACCCGGGTGGCGCGCAGTTTGACCATAGCGAATTCCGCCGCAACGAAGAAACCGTTGAGCAGTACCAGGATCAGTGCAAAAAGAATCATGCCGAAGTCGGCGAAGAGTGTAGCGAGGGTGATGCCAGGGGAAGGGTCCATGATGGGGTTTTGCAGGTTCCGTGTGTTCGATAAGGGTGACAGACAGGCCTGAAAGGCAGGCGCAAGTCGGCCAATGTAGCGGCTGATGGGGCGCTTGCCTAGTGCCCGCTGCCGGGCGGGACCTGCAATGCATTCCTGGAAACGATACAAATCCAATGTGGGAGCTGGCTTGCCTGCGATAGCGAACTGTCAGTTGGCGTATTTTCAGCTGACCCACCGCCATCGCAGGCAAGCCAGCTCCCACACTTAGTTCAGGCTATTCATCTGTGCCGATCACCCGCGAACGCGTCACCTGCGCGGGTGGGAAGTGGCAGGTAAACGTGCTGCCCTGCCCCAGCACGCTGCTGATTTCCAGGCGCGCACGGTGGCGCAGCAGCACGTGTTTGACGATGGCCAGGCCGAGCCCGGTGCCGCCGGTGTTGGAGTTGCGGCTGGAATCGACGCGGTAGAAGCGCTCGGTCAGGCGCGGCAGGTGCTTGGCGTCGATGCCGATGCCGGAGTCCTGCACGCTCAGGTGTGCGCCGTGCTGGTCGGCCCACCAACGGATGCGGATATTGCCCTTGTCCTGGGTGTACTTCACGGCGTTGAACACCAGGTTGGAAAACGCGCTGCGCAACTCGCCCTCGCTGCCTTTGAGCAGCACCAGCGGGTCGGCTTCCAGGGTGATCTGCTGCCCGCGCTCGCCGGAAAGCGCCTGGGCGTCGTTCTTGATGGTCTGCAACAGGCTTTGCACCGCTACCGGATGGTTGTCTGACGGGTAATCGGTGGCCTCAAGCTTGGCCAGCAACAGCAGGTCGTTGAGCAGGGTCTGCATGCGCGAGCCTTGCTGCTGCATCTGCTGCAGGGCACGGCTCCAGCGCGGGTTGATCTCCTCGACGTTGTCCAGCAGCGTCTCCAGATAGCCGCAGATTACCGTCAACGGCGTGCGCAGCTCGTGGGAGACGTTGGCGACGAAGTCTTTGCGCATCTGTTCCAACTGGTGGATGCGCGTCACGTCGCGCACCAGCATCAGGTGCTCATTGTTGCCGTAGCGGGTCAAGTACAGCTGGATGCGCACGCGGTCGTTGGTGGGCGAGGGGATTTCCAGGGCTTCTTCGTAGTTCTCCTGTTCGAAGTACTCCTTGAAGCGCGGGTGGCGCACCAGGTTGGTCACCGGCTGGCCGCTGTCCTGGGGCGTCTTGAGGCCCAGCAGAGTCTCGGCCGCGCGGTTCCACCATTCCAGGTTGCCGTCGCTGTCGAGCATGATCACCGCGTCTTTGAGCGCGGCGGTGGATTCCTGCACCCGGTCGATCACCGCCTGCAGGCGCCCACGCACGCGTTGGTCGCGGCGTTGCAGGTGGTAGATGCTGTCGAACACCTCGCCCCACAGGCCGTAGCCGTCGGGAGGTGCTTCTTCGGGTTTGTGCTGGCGCAGCCATTCATGCAGACGCAGCAGTTGTTTGAGGGTCCAGCCCAGGTACAGGCCGATACCCACAGCCAGGCTCCAGCCGTAATAGCCGCTGACCAGGCCTACCACCAGGCAGCCGGTGATCAACAGCAGCATGTGGCGGATCAGGGTGCCATGCCAGTTCTGGTTCACTTAAACGTGCGTCCTTGTCAGCTGTTAAGGAAAGGGAGGGCTGGCTCAGCCTTTGGTGGAAAAGCGGTAGCCGGTGCCGCGCACGGTTTGTACCAGATTCTCGTAGGCATCGCCCAAGGCTTTGCGCAGGCGGCGGATATGCACATCCACGGTGCGCTCTTCCACATACACGTTGCCGCCCCACACTTGGTCCAACAGTTGGCCACGGGTGTAGGCGCGTTCCTGATGAGTCATAAAAAACTGCAGCAGGCGGTATTCGGTCGGGCCCATCTCGGCCGGTTTGCCGTCGATGGTCACACGGTGGCTGATCGGGTCCAGAATCAGGCCGTCGACTTCGATCGGCGCTTCGCCATCAGTCGGTCCGGCACGGCGCAGTACGGCTTTGAGGCGCGCGACCAGTTCCCGTGGGGAAAAAGGCTTGGTGATGTAGTCATCAGCGCCGACTTCCAGGCCCTGGATCTTGTTGTCCTCTTCGCCCTTGGCGGTGAGCATGATGATCGGGATGTCCCCGGTCAGCTCATCACGCTTGAGGCGACGGGCCAATTCGATGCCAGAGGTGCCGGGCAGCATCCAGTCCAGCAGGATCAGGTCCGGCTTGCGGTCGACGATAATGGCATGGGCCTGCTGGGAGTTCTCCGCCTCCAGGCAGTCGTAGCCGGCCATTTCCAACGCAACGGCGATCATCTCGCGGATGGGCGCTTCGTCGTCAACAATCAGAATGCTCCTGCCAACCATGCTCAAAATCCTCTTGTCATTTAACTGTCTTGCGCCGCATTAGATAACGGAATTATTGCAGTCGTGTGACAGTAATTTAGTCGCTTGGGCAATTATTGGCACTCTGGACTACCCTTTGGGTCCGAATCCTGACAACCACAAAAGGAAGGTTCCGATGACTCAAAGTACTTTTTCCTGGAAAGCCCTGCTGGTAACGGCCGCGTTGACGCTGCCGACACTGGTATGTGCGGCTGAGCCGGCGATGACCAAAGACGGCATGCTAGTGGACCATAAGGGCATGACGCTCTACACCTTTGCCAAGGACGCCGATGGCAAGTCCATGTGCAACGACAAGTGCGCCACCAACTGGCCGCCGCTGATGGCTGAATCCACCGACACTCCCATGGGCAAGTGGACCGTGATTACGCGTGACGATGAAAAGAGCCAGTGGGCCTACAGCGGCAAGCCGCTCTACACCTTCGTTATGGACAAGAAGGCCGGTGACATGACCGGCGACGGCAAAATGGACGGAGCCTGGAAGGTCGCCAAGCCCTGATCGCTTAGCGGCTAGCGAGCTTATCGTTGCAAGCGGGCAAGCCCTAATGCCGTTCAGTTAAGCGCAGACCCCCTGTGGGAGCGGGCTTGCTCGCGAAAGCGCTGGGTCAGTCAACATCAATGTTTGCTGGGCCGACGTCTTCGCGAGCAAGCCCGCTCGCCACAGGATCAACGAAACCCATAATCCGCCACAATCCCTACAAAAATTGCCAACCCGGCCCAGTGGTTGTGCAAAAACGCCTTGAAGCATTTCATGCGGTCCTTGTCCCGGGTGTACCAGAACTCCCAGGCAAAACAGCCTGCCGCCGCCAGCAACCCGAGGCGGAACCAGCCGCCGAGCTCGAACCGCATGCCTGCCAGCAACAGGCAGACCAGCGATAAACCTTGCAGGGTAAGAATGATCACGCGGTCGGCATCGCCGAACAGGATCGCCGTGGACTTCACGCCGATCTTCAGGTCATCGTCGCGGTCCGTCATCGCGTAATAAGTGTCATAGCCCACCGTCCACAACAAATTGGCGATGTACAGCAGCCATGCCGTGGCAGGCAGGTGGCCGGTCTCGGCGGTGAACGCCATCGGCATGCCCCACGAAAACGCCGCGCCCAGCACCACTTGTGGGTAATAGGTGTAGCGCTTCATGAACGGGTAGCTCGCCGCCAGCGCCAAGCCGCCGAGCGACAGCAGGATGGTCGTGGCGTTGGTCAGCAGCACCAGCAGGAAGCTGATGCCCATCAGCACCGTAAAAAAAACCAGCGCTTCTTTGGAACTGATCTTGCCGCTGACCAGCGGGCGTTGCTCGGTGCGCTTCACATGGCCGTCGACCTTGCGGTCGGCCCAGTCATTGATCACACAGCCGCCGGCGCGGGTCAGCACCACGCCGAGCACGAAAATCACGATGTTGATAAGAGAAGGCGAGCCTTTACCGGCGATCCACAGCGCCCACAGTGTTGGCCATAGCAGCAGGTAGATGCCGATGGGCTTGTCCATGCGGGTCAACTGAATGAAATCCCAGGCCCTGGGGTTCAGGTGGTTCAGGGACTTGAGCAGACGTTGATACATCAGCAGTTCTCCGGATGGTCATGCAGTGCATGCCAAAAGCTCGGCAGGAAGATTTCCGCCACCAGCACGCTCAGCGGCCCGCGATCAAAGCGCGAGCGGCGCCCCCACAGGCCGTCGGCCTGGTCCGCGGGCGGCAGCCATTGCCTTGGGTAGTGGCACACCTCGATGGCCTGGCGGGTGAAGGCGTGGTCGCAGAACAGCAACTCGCCCAGCGAACGGCTGCCCAGCTCGTCCATGTGCAAGCCGTCGCCCTGCAAGGCACTGCGTGCCGCCACGCTGCGGGCGAACACCCACGGCTGGCCGTGCCCGCGCAAATACACCTCGCGCACCCAGCCGATGCTAGCAGGGGCCAGGCCCAGCGCTGCGCATTCATCCTCGCGCAACGGCTGCCAGCCTTCGAACAACGGCGTCACGCTGAAACCGTCGTTGGACAGCCACGTGAGCCGGCGTGTCAGCGAGCCTTCGTCGAACAGCCAATTGAGTGCCAAGGGCGCGGGCAATGGGCTCAGAAGGCTCTGGGTCAGCCATTGGCAAGCATCGGGCGGGGCGATTGAGTGCGGCACAGTGAGTCAGTATTGGCAGCAAAAGAGGCGGCGAGCTTACCATGGCGTCCTGAGCTTTTGCCGTGCTGAACCGGCCGTTTGCGCCGAACATGCTTGCATCTGCCGGCCCCGATCAGTACAAAACGCCCTGAGCCGCACGGCAACGTTGGTCTATCGACCGTCGGCCAAGATGCCTGGACCCTGAGGAAGTAAGTAATGAAGAAGTGGCAATGTGTAGTGTGCGGCCTGATCTACGACGAAAAAGACGGCTGGCCGGATGACGGAATCGCTCCGGGCACCCTGTGGCAGGACGTCCCGGAAGACTGGCTGTGCCCGGACTGCGGCGTGGGCAAAATGGATTTCGAAATGATCGAAATCGGTTAATCATCGATTTAAGAAACGTACTACAAGGAGAAAGGAATGAACGCACCTGTCGTGATCATCGGCACAGGGTTGGCCGGTTACAACGTGGCCCGGGAGTTTCGCAAGCTCGACAGCGAGACCCCGTTGCTGCTGATCACCGCGGATGACGGGCGCTCCTACTCCAAGCCCATGCTCTCCACCGGCTTTGGCAAGAACAAGGAAGCCGATGGCTTGAGCATGGCTGAACCGGGCGCCATGGCCGAGCAACTCAAGGCCGAGGTGCGCACCCACACGCGCATCAGCGGCATCGACCCGGGCCACAAACGCCTGTGGATCGGCGAGGAAGCCGTGGCCTACCGCGACCTGATCCTGGCCTGGGGCGCAGAAACCGTGCGTGTCCCGGTCGAAGGCGACGCGGCTGAGCTGATTTTCCCGATCAACGACCTCGAAGACTACGCGCGCTTTCGTGCCGCCGCCGCCGGAAAACGCCGTGTGCTGCTGCTCGGCGCCGGTCTTATCGGCTGTGAATTCGCCAACGACCTGATCCTCGGTGGCTATGAAATCGACTTGGTGGCCCCGTGCGAGCAAGTCATGCCGACCCTGCTGCACCCGGCAGCGGCCGCAGCCGTGCAAGCCGGGCTGGAAGGCCTCGGCGCGCGTTTCCACCTGGGCCCGGTGCTCAACCGCCTGCAGCGCACGGCTGATGGCCTGGAAGCGCACCTGTCGGACGGTGAAGTGATCCACTGCGACCTGGTCGTCTCGGCCATCGGCCTGCGCCCGCGCGTGGACCTCGCCGCCGCCGCCGGCCTGCAGATCAACCGTGGGATCATGGTGGACCGTCACCTCAAGACCTCCCACGCCAACATCTACGCCCTCGGCGACTGCGCCGAGGTCGATGGCCTGAACCTGCTGTACGTGATGCCGCTGATGAGCTGCGCCCGCGCCCTGGCCCAGACCTTGGCCGGCAACGCTACCGCGGTGAGCTACGGGCCGATGCCGATCACCGTGAAAACCCCGATCTGCCCACTGGTGGTTTCCCCGCCGCCACGCGGTACCGAAGGCGTGTGGAGCGTCGAAGGGCAGGGCGCCGACATCAAGGCCTTGTGCCGCGACGCCAGCGGCCGCCTGCTCGGCTACGCGCTGACCGGCAGCGCCGTGATGGAAAAACTGGCTTTGAACAAAGAACTTCCGCCGTTACTGGCGTAAATACCGGTCGTTCTGTCGGAATCAGCACGTTCTTACCCGTAGAAAGGTCGCCTCGAGACTGGCGGAGCGTGCGAGGGCATGCCATCCTCACTCCCGTCTGCCGCAGAGTAGAGCCTGCGGCGCCTTGGGCGCTGCTCCATAAGAGAGCAGCACGGACATAACAACAAAAAACCGTCAAAGAGGCTTCACTTATGCGTAAACCAGAACTCGCAGCCGCCATCGCTGAAAAAGCAGACCTCACCAAAGAACAGGCCAACCGCGTCCTCAACGCCGTTCTCGAAGAAATCACCGGCGCCCTGCACCGCAAGGACAGCGTCACCCTGGTGGGCTTCGGCACCTTCCTGCAACGCCACCGTGGCGCCCGCACCGGCAAAAACCCGCAGACCGGTGAGCCGGTGCAGATCAAGGCGAGCAACACCGTTGCGTTTAAGCCGGGCAAGTCGCTTAAAGACAGCGTCAACCCGTAAGAGCGGTACCGTCTGAAGGGAGGCGGGATGGGGAAAAAATGGGCACGCCGACTGGGTCGGGTGCCCATTTTTTGTTAGAGACGCTTTGGATGAGAAGGCCGGGTGGGTCTCATCCTTTTGGCATGATCTTAGTTGATCAGAAAATCATGGTGGCTGGTCACCGTGACAGGTCGGCCTTTTAATAGGTCGTTAACAATGGCGTGTTGTGCGTCAAACTCTTGTTTTAACGTGGGGTTCCACACCGTTTCATCTTCCGTTTGCGCATAGTGGTCGATCAGATTGATCACAACTTCCAGCGCATACGCGAGACTCTCGATATCGTCTGCACTGTTAAGGGCAGCGTTGAAGGCTGCCAGTGCATAGGACTCGTAAGCTTCTAACTCCTCGTGACTAGCCGAATACTCGTCCATGCTGTCCAACAACTGTTGAAGTTTTTGCTGGTAGGGAGAAATATCGCGTTGAAGGATATGTCCGACAATTTTATCTTTCGTATCGTCAATGCCTAACTTTTGTTGAATGACAGGCAGCGTATTTGGCAAGCTGAGTAGCCCATTGGTGCACCATGCAGATAAAAAAGTAACTTGCTCATCTGACAAAGTTTGAAGGGCGCCTAGGATAAAGGCTTGATAGTTGTCTATCTCGTCAACAATGTTGAACATGGTAAGCGTCCTGTAAGTTTTTAATCGAAAACGCCACCAGACGCTTCAACATGAGGCTGGCAGTTTGAACAGGAAGCGTTGGTTTGTTTACCACCCCAAGACACTCCCCATTTTTCGACCTTCGCACCTTCCGGCAGGTTTCTGATGATAACCCGTTCTGCGTGGTTTTCTAGTTTCGCTTGAGCGGGGTCTGCGTGGCCACTGCGCACTTTGGTGCCTGACAATATGTTTTCAGGAGGTATGCCCATTTCTGCGGCGAGTTTTCTCTGTGCTGGAGACAATGTGCCCGCGCTGCCGGCTACGTAGTGTGTGGTTTTTCCGTTGATAGTGACCTCGGCAATGGCTACCGTGGAATTGCGTTTGGCAAAGGGATCCCTCGCCAAATCATGTATCTTGCGCGCTTTGGCACTCAGGGAGCAGCTCAAACCCAGCGGGTCGATCCAACCCAGCGGATTGGGCGCGTACTGGTAGAGGTTGAGTCCGCCCGCCAATCCGATTGGATCTCGCGTTGTAAACCGCCCCACATCGGGATCGTAAAATCGAAAAGTGTTGTAGTGCAGGCCGGTTTCCCTGTCGAGGTACTGGCCTTGAAATCTCAGGTTTTGCCCCTCAATGAAATAAGACTCCTGCACTTCTTGCGCGGTATTACCCCATACCTTGTAGCTGGCTTCCCAGACAGTGCTTCCGTTAACTTCGGTCAGCTGAAGGGGTAATCCATTTATGTCGTTATGGTAGTACCTGATTTTTTGCTGGTCACCTTCGCCGTCGATACGAGCCAGTGGTTCATAGCCGTTATTGGCGTACAGGTATAAACTTTTCTGGTTGTTAGATTGTTCTTGAAGTAATTTTAATCCGTCCCATAAAAAAGTAGTTTTACTCAGCTCGACGCCTTGGCGCAGTTCGCTTTTTTCCTGGCGTCTTCCCAAGGGGTCGTAGTTCATGCGCACGACGGTTTCGCCCGTAATACTGTGATTTCGGACCTCAATCAACCGGTGTTCGGCGTCGTAACTAAACCGTTGTGTACCGCGCTGGCCGCTTCTTTTTTCTATTACCCGGCCCCACCCATCGTAACGGAAGCGTTTGTCCTGATAGGTGATCAATTTGTTGTGTACGACCAGGCCTGCGCCTTGTTGTGACCCATCCAGCAAGTTGGCTGCAGCGTCGTAGGCAAATATTTCTGCCTGCCCTTGGGTATCGCCTTGACTGGCAATGATTCGCCCAGTGGCGTCGTAATGCAGGAGTTGGTGACGCTGCCCTTTGGCGTGTTGATCCAGCTTTGCGACCAGATTGTTTGCGAGGTCGTATTCAACGTTGCTGTGTTCCGCGCTCAGCAACTGCGAAGGGTGTTCAGTGTATTTACGTTGGCGCGATCTCAGCCTGCCACTGCGGTCGTATCCCAGATACGTACTGATTTGTCCTTGGGTGCGCATGACTTCACGGTGCAGGCGGTCACGCTCAAAATCACTGATGGTGTGCCCGTCCACATTGATTTGATGCAGGTGGCCACTTCCGTACAGCAGGCGATTTATCCAGCGTCCATCAGGAAGTTGGGTTTGTATCAAATTGCCCAACTCATCGTAGTGATGATGCAAGCTTCCGGCCGGGCTGCTTTCTTCCAATAGCTGGCCGAGAGCGTCGTACGAAAAACTCAGTGCTTGCGAGTTGCCCTGACAGTCCGTGAAGGTCACGGCAATCAGCTGGTTGAATACGTCGTAGGTATATTCGGTTCGGCCGTCATCGGTGATTTTGGCAGTCAGGCGCCCGATCGCGTCCCGTTCCAATCGGTGAATGATGGGTTCAGTCGTTGTCTGCTGCACGATCGACAGACCCGCGCCGTAAAGTGCAGGAACAGATGCCACGCTTGCCAGATTGTCCAGCGCGTCGTACGTGTAATGCTTGGCGCTGCCGTCGAGATCTTGCTGTTTCTCAAGCCGGTCGCCGGCGTCCCAGGCAAACAAGTAGCGTTCGCCATTTTCGTTTGTCAGTGCCTTCAGTCTTCCATACGCATCGTAGCCAAACTCTACTGTGCGGCCATGCGCATCGGTGCGCTGGAATACTTGGCCGCGGCGATTACGCTGATAGTGCGTGGTGTTGCCGGCAGCGTTGGTGTAACTGACTAACTGACCGTTTGCATTTCTTTGAAAGTATTCCGTTCGGCCATCCGGCAACTGGCTACTCAGCATCCGGCCTCTAGCGTCAACGTTGAAGTGCGATCGTTCACCCAGGGCATCCGTAATCGTCTGCAAGAAACCACGATCGTCATAGCTGAAGCGTGTCGGATAGCCAGAGCAGTCAATGTACTCGATGAGTTGGCCAAAGAGATTCCAACGCATGCGCTTGCTCTTGCCAGCAGCATCAATGATTTCGACGATTTGGCCATGATCGTCATAGCGGTATTGAGTGCTATGGCCCAGAGGGTCCGTTTCGCGGATGCAATTGCCCCTTGGGTCGTACTGATAGTTCCAACTGTTTCCCGCAGCATCCACCTGAATCCGTGGCAGCGCCCAGTGCTCCAACCACAGGGTAGAGTCAATGCGCCCCAACGGGTCGTGCTCGCCCAGCAGGTTGCCTGACTCGTCATAACTGAACGCATATCGCCCGCCTAGCGGGTCGGTCGCACTGAGCAGTTGACGCTCGTCATTCCACTCAAAAAGCCAAGTTTGTCCTACGTTATCGGTGTAAGAGATGATCTGGTACTGGGTATTCCACAGCCGCGTGCTGACGCGATGCAGGTTGTCGGTGATGCGCGTAATGCCAGCTTGCAGATCGTAGTCAAACAGGTACTCGTCACCTTCGTCTGTCCAGTGCCGCACAACGCGCCATTCAACCCCGTCTACCAGTGCCCACTCATAGAAACAGCGTAAGCCGGTAGGTAGCTGATGTTCGACCATCCGCCGGCCGCTGTCATAAGAGAAGCGTCGCTGAATCTGCTCAGTCGCATCACTGACAATCGTCAAATCGCCCGCTGCGTCAAAACTATAGCGAGCAAGCGTTTCTCTACGATGATCGGCGTGCACACGTTCGATGTGGCTGACGCGGCCGTGTTCGCGAGTCAGTTCAACCTGTATACGATCAAACGTATCTCGCAGCCGAAAAAGCAGGCCTTTCTCGTCATAGTCCAGATAAATACGGTTGCCGTTACGGTCGCCCAGCTGGCTCAAACGCAGCAGCGATGTGTTACCCGGGGTGATGTCGAACAGGCGATACAGACCCTCTTCACTCTCTATCAATACCTGCCCATTGCGGTGCCGCCGAACAGCCAAGCCTTCGCCTGCACTGAACATTGCGCTGCCCGGCGAAACCGAGCCCAGGTTGATGCGTCGGCCCTGTTCGTCGGTATAGACCAGCTCCTCGCCGCCGTCTGAATGGGGCAGGATCTCGATGCTTACTTCATAGGTAACGCTCCAGCCCGCGCCAAACATCCCATTACGACGCTTATCCCGGCTGTTGTAAAACCGCTGCCAATCGATCGGCAAAACACCCGGTAATACAAAGTCCAGCTCGGTAATACTCCCCAGCACCTTCGCGCCGGTGGCCGCATGCACCGGATTGGGCGAGCCCATCGTGGCATTGGCCGCTGCGCCCATTGCCTGGCTGACCGCGTAGGAAGTCACGCCGCTGAGGAGCATGCAGGGCAAGTCGCTCAGGGTTTTTCCTTTTGCCCCCTTCAACAACATCAGCGCCTCAATCGCCAATCCCACGCCGGGGGTTTTGCCGCTACGAATCTCCTGCACCACCACCGTACCGCCACCAATCGTGACATTGGGTGAGATCAGCCCCGAGGACACCACTGTTGCATCACACATGCTGCGGTCGCCGCTACGCACCGCAGGTTGACCATTGATAGTGACTTTATCCGAGCCCTCGGCCAGAAGTTGCGGCGGCATCGGCGGGTGACGAGTGCACACGACCAGGTCCGTGAGTGCAGGCACAACGCCTGGGGCGGGCGTGGCGACGGTTGGACGCCATAGCTGGGAGAAAAACCCCTCGGCCATGTCCAGGAAGCCTGGCTCAGGTTGAGGTGCGGGGTCGGGCTCGGGTGGTGCTTGCTCAAGCTCAGTGCCAGCGGGCGAAACATGGGATGGGATCGAACCGGCCGCGCGTGCAGCGGGAATGTTGTTGACGAACGTGTCGGTGGAGCCCACGGCAATATTTGCCTGCACCGTGGGCGGGAATAACGCGTTGCTGAAATCCTCGCATATCTTGCTGAGGCCTTTATCGGCCCCGGTCTTGCTCATGGCCATGCCGACTACGACGCCTACCACCATGCCGAGAATGCAGCCACCAATACCCGCGGTGGCGACAGTCACACCAATCGCTGCAGCGACCGCAGCGGTTGCCAGCGCAGTAATCGCCACGTTGGCTGCCACCTCCAGCACGCCGCCGAGAATGTCGGCCATCATCGAGGTGTGCGTCAGCGCATCGCCCATCCGGGCAGCCCAAAGAGCGTCAGACATGTAGGCAGCTCATCAAGAAATAGCGTCGAACGACAGTGAGTTCTTAATCATCGCCCAATGCCCCGCCTCAGCATCCCCAAGCTTGTCCGCCTTCACATAACTCAAGGCGAGCATCTTGCGCGTACCTGGCAACACCAGGGCCAACTGGTACTGGAACACTTTGTCGTTGCCCTTGTTGAACTGGCTGCGCAGCTCAATTCCTTCCACCTCTTGGGCGGCGCCCAAACGCACGGTAACGCTCGGCTGGCAGCGTAAATCCTGCACCTGTTTTTCCAGGCGCTTGAGCTGGTCGTCGAAGTTGCTGTGCAGGGTTTCGCCTTCGCTGAGGAAGCTACGGCTGATGATCAAGGACGTGCCAAGTTCGGGGAACTTTAGGATATTGATCGATGCGTCCTGCAGCTCGCCCTCAGGCAGTTGAAACTGGAATTCGTTGATTCGGTACGTCATGGCAAGCAGGTCTCGTCAGGAGCTTTTAGGCGTGGGGAATGCGGCTTTGATGTTGGCGTCGATGCTGGTTTTCATGCCCTGGCCATCGGGCGTTGCGCCGGGGCCGCCGCCGTTGTTCAGGTGCAGGACGCCGCCGGTATTGAATTCGGCATCGCCGCTGGCGTGGAAGCTGATATTGACGCCGCTCAGGTTGATCTGCCCGCTGGCGTTCAACTCCAGAATGCTTTTACCGCAGACCAGGCGCAGGTTTTCGCCCACTTCAATCACGTAGCTCTGGCTGACGCTGTCGGTTTTCCTCTGGCCCACAGAAAGGATGTCTTCGTGCTTGACGATGCGCACACGGTTATTCCCAATCGTCACCGTCTCGTTATGCCCAATACTCTTATTGCGGTCATGCCCGACGGAGTGGCTTTCATCCACCTCCACCACGATGTCCTGATTCCTCTCGGCATGGATATACAACTGCTCCAGCCCCTTCTTGTCCTCCATGCGGATTTCATTGAAGTTGGCCGGCGTGCCGCCCTTGCTCGAACGGCTTTTCATCCCGCTCTGGGTGGCGTTTTCCGGCAGGTCGTAGGGCACGGTCTGCTCGGCGTTGTACACCCGGCCGGTGATGATCGGCCGGTCGGGATCGCCCTCAAGGAAGCTCACAATCACTTCCTGGCCGATACGCGGAATCTGCATCGAGCCCCAGTTCTTCCCGGCCCAGGATTGCGACACGCGAATCCAGCACGAGCTGTTTTCGTTGGATTGGTCGTGGCGGTCCCAATAGAAGTGCACCTTCACGCGGCCATACTGGTCGGTCCAGATTTCTTCGCCTTTGGGGCCGACCACCAAGGCGGTTTGCGGGCCTTTGACGATGGGCCGGTGTGTATTCGCCAGTGGGCGGAAGCTTTGCTGGGCGTCGATGCAGGTCAGGCTGCTTTCGAACTGCGCCGAGCCCGAGCCGCCGCCACTTTCCAGGCTTTCCTGGACGATGTAGTAGCGACAGCCGACGATCAGGTATTCGCGGTTCTGGTCCTGGCGGCTGAAGCCGGTAAGGCTGAACAAGTGGCCGGAGCCGAGGCCACGGGTGTTGCCGCTGAACTCGATCTGCTCATGCAGGGTTTGCAGGGCTTCGATGCGGGTGCGTGCGTAGTGTTCGCCGTCTTCACTTTGAACATACGTGCCGGGGTAGTCGTACAGCGGATAGTCGCCGGCGGTGTGCGGGCGCGGCATTGCCGAGCGTACGTCGATACTGGCGCTGGGGCGTTGGAAGTCGTAGTCATTGAGCTCCAGCGAGCCCGGCTGTACTTCGTGCGCCAGGTGCCAGTTGTGCATATGGTCGCGTTCGCGCTGCTGCTCGTCCTTGGGGTAGTACGGAATCGACGCGTAGCCCGGCACCGTGGTGTGGGCGCCGTAGGCGTCGGCCAGCACCAGCACATGGCGGTCCTGTTCATGGCGGAAGAAGTAGTAGATGCCTTCCTGTTCCATCAAGCGGCTGACGAAATCGAAGCTGGTTTCGCGGTACTGCACGCAGTATTCCCACTCGCGGTACGGCCGGCTCAGGGCGTCTTCGAAATCGGAAAAGCCCAGGTCGCGGAACACTTGCTTGATGATCTGCGGGATGCTCAGGTTCTGGAAAATCCGGCAGTCCGAGGTGCGGCTGAGCAACCAGAACCACGGCCTCAAGGTCACCTGGTAACTGGCGAACTGGCCCTGGTCGATGTTCTGACTGCACCGCGCGACGATGCCGTGGAAGTGCCGCTCGCTACCGTCCGCCAACTGCACGCTGACGCTCATCGGCTTGCCGAGCAACTGGTTGAGGTCGATGTTGGCGTCCAGCGAGGTCAGTTGCAGCTCATAGTTGAACAACCTGCCCAGCTCTTCACCGCCGCCCATTTCATTGAGCAACAGCACATCCGGCCCCAGAGGGCTGGTGATCTTGGCCAGGCGTGAGGCTTGGTTGAATAGCATCGGGCGTCTCGTAAATGACTTAATAACTGAAGAAACCGAATCCAAATGTGGGAGCTGGCTTGCCTGCGATGGCGGTGGATCAATCAACATCAATACTGAATGTCAGATCGCTATCGCAGGCAAGCCAGCTCCCACATTGACCGTATTCCAACAGTCGTTATTCGGCGTCGCTGAAGTCGTAGTGCAATTCATTATCCCGGCTGCTGATACGCACACCCGCCAGCGCCTTACCTTCGAGCATGCGCGTGAGGAACTCACGGCTCATGTCTGGCAGCAGGCTGTTGGTGAGGATGGTGTCGATCATGCGCCCGCCGCTTTCGGTTTCGGTGCAGCGCGAGACGATCAGGTCGACCACCGCGTCGTCGTAGTCGAAGGCAACTTTGTGCGTAGTTTCCACGCGCTTTTTGATGCGGTTGAGCTGCAGGCGGGTAATCGCCTTGAGCATCTCATCGCTGAGCGGGTAGTAAGGAATCGTGACCAAACGGCCGAGCAGCGCCGGTGGGAAAATCTCCAGCAGTGGTTGGCGCAGTGCCTTGGCGATTTCTTCCGGCTCAGGGATATTCGCCGGGTCTTTGCAGACCTGGGAAATCAGCTCAGTACCGGCGTTGGTGGTCAGCAGGATCAGGGTGTTTTTGAAGTCGATCACCCGGCCTTCGCCGTCCTCCATCACGCCCTTATCGAATACTTGGAAGAAGATTTCATGCACGTCCGGGTGGGCTTTTTCCACCTCGTCCAGCAGCACCACGCTGTAGGGTTTGCGCCGTACCGCTTCGGTCAGCACGCCGCCTTCGCCGTAGCCGATATAGCCCGGTGGCGCGCCCTTGAGGGTCGACACGGTGTGGGCTTCCTGGAACTCGCTCATGTTGATGGTGATCACGTTCTGCTCACCGCCGTACATGGCCTCGGCCAGCGCCAGCGCGGTTTCGGTCTTGCCCACACCCGATGTGCCGGCCAGCATGAACACGCCAATCGGCTTGCTCGGGTTGTCGAGCCCGGCGCGGGAGGTCTGAATACGCTTGGCGATCATCTGCAGGGCATGGTCCTGGCCGATGATGCGTTTTTTCAGGTGCTGGTCGAGGTTGAGCACGGTCTCCAGTTCGTTGCGCGCCATGCGGCCCACTGGGATGCCGGTCCAGTCGGCGACCACCGAGGCCACCGCCTGGTAATCCACGGTCGGCAGGATCAGCGGGGTTTCGCCTTGCAAGGTGGTGAGGCGTTCTTGCAGGTCGACCAGTTGCGCGCGCAATTCGTCGCTCTCGTTGCCACCCGCATCGCTGTCCACAACACCGGCTTTCTCGCGCAAGGTCGCGCGGGTGGCGAGCAGCTCGTCTACCAGTACTTTTTCTTCGGCCCAACGGCTTTCCAGGGTTGCCAGGCGTTCACGCTCGGCACTCAGCAAAGCTTCGCTATTGGTCTGGCGTGCGCCGATGGCGATGCCGATGGCATGCTCGCGGGCGATGATTTGCAGTTCGGTTTCCAGCGCTTCGATGCGACGGCGGCTGTCGTCCACTTCGGCCGGCACTGCGTGCAGGCTGATGGCGACGCGGGCGCAGGCGGTGTCCAGCAGGCTCACGGATTTATCCGGCAGCTGGCGCGCAGGAATGTAACGGTGCGACAGCTTCACCGAGGCTTCGAGGGCTTCATCGAGGATCTGCACCTGATGGTGTTTTTCCATGGTCGACGCCACGCCTCGCATCATCAACAGCGCCTTGTCTTCCGACGGCTCCGCCACCTGCACGACTTGGAAGCGGCGGGTCAGGGCCGGGTCTTTTTCGATGTGTTTTTTGTACTCGGCCCACGTCGTGGCAGCCACGGTGCGCAACGTACCGCGCGCCAAGGCTGGCTTGAGCAGGTTGGCCGCATCGCCCGTCCCGGCGGCGCCACCGGCACCCACCAGCGTGTGGGCTTCGTCGATAAACAGGATGATCGGCTTGGGCGAGGCTTGGACGTCTTCGATGACCTGACGCAGCCGCTGCTCAAACTCGCCTTTCATGCTGGCGCCAGCTTGCAGCAGGCCCACGTCGAGGCTGCGCAGCTCCACGTCTTTGAGCGCGGGCGGCACGTCACCGGCGACGATGCGCAGGGCGAAACCTTCAACCACGGCAGTCTTGCCCACACCGGCTTCACCGGTGAGGATCGGGTTGTTCTGACGACGACGCATGAGGATATCCACCAGTTGGCGAATTTCTTCATCACGGCCGACGATGGGGTCGAGTTTGCCGCTGCGCGCCTGTTCGGTCAGGTCCACGGTAAAGCGCTTGAGCGCTTCCTGCTTGCCCATCGCGCTCGGCGCCATCGCGCCGCTGGCTTCGCCGGGCACGGCGCCGGCGTTGAAGCCGTCACTGGCACTCAACGCATTCTCGGGCGAGTCGCCGACGTATTCGTCAAAGCGTTCGCTCAGGGCTTCGGCCTTGATCTTGTCGAATTCGGCAGACAAACCCAGCAACGCATGGCGCAGGCTCGGCGTCTTCAGAATGCCCAGCACCAGGTAGCCTGTGCGCACCTGGTTTTCGCCAAACATCAGGCTGCCGTAGACCCAGCCGCGCTCCACGGCTTCTTCCACATGGGACGACAGGTCGGTGATCGACGTCGAACCACGCGGCAGGCGGTCCAGGGCCTCGGTCAAGTCACGGGCCAGGCGCGCCGGCTCCACGTTGAACTGGCGAATGATGCGGTGCAGGTCCGAGTCCTGCAGTTGCAGCAATTGGTGAAACCAGTGGGCCAGTTCCACGTACGGGTTGCCCCGCAACTTGCAGAACACGGTGGCGGCTTCGATGGCCTTGTAGGCCACGCTGTTGAGTTTGCCGAACAGTGCGGCGCGACTGATTTCACCCATGCTCTGGATTCCTTGAGGTGGTGGCGTGGTCGGCGTAATGCCGAGCCAGGATTAGGTCGTTGGCGTCATGCTCGGGTTGGCCGAGCCAGGTGTTGAAGCCCAGGCGGAACTGGCCATTGAGCTGCAGCGCCGGTACTTCGGGTTGTTGCAAAACCAGGTTCAAGTCCCAGTCCAATTCATGGCCCAGGTACTCGGCCACCCACGCCACCAGCTCGTTGAACGGCTGGCTGCCGGGCAGCATGCCCATGTAGTCATCCAGCTTGAGCGGGCCTAAGCGGATGCGGAATTTATGCTGGCGATCCCACACGTGGCTGCCCAGGCAAAAGTCCACGCCCAGTTGGTTGGCGCTGACACTCACGCGGCTGCGCTCGGGCAACTCCAGCCATTGGCCGACGTATTCTTCGATTTCCACCGGCAGGCCGAAGTACTCGCCGAGAATCGCCTTCAGGCCGTCCGGGTAACGGGTTTGCGCCGACAGGTGGCCGCTGTAATGCAGCTTCGCCGTGTCGGGAATCAGCCCCTGGTTGAGCAGGCTCGGCATGCCCCGGCCGCTCAGGGCGGCGAGGCGCGCCGACCAATAATCGTCATCCGGGCGATCGTGGCTGACCGTCGGCCGCGCTTCGGCCCAGGCCCGGTAAAAAAGGCTGAGCAGGCGGTGGTGGAACACATCCAAAAACTGTTTGCTGGTGCTGTCGGCGTTGTTGCGCTGACGCTCGCGCACGTACTCGGTGATGTGCAGCGGCAACGGGCCGTTGGGGCCGCCTAGGCCGAAGAAGAACTGCTCCAGCCGCGCGGGTTTGCCGTCGCTGCCGGGGTCGACCGAGGCCAACGTGGCCGGGGCGAAGGTGCAATCCGCCTGTTGCCCCAGGCGCAGCGGGTCATCTGCCAGGCGCAGGGAATGGCCCAGGCGCGGCAGCTGCGGCGCTTCGCACTCGATACGGCGCAGCGCCTGGAAGAAATCGTATTCCCAGGGCTGCTGATGCATCGCATCCAGTGTGTTCACAGGGTCGGACGACGCCCGGGCTTGGCTTTCCATCGCATGATCTCGCCGCGTTCGGTGGTACGGATCACCGTCTCGGTAAAACTGTTGATCGACACGTAGCGTGCCAGGAAGCGCTCCAGCACCGCACCGAGCAGAAACACGCCGGTGCCGCGAAACGCGTTTTCATCGAATTCCAGGGTGATTTCCAGGCCGCGGCCAAACACAATCGGGCCGGGCATCGGCAGGCGACGGGTCACGGCTTTACTGCTGACTTCGCGCAGGCCTTCGATTTGCAATTGCAGCGCCGCGTCGTTGCTGTCGCCATACAGGCGCAACAGTTCGCGCAAGGCGCCGGCGCCCTGGCCTTGTTCGCTCAGCGACAGGTAGTTGAGCGACAACTGGCTGATCAAGCGCCAAGCCTTGGCATCGTGGGCGTGGCTGGCGCGCGGGCGGCTCGGCCCGGCGACGCAGCGCACCGACAACACCGGCGCGCTGTCGGCCAAGGTGAAGTCGGTCTTGCCGCTGCCTACGCTCATGAACAGCGGCAAATCGCGGTTGGTGCACAGCGCCGTCACGCCGAGTTGGCGCAGGTCGTGGCGGTACGGCGCTTGCTGGCTATCGACCAGGCTGACAAAGGTTTCGCTGCCCACATAAGTGGAGCGCGGGCCATTGCGGCGCTGGTCGCTGGACAACACGCGGGGCTCGCGGCGCAGCGTGTAGTAAGCCTGATCGCGCCCATAGCGTGACGGGTCGCGCACCGCATAGAACGGCAGGAACGGCTGCTCCGGCCCGGTGCCATGGCCGGCGATGCCGCTTAGCGAGTGAATCTCAAAATCCATCGGCCGTGTGCGGTCGGCGATCACATGGTGTTCGTTGACGCGGTCGGACAAATGAATACGGTCCACGCGTTTGGGGAACAGGTTGATCGCCGGGGTGCAGAACGGCATGAACTGCGCCGCGCCGACACTGCCTTCCAGGCTCGGCTCGTGGCGGTCGAACAGCACGATCAGCTCCAGCTCCTGGCCGTCGCAACGTTTGACTGCGCGGCTCAGCTCGGCAAATTCGACGAACAGGAAACGGTGGGGCAGGGCGAAGTATTCCTGCAACAGCCGATAGCCCTGGAACGCGCGGGCCACCACCGGCATAGCCGCGTCGGCGTCGTTAAAGCCCTTGGAACGCAGGGCGTCTTGCGGCAGGCGCTCGACCCAATCACCGCCGGGCTTGCGCGCAAACACCGCGCAGGCATTGCCCAGCAGTTGTTCGTAGAGGCGGAACGGCTGTTCATCCGCGCCGCTGAGGTACAGCGGCAGGCTGTCGAGGTTGAGGCTGTTGAACGGCAATTCGGCGCCGGTGCGCAGGGTCAGGCGCAAGCCGGCCTTGGCTTTCGGCTCGCTGGCGGCCAGGCGGCCGAGCACGGCGGCGGGGTTGCCGAAGTACTCGGCGCCGCTGACCTGCAACGGCCACAACGTCACCGGGTGTGCGGTGCGGTACTCGCAGCAGGTCTGGGTTTCGCGGCCCAGCGCGGCACGCAAGACGGTGTCGCGTGGCAGCGGAAAGCCGCTGGCCAGGGAGCCTTCGTCGGGGTCGGTCTGCAATTGCACCACGGTCATCGATGGCGTGGGCGCCAGGTAGTGCGGGTAAGCGATTTCCAGCAGGTTGTGGGTGAAGGTCGGGTACTCGGCGTCGAGCTTGAGTTGCACGCGGGCGGTGAGGTAGGCAAAACCTTCGAGCAGGCGTTCGACGTACGGGTCGGCGCAGTCCATACCGGACAAGGTCAGCCGACTGGCGATCTTCGGGTATTCCTTGGCGAACTCGGCGGCGCTTTCGCGCACGTGGTGCAGTTCCTGGTTGTACAGCTCCAGCAGGCGTGGGTTCATGGGCGCCTCCGCTGGTCGGCATTCACTACGCGCACATGGCCGGATTCCAGGTCGAGGTCGGTTTGCAGCAACAGGCGCAGCGGCACCGGCTGCGCCCACAGGTCGCCTTCGATCTCGAAACTCAGGGCGTTGTGGTTCATCTCGCCATGGCCGACGCGGGCTTTGACGCGCAGGGTGTGGCGCAAAATACGCGGCTCAAACGTGGCGATCGCCTGGTAAATCAGGGCTTCCAGGGCCTTGATGTCGACACTGGAGACGCTGTTGCCCGCGAGTGCCGGTAGGCCGTAATTGACCACCGAAGTACCGGCCGGGGTGTGCAGCGTGGCATCGGCATCCAGCAACGACGTGGTGTTGAGCAGCCACGCCAGGTCGCGCAGAACCGAGGCTTTCAATTGGGTCAGGGACAGCACGCGTTTGTCGGCGCTTTCCTTGGGATTGGTCGGGTCGTCGTCAGTCAACCGGTCCAGCAGGGACGGTTGCAGACGGTCGCGGGAAGCGATTTCAGTTACCACCAAAGCAGCTCCACGGACGGGTTGTGAGAGGGACGGTTTTTGCGCGGGGCATATGCCAGTGGCCGTGGCGGGGAGCCACGGCCGCCAGGGCTATCAGCGCTTGGTGTTGGAACGGATGTTCCAGCCAAACTTGATCGCGCCGCCGTCTTTGGTGCCGTCGGCTTTCTGCGGCTGGTAGTCGACCATCACTTGGGCGAAGTTCAGGGTGACGTTTTCAGTCAGGCGATCATCAGTGCCCGAGCCGCCGGTGCTCAGGGACGTGACCAGTACTTCTTCCAGGTTAATTATCATGTACTCGACCTGGCTTTCGCCCCCGGCCTTGCGCACGGTCAGCTTGACCTTGTCGATGTGCTTACCGCTGGCGCAGTGCATCATCAGGTTCGGCGAGGCTTTGTCGACGTACTTGGTCAGCGACAGGTCCTGGATATTCACCTTGCCTGCGCCGCCGCCACCGCCAACATGCATGTTGCCGGACTGGGCCATGCCCCAGCTCCAGTTCAGCACGTCGATTTCGTCCTTGTGGGCTTTGTCCATGGACTCGCCCTTGATGTCGCCGATCTTGATGAAAATATCAACAGCCATGTTTTCTCCCTGTGTGGTCTCAGCCACAGAATTTATTAACGCTGATCGTTCCCACGCTCTGCGTGGTAACGCATCCTGTGACGCTCTGCGTCAATGGGACGCGGAGCGCCCCGGGCGGCATTCCCACGCAGAGCGTGGGAACGAGCGAGTTACGCGCTTTTCGCCGAAGGCAGCTTCGATACCAGGCGCAGCGACACGGTCAGCCCTTCGAGCTGATAGTGCGGGCGCAGGTAGAACTTGGAGTTGTAGTAACCCGGGTTGCCTTCGACGTCTTCCACGATCACTTCAGCGGCAGCCAACGGGTGCTGGGCCTTGGTGGTTTCGGTGGAGTGCGCCGGGTCGCCGTCGACGTAGTTGAGGATCCAGTCCTGCAACCAGCGCTGCATCTCGTCCTTCTCTTTGAAGGAACCGATCTTGTCGCGCACGATGCACTTCAAGTAGTGGGCGAAACGGCAGGTGGCGAACAGGTACGGCAGGCGCGCGGCCAGGTTGGCGTTGGCGGTGGCGTCCGGGTCGTCGTATTCGGCCGGTTTCTGCAACGACTGGGCGCCGATGAAAGCAGCGAAGTCAGTGTTTTTCTTGTGCAGCAGCGGCATGAAACCGTTCTTCGCCAGTTCCGCTTCGCGGCGGTCACTGATGGCGATTTCGGTCGGGCACTTCATGTCCACGCCACCGTCATCGGTCGGAAACGTATGGGCGGGCAGGTTTTCCACTTCACCGCCGGACTCCACGCCACGGATGCGCGAGCACCAGCCGTAGTGTTTGAACGAACGGTTGATGTTCACCGCCATCGCGTACGCGGCGTTGGCCCAAGTGTATTTGGAGCTGTCGGCGCCGTCGGTGTTTTCTTCGAAGGCGAAGGCTTCCACCGGGTCGGTCTTGGCGCCATACGGCAAGCGTGCCAAGAAGCGCGGCATGGTCAGGCCGATGTAGCGCGAGTCTTCCGATTCACGCAGCGAGCGCCAGCCGGCGTATTCCGGGGTGGTGAAGATCTTGGTCAGGTCGCGCGGGTTCGACAGTTCTTGCCACGAGCCCATGCCCATCACGGTCGGCGACGCCGCAGCGATGAACGGGGAGTGCATGGCGGCGCAGACTTTCGACAGCTCGCCCAGCAGTTCCACGTCGGGTGGCGACTGGTCGAAGTAGTAGTCGCCTACGAGGCAACCGTAAGGTTCGCCGCCGAACTGGCCGTATTCTTCTTCGTACATCTTCTTGAAGATCGGGCTCTGGTCCCACGCGGTGCCCTTGAATTTCTTCAGGGTCTTGTGCAGGTCCGGCTTGGAGATGTTGAGCACGCGAATCTTCAGCTGCTCATCGCTCTCGGTGTTGTTGACCAGGTAGTGCAGGCCACGCCAGGCGCTTTCCAGCTGTTGGAAATCCTGGTGATGGATGATCTGGTTGACCTGGGCGGTGAGCTTGGCGTCGATGGCGGCGATGATCGATTCAATCGACTTGATCGCGTCATTGGACACCAGGTCCGTCTGTGCCAAAGCCTGTTCGGCCAGGGTGCGCACAGCGGTTTCAACGGCTTCGCGGGCACGCTCGGTCTTGGGTTTGAATTCTTGCAGCAACAGCGATGCGAACTCGCTGGTTTTCTCGGTTGCGCCCAGGTTCTGAGCGCCTTCGCGGGCGGTATTCTCGGTCATGATTATTGATCCCCAGCAGGCTTCGGCGCGCTCGCAAGGGCCTGCAGCAGTGCCGGGTCCTTGATCGCTTTCATGATGATTTCTTCAGCGCCGGTCTTGCCGTCCATGTAGGTCAGCAGGTTGGCCAACTGGGTACGGGCTTCGAGCAGCTTGTTCAGCGAGTCGACCTTGCGCGCCACGGCGGCCGGGCTGAAGTCGTCCATGCTTTCGAAGGTGATGTCCAGGCTCAGGTTGCCTTCGCCGGTCAGCTCGTTCGGTACGTGGAACGCCACGCGCGGCTGCATGGCCTTGAGGCGCGAGTCGAAGTTGTCGACGTCCACTTCAAGGAACTTGCGGTCGGCCACGGGCGCGAGCGGTTCGGCAGGCTTGCCGGCGAGGTCGGCCATCACGCCCATCACGAAGGGCAGCTGGACCTTTTTCTCGGCGCCGTAAAGCTCGACGTCGTACTCGATCTGCACTCGAGGCGCGCGGTTGCGCGCGATGAATTTCTGAGAACTTTGCTTCGCCACGTTGCTGCTCCTGGTCGCTTGAGCGACGGTGTTGTTACTGCACAGCCGGGCGGCTTACTCGCCGTCCGGGCCACGCAGGTTTTCAAATTGGGACATGCCGTCGGGAATCAGATTGCGCACGATGGCTGCAAAGTCGGCATGCACCAGATTCTTCGCCCGGTTTAACAGCACCGGCAGCGGGCTCGAAGGCTCGTGCCGGGTGTAGTACGCAAGGATCTTGTCGAGGCTGCGCAGCACGTCATCGCGGTTGGCGATGTCGCCGGTCGGGCGTGGTGCTGCGGGGGCAGCGGCGTATTCAACCGAGGGGGCATTGTCGTCACTGACGGCCTCGGGCTCGCTGCTGGTGTCGCTGTTCGGTACGAATTGGTTGAGGACTTGCAGCGCCTGCTTGAGCGGTTGCTTCAACAGGCTGAGGTCCACGCCCTGGGCCGAACCGACCTGGTCGCTGACTTGTTGTTCGATGGCTTCGCAGGCGGCACGTGCGGCGCTCACGGCGTTGCGGGTGGCTTGCAGTTGTTCGGGGTCGCTGTCGAGGAACGCGGCGTTGAGTTGCTGGGAGCCGAGCTGTTCGTCGGGGAAACTCATCAAGCCGCTGGCGTTCAGCGCGGCGCGCAGGCTCACGGGGCCGAAGGTGCGCGAGCGCGTGAGGATGCTTTCGCGCAGCAGGCGAATGGTCGCGTCGCTGGTCAAGCCGGACAGGGCATTGATGCGTACGGTGGGGTCGTTATCGTCGTCGGCATCCAGGCGCGGGTGCAGGTCGGCCCAGTATTCGCGCAGCAGGGCGTTGATCAGCGTGAGGGCATCGGCCAGCCCGGCCACGCCTTGGAGAGCGAGGGAGCTTTGCAACAGGAAATGGGTGATGCGCAGGTCTTTGCTGCGCTGCAACAAGTCGAGGCTTTGCTGCTGGATGCTGCGCCAATCCGGCGGTTCAGCGGGCAGGATAGAATCGCCCATGCTGCGCTCGGGTTGGCCCTTGGCGGCACGCTCCAGGTGGAGAAAGTCCGCGTCATATTCCATGTCTTCGCCACACGGCGAAGTCGCGGAAACGGCGGTGAGCAGCAACGGCACATCCACTGAAATTGATCTCCCTATCAGCCCGTTAAATGGCGGGCAATGCATGCACTAGTTGCACGATGAACTAGGCATGTTTTCTTGGACATACTGGAACTTTGAATTCAAGTTGATTTCAAAGTGCCATCATTGGTGTTCAAGAAGTTGTGCATTTTTGGTGTAGTAGTTAGGCCTTGTCAAGGTAAGCTATTCGCCCTCTGTGACAGATGTGCGGTGTTTAACAACCTGCGCGACCGGTGAGTCGAGTGGTGCACCAGAATAGGATTTTTGTCATGGAGCCCAGTTAAGATCAGCGATCATGCTGGCATTAGCAGGCTGTGAGGGTCGATTTCACGACCTAGTGGGGTCTCTGGGGAACCGTCGCCCCGGGAATCGACTGCGCGCGAAGTATCAGCAAGGAGGCAAGATGTCGCTGTGTTTGACTATTACTAGTTATCACAAGATTACCCCTGGGCAGTGCCCCGAAAAGTCCATGAACCAGGGCTCGATGGCTATCGGCCGCAGCTCGGATAATGACTGGGTATTGCCTGATCCAGAGCGCCTGGTTTCCTCGCAACACTGCGTTATTCAATACAAAGATGGCCGTTATTATTTAACCGATAACAGCACCAACGGCGTTGAGCTGGTTAATGCCGGTGTCCGTCTGCGCAGGGGCAACAGCGAGCCGCTGCAAGATGGTGAGCTGATCCGCATCGGCGATTACGAAATCCAGGCGCGCATCGACTTCAACGTGCAAGCCGTCGACAGCCAGGCATTTGCCGGTGATTCGCCGAACAGTTTTGAAGCGCTGATGGGCGCTGTCGCCAGTACGCCGGCAGCCACACCGGTGATCGCGCCGCAGTTCCAAGGCGCCTCGTCGATGGACACGCTGCCGGACCTGTTCGACTTCCTCAGCCCCACCGCCGTGCCACCACCGACCGTGGCGGACCACGTGCCTTCCGAGCAACACGACTTCCGCCCGCCGACGCCGGTTGCCGTGCCGGTGATTGAGAGACCGGTGGTATCCGGTTCGGTGATTCCCGAAGACTGGGATCTGTTTGGCGACACGCCGGCACCGGTCGTCAGTGCACCGCCGCCGGCATCGTCGCCACCACCGCCACCCGCTGCGGTCATCCCGACACCCGCTGCGGTCATCCCGCCGCCACCTGTGGTCGAGCCCGCGCTCCCCGTGGCCGACAGCCAACAGCACGACCTCCTGCAAGCCTTCCTGCGCGGCGCTGGCCTCGACCAATTGCGCCTCGACAAAGCCGACGCTTGCGCACAGATGGAAAGCATCGGCCGCAGCTATCGGCTGATGGTCGAAGGTCTGATCGACGTGTTGCGTGCCCGCGCCAGCCTCAAGGGCGAATTCCGCATGCAGCAGACGATGATCCAGCCAGCCGAAAACAATCCGTTGAAATTCGCACCGAATGCCGACGAAGCCTTACTGCTGCTGCTTCGTCATGGAAACCAAGCGTTTATGGCGCCGGACATCGCCGTGCGCGACAGTTTCGATGACCTGCGGGCCCACCAGTTGGCGGTGATGGCCGGTGTGGAAGCGGCGATCAAACACCTGCTCGCGCGTTTTGAACCGGCGCAGTTGGAGGAGCGCATGGGCAAGCCCGCCGGGCTGTCGAGCCTTTTCAACGGCTCACGCCAGGCCCAGTACTGGCAGCAGTTCACCGAGCTCTATAGCAATATTTCCCGCGAGGCCCAGGAAGATTTCCAGGACCTGTTCGGCCGCGAATTCAGCCGAGCCTACGAAGAGCACAGCGCACGACAGCGTCGTTAACGCGGGGTGCGGTAATGGATAAAACGGATAGCTAAGTACGTCATTGAGGACGCAGGATGATTCCCAGGTTTTTACTCGCAGCTGCCACGGCGCTGCTGCTGACGGCGTGTGCCAAGGATGCCGCTAAGCCCGAGGCGGCCGCCGAAGCTGAGGCCGACACCGCCGCCATCGAGCTGCATTTTCACGCGATTTCCGGGCTCAACCCTGGCGCCAACGGCCAGGCCGCGCCGGTTCGCGTGCGCATCTTCGAACTGAAAAACGCCGCCACCTTCAGTCGCTCCGACTACTTTGCGCTGGCTGATCGTGCGCAATCCACCCTCGGCCTAGACCTGCTGGACCAGGACGAAGTGATGGTGCAACCCGGCCAGCAACTGAGCATCCAGCGCGACCTCGAGCCGTCCACACGCCAGATCGGCTTGCTGGTGGGCTATCGCGAGTTGGACCGCGCGCAATGGCGCACGGTGCTCACCGTGCCGGCGCGCCAATACACCGAATACCAGATCAGCCTCGATGTACGCGCCGTGCGCGCCGACGTCGTGGTTCCCCCATCCAGCCCTGCCCAATAACAAGCAATCGGAGCCCCCATGTCCTGGAACAATCGCGTGGTCTGGTCGGAAGGCATGTTCATCGGAACGCAGCACTTCCAGCAGCATGACCGTTACCTGGAAAACCTGATCGACGCCCGCAGCCGCCCGTTGTCCGCCGGCGCCTGGGGTTTCTCCGAGTTGCTGATCGACCAGGGCCTGCTGGCCCAGGGCAAGCTGGCGATTGTGTCGGCGCGCGGCCTGTTGCCGGATGGCACGCCGTTCAATATTCCCCAGGACGACCTGGCGCCGAGCCCGCTGAATATCGATGACAACCTGCGCGATGGCCTGGTTTACCTGGCCTTGCCGCTCAAGCGTGCGGGCGCGCGTGACACGGTGGACGACTGCGAAGACCTCGGCGGCGCCCGCTATGTCAGCCAGGTACGCGAAGTGCGCGACGACAATGCCCCGTTCGAAAACCGTGCGCCGGTGGCCGTCGGTTCCCGCGCGTTGCGCCTGCTGACTGCGCAAGATGGCATCAGCGACTACGCCGCCATCGGCTTGGTACGCATCAAGGAAAAACGCGCCGACCGCGCGCTGGTGCTGGATGACACCTACATCCCGCCGGTACTCGACGTGGCCGCGAGCAAACCGTTGACCGCGTTTCGCAGTGAACTGCTGGGCCTGCTGCATCAACGTGGCGAAGCCTTGGCCGGCCGCGTGGTCGCCTCGGGCGCGGGTGGTGCGTCGGAGATTGCCGACTTCATGCTGCTGCAACTGGTCAACCGCGCTCAGCCGCTGCTCCAGCATTTCAGCCAGTTGAGCCCGCTGCACCCGGAGCGGTTTTTCAGCGAACTGGTGAGCCTGGCCGGTGAGTTTTCCACCTTCTCGACGTCAGGCCGACGCCCCCAGGAATACCCGCAATACCAGCATGACGACCTGGCCCTGAGCTTCACCCCGGTGATGGCCGCCTTGCGTGAGGCGTTGTCGATGCTGATCGACAGCAAGGCCACGCCGATTCCGATTGTGGAGAAAGCCTACGGCGTGCACGTGGCCATGCTCGCGGACAAAACCCTGCTCGACAGCGCCAGTTTCATCCTGGTGGTGCGTGCCGATGTGCCCGGCGAAACCCTGCGTGCGCGCTTCGGCCAGCAGAGCAAGGTCGGCTCGGTGGAACACATCCGCGACTTGGTCAACCTGCAACTGCCGGGTATCGGCCTGCTGCCGCTGCCGGTGGCGCCACGCCAGATTCCGTATCACGCAGGCTCCACCTATTACGAATTGGACCGCGGCAGCGAGCACTGGCAACAGCTGAACAACTCCGGCGGCTTTGCCTTCCACATCGCCGGGCAGTTCCCGGGCTTGAACCTGGCCTTCTGGGCGATCCGAGGATAATCCGCGATGCATCCCAATGATGATGACCGCACCCAGTTCATGCCGCGCCCGGGTGGCCGTGCGCCAGAACCTGCGCGTGCAGAACCTGCGCCTCTGTCGATGCCGGCTGCGCCGATCCTCACCGGCAAAAGCCAGGGCCTCAACCCGCTGGAAAGCGCCGCCGGCCCGTTGCTGGCGCTGTTGACGCGCCTGCGTAACACCATCGCCCACCCGGCACCGGCCAGCCTGCGTGCGCAGTTGCTGGCCTACCTGCGCCAGTTCGAAGAGCGCGCCGAAGCAGCCGGTGTGGCGCGCAACGAAGTACTGCTGGCGCGTTACGCGCTGTGCACCGCGCTCGATGAAGCGGTGCTCAGTACGCCGTGGGGCAGCACCAGCGACTGGGGCAAGCAGAGCCTGTTGATCACCGTGCACAACGAGGCCTGGGGCGGCGAAAAAGTCTTCCAGTTGCTCGATCACTGCCTGCAAAGCCCGCGCGAGCGCCTCTACCTGCTGGAGCTGTTGTA
This sequence comes from Pseudomonas sp. D47, assembly GCF_045447305.1. Taxonomy (NCBI): domain Bacteria; kingdom Pseudomonadati; phylum Pseudomonadota; class Gammaproteobacteria; order Pseudomonadales; family Pseudomonadaceae; genus Pseudomonas; species Pseudomonas sp. D47. The sequence continues at coordinate 466,705 of NZ_JBJGXU010000001.1, read as the reverse complement.
CCTGTGCATGTGCCTGGGTTTCGAGGGCCGTTACCGCGTGATGAACGACGGTCGCAGCCAGCTGGAAGCTTTGCGTGAGCGCACCGCCGCCGCCATTCGCAGCGCCCGTGGCGAACACGAGCGCGAACTGTCGCCGCACTGGCGCGGCGTGACCGTGGCGCGTGACCGCCTGGCGCAATTCATGCCGCCGTGGATCGCTGTGGCCATCGGCCTGGCGCTGTTGTTGGCGCTGCTGTTCGGCTTGCGCATGAAACTGGCGTCGGATGCCGAGCCGGTGTTCAAGAACATTCATGCCCTGGGCGAGATCCCGGTGCAGGCCATCGACCGTCCGGTGGCGCAGCCGAAAGTCATCGAACGGCCGCGCCTGGCTGGTTTTCTGGTGGAAGACATCAAGGCTGGCCGCGTGGCGGTGGAAGATAAAGTCGACCGTTCCGTCGTGACGATCAGGGGCGACGAGCTATTTGCGTCCGCCAGTTCCAGCATTGTTGATGACTACCAGCCGCTGATGCTGCGCATCGCCGACGCCATCCGCAAGGTCAAGGGCCAGGTGCGCGTCACTGGGCACAGCGATAACCGCCCGATTGCCACGCTGCGTTTCCCGTCCAACTGGGCGTTGTCCGAAGCTCGCGCCAAGTCGGTGTTGGAGATCCTGGCGGCCAAGACCGGCCAGGCGGACCGCTTCAGCGCCGAAGGCAGAAGCGACACCGAGCCTGTGGCCACCAACGCCACCGCAGAAGGCCGTGCCCGCAATCGTCGGGTTGAAATCACCGTATTGGCGGAGGGCGTCGAGTGAAGGCGTTTTTCAGTTTCATGATTCGCTGGGTGATCCCCGTACTGGGCCTGATCGCCCTGAGCCTGATCATCTGGTTTGTGGGGCCGTTGCTCGACGTGCTGGTGCCGGAAGGGCGGCGCTGGGCGCTGATCATTTTGGTGTTCGCGGTGTGGATCGCTTTCCGCGTATTCCGCATCATCCAGGCCCGCCGACAGGCCGCCGAAGTGATGCGCAGCCTGGCCGCGCAAACCCCAGTCGACCCTAACAACGCCGCGACTGCCGAAGAGTTATCGACCCTGCGCCAGCGCATGGACGAAGCCCTGGCGCTGCTGAAAAAGGCCAAGCTCGGCGGTGATGAACGCCGCAACCTCTACGAGTTGCCGTGGTACGTGATCATCGGCCCACCGGGTTCGGGCAAGACCACGGCGCTGGTCAATTCCGGCCTGCATTTCCCGCTGGCCGCACAGTTGGGCGCCGGTGCGGTGCGCGGCGTCGGCGGCACGCGCAACTGCGACTGGTGGTTTACCGATCAAGCCGTGTTGCTCGATACCGCCGGGCGCTACACCACCCAGGACAGCAACTCGACGGTGGATAAAGCCGCGTGGCTGGGCTTCCTCGACCTGCTGAAAAAGCAGCGCTCGCGCCGGCCCATCGATGGTGCTTTTATCGCCATCAGCCTGTCGGACCTGTTGCTGGGCAGTGATGCCGAACGTGCCGCCCATGCTGCGGCGATCCGCTTGCGTATCCAGGAGCTGTACACCCAGTTGGGCGTGCGTTTCCCGATCTACTTGATGCTGACCAAACTCGACCTGGTGCCGGGTTTCATGGAGTTCTTCGACAACCTGAGCAAGGAAGACCGTGCCCAGGTGTGGGGCATGACCTTTGCCCTGGATGACGGCAAAAACAGCGACAGCCCGTTGGCGGCGCTGCAAAGCGAATTTGCCGGGTTGGAACAGCGCCTCAACGAACGCTTGGTGGAGCGCCTGCAACAGGAGCGCGACCCCGCGCGGCGCGACCTGATCTACGGCTTCCCGCAGCAATTCGGCGCGTTGAAGGATTGCCTGCAGAGCTTCCTCGAAGGCGTATTCAAACCCAATGCCTTTGAAGAGCGCGTGCTGCTGCGCGGCGTGTACTTCACCAGTGGCACCCAGGAAGGCAGCCCGATTGATCGCTTGATCGGCGCCATGGCCCAGAGCATGAACCTGGACCGCCAGCACCTGGCGCGCCAGAGCGGCACCGGGCGCAGTTACTTCATCGAAAAGCTGTTCACTGCCGTAGCGTTTGCCGAACGTGGGCTGGTGGGGGTGAACCCGAAGGTCGAGCGTCGGCGCAAATGGATCGCACGGGGTGTGTTGGCAGCCACCATCGCTTTGGTGGTGGTGGTCAGTGGCCTGTGGTGGGTGAGTTATCGCGCCAACCAAGCCTATATCGCCCAAGTCGACCAGAAGGTCGCGCCACTGGGCCAGACGGTGCAGAACCTCAGCCCGGCGCAGCGTGAGGTTCTCGCTGTGCTGCCGTTGCTCAATGCGGTGAAGAACCTCGCCGGTGAGTCGCCAAGCTGGTCCGAAGGGCTGGGCTTGTATCAAGGCGACATGCTCGAAGCCGAGTCCGCCAGCGTCTACCGCAAGCTGTTGATCGCCGTCTTCGCGCCACGCCTGGTGACGCGCATCGAAGAGCAACTGCACGGTGGCGGCAGTTCCGACTTCCTGTACGAGGGCCTTAAGGCTTACCTGATGCTCGCCGACGCTGAGCATTACGACCCGGACTTCATCAAGGCCTGGATCGCCCTGGACTGGGACCGCAACCTGCCGCGCGACCTGCCGGCCGATCAGCGCCAGGCGTTGAGCGGGCACTTGCAGGCGCTGTTCGAGCGTCACCCGCCAAACGCGCGGCTTGACCCGCGGCTGATCGATGACTTGCGTCGGCAACTGCAACAACTTCCGGTGGCCCAGCGCGTGTATGACCGAGTTAAACGTCAGAAGCTGCCCGAAGGCATCCCGGACTTCCGGCTCAACGAAGCCGCTGGCCGCGATGCTGCGCTGGTGTTCAGCCGCAAAAGTGGCAAGCCGTTGGGTGAGCCGCTGAGTGGGTTCTTCACCGCCAAGGGCTATCGCCAGGCGTTCCTGCTGAGCAGCCTGAACCAGACCGGCACCCTCGCCGAAGAGCAATGGGTGCTCGGGCGTGAGCAGGCCGACCAGCAGAACGTGGTCAGCCTCGCCGCCGACGTGCGCCGCCTGTACTTCCAGGACTACCAGCGCCAATGGGACGCCTTGCTCGCGGACATCGACTTCGTGCCGATCACCAGCGTGGCCCAGGCCGCCGATGTGCTGCGGGTGATTTCCGGCCCGACCTCGCCGCTGAAAAAGCTGCTGGTGGCCGTTGCCAAGGAAACTGACCTGCAAGCCGAAGAGCGCCAATTGGCCGCCAAAGGCGTGCCGGTGGAAGGCGGCGTCGACAAGCTCAAGGAGCGCCTCGGCAGCCTGCTTGGCCAGGAGCAACCGACGGCCAATGCGCCGCAGGCAGCGGATGATCCGGTGACCGCGCACTTTGCCGAACTCAACAGCATCGTCAGCAAGAATGAAGGCGAGCCGGCCGCTATCGACGGCCTGTTGGCAGACATGAACGCGCTGTATGTGCAGGTCAGCGCCATGGTCGGCGCCAGTGGCGATGCCTTGCTTGGCGAGGCGAAGAACCAGGCGGCGGCAGCGGCCACGCGGGTCAGCCTGAATGCCGAACGCCAGCCGCCGCTGGTGCAGGGCATGGTCAAGTCGGTGGTCAACTCCACCACCAACAGCATGATGGGCGGCGTACGTAATCAACTGAACGCGGCCTGGGTCAGCGAAGTGGTCAACGTGTACCGCCAGTCGCTGGCCGGGCGTTACCCGATGTCGCCGGGCAGTGCTCGCGACGCGACGCTGGATGACTTCGGCCAGTTCTTCGGCGTGGGCGGGGTGATGGACAACTACTTCCGCAAATACCTGCAGCCTTACGTGGACACCTCCGCTCAGACCTGGCGCTGGCAGCCGGGTGCGGCGCAGAAGCTCGGGATTGCGCCGGGTGTGCTGCAAACCTTCCAGCGTGCAGCAACTATTCGTGACGCGTTCTTTAGATCGGGGGGCACGCAGCCGATTGTGCGTTTCGAGCTCAAACCGGTGTCGATGGACCCGACCATCACTCAGTTCCTGCTCGACCTCGACGGCCAGCAAATCAGCTACGACCACGGCCCAAGTCGCCCGGTGGCGATGCAATGGCCGAACCCCGGCAGCATCGGTGTGGTGCGCATTTCGATCATGCCGCCATCGGCCAGCGGCCGTTCGGGCGTGACCCTGGACGGCCCGTGGGCCTGGTTCCGCTTGCTGGAGCAATCAGACCTCACCGCCGGCAACTCGCCGGACCGCTTCAACCTGCGCTTGCGGGTGGACGGCGCGAGCATCGCCTACGAGCTGCGCGCCAACAGCGCCTTCAACCCGTTCAGGAGCCGCGTGCTCAGCGGCTTCAGCCTGCCGGAGCGGTTATGACCACGCTGGGTTTCTACGGCAAGTTGGCCAGCCGCGGTGACTTCGTCAGCCGCGCCTTGCCGCAGAGTTTTATCGGCCCGTGGGACAGCTGGCTGGCGGCGGGTTTGCTCGCCAGCCAGAACAGCTTGGGCGGCGACTGGCTCAACGTGTACCTGGTCAGCCCGCTGTGGCGCTTTGTGTTGGCGCCGGGTGTGTGCGGGCCGGATGCGGCGGCGGGCGTGGTGATGCCGAGCATCGACCGGGTCGGGCGGTACTTTCCGTTGGCGGTGGTGGCGTTGCTTGATCACGACACCAACCCTGCGTCGCTGGTCGGCGGGCCGGACACGTGGTTTGAGCAGGCTGAAGAATTGTTGCTCAGCACGCTGGATGCCGGCGCGACTTTCGAAAGCTTCAACGACAGCCTCGACAGCCTGGGAATGCCGGCCAGTGAACCGCGTGCGGTAGACAGCCGCTTTGCCGGCCTGCAACGCGTCGCCGCCACCGTGCCCCACAGCCGCATGACCGCGCTCGCCGAACAGGCCTGCGAGGGCGCGAGCCTGTGGTGGGGTCGTGGCTCGCAGGTGATTTCCCCAGGTTTATTGCGGTGTCAGGGCTTGCCTGCCGCCAGCGATTTTGCGCAGTTTTTGCTCGGACAAGAAGGTGTGGTGTAGATGGGGTCGACGTTCAAATCCGCGAGCAAAAGCCATGTGGGCATGGTCCGCCAGGTCAACGAAGACGCGTGCCTGGACCTGCCGGAGAACCGTCTGTGGGTGGTGGCCGATGGCATGGGCGGGCATGCGGCGGGGGACTACGTCAGCAGCCTGATCGTCGACAGCCTGCGCAATGTGCCGGCGGGGCGTTCCCTCGACGAATACTCGGCGGCCCTGCGTAATGACCTGCTGCGCATCAACGCCGCCGTGCGCGAAGAAACCGCCAACCGCGGTGTGACCATGATGGGCAGCACCGTGGTGGTGCTGGCCGCACGTGGTTTGCGCGGCGTGTGTTTGTGGGCCGGTGACAGTCGCCTGTACCGCCTGCGTGACGGCGTGCTCGAAGGCATCTCCCGCGACCACAGCTACGTGCAAGACCTGCAAGACAGCGGCCTGCTCAGCGAAGCCGATGCCCGCGTGCACCCGCGCGCCAATATCGTCACCCGCGCGATTGGTGTGGAGGCGCAGCTGGAACTGGCCGTGGTCGACCTGCTGATCGCCCCCGGCGACAGCTACATGCTGTGCAGCGACGGCCTGAACAAGACCGTCGAAGATCACGAAATCCGAGACGTACTCAGCCATGACGCCCCGGATGAAATCGTGCGCAGCCTGGTGCACCTGGGGCTTAACCGGGGCGCGCCGGACAACATCACCGCCATTGTCGTGAAGGTTTCGCCATGAGCATCGTGATTCCGGGTTATGACATCGAAGGCGGGATCGGCGAAGGCGCCATGGCCAGCGTGTACCTGGCGACCCAGCGTTCGCTGGAGCGCAAGGTGGCGTTGAAGGTGATGGCGGCAGCGTTGGCGGCCGACCCGAGTTTTTGTGAGCGTTTCCTGCGCGAGGGCAAGACCCTGGCGCGCTTGTCGCACCCGCACACGGTGACCATCCACGACATCGGCAACGTCGGTGAGCTGTATTACATGGCCATGGAATACCTGCCCAACGGCACGCTGAAAGAGCGCATCGCCGCCGGCCTGACGCCGGAGCAGGGCGTGACGCTGATCCGCCAGATCGCCTCGGCGCTGGGTTATGCGCATGCCCAAGGCTTGGTGCACCGTGACGTCAAACCGGCGAACATTCTGTTTCGCGCTGACGGCACCGCCGTGTTGTCGGACTTCGGCATCGCCAAGTCCCTGGACGACCGCACCCAGTTTACTCAAGCCGGGTTTGCCGTGGGCACGCCGAGCTACATGAGCCCGGAACAGGCGCGGGGCCAGGAGATTGATGGTCGCGCCGACCTCTACGCGCTCGGCGTGGTGCTCTATGAAATCCTCGTCGGCAAGCTGCCTTACACCGGCACCGATGCGCTTTCCACGGCGCTGGCGCACCTGACCGAACCGCTGCCGGAATTGCCGGTGCACCACGGCCGTTATCAAGACGTGCTGCGCAAACTGTTGGCCAAGGACCCGGCGGAGCGTTTCCCGGATGCGGCGGCGTTGCTGCGCGCGCTGGACCAACTGCCGGCGGACTCGCCGGAAGCCACGCTGGTGCGCCCGTTGCCGATTCCGCTGAGCTTCGACTTGGCCGGTATGACGCCCGTGTCGATCGACATTCCGACCGACAAACCCCAGCCGCAGCCGGTGGTGACGCCGACGCAACACCACGCCGTGTCCGAGCAGCGCCGTGGGCCGGTGCTGGCCCTGGCTGGCGTCGCGGTGGCTGTCGCGCTGGCCATCGGTGGCGCGAGCTACTGGTGGTTGAGCAGCGGCGATACGCCAGCGGCGCCGCCCACTGCGGTGGTACCGAAAACGCCACCGCCTCCTGAAGTAAAAACAGCCGTGGCTGATATGGACGGCGGCCAGCGACCCTTGCTGATGGCGGGTAAAAAGACCCTGTTCCAGCGTGTGCTCAGCAAGCCGGGCGCCAAGCTGTCCCATGACGCCGGTGGTGCAACTGACGAAGGGCTGCCTGCGTTTTCGGTGCTCTACGTGTACCAACGCAAAGACGTCGATGGCAGCCCGTGGCTGCGTGTGGGCGCTGCCACCGATGGGCGCAGCGATGGCTGGTTGCCGGCCGCCCAGGTCAGCGACTGGAAGCAAAGCCTGGTGCTCAAGTTCACCGAGCGCTCGGGCCGGGCGCCGGTGATGTTCCTGCGCCAATCCAGCGAGGTGGAAAAGCTGCTGGCTGATCCTGCTGCCGCCAAGGGCGTACTGGCCAAGGCGCAGAAGAACAGCGAAGACAATCAGCAGGTCCTGGCGCTGGAGCCGACCGCCAGTGCGGTCCCACAAGACCAGTTTTACCTGCTGCCGATCTTCGACTCCAAAGAGAGCTTCGACGAAAACGGCCAGCCGGTGCAGTTGCTCAATGTGGCGTCTATCGACCCTGGCAGCGCTGCCGCCAAACCGGCCGCCCGAGCGATCAACACCCACGCCGACGCCTTCCGCACTGCCGTGGTACTGGTGGTGGACACCACCGTGTCGATGCAGCCTTACATCGACCAAGTGCGCGACGTGGTGCACGAGCTGCAAACCCGCATCGCCGAACGTGGTGAGTTGGACAGCGTCAGCTTCGGCCTGGTGGGTTTTCGCAACAGCATCAAGAAAACCCCGGGCCTGGAATACGTGGCCAAAACCTTGATCACACTGGATCAAGGCCGCGACCCGCAACGCTTCCTCGACATGGCGCGGCAGGTCAAAGCGTCCACTGTGTCCAGCCACTCGTTCAACGAAGACGCGTTTGCCGGGGTGATGCAGGCCGTGGATGGCATGGATTGGTCCGGCTATGGCGGGCGCATTATTCTGCTGGTCACCGACGCCGGTGCGCTGCGCAAGAACGACCCGTTCGCCACCACCCAGATGAACGAGGCCGAAGTGCGCCAGGCGGCGCTGGGCAAGCAGATCAAGATCTACGCCCTGCACCTACGCACCGACGCTGGCAAGAAAACCCATGCCGGTGCCGAAAGCCAATACCGCGTGCTCACCGCTGACGCCAACCCGCAGATCGGCGACCTCTACACACCGGTGCCGGGTGGCGATGTGCGCAAGCTGGGTGAGCGTGTCGATGAGATCGGCAGCGTGTTCGCCAACCTCGTGCACCAAGTGCGCAGCAACACCCCGCAACCGGTGCCGCTGCTGAGCGCCGCGCCGACCTTGGCCGACAAGTCCGCCGCCGTCGGCTACGCCATGCACATGGACTTCCTCGGCCGCAAAACCGCGAGCCAGGCGCCGCAACTGGTCAGCGCCTGGACCGCCGACCGCGACCTGACCAACCCGGCGCTGCCGGCGTTCCAGGTGTGCGTGATGCTGACCAAATTGCAGCTCAACGATCTGCAGCAGTCGCTGAAACTGATCGTGGATGCAGCGCGCAAAACTCAGACCTCGCCCAAGGGTTTCTTCCAGGAAATCGCCAGCGCCTCGGCCTACATGAGCCGCGACCCACAGGCCCTGCGCAAGGGCGGCAACTTGGCCGACGGCGGCATCCTCGGCGAATACCTGGAAGGCCTGCCGTACCGCAGCAAGTCGCTGAACATGACACAGGATTTGTGGTTGTCGTTGAGCGTGGCCGAGCAGGAAGACTTTATCGACGAGCTGGATTCGAAAATCCGTCTCTACGAAACCTTCCACAATGACGTGGCCAACTGGGTCCGTTTCGGCGATGCCGAGCCGGGCGATGCGTTGTACCGCGTGCCATTGTCGACGCTGCCGTAATGCTGAACCTGCGCGCAGTGCACAAAAGCCGCGGCGTCGGCAGCCAGCGCTACAGCCTGGTGATTCCGGCGCTGGCGCTGCGCGCGGGCGAGCAGTTGGCGATTGTCGGGCCGAGTGGCTGTGGCAAAAGCACCTTGCTCGATGTGCTGGCGCTGGTGTTGGCGCCGGATCAGGTTGGCCAGTTTGAATTTGATCAGACCGATATCGGCGCTCTGTGGCGTGCTGACCAGCAATCTGCCTTGGCCCAGCTGCGCAGCAAGCACCTGGGCTACGTGCTGCAAACCGGTGGGTTGCTGGGGTTTCTCGATGTGCGCAGCAATATTGCCTTGTCCCGGCAACTGCTGGGCCTCAAGGACGACGGCAGCGTCGCGCGTCTGGCCGAGCAGTTGGAGATTAGCGACCAGTTGGCGAAGAAACCGGCCGCGCTGTCGGTGGGCCAACGCCAGCGCGTGAGCTGCGCCCGTGCCCTGGCGCATGCGCCGCAACTGGTGCTGGCGGATGAACCGACCGCGTCGCTTGACCCGCTTAACGCTGAGCGCGTGATGCAGGCGCTGCTGGCTCAGGCCCGCGAACACCACGCGGCCTGCGTGATCGCCACCCATGACGAACCGCTGGCCCGTGCCAGTGGCTTGCAGGTGCGGCGCATCAGTTGTCGTCGTGATACTGACGGCGGCATCACGGCGACCCTTGGGGAGGCGTGCTGATGCGCATCGGCTTGGTGGCGTCTCTGGCCTGGCAGGATTACCGCAACGACGCCTGGCTGTCGGCCTGTTCGGTGTTGGCGCTGGTGGCGGTTATTGCGCCGTTGTTGGTGTTATTCGGGCTGAAATTTGGACTGGTTAGCAGTTTGACCGAACGCTTGGAGACCGACCCCGCCACCCGTGAAATTATTCCGTTGGGTGGTGGTCGATTCAACGCAGCGTTTATCCAGCAGCTTGCCCAGCGTAGCGATGTGGCCTTTGCCGTGCCGCGTACACGGCAGATTGCGGCAACGGCGCAGGTGGGCACGCTGACCCTGGAAATGCTGCCGACGGCGCCGGGCGATCCGTTGCTCGGTGGTTTGCCGCTGCCCACGGGGCTGGAGCAGATCGTGCTGAGCCACACCGCCGCGGAAAAACTCGCGGCGCGGCCGGGGGATTGGTTGGAAACCAGCTTTGCGCGGCAAGTGGCCGGGCGCGTCGAAGCCCAGCGCACGCGGCTGCAGGTGCTGGCGGTATTGCCATTGGACGCGTTTGCGCGTGACGGTTTGTTTGCCGATTTGGCCCTGTTGGAAGCGGCGGAAGATTACCGCGATGGCCGGGCAGTGCAGGCTTTGGGCTGGGAGGGTGATGCAGCCGGTGTGAGCGAGCAGCGGGTTTATCCGGCGTTTCGCTTGTACGCCCGCAACCTCACCGATGTTGAGCCGCTGCGGGTGTTTTTTGCCGGGCAGAACCTGTTGGTGTCGACCCAGGCGCATACCATCGCCCAGGTGCAGTCGTTGAGCCGCAACCTGTCGATCGTATTCTGGATCATTGCCGGGCTGGCCTTGGCCGGTGCGTTTGCGGCGATCTTCGCCGGCGCACTGGCGGCCGTGGCGCGCAAGCATCGGGAATTGTCGGTGTTGCGCCTGTTGGGGTTTTCCACCGCCGGGCTATTGCTGTTTGTGGTACTGCAGGCGCTGTACAGCGCAGGCTTAGCCGCCGTGCTCAGTGCCGGGCTGTATGGCGTGGCCGAGGCAGGTTTGAATAAATTATTTGTGCAGGTGCCGGGCGAATACGCCAGTCATCTGCTGGCGCGTCACTACGGCCTGGCCCTGGTTGCAATCCTCGGCGTCAGCGCCGTGGCGGCGGCCTGTGGTGGTTGGCGGGTGGCGCGTATCCAGGCTTCTGAAGGAATCAGAGATGTATAAGTTATTGGGCGCCTGTGTGGCGCTGAGCTTGGCCTCGCTGGCGTGGGCTGATGAGGCGAGTGACAAACTCGACAACCCCAAACCGTTGCCCGACGACGTGAGCCTGCCGCTGCCGTGTGAAGGCAATATGGTGTTCCGCTACGCCTACGTGCTGGCCCAGGGCACCTTGGATGACCGCGAGATCAGCCTCGGTTATCCCTTTGCCGAAGGTGAGGCGGGTTATCAGCAGTCGTTTATTTCCGGCTACCGCCGCGACTTTATCAACGGCCAATTCACCCTCAAGGACTTGCCCAAAGACTGGAACAAAGTCATCGCGCCGTTGATGCCTAAGACCGACGCCAAAACCCCGCTCAAACCGATGCTCTACTTCATCGGTAAGTACGAAGTGACCGCACGCCAATACGCCCAGGTGATGTCTCAGGCGCAGTCGTTGGCCAGCGGTGAGCCGGCACCTGCCTGCGATGCGCCTACCGGCATGGCCGCGCGGTTGCCCAAAGTGAAACTGTCGCGCTTTGAGGCTGAGCGTTTCTCGGCGGTGTACAGCGCCTGGCTGATGAAATATCACCGTGAGCTGCTGCCGGTCAGTGGTCGTGGTTCTTCGGCTGAAGACGGTGGCCTGGGTTTTGTGCGCTTGCCCACCGAAGTGGAATGGGAGTTTGCCGCACGCGGTGGCCAGGCGGTTAGCCGTCAGGACTTGGAAGGCCGGCTGTTTCCACGCCGTGTCGAAGGCAGCGAAAGCGACGGCCCGCTGGGTGATTACGCGGTGTTCAACCAAGTCGCCGGCGGCACCGGCCAGGCTGCACGCTTGATGCCCATCGGCACCAAACTGCCCAACCCGATTGGCCTGTTCGATGTGATCGGCAACGCGGCGGAAATGGTCCAGGAATCCTTCCAACTGGTGCACGCCGGGCGCCGCCAGGGCACGTACGGCGGCTTTGTGGTCAAGGGCGGCAACTACCTCGAAGGCGAGGGCACGCTGTTTACTGGCATGCGCCGCGAGTACCCATTGTTTGCCGCCGACGGAACCGAGCAAAGCAACGAGACCACCGGGTTTCGCGTGGCGATTGGCGCACTGTCGGCGCCGCGCTCGCGCTACAAGGAGCTGTTCGCCCAGTGGCAGAAAGAAGGGCGCCTGGCCGCGCTGACGGATGCCATCGACGACGCTCAGGACCCGACCAAACGCCTGGACAGCATCATTGCTGCCAGTGTCGACCCCAAGCTGCAAGCCGAGCTTGGGCTGGTCAACGAAGAGCTCAAGCGCAACGTCTCGCTGATCGCCCAGCAACGCGAAGAGGCGGCGGGCAACTTGATTCAGTCGGCGGCGTTGGTGGCCGAGACCATCAGCAACTACAACATTCGCCTGGCCAACTTGCAGAAGAGTCGCCAGCAGGCGCTGGACAACAAGGACGCGGCCAGCGCGCAGCTGTTTGATATGGCCATCACCAATGGCCGCAGCGCCCTCGACGGCGCGGTGGCGATCTACATCGACAACTTGGCCACCGGCACGCGCTACACCGATGCGGTGATCCAGGCGCAGTTTCAACGAATCAAGGAAGAGTTGGATCGCAAGCCAGTGCTCGGTAAGAGCCTGGTGACGCGCGCGACACTGTTCGTTCGCCATGTCGGCAACTACCGCAAACAACAGCGGGCCGACCCGGCAACGATCTTGAAGGAATTGCTCGCAGCGAGCGGTCAGCGGTCTTGATCGCTGGTTGTATGGCGAGCTTGGAAGGGACTCAGACGGCGGTGGGCCGTGCTGGGCAAGTCAAACTTAAAAGAGAACACACCTATGCTTTTTTCCCGTAAGGCGGTTTCCAAGCGTCACCTGCTGCTGATCGCGGCCGGTTTCAGCACCGTGTTAACTGGCTGCGCCACGTCGCCGTCCTCCAAGGTCGCGTCGAGCACCAAGGTCGAGTACTACCCGAACTGCTACGAGCCGGTGCAGCACCTGCGCGCGACGGATTCGGACATGACCAAATCGGTCGTCACCGGCGCGGCCCTCGGCGCGGCCGGCGGTGCACTGCTGGGCGCGCTGACTGGCGACTCCGAAAAGCGCGGCCGTAACGCTGCCATCGGTGCCGCGGGCGGCGCCTTGGCTGGCGGTGCGGCGGGTTACTACACCGAGCGTCAGAAGCAGATCAGCGATGACAACCAGCGCATTGCGTCGTACTCCGCGGACTTCAACAAGAGCGCTTCCGACATCGACCGCAGCACCGCGTACGCCAAGGCGTCCCAGCAGTGCTACCAGAGCGCGTTCACCAAGCTGGTTGCCGACCGCAAAGCCAAAGCCGTCAACGACACTGAAGGCCGCAAGCGCCTGGCGGAAATCGTAGCGGGCTTGAAGGAATCCAATGACCTGATCGTTGCGGTCAACGGCAAAGCCAGCGAAGACCTGAACAACTACACCCAGGCTTACGAGAAAGACCTGCAACAAGTGGGTGTGCAGCGCAACGACGTGGTGACGGTAGCGACCGCCGACACGACGCCGCCGGTGGTGCCGGCCAAAGGCAAAAAACCCGTAAAACCAGCGAAGAAGGCATCGCTGCCAACCGTGCCGAAAGAAGCGGTGACTACCGAGAAGAGCATTCGGACGGTCCAGGCCAAGCAAGCTGAAAGCAAGCAGGTCGCCAGCGCGGGTAAAGCGCAGATCGAAGGCACCTGCCGCGATCCAAACCTGGCCGACTGGGCGCCGGTGCCTTGCCCTAACGTTTAAGCAAGATGCTGCTATAAGCGTTAAACGCCAGCCGATCTCCCGCTAAAGCGCGAGATCGGTGGCGTTCTATAGGCAAATTGTTACACTGCTGCGGCCACTTAATAATGATACCGAGGCCGCGTGCATGAAATTTCGTCTTCTGCTGTGGGTGCTTGGCCTGATGATGGGCAAAGCCAGCCGCACCAACCCTGCTTTCCAGCAACAGCTGGGTGACAAAGACCTGGCGTTCCAGTTGCAAACCCTCGACGGCAAAGTTGCCCGTCACTTCATCGTCAAAGACCAGCGCATCACCAGCCGCTCAGGTGTTCACCCGGAGCCTGCGTTTGCTATCGCCTTCAAAGATGCCGCCTACGGCTTCGCCACGATGCAGGCGAAGAACAAGCAATTGGCGTTCATGACGGGGATTCAAGACAAGTCGATCCAGATCAAGGGCAACCCGGCGCTGGTGATCTGGTTCCAGGGGCTGACCAAATATTTGAAACCGAAGAAAAAGAAGAAGGCCTGAAGGGTTTCTTCAGTTGTACCGAGTTGAATTCATCGCGGGCAAGCCAGCTCCCACCGTTGACTGCATTCCACCGTTGGAACTCGGTCAAAGGTGGGCGCTGGCTGGCCTGCGATAGCGGTGTAACAGGCGACCGATTTACCCTTAGTTGAACTGCGATGCCAATTCGCGCAACAGCACCTCGGCATCCAACACCTTGGCGACCACTTCCTCAGCCTTCTCACGGCTCAACCCCAGACGCTCCAGCAGCGCATCGGGAATCGGCTCATCCGGCCCCGAGCCAATGCCACGGCTGCGTAGCAAGCGCACCGACAAGCACACCAGGTTCGGATATTCAGCATATTGCCCGTCATAGGTCGGGTCGTGCTGGAAGCGTAGGGCGGTGGACAGTTCGTCCGGCATGTCCCAGTAGCGCATCAGCCAGGCGCCGATCTGCTCGCGGCTGATGCCCAGCAAGTGTTGCTCGACATAGCTGTGGCACAGGTGCGGGTTGACCTCCAGGTGACGGCAGATCAGCGAGAAGTGCGGCGGGAATACGTGGGCCAGCAGCAGGTAACCGAAGTTGTGCAGCAAGCCGGCCAGGTACGTCAGGCCGGCTTCCGGGCGCTGGGCGCGCGGCATGGCGCGGGTCAGGCCTTCGATCACCGCGGCGGTGTAGATCGACTGGTGCCAATACGGCGTGGCTTGGTGCGGGTGGTCTTTGGGCAGGCTCAGGGTTTTACCCAAGGCCAGGCCCAGCGCCAGGTTGATCACCAGATCAAAGCCCAGCACGCGCACGATGGCGTCTTCCACTGAGCGAATCTTGCCCGGTGAGGCGTAGTACGGCGACGCAGCCCAGCTCACCACTTGGGCGGCCAGGGCCGGGTCGGTTTCCACCACTCCGGTGATGTCATCGATGGTGGCGTTGGGATCGACGCGCAGCTTGATGATCTTCTGCGCTGTGTCGGCCAGCGGGGGAATCTCGATGGTGGCTTCCAGGCGCTGCTGGATGCGGCGGGCAGTGAATGCCTGCATCGCTTGGGTGATTTCCTCGCGGTCATCATTGGGGCGGTCGAGGTTGGGGCGGATGTTGCTCAACGGCTCGCCGAACTGCGCGGCGCTGGCCTTGGTGAGCATGGTCTTGAAGTCGCCGCTGGCGATTTCCAGCAGCAACCCGGCTTCGCCCGAATGCACCAGCAGGCTCGGCTCGCTGAGCAGGCTGCCTTCGTACAGGCAAGGCGAGCTGGTCAGCGCCGGCAGGCCCGGCAGCAGGTTCAGGTCATGCTTGGCCAGCATGCGCTCGACGCGGTCCGGCGACACGGCCGTGAGGCGGCGACCGGTGAGTTCGGCGAGACGGTTGAGGTCGAGCAACTGGCTCTGCGGGAACAGCACCATGAGTGCGCCAACGGCATCTTCCAACAGCACTGCCTGGATCTTTCGAGCGGGATTCAGGCCGGCGTGTTCCGTCACTTCCGTGTAGGGGATGGCGAGCTTTGCGAGCAGAGCCCGAATGACCGGCGGGGTGGTCAGTGGGGCTGTGGCGAGGGCTACTTCTGACATGGCCTGATCCAATTTCGTACAGTCACCGAAGTATAACCAGCTTGTTACATGTGTTGGTCGGATAAGTGAGGCAGGCGTCACACTTGGCCGTATTGCTGCCCATGCCGTAGCCAACGATCGAGCAACGGGCTGACGTGATCCGGCCAGCGCTCAAGCAGCGCCTGCGCCGCATCACGCACGGCGGGCAGCAGGTCGGCGTCACGCATCAGGTCGGCGACCTTGAATTGCAGCAGGCCGGTCTGGCGGGTGCCGAGCATTTCGCCAGGGCCGCGCAGTTCGAGGTCTTTTTCGGCGATGATAAAACCGTCGTTGGTTTCGCGCATGATGCCCAGTCGCTGACGACCGATCTGCGACAGCGGCGGATGGTAGAGCAGTACGCAATGGCTGGCGGCGCTGCCCCGGCCGACGCGGCCGCGCAATTGGTGCAGTTGCGCGAGGCCCAGACGCTCGGGGTTTTCGATGATCATCAGGCTCGCGTTGGGCACGTCCACACCCACTTCGATCACTGTGGTGGCGACCAGCAGTTGCAGGTTACCGGCTTTGAATTCGGCCATCACTGCGGCTTTTTCCGCCGGCTTCATGCGGCCGTGGATCAGCCCGACCTTGAGTTCGCCCAAGGCACTGGTGAGGTCTTCAAACGTGGTTTCGGCGGCTTGGCAGGTTAGCTCTTCGGACTCTTCAATCAGCGTGCACACCCAGTACGCCTGACGGCCTTCGGCGCAGGCACCGCGCACGCGCTCGATCACTTCCACGCGGCGGGTGTCGGTGACCAGCACGGTGTTGACCGGCGTACGGCCGGGCGGCAGCTCATCGAGGATCGAGGTGTCGAGGTCGGCGTAGGCGCTCATGGCCAGGGTGCGAGGGATCGGCGTGGCGGTCATGATCAACTGGTGAGGGTTCATGCGCCCACCCACACCTTTCTGGCGCAAGGCCAGGCGCTGTTGCACGCCGAAGCGGTGCTGTTCGTCGATGATCACCAGCGCGAGGTTCTTGAACTGCACTTCGTCTTGGAACAGCGCGTGGGTGCCCACCACCATCGGTGCGCCATTGGCGATCTGTTCCAGCGCTGCTGCACGGACCTTGCCCTTGAGCTTGCCGGCCAGCCACGCCACTTCCAGGCCCAGCGGTTCAAGCCAGCGCTTGAAGGTGATGAAGTGCTGCTCGGCGAGAATTTCGGTAGGCGCCATCAGCGCCACTTGGTAACCGGCTTCCAGCGCCTGCAAGGCGGCGAGGGCGGCGACCACGGTTTTGCCGGCGCCCACGTCACCCTGGATCAGGCGCAGCATCGGTTCTTTCTGGCTGAGGTCGTAGGCGATTTCATTGCCGACCCGCTGCTGGGCACCGGTCGGCGCAAAGCCCAGGTTGGCCAGGTATTGCGCTGGCAGGCGCGTGGCCTTGGGCATCGCCGGCGCACGCAGGGAACGCATGCTTTCGCGCAGGCGCTGCTGAGACAGTTGATGAGTCAGCAGTTCTTCGAAGGCCAGGCGATGCTGAGCCCAGTGATGACCCAAGGCCAGTTCGTCGACATCGGCGTCGGCGGGTGGGTTATGCAGGTAGCGGATTGCATCGTCCAGGGGCGCCAGTTGGTAGTCGCGGGCCAGTTCCACTGGCAGCCAGTCGGGCAGGCTTTTCGGGCCGAGCATCGTCAGGGTCTGCATGCACAGCTGGCGCAGGCGCTGCTGGGTCAGGCCTTCGGTCAGTGGGTAAATGGGCGTGAGCGTGGTGTCCACCGGTGGCGGCTCGTCGCCGGTGATGGCGCGGTACTCCGGGTGGTAGATTTCCAGGCCCGACGCGCCAGGTCGCGCTTCACCGTAGCAACGCACGCGGGTGCCACGCTTGAGGCCTTCCTTTTGCGCATTGCTGAAATGGTAAAAGCGCAGGCTCAGGCCACCGGTGCCGTCTTGCAGGCGCACCACCAAACTGCGGCGTTTGCCCATCACCACATCGGCGCCACTGACGGTGCCTTCGACCACCGCGTCCTGCCCAGGGCGCAGATGGCCGATGGGCACTACGCGCGTGCGGTCCTGATAGCGCAGGGGCAGGTGGAACAGCACGTCCTGGAGGTTCTCCAGGCCGACCTTGGCCAGCTTCTCGGCCATGGCTTCACCGACACCCTTGAGTGCGGTCACCGACACCTGCGACAACTCGGTCATACGTTTACTTAGCTCGCAGCGGGCGGCTTGGCCACCGAGCACAGGCGGATCGAGTCACCGAGGATCTCAATGGTTTTCGGGCGTGGAAAGCTGGCGCGCCAGGCAATCGCCACGGTACGGAACGGCACCGGGGGCGTGAGTGGGCGCACTTCGATCACGCCGGGGGCGTAGTGGTGGCTGTCCACTGCCGACAGCGGCAGGATTGAAATACCCAGGCCGGACGCGACCATGTGGCGAATGGTTTCCAGGGAGCTGGATTCAACCGTGGTGTGTTTGGCGCCGTCGTTGCCCTTGGTCAGGGTCGGGCAGGCTTCCAATACCTGGTCACGGAAGCAGTGACCTTCGCCGAGCAGCAGCAGGCTCTTGTCATTGAGCAGGCCGGCGTCGATGGTGTCTTTTTGCGTCCACGGGTGGGAAGCCGGCATCAACACGTAGAATGGCTCGTCGTAGAGCGGCAGGGTCAGCACGTCTGCCTCGTTGAAGGGCAGGGCGATGATGATTGCGTCCAACTCACCGTTGCGCAGTTTGTCGCGCAGTACGTGGGTGAAGTTTTCTTCGATATACAGCGGCATCTGCGGCGCGACGCGGTGCAGTTGCGGGATCAGGTGCGGGAACAAGTACGGGCCGACGGTGTAGATGGCGCCGACTTTCAACGGTGCGGTCAGCTGGTTCTTGCCGGCCTGGGCCAGCTCGCGAATGCTTTGGGCTTGTTCCAGGACCTTCTGGGCCTGGGCAACGATGCCTTCGCCTACTGGCGTGAGGCGCACGGCGCTCTTGCTGCGCTCGAAAATCAGCACACCGAGTTCGTCTTCAAGCTTTTTCACACCCACCGACAGCGTCGGCTGGCTGACATGGCAACGCTCGGCCGCGTGGCCGAAGTGCTGCTCTTGGGCGAGGGTCACGATGTAGCGTAATTCTGTAAGAGTCATAGCGGGCGTCCATGAGGTTGCGAGCCAAGCATACCGGCTGCAATCGATAGACGCACGTTATCAGAACTTTGGTGGGGATTGAGCGGGGAGTGTGGGAGATTTTGCAGAAGGTGGTGAGGGTTGCCCCTCACCATTCTCATTTTTAGCGGCGGCGCTTCTCGATGTTGTAAACAAACGGCGCGACGATTTCGACGCTGCCGCCTTTCAACATGTCGGCCGGTGGCTTGGGCAATGGCTGGGCACGACGGATCATGTCCAGGGTTGCGCGGTCCAGGTCGGCGTTGCCGGAGCGGCCCACCAGCTCGTAGGACAGCACGTTGCCTTCTGCATCGACCACAAAGCGCAGGCGGTTCAGGCCTTCCTTGCCCCGCTGTTGGGCGCCTGGCGGGTACTTCTTGTACTTCGCCAAGTGCGCCAGCAGGGTGCCTTCCCAGGAAGCTTTGGCCGCGACCTGCGCTGGCGATGGGCCGGGCACGGGTTGGGCGGATTTTTCCGCCGGCGCGTTGGTCGGTGGGGTTTCGCTCGGTGGGTCCTCGGAAGGTTTTTCCTTGGGCGGCTCGGGCTTCTTCTCCACAGGCTTGGGCGGCTGCGGTTTGGGTTTGGGCTTGACCGGCTTGGGCACCTGGATCGTTGGTTTAGGCGCCTCGGCCATTTTCGGCAAAGGCAGCTCTTCCACCGGCGCGGGCGGCTGTGGCGGTGTGACCACCTTTGGCGGCGCTGGCGGCGGCGGTGCCGGCATCGGCGCCAGGTCGATGACCATGGCCGCTGGAGGCAACGTCACCTGATGCGGCGCGGACCATTGAAGCGCGATGATGATCGCGACGGCATGCACGCCCAGCACGACGGCGAGGCTGGTGCCATAACGCGTCAGTTTGTGGCGCGTCGTGATCATTTCTTGGCTGCCGTCTCAAGTCCGACCAGGCCGACCTTGAGGTAGCCGGCTGCCCGCAGGGCATCCATCACGCTCATCAGGTCGCCGTAGTCCACGCCCTTGTCGGCCTGGAAGAAGATCGTCGTGTCTTTCTTGCCTTGGGTCTTGGCGTCGAGCACCGGGCCCAGGGTTTCAGCTTTGACTTCTTCTTCGCCCAGGAACAGGCGTTGGTCCGCCTTGACGCTGAGGAAGATCGGTTTCTCCGGCCGCGGCGCAGGCTTGGCGCTGGACGCGGGCAGGTCGACTTTGATGTCCACGGTCGCCAGGGGCGCCGCCACCATGAAGATGATCAGCAGCACCAGCATCACGTCGATAAACGGCGTGACGTTGATTTCGTGGTTCTCGACGAGGTCGTCGTCGCTTTGATTCAAATGCAGGCCCATGGCCGATTACCCCACTTTCACCATGTGCGGTTGCGAGCTGCGCTCGGTAGGCAGGTGATCGAGGTCGCGGCTGACCAGCAGCAGGACTTCTGCCGACGCGTCCGATACCTGGGCTTTATAGCCGGCAATCGAACGGGCGAAGACGTTGTAGATCACCACCGCAGGAATCGCGGCAACCAGGCCCAGGGCGGTTGCCAGCAGGGCTTCGGCGATGCCTGGGGCAACGACGGCGAGGTTGGTGGTCTGGGTTTTGGCGATGCCGATAAAGCTGTTCATGATGCCCCACACGGTGCCGAACAGGCCGACGAACGGCGCGGTGGAACCGATGGTGGCCAGCACACCGGTGCCGCTGCTCATGTTACGACCGCAGGCTGCAACCAGGCGCTCCAGGCGGAAGCTGACGCGTTCCTTGATGCCTTCTTTTTCGCGGGTGTTGGCCGACAGGCGCATTTCTTCAAGCGCGTCGTGTACCAGCAGGTTGGCCAGAGTGCCCTTCTTGGTCGCGGTGTCGCTGGCTTCCTTGAGGGTGGTGGCTTTTTTCAGGTGGACGATTTCAGTGCGCAGGCGACGTTTGGCGCCCAGCAGCTCGAAGCCTTTGCCGATCCAGATGGTCCAGGTAATGATCGAGGCGATAGCCAGGCCGATCATCACGGCTTTCACCACCACGTCGGCATTCTGATACATGCCCCATGGCGACAGGTCGTGTGCCATGCCCAGGCTGTTGTCTTCTTCCAGCACTACGCCGGATTCGTCAGCGGGTGCAGGATCAGCAGCCTGAGCCGGGTCGGTAGCAACCGGTGTGGCAGCAGGAGCCGCCGGGGTTGCAGCGTTCTGCTCAGCAGCAGCCGGAGCGGCTGGGGCGGTAGCGTCAGCGAATGCGGCGGTCGGTGCCAGCATTACGCTGAACAGCAGCGCAGCAATCGCACGCCAGGCGCGGGATGGGCTGTGAAGCTTGGTTGGCGAAGCGGGTTTTGTATGACGTGTCATGCTGGCCGGACCTAAGAGAAAAAATGAGTGATCGTCCTGCCAGACCCTGTTGGGTCGAGGACAAATGGGAGGTTATTATTGCAAGTAATTCTTGTTAACAAAAGTAATACAGTTACTTTATTTGTCCTTTTCCTGGCCGCAGGTCATCTGCGAAGGCTAATCTAGACCTTTGAGAACGGAGTTTTATGATGTCTGCGCCTTCTGTTGTAATTGCCGGTTGCGGCGATGTGGGTAGTCGGCTGGCTAGCCAATTACTGGCCTCGGAATGGGAGGTTCACGGGTTGCGGCGGGACATTTCGCGCCTGCCCGACGGCGTGATCGGCATCGCTGGCGACTTGTTCAAAAAGGATTGCCCTGACACCTGGCCGATTGGCGGGGTGGATTACCTGGTGTATTGCGCCGCCGCCACCGACCACGATGAGGCCGGCTATCGCGCGGCTTACGTGCAAGGGTTGCAGCATGTGTTGGAGTGGTTGAACGATTACGGTCAGGAACCCAAACATTTGCTGTTTGTGTCCAGCAGCAGTGTGTATGGCCAGCAGCATGGTGAGTGGGTCGATGAAACGTCCGACACCCAGGCGAAAGGCTATTCCGGCCAGGTGATGCTGGAAGCTGAGCAAGTGGCCCTCAACAGCGGCATTCCGGCGAGCATCGTGCGGTTGACCGGAATCTACGGCCCCGGCCGCGAATGGCTGTTGACCCAAGTGCGCCAAGGCTATCGCGTGGCGGTTGATCCACCTTTATACGGCAACCGGATTCACGCGGATGACGCAGCGGGCTTGCTGGCCTTTTTGCTGCGGCATGTGGAGCAGGGCGGTTCGCTGGATAAGGTCTACATCGGCGTGGACGATGCGCCTGCGCCATTGGCGGAGGTGGTGGGCTGGTTGCGCGACTACCTGGGCGTGACTGAGTGGGCTGACGACGCCAGCGTGCGTCGGGCGGGCAGTAAACAATGCAGCAATGCCCGAGCCAAAGCGTTGGGCTGGGTACCGACGTATCCGACCTATCGCGAAGGGTATGCGGCGATATTGAAAGGCTGAAACGCAGTTAAAAAATGTGGGAGCTGGCTTGCCTGCGATGACGGTGTCACATCCAACACGGTGTGACCGATACACCACTATCGCAGGCAAGCCAGCTCCCACATTCAGATCTGCGTCATGCGGTTATTTCTTTTCCAGCAACCACTGCCGTGGCCCCGGCGTAAACGAAGGCACTTCATCCGTTTGCGCGGTGTTCACCGCCTGGAAAATCTCCAGTTGCTTGCCTTTGCGGGCGAAGATCCACGGGTTGCCCTGACCGTTCAGTTGCAGCCAGATGCTGTCATAGCCGCCGCTCATGGAGGCGCAGTCACCCGCCAGGCACAGCGAGTACCGATCGACACTTGGCAAGCCGGCGACCTTGCCGTCAGCCTGGAACTGTACCGTGGCGCCGTCGCCGGTGCCGTCGGTGATCTTCCAGTCGCCGCCCAAGTAGGCTGCATACAGTGCGCGTTCGAAGTTCGCACCCAGTGGCGCGCCTTCGGGGGCTGGGTCTTTGGCGCGGGCAAACAGTTGCTCAGGCTCATTGTCGTTGGCCACTTGCAGCAGTTGCTTGCCTTTACGCTTGAGTTCAGTGGCGGAGCTGCCGTAGAAATCGACGCTCCAGGCGCCGGGCTTCTCACTGAGCAGCTTGCCTTCGGCGACTTCAAAACCGTTGTAGTAGCGCGCCTGCAAAGCCTTGGTGTTGACCTCCCACTCGAGGTTCGGGCCAAAGGTTTGCAACGCTTCACGCAAAGGGCCGCCCTTGGCTGCCGCGTTGATGGCGGCCTGGTTGATCCAGGTGCCGCTCACATCCAGGTCGGCGGGGTTGCTGGCGCAGCCGCCGAGCAACAGGGCGAGCGTTGATAAGGCTACAAGCGCTTTGCGCATTACGAAATCCTTCTGAAACGAAGTCGGCGCAGCCTGTGAAAGCTGCGCCGGGTGTTTTACTCGATGACCAGAATCGCGTCCATCTCAACCTGTGCGCCCTTTGGCAGGGCGGCAACGCCGATGGCGGCGCGGGCTGGGTACGGCTGTTCGAAGTACTTGCCCATGATCTCGTTGACCTTGGCGAAGTGGCTCAGGTCGGTGAGGAAGATGTTCAGCTTGACGATGTCCTTGAACGAACCGCCGGCAGCTTCGGCAACCGACTTGAGGTTCTCGAAGACCTGTACGGTCTGTGCTTCAAAACCTTCAACCAGTTCCATGGTCTTTGGGTCCAGTGGAATCTGGCCGGACATGTAGACGGTGTTGCCCGCCTTAATCGCCTGGGAGTAAGTGCCGATGGCGGCCGGGGCCTTGTCGCTGGTGATAACAGTCTTGGTCATGTGTGACTCCTTGTAAGAGATGATGACTATTTGAAGCGCTACGCACGCATGCGGGTGATGCGAATCACCCCGGTCAGGGCGCGCAGCTTCTTGATCACGCGGGCCAGGTGCACGCGGTCGTGCACGCTGACGACCAGTTGGACTACGCTGATGCGGCCATCGCGCTCATCCATGCTGATTTTCTCGATATTGCCGTCGGCCGCGTTGACGCTGCTGGCCAGCAGGGCGATCAGGCCGCGCTGGTGCTCCAGCTCAACGCGCAGCTCGACGTTGAATTCGCCAGTCACATCCTTGGCCCAGGAGAGCTGGATGCATTTCTCGGGGTTGTGGCGGATTTCGGTGATATTGCGGCAGTTGTCCAAGTGCACGACCATGCCTTTGCCTGCGGACAGGTGGCCGACAATCGGGTCGCCCGGGATCGGCGTGCAACATTTGGCGTAGCTGAGCACCAGGCCTTCGGTGCCGCGAATTGCCAGCGGGCCTTCGGGGCTTGGCAGCTGTTCGCCTTCGCCAAGCAGGCGGCGGGCGACCACATAGGCCATGCGGTTGCCCAGGCCGATATCTTCCAGCAGGTCTTCGATGGTTTCCTGGCGATACTCGTGGAGCATCGCTTGCACACGCTCGGCCGGGATCTTATCCAGGGCGCTGTCGAAACCGTTGAGCACCTTGTTCAGCAGGCGTTCGCCGAGGCTGATGGATTCGGAGCGGCGTTGCAGCTTCAGGGCATGGCGGATGTGTGTGCGCGCTTTGCCGGTAACCACGAAGTTGAGCCAGGCCGGGTTCGGGCGCGCGCCAGGTGCGCTGACGATCTCGACCGTGGAGCCGCTTTGCAGCGGCTCGGACAGCGGCGCGAGACGACGGTTGATCCGACAGGCGATGCAGCTGTTGCCGACGTCGGTGTGCACGGCGTAGGCAAAGTCGACCGCCGTGGAGCCTTTGGGCAGCTCCATGATCCGGCCTTTGGGCGTGAACACGTAGACCTCGTCCGGGAACAGGTCGATCTTCACGCTTTCGATAAATTCCAGGGAGTTGCCGGCACGTTGCTGCATTTCCAGCACGCCTTTGACCCACTGGCGGGCGCGGGCATGGGTACCTTTTGGCTGCTCGTCGCCGCTGGATTTGTACAGCCAATGGGCAGCGATGCCGTTGTTGGCCATCTCTTCCATTTCCCGCGTGCGGATCTGGATCTCGATTGGCACCCCATGCATACCGAACAGCGTGGTATGCAGCGACTGATAGCCGTTGGCCTTGGGAATCGCG
This sequence comes from Pseudomonas sp. D47, assembly GCF_045447305.1. Lineage (NCBI taxonomy): Bacteria > Pseudomonadati > Pseudomonadota > Gammaproteobacteria > Pseudomonadales > Pseudomonadaceae > Pseudomonas > Pseudomonas sp. D47. Next base: position 442,447 of record NZ_JBJGXU010000001.1, on the reverse strand, counting down.
ATGTAGTCCTTGAAGCGGCCCGGCAGGGGTTTGTACAAATTATGTACAGCGCCCAGCACGCGGTAGCAGGTATCGACCTTGTCGACGATGATCCGGAACGCGTACACGTCCATGATCTCGTTGAAGGCCCGGCGCTTGCCGCGCATCTTCTTGTAGATGCCGTAGATGTGTTTCTGCCGGCCGCTGACCTCGCCTTCGATCTCGTCGATCGCCAGGCAATGGCTCAGGGACTCTTCGATCTTGTTGACGATTTCCTTGCGGTTGCCCCGGGCGCGTTTGACCGCCTGGTAGATGCGCGCCGAGCGCATCGGGTGCATGGCTTTAAAGCCGAGGTCTTCGAATTCGATACGAATGGCATGCATGCCCAGCCGGTTGGCGATGGGCGCGTAGATTTCCAGGGTTTCCTTGGCGATGCGCCGGCGTTTTTCGCCGGACAGCACTTCCAGCGTGCGCATGTTGTGCAGCCGGTCGGCCAGCTTGACCAGGATCACCCGAATGTCTCGGGCCATGGCCATGGCCATCTTCTGGAAGTTTTCCGCCTGGGCTTCGGCCTTGGTCTCGAAGTTCATCTGGGTCAGTTTGCTGACCCCGTCGACCAGTTCGGCCACGGTTTCGCCAAACTGCGCGCTGAGCGCTTCCTTGGCAATGCCGGTGTCTTCGATCACGTCATGCAGCATCGCGGCCATCAAACTCTGATGGTCCATGTGCATGTCGGCAAGAATATTTGCCACCGCAAGAGGATGCGTGACATACGCCTCGCCACTGCGCCGGCGTTGGCCGTCGTGGGCTTGTTCGGCGTAGAAATACGCTCGGCGGACCAGGTTGACCTGGTCTGGGCCGAGGTAGGTCGATAAGCGATCGGCGAGGGCGTCTATGCTCGGCAAAGGATTAACTCCTGCCGTTGGCTGTGACCCCGCGCCGTGCTACGTCGACCAGGCATAGGCTTAGACGGCCTCGTTGGACTCGTCCTCGAACGCTGCAAACAGCGGTTCGTCTTCAACGATCTCGGCGTTGGCGATGAACTCGTAGCTCATCAGGCCTTCAGCGATTTCACGCAGGGCTACAACGGTAGGCTTGTCGTTTTCCCACTGGACCAGTGGCTCTTTGCCGCCAGTGGCCAGTTGACGGGCACGCTTGGTAGAGAGCATGACCAGCTCAAAGCGGTTATCCACGTGTTCTAGGCAGTCTTCAACGGTTACGCGGGCCATGGTATTCCTCGGAGCGAATGCAAGATGCGCGCTGCCCGGTTGGGCGAGCGGACTAAACAGTTTAAAAAATCACCAGCGTTTAGGGAAGCGCTGATTTTTCCCGTGCCCTCGAAAAACCGCTACAAGTGCCAATGTAAAGCCCTTGCAGCGGTTTTGGGAAGAGCCAATCAGCCGAGCAGTTCGGCGAGTAATTTGCCGAAACGCTGCTGTTGGCGCTTTTGCTGGAGCTGATTGGTGCGGAAAATCGCCTTCAAATCGTCCAAAGCGTGGGCAAAATCGTCATTGATGATCAGGTAGTCGTAGTCGACGTAGTGGCTCATTTCGCTGACGGCTTCACGCATGCGGCCTTCGATGATCTCGTCGCTGTCCTGGCCACGGTTGGTCAGGCGCTGGTGCAAGGCTTCGAGCGACGGCGGCAGGATGAAGATCGAGCGGGCTTTGGGCATCAGCTGACGCACTTGCTCGGCGCCCTGCCAGTCGATTTCCAGGATCAGGTCGTGGCCTTCGTCCAGGGTCTGCTGCAGATGGCTTTGCGAAGTGCCGTAGAGGTTGCCGAAGACTTCGGCGCGCTCGAGGAAGTCGCCGTGCTCGATCATCTTCACGAACTCGGTACGCTCGACGAAGTGATAGTGCACGCCGTTCACCTCACCCGGGCGCATGGCGCGGGTGGTGTGCGAGACCGAGATGCGGATCTGCTCGTCAGCGTCGGTCAGGGCCTTGACCAGGCTGCTCTTGCCCGCGCCCGAAGGGGCGGAAATGATGTAAAGGGTGCCGGTGCTGTGGGTCATGGAAGTTGCCTTACTCAATATTCTGTACTTGTTCGCGCATCTGCTCGATCAACACTTTGAGGTTGACCGCAGCTGTCGTGCTGCGCGGATCAAACGCCTTGGAGCCCAGTGTATTGGCTTCGCGGTTGAGTTCCTGCATCAGGAAGTCCAGGCGCCGACCGGCGGCACCGGCGGACTTGAGCACGCGGCGCACTTCGAGGATGTGGGTGCTCAGGCGGTCGAGCTCTTCGGCCACGTCACTCTTCTGCGCCAGCAGGACCATTTCCTGCTCCAGGCGCGTCGGGTCGAGGTCGGCCTTCATGTCGGTGAAGCGGTCCAGGACCTTCTGGCGCTGGGTGGCGAGCATCTGCGGCACCAGCTCGCGTAGGGTGACCACGTCATCTTCAATCGAGGTCAGGCGCTCGTTGATCAGGCGCGCCAGTTCGGCGCCTTCACGTTCGCGGCCGGCCTTGAGCTCCTTCAAACCCTGGGTGAACAGGGCGAGGGCTTCGGCGTTGAGGGCTTGCGGGTCGGTGGCGTCGGCTACCAGTACGCCGGGCCAGGCCAGCACTTCCAGCGGGTTCAGCGCGGCGGGCTGCTTGATCAGGCCGGCGATGGTTTCTGCGGCGGCGACCAATTGCGCAGCGCGGTCGCGGTCGACCTGCAGCGGTTTGCCGGTGGTTTCTTCGGTAAAGCGCAGGGTGCATTCCAGCTTGCCACGGGAGATACCCTGGCGCAGCGCTTCACGTACCGCACCTTCGAGGTCACGGAAAGATTCCGGCAGGCGCAGGTGCGGCTCCAGGTAACGGCTGTTGACCGAGCGCAGTTCCCAGCTCAGGGTGCCTTGGACGCCGGCTTTTTCGACGCGGGCGAAGGCGGTCATGCTGTGCACCATGGAGGTACCTCGCGATGCAGTCCCGAAAATACGGGCTGGTGGGTAAATTGAAGCCGACAGGCTGCGAAGGCGCAGGATTGTAGCGCAGTGAGGCGGACGCGCCCAAACAATGGGCGCCAGGCCAGCCATTCGTAACCGGATTTTTTAGAAGTGCCCCGAAACGGTTCGCGGCTCTATAATGCTCAGCAGTTTTTCGTCCTCCGTACAGGTATCCCCTATGAAACGTCCAAGTGGTCGCGCTGCCGATCAGCTCCGCTCGATCCGCATCACCCGCAACTACACCAAACACGCCGAGGGATCTGTACTGGTCGAGTTTGGCGATACCAAGGTGATCTGCACCGTCAGCGTCGAAAACGGCGTGCCGCGTTTCCTCAAGGGCCAGGGCCAGGGTTGGTTGACCGCCGAGTACGGCATGCTGCCACGCGCCACCGGCGAACGTAACCAGCGTGAAGCCAGCCGCGGCAAGCAAGGCGGCCGCACCCTGGAAATCCAGCGTCTGATCGGTCGCTCCCTGCGCGCAGCCCTGGACATGTCCAAGCTGGGCGACGTGACCCTGTACGTCGATTGCGACGTTATCCAGGCTGACGGCGGCACCCGCACTGCCTCCATCACCGGCGCCATGGTGGCCCTGGCTGACGCACTGAAGGTGATCAAGAAGCGTGGCGGCCTGAAAGCCGGCGACCCGCTCAAGCAGATGATCGCCGCCGTGTCGGTTGGCATGTACCAAGGCGAGCCTGTGCTGGACCTGGACTACCTGGAAGACTCGGCCGCCGAGACCGACCTGAACGTGGTGATGACCAGCACCGGTGGTTTCATCGAAGTGCAGGGCACCGCCGAAGGCGCGCCATTCCAGCCGGCCGACCTGAATGCCATGCTGGCCCTGGCCCAGAAAGGTATGACCGAAATCTTCGAACTGCAGAACGCCGCGCTGGCTGACTGAGCCGGCCTCAAGGAGAAACGCCATGAATGACAGTCAACTTCCCGTGCCCACGCCTTCCTACGAAGTGCGTCAGGGAGCAATGTTGTGTCACCTCGCGGCGTTTCTGGGGTTTGTGTTCCCCTTCGGCAGTGTCGTAGGGCCGCTGATCCTGTGGCAGATGAAGAAAGAAGTGGACCCGTTCATTGATGATCAGGGCAAGGAAGCCTTGAACTTCCAGATCACCGTAGCCATTGCCTGGCTGGTTTGCATCGTGTTGGCCTTCGCGGTTATCGGCTTTTTCCTGATGACTGCCTTGGCGATTGCGACCGTGGTGCTGACCATCATCGGTTCGATCAAGGCCAACAAGGGGATCGCCTATCGCTATCCCTTTACCTGGCGGCTGGTCAAATAATGAGCACCCACAAAAAAACCGACAGCGATGTCGGTTTTTTTGTGCCTGGAAAAAGACCTTAGATGGTCAGTGTCCAGTCGTAGTCCACGATCAGCGGCGCATGCTGCGAGAACCGTGGCTGACGCGGCAGGCGTGCGCTGCGAACAAAGCGGCGCAGGCCAGGTGTCAGCAGCTGATAGTCGAAACGCCAGCCCAGGTTGAGCATCTCAGCCTGTTCGTTATCCGGCCACCAGCTGTACTGGTCGCCTTCGCGGCTGACTTCGCGCAGGGCATCGACATAACCCATGTTGCCGACAATCTCGTCCATCCAGGCACGTTCCGGCGCCAGGAAGCCCGGGGATTGCTGGCTGTCGCGCCAGTTCTTGATATCCAGCTTTTGTTGCGCCACGTACAGCGAGCCACAGTAAATGTACTCGCGACGTTTGCGTCGCTGTTTATCCAGATAACGGGCGAAATCGTCCATTAGCTTGAACTTCTGGTTCAAGTCTTCATCGCCGTTCTGCCCCGAAGGGAGCAGCAAGGTTGCGATGCTGACCTTGTCGAAATCGGCTTGCAGGTAGCGCCCGTAGCGGTCGGCTGTCTCGAAGCCGAGGCCGCTGATGACCGCCTTGGGTTGCAACCGCGAGTACAAAGCCACGCCACCTTGGGTGGGCACTTCGGCATCGCAGGCATAAAGGAAGTAGCCATCCAGTTGGAAGGCTGGGTCGTCCAGTTCAAAGGCGGAGGCGCGGGTGTCCTGCAGGCAGATGACGTCGGCATTCTGTGCTTGCAGCCAACTGAGCAAACCACGCTCGACTGCAGCCTGAATACCATTGACGTTCACACTGATGATCCGCATAAATGGCCCCAAAAATCGCGTGCGTGTATGATACACGCCGTCTACCTAATTAGCTAAATCCGTGGTATCTGAGGCTTTTTTCATGCAGGCGTATCAACGCGATTTCATTCGTTTTGCCATCGATCGCGGCGTTTTACGCTTCGGTGAGTTCACTTTGAAGTCCGGGCGCACCAGCCCTTACTTCTTCAATGCAGGCTTGTTCAACTCGGGTTCGGCCCTGGCTCAGCTGGGTCGTTTCTACGCGGCAGCCATCGTTGAAAGCGGTATTTCCTTCGACGTACTGTTCGGCCCAGCCTACAAGGGCATCCCTCTGGCGGCCGCGACTGCCGTGGCGTTGGCGGAACATCATGGGCTGGATTTGCCGTGGTGCTTCAACCGCAAAGAGGCCAAGGCTCATGGCGAAGGCGGCAGCCTGGTCGGGGCTCCACTCAAAGGCGACGTGCTGATCATCGACGACGTGATCACGGCCGGCACCGCCATCCGTGAAGTGATGCAGATCATCGCTTCCCAGGACGGTGCCAAGGCTGCCGGTGTGTTGATCGCACTGAACCGCCAGGAGCGCGGCAATGGCGAATTGTCGGCGATCCAGGAAGTGGAGCGTGATTTTGGCATTCCGGTAGTGAGCATTGTGTCGTTGAACCAGGTGCTGCAGTTCCTGGAAGACGATCCGCAGCTCAAGCAGCATTTGCCGGCGGTCAAGGCATACCGCGAGCAGTTCGGCGTCTGACACCGAAACCCATCCGGCACGCGGACCCGTGTGGGAGCTGGCTTGCCTGCGATAGCATCACCTTGGTACAACTGATTTACCGAGGTGCAGGCATCGCAGGCAAGCCAGCTCCCACATTTGGATCGAGTGCCAACAAAAAAGGCCCCGCTCAATTTGATTGAGCGGGGCCTTTTTATTTTCTGCCGATTAAGGACGCTTGCGGTTGCTGATCAGCGTGCCCACACCGGTATCGGTGAAGATTTCCAGCAGGATTGCATTTGGCACGCGGCCATCCAGAATCAGCGAGCTACCCACGCCGCCTTGCACTGCTTCCAGTGCGCAACGGATCTTCGGCAGCATGCCGCCGTAGATGGTGCCGTCGGCGATCAACTCGTCCACTTGCTGGGTAGTCAGGCCGGTCAGCACCTTGCCTTCCTTGTCCATCAAGCCGGCGATGTTGGTCAGCAGCATCAGCTTTTCAGCTTTCAGCGCCTCAGCCACCTTACCGGCTACCAGATCGGCGTTGATGTTGTAAGACTCACCATTGGCACCCACGCCGATTGGCGCGATCACTGGGATGAAGTCGCCTTTGACCAGCAGGTTCAGCAGGTCGGTGTTGATGCCGATCACTTCGCCTACCTGGCCGATGTCGATGATTTCCGGCTGGGTCATCTCCGGCGTCTGACGGGTAACGGTCAGTTTTTTTGCGCGGATCAACTCCGCGTCCTTGCCGGTCAGGCCGATGGCGCTGCCGCCATGACGGTTGATCAGGTTGACGATGTCTTTGTTGACCTGGCCGCCGAGGACCATCTCCACCACGTCCATGGTCTGCGCGTCAGTGACGCGCATGCCATCGATGAAGTGACTCTCGATCGACAAGCGCTTGAGCAGGTCGCCGATTTGCGGGCCACCACCGTGCACCACCACCGGGTTGATCCCGACGGCTTTCATCAACACGATGTCGCGGGCAAAGCCGGTTTTCAGCTCGTCGCTTTCCATGGCATTGCCGCCGTACTTGATCACCAGCGTCTTGCCGACGTAGCGTCGAATGTAAGGCAACGCTTCGGACAGGACCTTGGCAGTATTGGCAGCGGCTTCGCGTTCGAGGGTCATTCAGGGCTCCGGTAAAAAATCAGAACGGTAATTGGAGATCAGGGGCAACACGTTTCAACTGGGCGTGGAACACGTCCTTGATGCGCTGCAACTCAGCCTCGGTATCCGCCTCGAAACGCAGGACCAGCACCGGTGTGGTGTTGGACGCGCGAACCAGGCCCCAGCCTTTGGCGTAATCGACTCGCACACCATCAATGGTGGTCAGGTTGGCGCCTTCACCCCATTGCGCATCGTGCAGTGCGTCAATGATGCTGAATTTGCTCTCCTCGGTCACATGGATATTGATCTCTGGCGTAGAAATATCATTCGGAAAGGTCTGAAACAGCTCCTGCGCCGTAGATTTTTCCTTGCTGAGGATCTCCAGCAGACGGGCGGCGCTGTAAATGCCGTCGTCAAACCCGAACCAGCGCTCTTTGAAGAACACGTGGCCGCTCATTTCACCGGCCAACAGCGCGCCGGTTTCCTTCATTTTCTTTTTGATCAACGAGTGGCCAGTCTTCCACATGAGTGGGCGACCGCCGTATTCCTTGATCAGCGGGGTGAGGCGGCGGGTGCATTTCACGTCGAAGATGATTTCGGCGTTGGGGTTGCGGGCCACCACGTCGCGGGCAAACAGCATCAGCAGGCGGTCGGCGAACACGTTCTCGCCGGTGTTGGTCACCACGCCGACGCGGTCGCCATCACCGTCGAAGGCCAGGCCTACATCGGCGCCGGTTTCCTTGACCTTGGCGATCAGGTCCACCAGGTTTTCAGGCTTGCCCGGGTCCGGGTGGTGGTTAGGGAAGTTGCCGTCGACGTCGCAGAACAACGGGACCACTTCGCAGTTCAGGGCTTCGAGCAGTTGCGGGGCGATCACGCCGGCCGCGCCATTGCCGCAGTCCACTACCACTTTCAGGCGACGCGCGAGTTTGACGTCGCTGGTGATTTCGTCGGAGTAGCGCTGAAGAATGTCGACCTTGGTGATACTGCCGGTGCCGCTGGTCAGATCGTTGGTCTTCAGGCGGTCGTGCAACGCCTGGATTTGCTCGTTGGCGAGGGTGTCACCGGCGATGACGATCTTGAAGCCGTTGTAGTCCGACGGGTTATGGCTGCCGGTGAGCATGACACCGGACTTGCCGGCCAGTACGTTAGCTGCGTAGTACAGCGCAGGCGTCGGCACCAGGCCGACGTCGCTGACGTGGCAGCCGCTGTCGGCCAGGCCCTGGATCAATTGTTCTACCAGCTCCGGGCCGGACAAGCGGCCATCACGGCCAACCGAGACGTTAGGCTCGCCCTGGGCCAGGCTCTGGGAGCCGATGGCGCGGCCGATCCAGTAAGCGGTTTCGGCGGTCAGGGTCTTGGGCACCACGCCACGAATGTCGTAGGCGCGAAAGATGCTGTCGGGGAATGTCGGGGCTACTCGGGCTGCGGTACTCATCGCGAGGTGAAACTCCATCTGAAGGGGGCAAAGCTGGCCTGAATGTGGCTGACCGGCGGGCTCAAACTGAAGGGTATGACGACTTTTTTGGCAGAGAGTTCGTGGTGCAAAAATGCCATCGGCGCTCGCGCTTCATGCTTTATTCCACGTAATGCATTGATTCTAATGGGGAAATATTGCTCATTAGGTCCGCGCATTCTTCGTCCTGAAAAGCCTTGCGGTGGCGTCGGGCCGGACAAGGGTGCCCGGCCTGTTTCAGCTTAGTCAGTGACTGCCGGAATGCCCAAAACCGCCTGCGCCGCGCTGGGTCTCGTCGAACTCCTGAACCAGCTCGAAGTGCGCCTGCACCACCGGCACCAGTACCAGCTGGGCGATGCGTTCGCCGACAGCAATGTTGAAGGCGGTTTGGCCACGGTTCCAGCACGATACCATCAGCTCGCCCTGGTAATCGGAGTCGATCAGGCCAACGAGGTTGCCCAGCACGATACCGTGTTTGTGGCCCAGGCCGGAGCGCGGCAGGATCAGTGCCGCCAAGCCCGGGTCGCCCACATAGATCGACAGGCCGGTGGGAATCAGAATGGTCTGGCCCGGCTCGAGGACCGTGTCTTCCTTGAGCATGGCGCGCAGGTCCAGCCCGGCGGAGCCTGGGGTGGCGTAGGCCGGCAGTGGGAATTCGTTGCCGATGCGGGGGTCGAGAATCTTGGCTTGCAAAGCGTGCATGTAAATTAAACCTGGTTCAGCCGTTGGGCGATAAATGAGATCAGTTGGCGGGCAATCTTGCCCTTGCTGGTCTGGGCGAAAACGGTGGCGTGCAACTCGCGGTCGATCACGCTGATGGCATTTTCCTCACTGTTGAAGCCGATGCTCGGGTTGGCGACATCATTGGCAACGATCAGGTCGAGGTTTTTATCTTTCAATTTGCGTGCGGCGTAGTCCAGCAGATGTTCGGTTTCGGCGGCAAAGCCGACGCTGAACGGGCGGTCTGGACGCGTGGCGATAGTTGCCAGAATGTCCGGGTTGCGCACCATTTGCAGGAGCAGGCCGTCGCCACTTGTAGGGTCTTTCTTAAGCTTTTGCGGGGCGACGACTTCCGGGCGGTAGTCCGCGACCGCTGCCGACGCGATAAACAGATCGCAGGGAATCGCTGCCTCACAGGCCGCCAGCATGTCTCGGGCGCTGACTACGTCGATGCGCGTGACCCGATCAGGCGTCGGCAAATGCACCGGACCGGTGATCAAGGTGACGCGCGCGCCTGCCTCGACCGCCGCTTCCGCCAAGGCAAAGCCCATTTTTCCTGAGCTATGGTTGGTGATGTAGCGCACCGGGTCGATGTTTTCCTGGGTCGGGCCGGCAGTGATCAGCACGTGCTTGCCGGTCAGGGCCAGGTGCTGGAAGCACTCGGCGGCGCACAGCGCCAGGTCGGTGGCTTCGAGCATGCGGCCCATGCCGACATCGCCGCAGGCCTGGCTGCCGGACGCGGGGCCGAACACTTTGAGGCCTCGGCTTTGCAGGAGTTGGGTGTTCGCCTGGGTGGCCGGGTCGCGCCACATGGCCTGGTTCATGGCCGGGGCAATGGCGACGGTGGCGTCGGTTGCCAGAACCAAAGTGGTCAGCAGGTCATCGGCGATGCCTTGGGCGAGGCGGGCGATCAGGTCGGCGGTTGCCGGGGCGATGAGTACCAGGTCGGCCCATTTGGCCAGCTCGATATGGCCCATCGCGGCTTCTGCCGCCGGGTCCAGCAGGTCGAGGTGAACCGGGTGGCCGGACAGGGCTTGCATGGTCAGCGGGGTGATGAATTCACTGCCACCGCGGGTCATGACCACGCGCACTTCGGCGCCTTGGTCCAGGAGCCTGCGAACCAGCTCTGCGCTCTTGTAGGCGGCAATGCCGCCGCCGACGCCGAGAACGATGCGTTTCCGATACAGACGCTGCATTGGTTTGCCTTTCCAGTTCAGTGATGCCAGTTCAGTGACGCCTGCGATGCCCCCTCCCCAGGGGAAATCGCACGCAAAAAAGAGGGCTTAAGATAACACAGCGTCCGCGAGGCAACAGCGGCGCACACGCACACGGAGGTGGGATGAGTATTCGCGATTGGCCTGTGGCGGAACGTCCACGGGAGAAACTTTTGGAATGGGGCGCGGCAAGCCTGTCGGATGCCGAGCTGTTGGCGATCTTCCTGCGTACCGGGGTTTCCGGCAAAAGCGCGGTCGACTTGGCACGCCATTTGTTGGCGCAATTCGGTGGCCTTCGCCCATTGTTGGAGGCCAGCCAGACGCTGTTCAGCAGACATTTGGGGCTGGGGCCGGCGAAATTTGCTCAGTTGCAGGCCGTGCTGGAAATGTCCCGGCGCCATATGGCCGAAAGCCTGCGCAAGGAGTCGGTGCTGGAAAGCCCCTTGGCCGTGCGCGATTACCTCAAGGCGTTGTTGCGTCATGAGCCCCACGAGATCTTCGGCTGCCTGTTTCTCGACTCAAAGCACCGGGTGCTGGGCTTCGAGGCGTTGTTCCAGGGCACCATTGATGCTGCCGTGGTTTATCCCCGGCAAGTGGTCAAGCGCGCACTTGAGTACAACGCGGCAGCATTGATCCTGTGCCACAACCATCCTTCGGGGAGCGTCGAGCCGAGTGCGGCTGATCGAAAATTGACCAAGTTGCTGCAAAAGGCCTTGGAAGTCGTGGATGTGCGGGTGCTGGATCACATCATCGTGGGCGATGGCGACCCGCTGTCAATGGCGGAATACGGGTGGCTGTAGCCCCGCCCCCCATTGGGGCGGGGCGGGTGCTTAAGGCTTGATGCTGACCTTGGAGTAATCCTGGCGCCCGAACGGGCTTACCTGATAGCCCTCGACATTCTTGCGGGCCAGGGCGAACGCGGTCGGGTGCGCCAGCGGCAGCCACAAGGCCTGCTGCTGGATCTGCGCCTGAGCCTGTTGGTACAGCTTGCTACGCACGCCTTGCTCGCTGGTGGTCTTGCCGGCGCTGATCAGTTTGTCCAGCGCGGGGTCGCAGTAGCGCGCGAAGTTGGTACCGGATTTTACTGCCGCGCAGGAGAACTGTGGGGTGAGGAAGTTATCCGGGTCACCGTTGTCGCCGGCCCAGCCCATGAACAGCAGGTCATGCTCACCGGCCTTGGCGCGGCGAATCAGTTCGCCCCACTCGATCACGCGAATCTCGGCCTGGATGCCGATCTTGGCCAGGTCTGCCTGCAACAGCTGTGCACCGAGGTTGGGGTTGGGGTTCAGCAGGCTGCCGGTTGGGCGGGTCCAGAGGGTGGTTTTGAAGCCGTCCTTGAGCCCGGCGCGGTCTAGCAGCGTCTTGGCCTTGGCGATGTCGTGTGGATAACCCGGCAAGTCCTTGGCATAGCTCCAGGTATTGGGTGGGTAAATGCCATTGGCCGCTTCGGCGGTGCCTTCAAACACGGCTTTGAGGTAGCTGTTCTTGTCGAACGCCAGGTTGATTGCCTGGCGCACTTCGGGCTTGTCCAGTGGTGGGTGCTGGCTGTTGATGGCCACGAAGGCAGTCATGAAGGCGGCGGTTTTTTCCACCTTCAATGCCGGGTCTTTCTCGGCTTCGCCTACGTCTAAAGGCTTAGGCGATAGGGCGATCTGGCATTCGTCACGGTGCAGTTTCTGCAGCCGCACGTTGGCATCCGGGGTAATGGCAAAGATTAAGTTATCCACAGCCGGTTTGCCGGCGAAGTACTCCGGGTTGGCTTTGTAGCGAACCACCGCATCTTTCTGAAAGCGTACGAACACAAATGGACCGGTGCCGATCGGCTGGCTATTGAGCTTTTCAGGCCTGCCGGCCTTGAGCAGCTTGTCGGCGTATTCGGCCGGGTAGATCGAAGCAAAGCCCATGCTCAGGGCGGCGAGGAAGGTCGAATCGGCGTGATCGAGAGTGAAGCGCACGGTCAGCGGGTCGAGGGCGTCGATTTTCTTGACCAGTGTCGGCAATTGCAGCGACTGCGCATGCGGGAAACCGCTCTGGGCGATCTTGTGCCACGGGTTGGCCGGGTCGAGCATGCGTTCAAAGCTGAAACGCACGTCTTCGGCGGTCAGGCTGCGGCTTGGGGTGAAGTATTCGGTGCGGTGGAATTTCACGCCTGGGTGCAGCTTGAACGTGTATGTCAGGCCATCCGGCGAGACTTCCCAGCTGTCCGCGAGGCTCGGCACCAGCTTGCCGTGGGTGGCGTCGTAGTCCACCAGGCGGTTCATCAGTACGTCGGCCGAGGCATTGGTGGTGGTCAGCGAGTTGTATTGCACCACATCGAACCCTTCGGGGCTGGCCTCGGTGCAAACGCTCAAACTGGTAGCCGCCAGGGCCGTCGGCGCGATAAATAGAGGGGCTAGCAATAGCGGTAGGGCTGCGAGGCGCATATTTGGTTTCCTTTGCAGATCGAAGGCCCATCTGCGAGTGCAGTCTGGAAAAAGCCTACCGTAGTGGTCTGATTGATAAATGACTAGCCCATTTTTGCCTGTGCTTTTGGCCCAAATGCTGTTTTGATGGCGCCTCAGCGCGTTTCGCCGTGCACTTCACCGTGCGTGCGGGCGCTGTAAATCATTCTGTGCGACGAGCGGTCGGCTTTCACTGCGGCCCCTCCTGGCAACGGTTCAGGCGTCTGTCGCCGAGATTTACGCCGGTAAAAACACACGGGCTGTTGTTGCATTGGGGTCTTTCTGGTATAAAGCAGCGCTCTTTTCTAGGGGCCCGGTTCCTTCACTGTAGGTGTAGCCGGTAAGACCCTTAAAGAAACGCGGCGCCTGGCGCCAAATGACTGAGAGATTAAGCGGCCAACCCATGCCGGGTTGGGCATGTGGTTTTAGAGGGCTGAGGCATGTCGAGAGTCTGTCAAGTTACCGGTAAGGGTCCGGTGACTGGGAATAACATTTCCCACGCAAATAACAAAACCCGTCGTCGTTTCCTGCCGAACCTGCAGCATCACCGCTTCTGGGTTGAAGAAGAGAAACGTTTTGTTCGCCTGCGTGTATCTGCCAAAGGCATGCGTATCATCGACAAGCGTGGCATCACTGTCGTGCTGGCCGAAATCCGCGCCGCTGGCAAGATCTAAGGAGCTCTATCATGCGTGAATTGATTCGAATGATCTCTAGCGCCGGTACTGGTCACTTCTACACTACCGACAAGAACAAGCGTACTACCCCGGACAAGCTCGAAAAGAAAATGTTCGACCCGCGCGTTCGCAAGCACGTGATCTACAAAGAAGGCAAAATCAAGTAATTGATTTTCTTCCTTGTGAAAAAAAGCCCGCATCTCACGATGCGGGCTTTTTTTTGCCTGCGCGTTCCCACGCACTGCGTGGGAACGCCGCCTGTGACGCTCCGCGTCAGGCTTTCTGTTCGAACACCACGTAGATCTTGCGGCACGGCTCCAGCACTTCCCAGGTGCCGCTGAACCCGGCGGGGATCACGAAGCGGTCGCCGGCACGCAAGGTCTTGGCGTTGCCATCGGCATCGCGCAGTACCGATACGCCCTGCACGATCTCGCAGTACTCATGCTCGGTGTAATTGACCTTCCACTGCCCGACTTCGCCTTCCCAAACCCCGGCACTCATCTGGCCGCACGGGCTGTTGTAGTGGTTGTAGAGCGTTTGCTCGGGGTCGCCCTTGAGGATTTTTTCGGCGGCAGGCCGGTAGCGTTCGGGGGCGGTGTTGGCTTGGTTGAAGTCGACGATGTCCTGGATGCTCATGTGCGTGTCCCGTCTGGCCTGCGGTTGGAGAGCCCAAAGTCTATGTTTATTAAAATGAACATCGCAAGGGTGTTTACCGCCGTTGTGTCAAATATATTGAAACACCCCCAGCCGCTGGTTTAGGGTGGCAGCTGCCTTGAGCCGAACAGCAGGCTGGCCGGGCAAGAATTCTTTGAGGCTGCCGGGGGACATCACCTGGCCCTTGTATTCAATAAGAGGAGGACACTCGCATGACCACCCTGACCCGTGCCGACTGGGAACAACGCGCCAAGGATCTGAAGATCGAAGGCCGCGCCTATATCAATGGCGAATACACCGCCGCCGTTTCCGGTGACACGTTCGAATGCATCAGCCCGGTCGATGGCCGCCTACTGGCCACCGTTGCCAGTTGCGACGCCGCCGACGCCCAGCGCGCTGTAGAAAATGCCCGCGCCACCTTCAATTCCGGTGTCTGGTCGCGCCTGGCACCGGCCAAGCGCAAGGCCGCCATGATCCGTTTCGCCGCGTTGCTCAAGGCCAATGCCGAAGAGCTGGCGCTGCTTGAAACCCTGGACATGGGCAAGCCGATCAGTGATTCGCTCGGTATCGACGTCCCAGGTGCAGCCAATGCCCTGAGCTGGAGCGGCGAGGCGATCGACAAGATCTACGACGAAGTTGCCGCCACCCCGCATGATCAACTCGGCCTGGTAACCCGCGAGCCAGTCGGCGTGGTTGGCGCCATCGTGCCGTGGAACTTCCCGCTGATGATGGCCTGCTGGAAACTCGGCCCAGCGCTGTCGACCGGTAACTCGGTCATCCTCAAGCCGTCCGAAAAGTCCCCGCTGACCGCCATCCGCATCGCGGCCCTGGCCGTTGAGGCCGGTATTCCAAAAGGCGTATTCAACGTGCTGCCGGGCTACGGCCACACTGTGGGTAACGCACTGGCGCTGCACATGGACGTCGACACGCTGGTGTTCACCGGCTCCACCAAGATTGCCAAGCAACTGTTGATCCGCTCCGGCGAGTCGAACATGAAGCGCGTGTGGCTGGAAGCCGGCGGCAAGAGCCCGAACATCGTGTTTGCCGATGCGCCAGACCTGCAAGCGGCTGCCGAATCCGCCGCGGGCGCCATCGCCTTCAACCAGGGCGAAGTCTGCACCGCCGGTTCGCGACTGCTCGTCGAGCGTTCAATCAAGGATAAATTCCTGCCGCTGGTGATCGAGGCCCTCAGGGGCTGGAAGCCAGGCAACCCGCTGGACCCGGCAACAACCGTCGGCGCGCTGGTGGACACCCAGCAGATGAACACCGTGCTGTCGTACATCGAAGCCGGCCACGCCGACGGCGCCAAGCTGGTCGCGGGCGGCAAGCGCACCCTGGAAGAAACCGGTGGCACGTACGTTGAGCCGACGATTTTCGACGGTGTGACCAATGCCATGAGGATCGCCCAGGAAGAGATCTTCGGCCCTGTGCTGTCGGTCATCACCTTCGACAGCGCCGAAGAAGCCAT
Source organism: Pseudomonas sp. D47 (assembly GCF_045447305.1). NCBI lineage: Bacteria > Pseudomonadati > Pseudomonadota > Gammaproteobacteria > Pseudomonadales > Pseudomonadaceae > Pseudomonas > Pseudomonas sp. D47. Next base: position 426,983 of record NZ_JBJGXU010000001.1, on the reverse strand, counting down.
CGCCATTGCCAACGACACCCAATACGGCCTGGCCGCGGCGGTGTGGACGGCGGATATCTCCAAGGCACACCTGACCGCTAAGGCCTTGCGCGCTGGCAGCGTATGGGTCAACCAGTACGATGGCGGCGACATGACCGCGCCGTTTGGTGGCTTCAAGCAGTCGGGTAATGGTCGCGACAAGTCGCTGCACGCCTTCGACAAGTACACCGAGCTGAAGGCGACCTGGATCAAGCTCTAAGCAATACTGCTGATCCCCTGTAGGAGCAAGCTGGTGTGGGAGCTGGCTTGCCTGCGATAGCAGCACCAAGGTGTGACTGACACACCGAGGCGTCTGCATCGCTGGCAAGCCCGGCTCCCACATAAGTTCGCTCCTACAGTTCGTTTGAAACCCAGAAAATTATCCACAGGAGCGTGGAAATGCGTTGGGCGACTTATTTCGCCGTCCTGGCCTCGGTACTCAGCGTTGGCCTGGCCCTGGGCGTCAGCATGCCGCTGGTGTCCCTGCGCCTGGAAAGCTGGGGCTACGGCAGTTTCGCCATTGGGGTGATGGCAGCCATGCCGGCCTTCGGCGTGCTACTGGGCGCGAAGGTCTCCAGCCGCATGGCTTCATGGCTGGGCACCGCCAACCTGATGCGCTTGTGCCTGTGGGCCGGTGCAGTGTCCATCGGCCTGCTGGCAATCCTGCCCAGCTACCCGGTCTGGCTGGTGCTGCGGCTGATGATCGGGGTGATCCTGACCATCGTGTTTATCCTCGGTGAAAGCTGGATCAACCAGTTGGTGGTGGAGCAGTGGCGTGGCCGCTTGGTCGCGCTGTATGGCTGCACGTATGCCTTGAGCCAATTGTCGGGGCCATTGCTGCTGGGCGTGCTCGGCACCGACCATGATTACGGCTTCTGGGTGGGCGTGGGCCTGTTGATGGTCGCGCCGCTGCTGTTGCTCGGGCGTTCCGGTGCGCCGACGGCCGAATCCTTCAGCGTCACCTTCGGCGATCTGTGGCGTTTTTGCCGGGGCCTGCCGGCGATTGCCTGGGCGGTGGCGTTGTTCGCTGCATTCGAGGCGATGATTCTGACGCTGCTGCCGGTGTATTGCCTGCAGCAAGGTTTCACGGCCGAGATTGCTTTGGCCATGGTCAGTACGGTGGTGGTCGGCGATGCGTTGCTGCAATTGCCCATTGGCGCATTGGCCGACTATCTGCCGCGACGCACGCTGTTCTTGAGCTGTGCGCTGCTGTTGCTGGCCTCCAGCCTGGCGATTCCGCTGTTACTGCACACGCCGCTGATCTGGCCGGTGTGGGTGGTCTTCGGCGCCAGTGCCGGTGGGTTGTTCACCTTGTCGCTGATCCTGATCGGCGAGCGTTACCGCGACGATGCGCTGGTGCGCGCCAATGCCCACGTGGCGCAGTTGTGGGGCATCGGTTGCCTGATCGGGCCGCTGGTGGCCGGTGCGGGCAGCCAGTGGATCAGCGGGCATGCATTGCCGTGGCTGATGGCAGCCGGGGCGTTGGGGCTGGTGGTGTTGTTGTTGCGCCAGGGCGCGTTTGGCGTCGCGCAACCGGCCTGACCCGAAATGCAATCAACCGTGGGAGCTGGCTTGCCTGCGATAGCGGTGTGCCAGCTGCCAATACAGTACCTGACACTCCGCCATCGCGGGCAAGCCCGGCGCCCACAGGGATCTACTCTGTCCTTAAAGCATTCGTTCCAGGCCGACTGACGTGGCGAACCAGGCATTGAACCGGCGCCACCAACTGCCGGGTTCATCGGTCAGTGTGTGCAATTGGCCGTTATCTTCGGTCACCCACACCACTTGCCCGTCCTGCAGTTTCGCCTGGTAGCTCAAGGCCGGTGCCATGCCTTGCAACGCCAGGTTACGCACATGCTCCGCCAGCTCGGGGCTGTCCACCAGCACGCCGACTTCGGTGTTCCACAGCACTGAACGTGGGTCGAAGTTGAATGAGCCGATAAACGACTTCTCCCGATCAAAGATCATCGCCTTGCTGTGCAGGCTGGAGTCCGAGCCGTGGAAGGCGCCTCGGCGAAACAAGTGCGGGCCGCTGCCGGCGCTGGGGTCGCCGGGTTGGCGGCGCAGCTCATAAAGTTTTACGCCGTGTTCCAGCAGCGCCTTGCGATACGGCGCATAGCCGCCGTGCACGGCCGGTACGTCGGTGGCCTCCAGTGAGTTGGTCAGCAGGCTCACCGACACCCCCGCATCGGCGCGGCCGGTCAGGTACACCAGCCCAGGCTGGCCGGGCACGAAGTACGCCGAAATCATGATCAGCTCGTGGTTGACGCCTTCCAGCTCCGGCGCCAGTTGGGTGGTGAGCAGCAAGCGCGGGTCGGGGTCGGCCTTGGCCAGCACCTTGCTCGGCGCGTCCCACAACGCCTGGTTCCAGGCCCAGATCAGCTCGCGGCGCCAGATGTCCATGCGTGGCTGGGTCTGGTAGGTGCGCAAGCGGTTATACAGGGTGTGATTCTGCTGGCGTGATTCGGCCAGCGAGTCTTGCAGGCGCACACGTGCGGCGGCCAGGTCGCGTTTGGACGGGGCGTTGGAGACGAAGTCATCAATCGGCTTGCTCAGCGCGCTGTTCCAGTACTGATCAAAACTGTGGCCGAGCTGCTCAGCCACCGGGCCGACGCTGAGCATGTCGATATCGGTGAAGTTCAGGTTGGGCTCGGCGTCGAAATACTCGTCGCCCAGGTTGCGCCCGCCGACAATCGCCACGCTGTTGTCCGCCAGCCACAGCTTGTTGTGCATGCGCCGGTGTTGCAGCGACAGGTTGAACAATCGGCCCATGGCCCGCGTCACGCCGGTGCTGCGGCCCAGGTGCAGCGGGTTGAACAGGCGGATTTCAATCTGTGGGTGGGCGGCGAGGGTGGCGATGATCTGGTCGAGGCCATCGCTGGTGGTGTCGTCCAGCAGGATGCGCACGCGCACGCCACGGTCGGCGGCCTTGAGCAGTTCATCCACCAGCATGCGCGTGCTGATGCCGTCGTGGACGATGTAGTACTGCAGGTCGAGGCTGCTTTGGGCGTTACGGATCAGTTCGGCGCGGGCCATGAAGGCTTCACTGCTGTTGGGCAGCAGGCGAAAGCCTGAGCGGCCCTGATACGGCGCCGCCTGCGCCTGGATCGAGCGGCCGAACGACGATTGGGCGGCGGGCAGGGCGTCGCTGGGCACGCGCGGCGTATCGACCGTAGCGCAGCCGCCCAGGGCCAGGGCGCCCAGCAGGAAAAACGGTAAAAGCCGTCGAGTCATCAAGGGCGCTGCTTCCAGGTCAGGGCGGTTGGGCATATGACGGCCAATTCCGGCGAAAGGTCAGTCTGACGCCTCGGCAAGCATCTTGATCGCGGCGGCGCCGACCTTGCGCACCGCTTCTTCGATCTGCGCGGTTGGCTTGGCAGCGTAGTTCATGCGCAGGCAGTTACGGTACTTGCCGGAAGCGGAAAAAATGCTGCCCACCGCCACCTGTACGCCTTGTTCCACTAGCACGCGGTTGAGCTTGAGGGTGTCGAAGCCTTCTGGCAGCTCGATCCACAGCATGAAGCTGCCCTGGGGCCGACTGGCGCGTGTGCCTGCCGGGAAATAGCGGCTGACCCAGTCGAGCATCAGGTCGCGATTGCGCTGGTATTGGGTGCGCATCCGCCGCAAATGTGGCTCGAAGTGGCCGTTTTTGAGGAATTCGGCGATGGCGATCTGTGGTTGGGTCGCAGTGGAACCGGTGCTGATGTATTTCATGTGCAGCACCCGCTCCAGGTATCGCCCGGGCGCAACCCAGCCGATACGCAAGCCAGGCGCCAGGGTTTTCGAGAACGAGCTGCACAGCAGCACGCGGCCGTCCTCGTCGAAGGATTTGATCGTGCGTGGGCGTGGGTAGCTGTAGGCCAACTCGCCATACACATCGTCTTCGATGATCGCCACGTCAAAGCGCTGGGCCAGGGTCAGCAACGCGCGTTTGCGCGCCTCCGGCATGATGTAGCCCAAGGGGTTATTGCAGTTGGGCGTCAGCTGGATGACCTTGATCGGCCACTGTTCCAGGGCAAGCTCCAGTGCTTCGAGGCTGATGCCAGTGACCGGGTCCGTCGGGATTTCCAAGGCTTTCATGCCCAGGCCCTTGAGGGTCTGCATGGCGCCATGGAAGCTCGGCGAGTCCACGGCAACGATATCGCCCGGCTCGCAAATGGCGTGGATGCTGGCGGACAGCGCCTCATGGCAACCCGTGGTGATCACGATGTCTTCGGCCGTCAGTTGGCAGCCGGAATCCAATGACAGTCGCGCAATCTGTTCGCGTAATTCCATACAGCCGAGGATGTTGTCGTAATACAGCCCCGGCAGATCCTGGCGGCGACTCACCCGTGCAAGGCTGCGCAGCAAGGGTTTCAGGGTCGGCGACAATACATCCGGCATGCCCCGGCCCATCTGTATGACGTCTTTGCGGGGCACCGCGCGAATCAGTTCCAGCACCTGATCCCACTGGGAAATCTCCACCGGGCGCTGGGCCGGGCGGCCTACCTCGGGCAGCGCCGGCAGCTCGCGCCCAACGGGTACAAAGTAGCCGGACTTGGGCTTGGGCATTGCCAGGCCGTTGTCTTCCAGCAAGCGATAGGCTTGTTGCACGGTGCTCAGGCTGACCCCGTGTTCCACGCTCAAGGCTCGTACAGAGGGCAAACGATCGCCGGGGCGGTAGAAGCCCTGTTCGATGCGAGTGCCCAGCAATTCGGCGAGGTTGACGTAAAGGGTCATGGCGGTCACTCCCGAGGGACCAGTACAGATACCGGGAAAATACAGGATTCAGGCACCCTTGGGCAGCATCTGTATGGATTTAATAAAGATGGGTTGAATCTGTAATGGTTTGGCGTGCGCGCTCACTCTAGTCACTCATGGCAACAAGCAAATGAGGGGCAGCAAAATGAGCGGCATAAGCGATGTGCGTCTGATGCTACACAGTCAGGAGTTGCAGGCAGGGCAGGAGCGGGGGACGGCGCCGCGCGATATCAGCCGATGGAGCCTGTTCTGGCACCGCCGCCACACGCGCAAAGCCTTGCTGCATTTGACCCGCGAGCAACTGCGCGACGTTGGGCTGACCGCCGAACAAGCGCGCCAGGAAGGCCTGAAACCGTTCTGGCGCGATTGATCAGATCAGCTCTTTGAACCGGTGCCAGAGCATCCCCAGCGCCAGCAGCGGCGAACGCAAATGTTTACCGCCGGGGAAGGTGATGTGCGGCACCTGGGCGAACAAATCGAAACGGCCCTGCTGCTGGCCGCTGATCGCCTCGGTCAGCAGCTTGCCGGCCAGGTGCGTGGCGTTGAGGCCGTGGCCGGCGTAGGCCTGGGCGTAATACACGTTAGGCTGGTCGGCCAGCCGGCCAATCTGCGGCAGGCGGTTGGCGCCGATGCCGATCATGCCGCCCCACTGGTAGTCGATCTTCACGTCGGCCAGTTGTGGAAACACCTTGAGCATCTTCGGGCGCATGTAGGCGCCGATGTCCTGAGGGTCGCGTCCGGAATAGTGGCAGGCACCACCAAACAACAGACGGCGGTCGGCGGATAACCGGAAGTAATCCACCGTCACCCGCTGATCACACACAGCCATGTTCTGCGGCAACAGGTTGGCGGCTTGTGCTTCGCTCAACGGCTCGGTGGCGATGATGTAACTGCCGGCGGGCAGCACTTTGCCGCTCAGGTGTGGGTTCAAGCCATTGAGGTAAGCGTTACAGGCCAGCACCAGGGTCTTGGCGCGCACATTGCCAAGGGCGGTGTGCACGTTGACCTCGGGGCCGTAGTCGATGCGCGTCACTTCGGACTGCTCGAACAGCTTCACGCCCAACTGCTGCGCGGCGGCGGCTTCACCGAGGGCCAGGTTCAGCGGGTGCAGGTGGCCGGAGCCCATGTCGATCATGCCGCCCACGTAGCGGTCGGAGCCGACCACGCTGCTCATCTCGTTGGCTTGCAGCAGGCGCACTTCATGGCGATAGCCGAGGCTGCGCAATTCTTCGGCATCCGCGGCCAGGTCGTGCAGATGCTGAGGTTTGTTCGCCAGGTCGCAATAGCCCCACGTCAGGTCGCAGGGGATCTGATAGCGCTCGACGCGTTCGCGCACGATCTCCACGGCTTCCAGGCCCATCAGCTTCATCTGGCGTACGCCGTCGCTGCCGATCACATTGGCGAACTGGTCCAGGCCATGGCCGACGCCACGAATCAGCTGGCCGCCATTACGGCCACTGGCGCCCCAGCCGATTTTGCGCGCCTCCAGCAACACCACGCTAAAACCGCGCTCGGCCAGCTCCAGCGCCGTGTTAAGCCCGGAATAACCACCGCCAATCACGCACACATCGGCGCTGACTTCGCCCGCCAACGCCGGGCAGTCGGGTTGTGGGACGCTGCTGGCGGCGTAGTAGGAAGCGGTGTGCCGGGCGCTGGCGGTCATGGGGAGCATCCCTGTTTGGAAAATTTGACGCAGGATACAGCGGTCGGACGAAGCTGTCTGCGCAGGGCGTTTTGCGTCAGAATCAACGCCTATTCGCCGTTCGGTACGTGTTTCGATGAGTTGCAACAGCCAGAAAATCAGCGCGCTGCGCCGACAGATTCCTTCGTTCGAGTGCGTCCCCGGCTGCCACGACTGCTGTGGGCCGGTGACCACATCGCCCGAAGAAATGTCGCGACTGCCACGTAAGACCGCTGCTGAGCAGGACGCGGCCATGGACGAGCTGAACTGCGTACACCTCGGGCCAAATGGCTGCACGGTGTATGACGAGCGGCCGTTGATCTGTCGGTTGTTTGGTACCACCAAGACCTTGCCGTGCCCCAATGGGCGGGGGCCGGTGGAGCTGATTCACCCGCGAGTAGAAAAGCAGATCCATGAATACATGGCGAGCACCCGGCAGGTGCTGGTCTAGCGGATGTACTCGGGCAAAAGGTGGGCGCAGGCAAGCCAGCTCCCACCTTTGATCGCGGCGTATCCGTTAATCCGGGATCGGCAGGTTCAGGCTCTCTTTCACCTCTTCCATCACGATATAACTCTTGGATTCCCGCACATGGGGCAACTTGAGCAAGATATCGCCCAGCAATTTGCGGTACGAGGCCATCTCGGAAATCCGCGCTTTCACCAAGTAGTCGAAGTCGCCTGACACCAGGTGGCACTCCAGCACATGCGGCAGTTTCAACACCGCACGGCGGAACTCTTCAAAAGTGTCGCCGGACTTGTAATCGAGGCTGATCTCGACAAATACCAGCAAACTCCCCTTCAAATGCTGCGGGTTGAGCCGCGCGTTGTAGCCCATGATGATCCCTTCGCGCTCCAGGCGGCGTACGCGTTCGGTGCACGGCGTGGTCGACAGCCCGACTTTTTCACCCAGCTCCGTGAACGAAATACGCCCGTCGGTTTGCAGGATGCGCAGGATATTGCGGTCGATCTTGTCCAGCTCCCGCTTGGTCTGGGTGTTGGTACGCATAGGGGATACGCCTCTGTGAAAAGGGTTTTTGCCGAGAATTGTCGCCAAATATAGGCATTTATATAGTGAAATGCACTGGTCATTGTTTTTTACACTGCGCTCATCATTGCTCGAATAACACACGTCAGCGGCTAAGCCCGTGATGAGGATATAAAAATGCGCGTTCTGGTCTTGGGTAGCGGCGTCATTGGGGTGACCAGTGCCTACTATTTGGCGCGGGCCGGCTTTGAAGTCGTTGTGGTCGACCGTCAGCCTGCTGCTGCCATGGAAACCAGTTTCGCCAACGCCGGCCAAGTGTCTCCAGGGTATGCCTCGCCATGGGCCGCGCCGGGCGTGCCGCTCAAGGCGATCAAGTGGTTGCTGCAACGCCACGCCCCGCTGGCGATCAAGGCCACCACCGATATCGATCAATACCTGTGGATGGCGCAGATGCTGCGCAACTGCACGGCCAGCCGCTATGCGGTGAACAAGGAACGCATGGTCCGCCTGTCCGAGTACAGCCGCGACTGCCTCGACGAGCTGCGCGCTGAAACCGGCATTGCCTACGAAGGCCGCAGCCTCGGTACGACTCAACTGTTCCGCACCCAGGCCCAACTGGATGGCGCGGCCAAAGACATCGCCGTGCTGAAAGAATCCGGCGTGCCGTTCGAGTTGCTCGACCGCGCCGGTATCGCCCGCGTTGAGCCAGCATTGGCCAGTGTCACCGACATCCTCGCTGGCGCCCTGCGCCTGCCGAATGACCAGACGGGCGACTGCCAGATGTTCACCACGCGCCTGGTGGAGATGTGCAAACAGCTGGGCGTGGAATTTCGCTTCGATCAGGACATCCAGCGCCTCGACTATGCAGGCGACCGTATCAACGGCGTGTGGGTCGACGGCAAGCTGGAAACCGCCGACCGCTACGTGCTGGCTCTGGGCAGCTACTCGCCGAAACTGCTCAAGCCGCTGGGGATCAAGGCGCCGGTGTACCCGCTCAAGGGTTACTCGCTGACCGTGCCGATCACCAACCCGGCGATGGCGCCGACTTCGACCATTCTCGACGAGACCTACAAGGTCGCGATCACCCGTTTCGACAACCGCATCCGCGTCGGCGGCATGGCTGAAATAGCCGGTTTTGACCTGTCGCTTAACCCGCGTCGACGCGAAACCCTGGAGATGATCGTCAACGACCTTTATCCTCAGGGCGGCGATTTGACCGAAGCCACGTTCTGGACCGGCCTGCGCCCGACCACACCCGACGGCACGCCGATTGTCGGTGCCACGCCCTTCAAGAACCTGTTCCTGAATACCGGCCACGGCACGCTCGGCTGGACCATGGCCTGTGGCTCTGGTCGTTTGTTGGCCGACCTGATGGCTTCGAGGACGCCACAGATCAGCGCCGAAGGCCTCGATATTTCCCGTTACGGCAACCACCAGGAGTCCGCAAAACATGTCCATCCAGCGCCAGCTCACCAATGAGCGCATGAGCCAGATCGTTGTTCACAGCGGTACCGTGTATCTGGCAGGGCAAGTCGGCGACGACATGAGTGCCGGGATTGAACAGCAGACCCGTGAAACCCTGGCCAATATCGAGCGTTTGCTGGACTTGGCCGGCACCGACAAAACCAAGTTGCTGTCGGTGACGATCTACCTGAAAGACATCGACGCCGACTTCGCCGGTATGAACGCGGTGTGGGACAAGTGGCTGCCTAAAGGCGTCGCCCCGGCCCGTGCCACGGTCGAAGCCAAGCTGTGCGAACCGGAAATTCTGGTAGAGCTGTCCGTCGTGGCCGCGCTGCCTTAAACCCAGATCCCTCTCCCGGCGCCGACGTTGTTGGTCGGTGCCGGTTTTTCTTCACTCTGCCGCCTAGAAGCCTGCTGCCATGCGTCCTGCCCGTGCCCTGATCGACCTCCAAGCCCTGCGCCACAACTACCAATTGGCCCGTGAAGTCACGGGGGCCAAGGCCCTCGCCGTGGTCAAGGCCGATGCCTATGGCCATGGCGCCGTGCGCGTGGCCCAGGCGCTCGAAGCCGAAGCCGACGGGTTTGCCGTGGCGTGCATCGAAGAGGCGTTGGAACTGCGGGCCGCCGGGATTCGCGCGCCGGTACTGCTGCTGGAAGGTTTCTTCGAAGCCGACGAGCTGCCTCTGATCATCGAGCATGATTTATGGTGCGTGGTGCATTCGCTGTGGCAGTTGGACGCGATCGAGCAAGCCCGGCTGAGCAAGCCGCTGACTATCTGGCTCAAGCTGGATTCGGGCATGCACCGTGTTGGCCTGCACCCCAAGGATTACCACGAGGCTTATCAGCGGCTGCTGGCCAGCGGTAAAGTGGCAAAAATCGTATTGATGAGCCACTTCGCCCGCGCCGACGAGCTCGACTGTGTACGTAGCAATGAACAAGTCGAAGTATTTGAGGCGGCGCGCCAAGGCTTGTCGGCGGAAGTCAGCCTGCGCAACTCGCCGTCGGTGATGGGTTGGCCGAGCATGTCCAGCGACTGGGTGCGCCCGGGCATCATGCTCTACGGCGCCACGCCGTTTGGTGAAGACCAGGCCATCGCCGCGCGTTTGCAGCCGGTGATGACCCTGGAGTCCAAAGTCATCTGCGTGCGGGAACTGCCGGCCGGTGAGCCGGTGGGCTACGGCGCCAAGTTCATCACGCCAAAGCCGATGCGCATTGGCGTGGTTGCCATGGGCTATGCCGACGGTTACCCACGCCACGCGCCGACCGGCACGCCGGTGCTGGTGGCGGGGCAGCGCAGCCAATTGCTGGGCCGCGTGTCCATGGACATGCTGTGTGTCGACCTGACCGACGTGCCCCAGGCCGGGCTTGGCTCCACGGTAGAGCTGTGGGGCAAAAATATCCTCGCCAGTGACGTCGCGGCTGCCGCCGAGACCATTCCCTACCAGATCTTCTGCAACCTGTGCCGCGTGCCAAGGCTCTATTCCGGGGCTTGAACGCCGCCGACGAGTGGAGCCGGCCAGGATTTAGGTCCAAGTGTTGTAAATACTGAACGCTGTCGCCATGATAACGCTCAATTACAACAACGCCTGAATCCTAGGAGGCTCCCGCATTGGACGTCGGCGAACGACTGCAATCCATCCGTAAACTGAAGGGTCTTTCCCAGCGCGAGCTCGCCAAGCGCGCGGGTGTCACCAACAGCACCATTTCGATGATCGAAAAAAACAGTGTCAGCCCCTCGATCAGCTCCTTGCGCAAGGTGCTGGGCGGCATCCCCATGTCCATGGTCGAGTTCTTTTCCGAGGAGATCCTCCAGGAAAAACCGACCCAAATCGTCTATAAAGCCAATGAGCTGATCGACATCTCTGACGGCGCCGTCACCATGAAACTGGTCGGTCGCGCGCACCCGAGCCGGGCGATTGCGTTTCTCAATGAGATTTACCCGCCGGGCGCCGACACCGGCGAAGAAATGCTCACCCACGAAGGTGAAGAAACCGGGATTCTGGTGGAAGGTCGCCTTGAATTAGTGGTCGGTATTGAAACTTTTGTGCTCGAAGCCGGCGATAGCTACTACTTTGAAAGCACCAAGCCGCATCGTTTTCGCAACCCGTTCGATGTGCCGGCGCGACTAATCAGCGCAGCCACACCCGCGAACTTTTAACAAAAGAGGCGTCCTGCCAGCGTTGCAGAGGCACCCGAGCAGTATTCCGTATGACTGAATCTCCCTTTAGTTAATAGGGTTGTTTCAGCCGGACGGGCTAACCGTTATACTTTCGCCGCCTGCGAAACCGTGGCCGCAGGCGTGAATAGCCACCATTGAGGGTGAACGCGTGAACCTAATTATGAAAATGCTGGCTGCACCAGCAACCGTACTGGCCCTATGGGCTGTCAGCGCCCAAGCTGCGACCAATGATGAAATTGCCAAGCGCCTGGAGCCTGTCGGCCAAGTCTGTGTTCAAGGCCAGGAATGCAAAGGCATGGAAGTGGCGGTGGCAGTCGGTGGCGGCGGCGGTGCAAAAACGCCGGATGACGTAGTCGCCAAGCACTGCAACGCATGCCACGGCACCGGCCTGCTGAATGCTCCGAAGATCGGTGATACCGCTGCCTGGAAGGAGCGGTTAGGTCATTTGGATACTGTATTGGCGGAGCTCAAAATTGAGGATCCGCAGAAAGGGACCAAGGGGTTGGCCCAGGTCGCCAAGCATGGCTTGAACGCTATGCCTCCGATGGGGACTTGTGCTGATTGCAGCCTTGAGGACCTTGAGGGTGCGATCAAGAAGATGTCAGGGCTGTAAATTGCCGATCTTCGCCAAAAAAGCCGCTGACCAGCGGCTTTTTTGTGCTTGGGATTTGTACTTAGAGGCTGTTCATTGCAGCAAAGACCCGGCAAGCTCGGTCCAACCCCTAATCATGGAATGTTCAGGAGGGTCGGATGGTGCAGTTGTGTTCAATCGAGCAAGCAGTTGACGACGTACTGGCGCGTTTGCCCGCGCATATCCACATGGGCATGCCCCTTGGCTTGGGCAAGCCCAACCTGTTCGTCAACGCGCTGTACCGGCGCATCGCCACGTTGCCTGAGCGGGCGCTGACGATCTACACCGCGCTGGCCTTGGGCCGCCCAACCATGGGCGATGGTTTGCAAAAACGCTTTCTCGAACCCTTTATCGAGCGGGTGTTCGGTGATTACCCTGAGCTGGATTTTCTCGCTGACCTGCACAAGGACAGCCTGCCGAACAACATCCGCGTGCAGCAGTTCTTCATGCAGCCCGGCAGCCTGCTTCACAGCGCATCGGCGCAGCAGGATTACGTCAGCAGCAATTACAGCCATGCCGCCCGCGACATCAACGCCGCTGGCCTCAATCTGGTGGCGCAACTGGTGGCCAGCAGCACTGAGCATCCTGATCGCCTGAGCCTGAGCTGCAACCCCGATATCACCCTTGACCTGCTGCCCATGATCGAGAAGCGCCGCCAAGCTGGCGAAACCATCCTGATCGTTGGCCAAGTTCACAGCGATTTACCCTACATGCCCGGCGATGCCGAACTGGGCATGGATGCGTTCGACTACCTGATCGACGAAAAGGACAGCACCACGTTGTTCTCCACACCGAACATGCCCGTGGGTTTTCAGGACCACTTTATCGGTCTGCATGCCAGTACCTTGGTGCGCGATGGCGGCACCTTGCAGATCGGCATCGGCTCCATGGGCGATGCGCTGACCGCCGCCTTGCTGGCGCGTCAGGCCGATAACGACGCCTATCGGCTGCTGTTGACCGACCTCGATGTGTACCAATGGGCGCCGCTGATCAGCCATGAAGGCGGCGTCGCGCCGTTCGCCCATGGCTTGTACGGTTGCAGCGAAATGTTCGTCAACGGCCTGCTGGTACTGGCCGATGCCGGGATTATCCGTCGCAAGGTCTACCCGGATGTGGCGACTCAGGAGCAAGCCAACGCCGGCACCCTGGACGATGCGGCGCAGCCCGACGGCGTCTCGATTCACGGTGGCTTCTTCCTCGGGCCGCGCAGTTTTTACCAGCGCTTGCAGGAAATGACTCACGCCAAGCGCCTGGAATTCAACATGACCCGCATCAGCTACATCAACGAGCTCTACGGTCAGGAAGAGCTCAAGCGCCTGCAGCGCCTGGACGCGCGGTTTATCAACAGCGCGATCGTGGTGACGCTGCTCGGTGCAGGTGTGGCGGATCAGCTGGAAGGTGGCCGTGTGCTCAGCGGCGTCGGTGGGCAGTACAACTTTGTTGCCCAAGGCCATGCGCTGGAGGGCGCGCGTTCGATCCTGATCCTGCGCAGTTGGCGCGAGTCGGCGGGGGAGGTCAGTTCCACTATTGTCTGGGAATACGGCCACTGCACCATTCCTCGTCACCTGCGCGATATCGTCATCACCGAGTACGGGATTGCCGATTTGCGTGGGCAGACGGATGCCAAAGTGATTGAGGCGCTGTTGAATATCACCGACTCCAGGTTCCAGGGCGATTTGATCGAACAGGCGCAGAAGGCCGGCAAGTTGCCCAAGGATTTCCAGCTGGCCCCGCGCTTTGCTGACAACACGCCGCAGCGGCTCCAGGATATTCAGGCGCGGCATCGCCGTTTGTTTCCGGAGTATCCGTTGGGCACCGATTTCACGGATGAGGAAAAGGATCTGTTGCGGGCGCTGAACTGGCTCAAGAGCAAATTTAAGCTGACGGAGATTCTGGAGCTGGGCAAGGCGGCGCTGGACGCACCGGAGCCGCAGGTGTTTCCCAAGCATCTGGAGCGGATGCGGTTGGATAAGCCGGACGGGCTGAAAGAGGATCTTTACCAGCGTTTGCTGCTCGCCGGCCTGCAGGCAACCGCGCACTGACAGGCACTACAAATCAAATGTGGGAGCTGGCTTGCCTGCGATAGCGAGGTGTCAGGCGACAGAGATGTCGACTGTCGGGCCCTCATCGCAGGCAAGCCAGCTCCCACATTTTGACTTGTGCCCACCCCAATTATTTGGGGTGTTATCGATTACTCGATAAAGGTCACAACGCCGCCAGCCAGCGACTTCACCCGTGCCAGCGACTCAACCCGATAACCCTGCGCATCCAGCTCCGCACGGCCACCCTGGAACGACTTCTCGATCACAATCCCCAAGCCCGCGACAGTCGCGCCGGCTTGCTTGATGATCGAGATCAGCGCCTGGGACGCCTTGCCGTTGGCCAGGAAGTCATCGATCACCAGCACGCGGTCGCTGCTGGTCAGGTGGCGCGGGGAGATCGCCACGGTGCTTTCGACCTTCTTGGTGAAGGAATACACGGTCGCCGACAGCAGGTTTTCCGTCAGCGTCAGGGATTGCTGCTTGCGGGCAAAAATCACCGGTACGCCAAGGTTGAGGCCAGTCATGATCGCCGGCGCGATGCCCGAGGCTTCGATGGTGACGATCTTGGTGATGCCCGAGTCCTTGAACCGCTCGGCGAATTCGTCGCCGATCAGTTTCATCAGCGCCGGGTCGATCTGGTGGTTCAAAAAGGCGTCGACCTTGAGTACCTGATCGGAAAGCACGATGCCTTCTTCGCGAATTTTCTTGTGCAGTGCTTCCACGGAAAGCTTCCTCTAATGGCGCGGTGTGCGCCGAAAGTAGATTAAAAAGTAGTCGATTCTAGCGCTTTAACATCGCGCGTATATCCGCCAAGGCGGTGTTGCCGCGAACGGCCTTCACCTCGGTCGGGGTGTCGTCATTGCCTTCCCAGGCCAGGTCGTCCGGCGGTAGCTCGTCAAGGAACCGGCTGGGGGCACAATCGATGATTTCGCCGTATTGCTTGCGCTTGGCGGCAAAGGTGAAGGCCAGCGTCTGACGTGCGCGGGTAATGCCCACGTAGGCCAGGCGCCGTTCTTCTTCGATGGTGTCGGCTTCGATGCTGGAACGGTGCGGGAGGATTTCCTCTTCCATGCCCATGATGAACACGTAGGGGAATTCCAAGCCCTTCGAGGCATGTAAGGTCATCATCTGCACGCCTTCGGCACCGTCTTCCTCTTCTTGCTGGCGCTCGAGCATGTCGCGCAGCACCAGCTTGCCGATGGCGTCTTCGACAGTCATCTCGCCTTCTTCGTCCTTCTCCAGCGTGTTTTTCAACGCTTCGATCAGGAACCAGACGTTGCCCATGCGGTAATCGGCGGCTTTGTCGCTGGAACTGTTGGTGCGCAGCCAGTTTTCATAGTCGATGTCCATGACCATGCTGCGCAGCGCGCTGATCGGGTCTTCGCCGGCGCACTGCTCGCGCACCTTGTCCATGAAGCGTTTGAAGCGCGACAGGCGGTCGGTGAAGCGCGTGTCCAGGTGTTCGCCCAGGCCGATTTCGTCGGTGGCGGCGTACATCGAGATCTTGCGTTCGGTGGCGTAGTTACCGAGCTTTTCCAGGGTGGTGGAGCCGATCTCCCGACGCGGCACGTTGATCACGCGCAGGAAGGCGTTGTCGTCGTCTGGGTTCACGATCAGGCGGAAGTAGGCCATCAGGTCTTTTACTTCCTGGCGTCCGAAAAAGCTGTTGCCACCCGAAAGCCGATAGGGAATCTGGTGGTGCTGCAGCTTCAGCTCGATCAGCTTGGCCTGGTAGTTGCCGCGATACAGGATCGCAAAGTCGCTGTAGGGGCGATCGGTACGCAGGTGCAGCGTCAGCAATTCGACGGCTACGCGCTCGGCTTCGGCGTCTTCGTTGCGGCAGCGGATCACGCGAATCTCGTCGCCATGGCCCATCTCGCTCCACAGTTGTTTTTCAAACTCGTGGGGGTTGTTGGAGATGAGCACGTTGGCGCAACGCAGGATGCGGCTGGTGGAGCGGTAGTTCTGCTCCAGCATCACCACTTTCAGGGACGGGTAGTCGTCCTTGAGCAGCATCAGGTTTTCCGGGCGCGCGCCACGCCAAGCGTAGATCGACTGGTCGTCGTCGCCTACCACGGTGAACTGGTTGCGCTTGCCGATCAGCATTTTCACCAGCAGGTATTGGCTGGCGTTGGTATCCTGGTACTCGTCCACCAGCAGGTAGCGGACTTTGTTCTGCCATTTTTCGAGGATGTCGGCGTGTTCCTCGAACAGTTTCACCGGCAGCAGGATCAGGTCGTCGAAGTCCACTGCGTTGAACGCCTTGAGCGTGCGCTGATAGTGGGTGTAGACAATGGCGGCGGTCTGTTCCTTGGGGTTGCGTGCGTTTTCCAGGGCCTGGGGCGGCAGGATCAGGTCGTTTTTCCAGGCGCCGATCATGTTCTTGATCTCATCTACGCCGTCGTCGCCTGCGTATTCCTTTTGCATGATGTCAGTCATCAGCGACTTCACATCGGTCTCATCGAAGATCGAGAAGCCCGGCTTGTAGCCCAGCCGCGCATGCTCCTTGCGGATGATGTTCAGGCCCAGGTTATGGAACGTGCACACCGTGAGGCCACGGCCTTCGCCGCCCTTGAGCAGCGTGCCGACACGCTCTTTCATTTCGCGCGCCGCCTTGTTGGTAAAGGTCATGGCGACGATGTACTGGGCGCGGATGCCGCAGTTCTGGATCAGGTGCGCGATCTTGCGGGTGATCACGCTGGTCTTGCCGGAGCCAGCACCGGCGAGCACCAATAGAGGGCCGCCGACGTAGTTCACGGCTTCTTGCTGCCGGGGATTGAGTCGGGACATACAGAGTTTTAGGAGTCGTTGTTCAAAAGGGCGGGCATTTTAACAGGCTCGCAGGATTCTGCTCTCACAGAACGACAGTGTGACGTACCACTCGATCTAAATTTGCCGGTTTTGTTACTTTGCCGCAGGATGTAGGGGGCTTTTTGAGGCTAATCCTTACAGCCAGCGTATTTGATAACCCTTATCATTGGTGATTATCAGGCCGCGCGTCATAATGCCGGCCGCCAACGAAATTTTGCAGAGTCTAGGGAGCTAGCTTGTCTACGCCTGTCGAACCCTTGCGTTTGCTGCTACTGGCCGATGAGCCAGCGTGGGCAGCGTTGTTGCGCGAGTGCCTGGTGCCGATGGGCGATGGGGCTGTGCTGATCAGCGCGCCCAACTGGGACTCGGTGAGCCGTCTGTTCGATGACGACCACACTGCTGTGCTACTGACCACGCCCAATCTGCAACCCGGCCCCGGCCGTTGCAACTTGCCGTGTGTGTTGCTGTTGGAACAGGAACCGCTGGTTTCGCCCGTGGGCGTGAGCGATTGGTTGATCCTCAATGCATTGGATGCCGATATATTGCGCCGCTGCCTGCGCCATGTCCGCGAGCGTGGCGTGCTGGAGGCTACCTTGCAGCGCCTGGCCGAACAGGACCCGCTCACCGGTATCGCCAATCGCCAGGGGTTCCAGACCTTGCTGGCGGCGCGGCTGGCTGAAAACGAAGGCCGTGGCCTGGCCCTCGGCCATCTCGACCTCGACAATTTCCGGCATGCCAACGACGCATTAGGCCACCAGGCCGGTGACCGGCTTATCCTGCAAGTGGTCTCGCGCCTCAAGAGCCAGCTCGAAGCTGGCGACCAACTGGCGCGCCTGGGCAGCGACGAATTCGCCCTGCTGATTGATACCCGCCGCGCGCCCCAGCGTGCTGAATGGATGGCTGAACGCATCACCGAAGCCATGGCCGAACCCTATTGGGTCGACGGCGAAAGCCTGCTGATCGGCTGCAGCCTGGGTGTGGCGCATGCCCGCGCGCGCGCCGGCGCCGACCCGTTGATGTGGCACGCGCACATCGCCATGCAGCAAGCCAAAAGCACCCAAGGCTGCACGTTTCATATCTTCAACGAACGCATCAACCGCAACGCGCGCAGCCTGGCCGACCTGGAAAGTGAATTGCGCCGTGCGTTGCGCCGTGACGAGTTGGAACTGCATTACCAACCGCGCCTGGACCTGGACGATGGGCATATCGTCGGCCTGGAAGCCTTGGTGCGCTGGCGCCACGGTGAGCGTGGGTTGTTGCCGCCCAGCGAATTTGTGCCGTTGGCCGAACAGAGTGGCCTGATCGTACCGTTGGGTTACTGGGTGATCTCCCGAGCCCTGCGCGACATGCAAAACCTGCGCGAACGCGGCCTGCCGCCGCTGCACATGGCGGTCAACCTGTCGTTTCGCCAGTTCCAGGACAGCCAATTGCTCTCAACCCTCAGCCGGCTGATTGCCGAGCGCGGCGTGGAGGCGCAGTGGCTGGAGTTTGAACTGACCGAAACCGCCGTGATGCGCCGCAGTGACTTGGTCAAACAGACCATGGACGCCCTCGGCCGCTTGGGTGTGCGGTTTTCCCTGGATGACTTCGGCACCGGGTTTTCGTCGTTTGTGCACCTCAACAGCCTGCCCATTGCCTTGCTGAAGATCGACAAGAGCTTTGTCGGCGGTATGGAAGAGCGCGAAGAAAACCGCAAGCTGGTGCACGCCATGATCAACCTGGCCCACAACCTCAACCTGGAAGTGGTGGCCGAAGGCGTGGAAACCCCTGAGCAGCTGGCGCTGTTGCGGTTGTTCGGCTGCGACCAGGCCCAGGGTTACTTGATCAGCAAGCCGTTGCCGTTGCCGGAGTTGGTGGAATATTTGACGTTCGGTAAAAGCCAGCAGGCTTTGCTGGGTTGAATTGCGAACCCAATCAACACTGTGGGAGCTGGCTTGCCTGCGATGGCATCACCTGGTTATGCCTGACACACCGAGGTGCCTGCCATCGCAGGCAAGCCAGCTCCCACATTGACCGAGTACATCCTATTAGTCAGGTTGCATGGCTTGGAATACAGGCTGTATTTCCGGCTCCCGGCGAATCATCCGCTTCATCTTCGCCTCAAACGCCCACGTCAGGCTGACTGCCGCACACGCCAGGCCTAGCGCCAAGCCCCACCACACGCCGGTCGGCCCCCAGCCGAGGGTGAACGCCATCAACCACGCGGCCGGCGCGCCGATCAGCCAATAGCAGCCCAAGCCCACCAGAAAGGTGGTCTTGGCATCTTTCAGCCCACGGATGCAGCCCATGGCGATGGTCTGCACACCGTCGAACAACTCAAACCACGCGGCTACGGCCAGCAAGCTGACGGCCAGGACGATAACGTCATGGAAGGCCGGGTCGTTATGGTCGAGAAATAACCCGATAAGCGCATCGGAAAACAGCCACAACACTGCCGCAAATCCCAACATCACCACCGCGCCAAAGCCGATACCAACCCGCCCCGCCATGCGCGCCTGCAGCAACTGCCCGGCGCCGTAATGCTGGCCGATGCGCATGGTGATCGCGTACGACATCCCCGCCGGCACCATGAACGCCACCGAAACAATCTGCAGGGCAATCTGATGCGCCGCCAATTGCGTACTGCCCATGGTGCCCATGCACAGCGCGGCGAAGGCAAACAAGCCGACTTCCACCGCGTAGGTGCCGCCAATCGGCAGGCCCAGGCGCCACAGCTCGCGCAGATACTGGGTGTTGAGGCGCAGCAGGCCCGAACTCAGTGGGTAGGCCGCATACGCCCGGTTACTGCGGATGTACCACATCAGCGCCAGGGCCATGCCGTTGGCGACAATGGCCGTGACCAGGCCGATGCCCATCAAACCGAGTTTCGGCAGGCCGAACATGCCCTCGATCAGCGCATGGTTGAGGAAGTAGTTGAGCACCGTGCCGCACAGGCTGATCACCATCACCGGCGTGGCCTTGCCGATGGCACTGGTAAAGCCGCGCAACGCCATGAAGCTCAGGTAGCCGGGCAGGGCGAACGGCAGGATGGTCAGGAATTGCCCCGCCGCGTGCACGTTGGTTTCGGTTTGGCCAAACATCAGCAGCACCGGCTTGAGGTTCCACAGCAGCAAGCCGGCCACCAAGGCCATCAGCCAGGCGAGCCAAAGCCCGGCCTGGGTCAGGCGAGTGGCGCCTTCGATGTCGCCCGCGCCGTGGCGGATGGCCACGAGGGTGCCGACGGCGGCAATCACGCCGATGCAGAAAATCGCCACGAACGAATAGCTCGCCGCGCCCAGGCCGCCACCGGCCAAGGCTTCGGGGCTCAGGCGGGCCATCATCAGGGTGTCGGTCAGCACCATCAGCATGTGCGCCAACTGTGAGGCAATCAACGGCCCTGACAGCCGCAGAATGGCCCAGAGTTCAGTACGCACCGGAGGCTGCATGATCATCACGCTCAAAAAGTCGAAGGGTTGGGAAAGGGTTGATTCTCGGCGCTCCTGACGCATTACACAAAAGGATAAAAGCGATCGTTTACATGATTAAAACTCATGGTAGGGTTCGGTATTGCCCTGTCGCAGGTTCATTTATGGCACGTCGTCTCCCCCCGCTTTATGCCCTGCGCGCATTCGAGGCAGCCTCACGGCACAACTCCTTCACCCGGGCGGCGCAGGAACTGTCGATCACGCAAAGTGCCGTCAGCCGGCATATCCGCACGCTCGAAGAGCATTTCGCCTGCCGCCTGTTCCAGCGTAGCGGCCGCAACCTGCAGCTCACCGAAGCGGCGCGCCTGCTGCTGCCCGGTGTGCGTGAGGGCTTCGCCGCCTTGGAGCGGGCCTGTCATACCCTGAATGCCGAAGACGACATCCTGCGCATGAAAGCGCCATCGACCCTGACCATGCGCTGGTTGCTGGCGCGCCTCAGCCGCTTCCGGGCGTTGCAGCCGGGCAATGAGGTGCAACTGACCAGTGCGTGGATGAGCGTGGATGAAGTGGACTTCAACCAGGAGCCGTTCGATTGCGCGGTATTGCTCAGCTACGGGCATTTTCCGGCGGACTGGGAGGCCAGCTACCTGTTCCCCGAGCTGCTGATCCCGGTGGGCGCACCGAACCTGCTGGAAGACGGGCCCTGGGATGTCACACGCCTGGCGTCCGCTGAGCTGCTGCACCCAACGCCCGACCGCCGCGACTGGCGCAATTGGCTCGAGCGCATGGGGCTGTCGTCCCAGGTGTCGCTCAAGGGCGGGCAAGTGTTCGACACCCTCGAATTGGGCATGATCGCTGCCGCGCGCGGGTACGGCGTCTCTATGGGCGACCTGCTGATGGTGGCCGAAGACGTGGCCCAGGGGCGATTGAGCCTGCCGTGGCCGACGGCGGTGGCGAGTGGGGAAAATTACTATTTGGTGTGGCCTAAAACCCGTCCGGGCGGTGAGCGCTTACGGCGGTTGGCGGAGTTTCTCCAGGGTGAGGTCAAGGCCATGGAATTACCCCAGGTCGAGCGCCTCGACTGAGGCGCTACACACCTTTGTGCAATCGTTTGCGCGATACCCCTGTGAATCGCTCAAGTATTGCCCGCGCCCGCCGAAGAAGGTGTGTTGGAACGCACCGTGCCAACGTTTCCCACCCGATAATTTGCCGAGCAGCGCTAAGAGATCAGGATGATCCTGGCCTCGGCCAGGAGCTGTCATGTCTCAACCTCGTGCTCGGATTGCCTCCCAGTTAGGCCTCGCACTCGCCGTGATTCTGGCTGTCGTTATCAGCGGCAGTACGGTTTTCGCCCTGCGTTCCCTCGACTCTGCCAACCTCGACACGCGCGAGGAGCACCTGGCCAGCGAGGCGCGCTTGCTTGCTGACCAACTCAATACCTTCCACAGCACCTTGCGCGAAAGTACCCAGCGTTTGAGCGGGCTGTTTGAAAAGCGCTTCGGCGCCGGTTTGAGTGTGCGTGGGGAGCAGCAGGTCACGGTGGCTGGCGTACAGACACCGAGCCTGTTCTTGGGCCTCGACCTGTTGAACAACAATTTCGATGAGGTCGATGAATTCAAGGACACCTCCGGCGGTGTGGCCACCGTGTTCGTGCGCAGCGGCGAAGACTTCATTCGCGTCAGTACATCCCTGACCAAACAAGACGGCAGTCGCGCCATCGGTACGGCCCTGGACCACCAGCATCCGGCTTATCAACGGCTGCTCGCCGGGCAGAGTTATGTCGGCCGTGCTGTGCTGTTCGACCGCTCCTACATGACCCAGTACACCCCTGTGCGCGATGCTGCCGGCAAGGTGATTGCGGTGCTGTTTGTCGGTTTCGACTACACCGACGCGCAGAAGGCCCAGTTCGATAACCTCAAGCGCTTCCGTATCGGCCAGACCGGCTCCCTGGCCTTGTTGGACGAACAGAAACACTGGCTGGTGCCACCGGCCGGCGTGCAGGCGCTGGACCAGGCGATCCCAGTGATGCTCGACCTGGCCAAGAACCCAGGCAAAGGCAGCTTCTGGAGCGACAAGAACGAAGATTTCTACAGTGTCTCGGTACCGTTCGACGGCGGCCCGTGGGCGGTGGTGGCGAGCATGCCGAAGTCCGAAATCCGCGCAGTGACCTGGGCGGTGGGTATTCGACTGGTGATCGGCAGCGTGCTGGCGATGTTGCTGGCGGTAGGCGCGGCGGTGTGGTTGCTGCGCAGCAAATTGCAGCCGCTGAGTGACTTGGTACGCCAAGCCGAAGCCCTCGGCGCGGGTGATTTGAGCGCGCGTCTCAATGTGTCCAGCCATGATGAAATCGGCCAATTGGCGCGCAGCTTCAACCAGATGGGTGAAGCGCTGTCGACCATGGTCTCGCATATCCGCAAGGCCGCCGAAGAGGTCAACGGCCGTGCCCAGGCGTTGTCCGGTTTGTCGGGTGGCGCCTATGAAGGCATGGAGCAGCAGTCCGGCGAGATCACCAGCATGGCCGGCGCGGTGGAAGAATTTAGCGCCACCTCGCTGAACATCGCCGACAACATGGGCAACACCGAGCGGTTGGCCCAGGAAAACGCGCAGCAAATCCGCATCGGCCGGACCTCGATGCAAGAGGCCTCGTCGTCGCTGGAACATATCGCCACCGCGCTGAACAGCACGGCCACGGTGATCAATACCTTGGGCCAGCGCTCCCAGGAAATCGGCGGGATCGTGGGTGTGATCACCTCGATTGCCGAACAGACCAACCTGTTGGCGCTCAACGCGGCTATCGAAGCCGCCCGCGCCGGTGAACAAGGCCGCGGTTTTGCCGTGGTCGCCGACGAAGTGCGCAACCTGGCCTCGCGCACCCGCCAGGCCACCGATGAAATTTCCGGGATGATCCAAAGCATCCAGCAGGAAACCGGCAACGCCATCAGCACCATGGAACACGGCAACGTGTTGATGCAGGAAGGCCTGTCGCTCAACGCCGACGTGGCTTCGGCCCTGGCGCGGATCGACGAGCAAAGCCGCTCGGCGGGTCAGCAATTTGCGGCGATCACCACCGCTACCCAAGAGCAGAGCAGCACCGCGACCTTGCTGAGCAGCAACTTGCAGAGCATTGCGCTGGCCAACAGCGAGCAGCGTGAAGTGGTGTCGAACCTGGCGATTACCGCCAAGGAGCTGGAGACCTTGGCGGCAGGTTTGCGGCATGAAGTAGACCGGTTTCGCTGAAGTCGACACAAAAGCGCCCGCTACTGAGCAGCCCCTGTGGGCCGTGGGCTAGCGGGTTTTGAGCGCGTTCGCCAGGCGCAGCATGGCGGTTTCGATTTCATGTGCGGTCAAGGACGAGTAGCCCAATAGCCAGCCCTGTTTCTTTTCGTCACCGGCATACAGTCGGCTGAGACCGGGCAGTTGCACGCCTGCGCTGGCGGCCTGGCGGATGGTTGTTTCTTCCGACCAACCTTCATGCAACACGCAGGGGATTTGCAGGCCTCCCTGGGGCCGAGATGCCGTGACGACATCGCCCAGGTGCTTGCCGATGGCGTCGAGCATGATGGCTTGGCGCCCGGCATAGAGTTTGCGCATCGCGCGTACATGGGCGTTGTAGTGACCGTCCTCCATAAAGCGCGCCAGTGTCAGTTGCAGGATTTGCGGCGTGTGGCCGTCCATCATGCTGCGGGCGTAGGTGAAGGCTTTGGTCAGTTCATGGGGCAGCACCATGTAGCCCATGCGCAAGCCGGGGTAGAGGGTCTTGCTGAAGGTGCCGATGTAAAGGGTGCGCTGATACTTGTCCAGGCCCTGCACGCAGGCAGTGGGTTTGCCGTCGTAGTGAAACTCGCTGTCGTAGTCATCCTCGATGATCCATTTGCCTTTTTCCGCGGCCCAGTTGATCAATTCAAAACGTCGCTCCAGCGTTAACGTGGCGCCGGTCGGGTATTGATGAGAGGGCGTGACATACACGCAATTGGCGCCGCTGCGATCGGCGTGCAGCAGGTCGGTGCGTATGCCCTGACCATCGACATCGATGGGCACTACCTTGGTCTCGGCGGTTTCAAAGGCTTTCCTGGCGCCAAAGTAACCCGGATTCTCCAGCAGGATCGGTTTGCCGACGTCCACTAGCAACTGCGCACACAAAAACAGAGCCTGGCGAGTGCTGCTCAGCACCACCACCTGATTGGGGGAGCACTTGGCCCCACGTTCGAGGTTCAAGTAGGTGGCGATGGCGTTGCGTAACGGCTCGGCCCCTTGCGGGTCACCGTGCAACAGCACGCTACTGCGACAGTCTTTCATCACCTGGCGTTGCAGGCGCTCCCAAACGTCGGTCGGGAAGGAGCGGGTTTCGGGCAGGCCAGTGGCGAATGCTTTGATTACCTGTTGGTCGCACACGCCACCGCTGTCGAGGATCATTCGCCCCCGCTGGCTCAAGCCGGCGCCGCTTATCGCCTGGCTGCTTTTGACTTCCTGCGCCTTGATGCGTCGGCGGGAGGCGCCGCGCAATTGGGCGCCTACGGCCTCGCACACATAACTGCCGGAGCCCTCGCGCCGTACGATGAAACCATCGCGTTGCAACTGCACGTAGGCGTTCTCCACCGTATCGCGGGCAATGCCTAATGACTTGGCCAGTACCCGCGTCGCGGGCAGCTTCAGGCCGGGCGCAAGCGCCCCGTCGAGGATAAGCGCACGCAGTGCGCGCTGAATGCGTTGGTGCAGATCCAGAAGCTGAAACTCTTCCTCGTTGAGCCGCATCTGCAGCGTTTCCAGCTCGAAGGTTTTCGCCATGCGGTCTGCCCCATTTGGATGAATTGGTCTGCAACAGCAGGCCAGTCTAGCCGTAGGCTTGCACCTGTGTCTCAGGCTTTCCCCGGTAACTGACCCATCAGGCAAGGCTCAATCCCTCTTATTGCAAGGAGCAACACACCCATGTCTTCTCTGGTATCGCCGTCGTCGCTACGCCTGCGCGACCTTTTCCCGCCCGTGATTGCGGGGCTGATTTCAGTCATCGTCAATTATGGCGGCACGTTTATTCTGGTGTTTCAGGCTGCCAAGGTGGCCGGGCTCAGTCCCGAACTGACAGCCTCGTGGGTTTGGTCGATTTCAATTGGCGTTGGCGTGACCGGGCTGTTTCTCAGTTGGCTGAGCCGTGAACCGATTATCACCGCGTGGTCGACCCCCGCCGCAGCGTTTCTGGTGGTCGCGCTCTCTACCACGCCTTACGCCGAGGCGGTCGGCGCTTACATGATTTCAGCCGCTGCGTTTGTATTACTGGGGCTGTCCGGCTTCTTTGAAAAAGTCATTCGGCTGGTTCCGCCGGGCATTGCTGCGGCCATGCTGGCGGGCATTTTGCTGCAGTTCGGCATCGGCGCGTTTGGTGGCATGAGCCTGGACCCTGTCTTGGTCGGGTTGTTGATTGCCGCTTATGGGGTACTCAAGCGGTTTACCGCCCGCTACGCCGTCGTTGGCATTTTGGTGCTGGGGCTGGCATTTCTGCTGCTGCAGGGGCGCGTGGATCTGTCGAGCCTGTCCTTGCAGTTGGCCGCGCCGGTATTCACCGCGCCGCAGTTCTCGCTCAATGCGCTGCTCAGTGTGGCGCTCCCGCTGTTTCTGATCACCCTCACGGGCCAGTACATGCCGGGCATGCTGGTATTGCGCAACGATGGTTTCAAGACCAGCGCCAACCCGATCCTGACGGTTACCGGGCTGGGCTCGTTGTTAATGGCACCGTTCGGCTCTCACGCGTTCAACGTCGCAGCGATCACCGCCGCCATTTGCACTGGCAAGGAAGCTTCGCAGGATCCGCACAAGCGTTGGGTCGCGGGGGTTGCCGCAGGTGTGTTCTACATACTCGTCGGGGTTTTCGGGGTGACGCTGGCCGCCGTATTCATGGCGCTCCCGGCGGCGTTCATTACCACACTGGCCGGGTTGGCCCTGCTTGGCACCATCGGCGCCAGCCTGGCCAACGCTATGGCTGACGTCACATCCCGTGAAGCCTCGTTGATCACCTTCCTGGCGTGCGCCGCAAATATCACCCTACTGGGGATCGGTGGAGCGTTTTGGGGATTGCTGATCGGATTGGCCGCGTACGCGCTGCTCAATGGCCGCTTGCCACGTCGCAGCGTGCAGGTTACGCCGGTTTCCGAGGCGGTGGTGACGGCCAAGGAAGGGGCCTAATGATGCGTGCCCCTCCAGTAGAAATCGCCAAGGCCTGCGAGTGGTCAAGGCGCTGGACAATGGGGCGGTGACCGATACCTAGCGCTCGCCCAGGCCTGGGTCCACGCGCTTGCCGATATCCTTGAGGCGCGCCAGTTGATCGACCATGCCTGGCGCCTCGTCCAGGCTGCTGACGAAGGTCCACAGGTAAGTCATCACGGCGTACACGTGGCCGGCCTTGACCGCCGGCGACAACGCCAACTGACTGATCGCCACCACAAACAGCAGGGCTGCCAGCGTACCGATAAACAGGAACGCGGCGGCTTCGCGGTCAGACAGCCAGATGCGCAGGCGCGACAGTACTTGATAGTGGCGCTGCAAGGTCTGTGCGCCGACCTTTTCCACCAGGCCGATTTCCTTCTCCAGGCGGTCGTTCAAGCGTTCATGCAGCTCCTGATTGCGCCGTGCAAAGCGTGGCAGCAAGGTGGTGCACAACAGCAACGCGGTCAGGCATGCCAGGCCGATCCACGGTTCGATCACCAACAACATCACCGCCGCGCCGACGATCGACACCAACGCCGTGGCGATGATCGGCACGTGTTTTTCGAAGAAGTCGACAAAGTCCCGTGCCAACACCACCCGCGCCGCAGCCCGTGAGGTGCTGTGGTTTTGCAGGCGCTGATTGAGGATCACCGGCACCGCGAGGTCGGCATAGATCCGCGTGAACGTGCGCGTGTCCAACGCCCGACGCGCCGCCCCGACGACCCAGAACGCCAAGACTACGGCGGCGTAGAACAACGCGCTGCCGGCATCGCCACGGATAATTGAATCCACCGCGAACCCGGCAAACAGCGGGTACGCCAGCAGCAGCGCATTCTCCAGCGCAACCAGCGACAAGGTGCAGAACAACTTGCCGGGATAAGCCCGAGCGATGGCTTTCAACGTCTGGCTGGCGGACTGTTGGCCGATTTTCTTGCTTTCTTCGATCAGAATTTTCGGGGTGGCGGATGACATGGGGTGCACCAAAGGAGTGATAGACGCTATTATTGAGCGACTGCTCAAGTATCCTTGAGCGATCGCTCAAAAAGCAAGCGCCGTTTATCTACCGGCGCCTGAAGGAATTGCCCATGTCGCGTATCGACCGTAAAGACCAGATCATCGCCGCTGCCCTGGAACTGTTTCGCAGCAAGGGGTTTGCCGATGTGTCCACCCGCGACTTGGCCGAACATGCCGGCCTGTCGCGCAGCCACGTCTACCACTACTTCAGCGACTGGAATGAACTGCGCCGCGAAGCCTTTGTGCGTTTTGCCAATGAGCAACTGGATGAAGTGCGCGCGCCGCTGGTGGGCTTGCCGCCGCTTGAGGCGCTGGTGGGTTTCTTGCGCGACTGCCTGCCGTGTACCGCCGATGCCGGCTGGGCACTGTGGCTGGACGCCTGGGACGAGGCGATGCACGACCCGCAAATGGCCCAGGCGTATTTGGTGATCAACGCCCAATGGCAAGGCATGCTCGCCGAGGTGATCGAACAGGGCGTCGCCGCTGGCGTGTTCCGGTGTGATTCGCCCCAGCGCGCTGCCCGGCAGATCTTCGCGATGGCGATGGGTTATGCCGATGACCTGATGCTGAATCCCTCCACCGATTCGGCGGAGTCGGTGTTGGATGAGGTGATGGAAGTGGCGAGGCTGTTGCTGGATTTGCGCGCCTAGGCCTCCGCACCACTTTTGGCGGCCACCGCATTCTTCTGTGGCGAGCGGGCTTGTTGTGGCGAGCGGGCTTGCCAAAACAATCCTGCTCGCCACGACAGCCGACGTGCCACATATTTTGGGTTTTCAAGCTAGCCCACCGCTGCAGGCCGGTACTGCAATGCCTCGGCCAAATGATGCCGAGTGATGTGCTCAACCCGCTCAAGGTCGGCCAGCGTGCGCGCCACCTTGAGCAAACGGTGAGCCGCTCGCAACGACAATGTCAGCCGCTCGCAGGCGCTTTCCAGCCAGCTTTCATCGGCTTTCGCCAGTTGGCAATGTTTGCGTAGCCCGGGCAGATCAAGGAAGGCATTGGCGCAGCCCTGGCGCTTTAGTTGGCGCTCGCGGGCTTCGGCAACCTCAGCCGAGGCCTTCGCCGTGTTATCGCCAGGCTGTTGGGCCGGGTTAAGTGCCGTGGTTTCCCGGGCGACGGTCAGGTGCAAGTCGATCCGGTCCAGCAACGGCCCTGAGAGTTTATTGCGATAGCGCTGGATCTGCTCTGGCGTACACCGACAGCGTCCACTGGGTTCGCCCAAATAGCCGCAAGGGCAGGGGTTCATGGCGGCCACCAGTTGAAAGCGTGCCGGGAAACTCACCCGGTCGCGCGCACGGGAAATCACGATATGCCCCGACTCAAGCGGTTCGCGCAGCACTTCCAGGACCTTGCGATCGAACTCCGGCAACTCATCCAGAAACAACACACCATGATGGGCGAGGGTGATTTCCCCCGGTTGCGGTTTTGACCCGCCGCCCACCAGTGCCGGCCCCGACGCCGAATGGTGCGGCTGGCGAAACGGGCGGTGCGGCCAATGGCTCAGCGGCGCGAGGCTGACCACCGACTGAATCGCCGCCACTTCCAAGGCTTCCTGTTCACTCAACGGCGGCAGCAAACCGGGCAAGCGGCTGGCGAGCAAGGTTTTGCCGGTGCCAGGTGGCCCGCTAAACAGCAGGTTATGCGCGCCTGCTGCCGCAATCAGCAGCGCGCGCTTAGCCGCCAACTGCCCTTGTACTTCGCTAAGGTCTGGATAGGGTTTATTCAAGTACAGCAGGCCATCGGACTTGTAAGGCTCAATCGGCACATGCCCATTCAAGTGCGCCACCACCTGTAGCAAGTGATCCACCGCAATCACCTTTAACCCCGACGCCAAGCACGCCTCCTCGGCATTCGCCCGAGGCACTATCACGGTGCGTCCGGCCTTGCGCGCCGCCAGCGCTGCCGGTAACACGCCTTTCACTGCTCGCACTTCGCCCGACAGTGCCAATTCCCCCAGGCATTCCACGTCATCGAGCATCAATGCCGGCACCTGCACACTGGCTGCCAGAATCCCGAGGGCAATCGCCAAATCAAACCGCCCGCCGTCCTTGGGCAGGTCGGCGGGCGCGAGGTTGAGGGTGATGCGCCGCGCTGGATATTGCAGCGCCGAGTTGAGGATGGCGCTGCGCACGCGGTCTTTGCTTTCCTTGACGGCGGTTTCCGGCAGGCCCACCAATGTCAGGGACGGCAGACCATTGGCCATATGCACTTCGACGGTGACGGCAGGGGCTTCGACGCCAATTTGGGCGCGGCTGTGGACGATGGCGAGGGACATGCTCGTTCCTTGAAAGAGAGGCCGCTTCCTGCGGGTTTTTCAAGGGTAGACGAGGCGGGGAAGAGCGAAGTGGGGGAGGTTTTACAGAACGTATCCGGAGTCGTTCGCAGAGCTTTACGTGGGGGCTGGCTTGCCTGCGATGCAGACGCCTCGGTGTATCAGGCAGACTGAGGCGATACTTTCGCAGGCAAGCCAGCTCCCACACTGACCGCGTTTATTCAGCAGACGGCGGCGTCAACTTGGCTTCCAACTCCGCCACTTTAGCCTCCAGGCTCTCCAACCGCGCACGCGTGCGGGCCAGCACCACCATTTGGCTGTCAAACTCTTCCCGGCTTACCAGGTCGAGTTTGCTGAAGCCGCTTTGCAGCAGCGCCTTGAACTGGCTTTCGATTTCGTTGCGGGGCAGTGGGGTGTCGCCGCTGAACAGGCGAGAGGCGTGGCCGCTCAGGGCGTCGAGGAGGTCTTTGGGCGCGAGCATGGGAAATATTCCGGAAAACTGTTGGCGGGCAGTGTATCACGCAGCGTCTATAGTCCTTTCACGGCCGCGGGCGCACGCTTTTCGCGCAGAGGCTCGGGCGGCGATGCACTGTTTTTGTGCGCATTGCAGCCGCCAATACGCCCCGCAGGTGGGCATAAGTGGGCAAAGGACTGATTTCAGTGGTTTTTACGGAGCTGGCAAGGTTTCTGCTTAGACGATCATGACCCATGCACTGATGCAGTCGCTGTGACGAATGCAGTGCGCCGACGGATCAGGGGTACAGGTTTCGTCACCAGTGGTTCGCTGGCGTCGTAACGGCAACTGCCGAGGCGACGACGCGTTACAAAGCCAGGCACTGCGCTTAGACTTGAGACGGGTTTGTTTTCCTGGGGCAAGTCCACCAATTCGGGAGAGAGTTTTCATGAAGCTAGTCACTGCCATCATCAAGCCGTTCAAGTTGGACGATGTACGCGAGTCACTGTCCGAGATCGGCGTGCAGGGCATTACCGTTACTGAGGTCAAAGGCTTCGGGCGGCAGAAGGGTCACACCGAGCTGTATCGCGGCGCGGAATACGTGGTCGATTTCCTGCCAAAGGTGAAGATTGATGTCGCCATTGACGACAAGGATCTTGACCGGGTTATCGAGGCGATAACCAAGGCGGCCAACACCGGCAAGATCGGTGACGGCAAGATCTTCGTGGTCAATCTGGAACAGGCTATTCGCATCCGTACCGGCGAAACCGATACCGACGCAATCTAAGCCGCCAAACCCCAACGCCCCAGGAGAAAACAATATGACTCTGCGTAAATTCGCAGGGCTAGGAGCCCTGTTGTCCCTCGTAATGCCGGCCTTGGCATTGGCGGCGGACCCAGCCCCTGCTCCAGTCCTCAATTCCGGCGACACGGCGTGGATGCTCACATCCACCGCGCTGGTGCTGTTCATGACCATTCCGGGCCTGGCGCTGTTCTACGGCGGCATGGTTCGCTCCAAAAACATTCTTTCCGTGATGATGCAGTGCTTCGCCATCACCGGCCTGATCACCATCTTGTGGTTCGTTTACGGCTACAGCATGGCGTTCGACACCACCGGTATGGAAGCAGGCGTCGTCAACCTCAACTCGTTCGTGGGCGGCCTGTCCAAACTGTTCCTGTCGGGTGTGACCCCGGCGAGCATCACCGGCCCTGCGGCGCTGTTCCCTGAGGCGGTGTTCGTCACCTTCCAGATGACGTTCGCCATCATTACTCCTGCGCTGATCGTCGGTGCTTTCGCCGAGCGTATGAAGTTCTCCGCGATGCTGATCTTCATGGGCGTCTGGTTCACCCTGGTCTATGCACCGATTGCCCACATGGTGTGGGGCGGTCCGGGTTCGTTGTTGGGCGACTGGGGCGTGCTGGACTTCGCAGGCGGCACTGTGGTGCACATTAACGCCGGTGTGGCTGGCCTGGTGGCGTGCTTGGTGCTGGGCAAGCGCAAAGGCTTCCCGACCACCCCAATGGCGCCTCACAACCTGGGTTACACCCTGGTGGGTGCGGCCATGCTGTGGGTCGGCTGGTTCGGCTTCAACGCCGGTTCCGCTGCTGCGGCCAACGGCACTGCCGGTATGGCCATGCTGGTCACCCAGATCGCTACCGCTGCTGCGGCGCTGGGTTGGATGTTCGCCGAGTGGGTCACCCACGGTAAGCCAAGCGCACTGGGCATCGCCTCGGGTGTGGTGGCGGGTCTGGTTGCAATCACCCCGGCTGCCGGCACCGTGGGCCCAATGGGCGCCCTGGTGATCGGTTTGGCGGCGGGCGTGGTGTGCTTCTTCTGCGCCACTACCCTGAAACGCAAACTGGGCTACGACGACTCGCTGGACGCCTTCGGCGTGCATGGTATCGGCGGTATCCTCGGCGCGATCCTGACCGGCGTGTTCGCTGCGCCTTCCATGGGCGGCTTCAACGCGGCGACCACTGACATCGCGGCGCAAGTCTGGATCCAGTGCAAAGGCGTGGGCTTCACCGTGATCTACACGGCTATCGTGACCTTCATCATCCTCAAGGTGCTGGATGCGGTCATGGGCCTGCGGGTTACCGAGGAAGAAGAGGCCGTGGGCCTCGACCTGGCGCAACACAACGAGCGCGGTTACAACTTGTAAGTACGCGAAAAAAAGGTGCCCGGCTTGCCGGGCATTTTTTTGCCTGGCGTTTGTCAGTGATAGGAAGCTGTACCGGTTTTTGCTCCGCGTTTGTGATGGGGCGCACGCGGTACTTTTCATCGTGCAAAAGTCTTACATGCATGTAGGCGTATTCGGCACTTTGTTTTTTCCCTGAGCGCGCTAGAATGCGCGCCGATGGGCGGAGAACTGTATGTGGCAACAGACCCTGATTACCCTACGGGCCAAGCCCCGGGGCTTTCACTTGGTAACGGATGAGTTGCTCGCCGGCTTGCCTGAATTGAAGGCGTGCCGTGTGGGCCTGTTGCATTTGTGGCTGCAGCACACCTCGGCCTCGTTGACGGTCAACGAGAATGCCGACCCGGCGGTTCGCCGTGACTTCGAGCGTTTTTTCAACTCGCTGGTGCCGCAAGGGCGTGCAGGGTTCGAACACAACGACGAAGGTCCGGATGATCTGCCGGCGCACTTCAAGGCCAGTCTCCTGGGCTGCCAGCTGAGTTTGCCGGTCAAGGCCGGCCGCTTGGCGATAGGGACCTGGCAAGGTGTTTATCTGGGCGAGCACCGTGATCATGGCGGTGCTCGTAAAGTCCTCGCCACCTTGCACGGTGATGGGGCATAAGCCACTGGTTATCCAGTGGATGTGATTTTTTTCCGGCAACCTCGACAGAGGGCGAAGCTGGGCTATAACTAATCTGCTTTTCGCAAGTCATGAGGTAGAACATGAGCGACGATGATCTGGAAAACGACGAACTTGAAGTAGACGACGAGACTGACGATAGTCTTGACGCGGCAGCTGCTGAAGACGGTCCTGACGAAGGCGATGACGGTGGCGATGACGCGCCTGTCAAAGTAGCCAAAGGCAAAGCCAAGGCCGCTGTTTCGGTAGATGAGCTGCCGAGCGTTGAAGCCAAGAACAAAGAGCGCGATGCGCTGGCCCGTGCGATGGAAGAATTCCTCGCTAAAGGCGGCAAAGTGCAGGAAGTCGAGGCCAACGTGGTGGCAGACCCACCGAAGAAGCCGGATAACAAGTACGGCAGCCGACCTATCTGAGGTCAGCTCTTGCTTGTAAGAAAAAGCCCGCCGTCGCTGCGGGCTTTTTCATGGCTGTAACAAACGTGCAAGCCCGCCGCCGTTATATGTGTGAGCAAGCAAGCCAGCGCCCACATTAGGTTTTGCGTTACGTCCAGCTGTTCAGCAGCGCTGGTAACTCCGCCAAGTTACGAATCTGCGCATCCGGGCGCTTATCCGCCTCCCAAGCCTTACCCGTCGGGTTAAACCACACCGCGCGAAGCCCTGCCTGCTGCGCCCCGGCGATGTCATCGCCTGGGTGATCGCCGATATGCACCGCCTGACTGGCGTCCACACCGCCGCGTTGCAGCGCCTCTTGAAACAACCGCGCATCCGGCTTGGCAATGCCGATATCTTCGGCGCGCAGGGCAAAGTGGAAATAGTCCGCCAGGCCCACGCGCTGCACGTCAGCGTTGCCATTGGTGATCACGCCCAGTAGGAAATGCTGGCGCAGCGCCTGCAACATCGGCTCGGCTTCGGGAAATGGCGTGAGTTGGTGTCGGGCATGTATGAATGCTTCGTAGCACACGTCTGCCATTTGCGTGGCCTCAGGCTGTGGATAGCCTGCCTCTTCAAACGCATGCATCAGTACCCGATGGCGCAGGATGCTGATGCGGTGTTTGAGCTCAGGATGGCGCTCCAGTACCTGCTGGCGAAGGCTGGCGAAGTGCTCCAAGGGCAAGTCGCCGACCTTGGTGGCGTGCACCGCCAGCCACTCGCGCATCGACGCCTCGGCGCCGATGATGACCGGTACGTTGTCCCAGAGTGTGTCGTCCAGGTCGAAGGTGATCAGCTTGATACTCATGAGTCGCCGCCCTTGATGCGTTTGGCCCGTGGATGGGCGCTGTCGTACACCGTTGCCAGGTGCTGGAAGTCGAGGTGGGTGTAGATCTGTGTGGTCTTGATGTCGGAGTGGCCGAGCAGTTCTTGCACCGCGCGCAGGTCCTGGGATGATTCGAGCATGTGGCTGGCAAAAGAGTGACGCAGCATGTGTGGGTGCAGGTTCTGCCCCAGCTCACGCTCGCCCGCAGCCTTGACCCGTACTTGAATGGCCCGTGGCCCCAGGCGTCGGCCTTGCTGGCTGATAAATACGGCATCGTCCACCGGGTTGGCCAATGCCCGCAGCGGCAACCATAGTTGCAAGGCTTCCCGAGCCTTGCGGCCGACCGGCAGCACGCGGGTCTTGCTGCCCTTGCCGAGTACCTGCACCAAGCCGTCCGCCAGGTCCAGTTGGTCGAGGTTCAGGCCGGTCAGCTCCGACAGGCGCAGGCCCGAGGAATAGAACAGCTCAAGGATGGCCTGGTCGCGGTGGGCGAGGAAGTCATCCTCGACGGCGCCGTCGAGCAATTGCAGGGCGCGATCGGTGTCCAGGGTCTTGGGCAGGCGCCGTTCGCCCTTGGGCGGGGCCAAGCCGTTGGCCGGGTCGTGGTCGCACAGGCCTTCGCGGTTGAGGTAGTGATACAGGCCGCGCACCGCCGACAGCAGCCGCGACAAGCTGCGCGAGGACTGGCCTTGCTGGTGCAGCCGCGCGACCAGGCTGCGCAGGCTTTGGATATCCAAGGCCTTCCAGCTGGCGATCTGTTGTTTTTCGCAGTACGACAGGACCTTGTTCAAGTCCCGTCGATAGGCTTCCAGCGTATGGGGCGACACCTGGCGCTCGTTGCGCAGGTGAGTGCAATAAGCGTCCAGTTGCCGCTCCATGGCTAGCGCACCGCGCGCAGGGCAGTGGTGAAGCGCGGCAATACGCGGCCCAGCACTTCGGCGATGTAGGTCAGGAACAGTGTGCCCACTGAGCTTTTGTAGTGCTGCGGGTCCCGGCTGGCGATGGCCAATACGCCGTGCAGGCCTTGATGGCTGAGGGCGACCACGGCGGTGGAGCCGATCTGCTTGCGCTGTTCGGCGCCAAATAGGAAGTCCAGCTCATGCTCGCGCAAGGTGCCGCTGATGGTCTTGCCTTCCGAGAGCAGGCCGCCGATGGCGGTTTGTGCTTCGCCGCCGCTGACCCAGCGACCCACCGGCATCGCGTTGTCGCTGAACAGGATCAGGCTCACAAACGGCACCTGGAAGTCCTGGCGCAGACTGTCTTCCACGGCGATCACCGTTTCTTCCAGGCTGGTGGCGTCCATCAAGGTAAGAATCAGGCGACGGGTCTTGTCGAAAAGACGGTCGTTATCGCGGGCCACATCCATAAGGTGCGAGAGCTTGTGGCGCATTTCGATATTGCGCTCACGCAGGATTTTCATCTGCCGCTCCACTAGGGACACGGTATCGCCGCGCTGGTGAGGGATGCGCAGCGCGGGCAACAGTTCTTCGTGCTGGGTGAAGAAGTCCGGGTTAGCCTCAAGGTACGCCGCGACAGCGGCGGCCTCCAGACTTTCGCTCGGGGACGCTTCGGCGGGTACTTGAGGCTTATCGGTCATTAGATTTGCTCACTCATAGACGGACCTGTCCTTCGTATACGCGCGAGGCCGGCCCGGTCATCATCACCGGGTGGCCAGGGCCTGCCCATTCGATGGACAAACGTCCGCCGGGCAGGTCGATCAGCAGCGGCGAATCCATCCACCCCTGGCTGATCGCGGCCACGGCCGCAGCGCAAGCGCCGGTGCCGCAAGCCTGAGTTTCGCCGGCGCCGCGCTCCCATACACGCAATTGCGCGCGGGAACGGTCGATCACCTGCAGGAACCCCACATTCACCCGTGCCGGAAAGCGCGGGTGATGTTCGATTCTCGGCCCAAGCTCATGCACCGGGGCGTTATTGATGTCGTCGACGCGCAGCACGGCGTGGGGGTTGCCCATCGACACGGCGGCGATGTCCACCGTCTTGCCCTCAACGTCCAGCGCGTAGTGGGTGGCCTGCTCGGTGGCCTGGAACGGAATGTCCGCCGGCACCAGGCGTGGCGCGCCCATGTTGACGCTGATCTGGCCGTCGCTGCGAATATCCAGCTCGATGATGCCGCTCTTGGTCTCGACCCGAATCTGGCGCTTGGCGGTCAGGCGCTTGTCCAGCACAAAGCGTGCGAAGCAGCGCGCACCGTTGCCGCACTGTTCCACTTCGGAGCCGTCGGAGTTGAAGATCCGGTAACGGAAATCCACGTCCGGGTTGCTCGGCGCCTCGACGATCAGCAACTGGTCGAAGCCAATGCCGGTGTGACGGTCGCCCCACTGTTTCGCGTGTTTGGGCAGGATGTGCGCGTGTTGGCTGACCAGGTCGAGGACCATGAAGTCGTTGCCCAGCCCGTGCATCTTGGTAAAACGCAGCAGCATGGCTTACTCCGGCAGCAGGCTTTCGCCAGCATACAACTCGGCTACCGTCTCGCGGCGACGCACTTCAAACGCTTGATCACCGTCCACCAGCACCTCGGCGGCACGGCCGCGGGTGTTGTAGTTGGAACTCATGACAAACCCGTAGGCTCCGGCCGAGTGCACGGCCAGCAAGTCGCCTTCTTCCAGGGCCAGCTGACGCTCCTTGGCCAGGAAGTCGCCGGTTTCGCAGATAGGGCCGACGATGTCGTAGTTACGGCCTTCGCCAGTACGTGGCTTGACGGCAGTCACATCCATCCAGGCCTGGTACAGCGCCGGGCGGATCAGGTCGTTCATCGCCGCGTCGACGATGGCGAAATCCTTGTACTCGGTGTGCTTAAGGTACTCGACCTGGGTCAGCAGCACGCTCGCGTTGGCGACGATATAACGGCCCGGCTCGAACATCAGGGTCAGGCCGCGGCCTTCGGTGCGCTCGCGCACGGCCTGGATGTAGTCTGCGATCTGCGGTGGTTCTTCATCGCGATAACGCACGCCCACACCACCACCGAGGTCGATGTGTTGCAGGTAGATGCCGCACTCGCCGAGGCGGTCGGTCAGCGCCAGCAGGCGGTCGAGCGCATCCAGGAACGGTGGCAGGGTGGTCAGTTGCGAGCCGATATGGCAGTCGACACCCAGCACTTCAAGGTTCGGCAGTTGGGCGGCGCGGATGTACACATCCTCGGCGTCGGCAATGGCGATGCCGAACTTGTTCTCTTTGAGACCGGTGGAAATGTACGGGTGGGTGCCGGCGTCAACGTCGGGGTTGACGCGCAAGGAGATCGGCGCGCGAACGCCCATTTCGGCAGCGACCACCTGCAGGCGCTCCAACTCGTCGGTGGATTCGACATTGAAGCAGTGCACGCCGACTTCGAGGGCGCGGCGCATGTCTTCGCGGCTCTTGCCGACGCCGGAGAAGACGATCTTGTCAGGCGTGCCGCCAGCAGCCAATACACGCTCCAGCTCGCCACGGGAGACGATGTCGAAACCGGCGCCAAGGCGCGCCAGGACATTCAGTACACCCAGGTTGGAGTTGGCCTTGACCGCGTAGCACACCAGGTGTGGAACGCCCTTGAGCGGGTCGGTGAAGGAGCGGTATTGGGCTTCGATGTGCGCACGCGAGTACACATAAGTCGGGGTGCCAAAGCGCTGGGCAATCGCGGACAGCGCCACGCCTTCCGCGAACAGCTCGCCGTCCCGGTAGTTAAAAGCGTCCATGAGTTTCCCTTAATAGGTGTCGTGCTTGTGCGCTTTTGCCGGCTTTTGCGACGATTGCGCCTGTTCATTCGGGTCTTTGCTGTCATCGGGCAGGTACAGCGGGCCTTTTTGACCACAGGCACTAACGAGGCAAGCGACCGCGACGAGCGCAGCAAGGGACGAGATCAGGCGCTTCATGGCGAAATCCTTGAATATGCATTAATTGCGCCCGAGTATACCGACCACCCGCCAGCTTGCCTATGCGCCGCAATACCCGTCCGACGGGGGTTTGCCGAGACGGTCAGGAAGCGTCCTACCCTTGATGGGGATATTTCATTCCGCCATTCGTGATGAAATCGGTATCCTTTGCAATCGGCGGGGCTCGCCCGTATCGTGCGGCGCTTGAGCAAAACCAGACACTTTTGAGGTTGCCACAATGAGTTTGACCGAAGCCCGTTTTCACGACCTGGTGGATGCGACACAACAGGCGCTGGAAGATATTTTCGACGACAGCGGCCTGGACGTGGACCTGGAAAACTCGGCCGGCGTGCTGACCGTCAAGTTTGAAAACGGTACCCAACTGATTTTCAGCCGCCAGGAGCCGCTGCGTCAGCTGTGGTTGGCGGCACGTACCGGTGGTTTTCACTTCGACTATGACGAGGAGGAAAATCGTTGGGCGCACGACACCACCGAGGAGCTGCTGAGCGAAATGCTCGCTCGCCTCACGAAGGAACAGTCCGGCGCTGACCTGGACTTCGACGAGATCTGATCGTGACCCAGCCTGCATCCGTTCGCCCGCCGAAGCCGCTGTTCAGCAATGTCAGCCCGGCGGTGCCGTCACCTTGTATCAGTTTGTGTCGCCTGGACGAGCAAAAAGTCTGTCTCGGCTGCTTCCGTCATGTGGAAGACATCCGCGAATGGCGCTCCGCCGACGATGCCCGGCGCCGGGTGATCTGCGCCGAGGCCGAGCAGCGCCGGAGCCACGTCTGAGACCGTCTTGTTTATTTGTGTCGCTGTGGTAGTGTCCGGGTACACCTCAACTCATCGAGGTCCGTGAGAACCCCGCCTTTTTCTGGCGGGGTTTTGCTTTTGTGTGCAGAAAAAAGGAGTCTGCCTGAATCATGACCGCACCTTCCATCATTCTTACCCGTCTTGACGTGCAGCGTCTGGAGCAACTGATCGACCGCGTAGGCGAGGGCTCGCCGGGCGTCGAAGCCCTGCAACGCGAACTCGATCGTGCCGAAGAACTGGTTGGCCACGATGAAGTGCCTGCAAGCGTCGTGACCATGAACTCCAGCGTGCATTGCCGTGAGCAAGGCAGCGGCAAGGACTACCACCTGACCCTGGTTTACCCCAAGGACGCGAATGCCGACGAAGGCAAGATCTCGATCCTGGCCCCAGTGGGCAGTGCGTTGCTCGGCCTGCAAGTAGGCCAGCACATCGATTGGCCGGCGCCGGGTGGCAAGACCCTCAAGCTTGAATTGCTCAGCGTTGAAGGCCAGCCCAAAGACGGCGGCGCATTCTCTCTGTAACTAGAGCCGCTTTAAACTTGTTTCAGTGCTTTGTTGAGTGACAGCTCCAACTCGGCCTTGTAGCGCAGGTACAAGTTGCTCGGGCTTTGCACATCACCGAGTAGTCCGGACAAGTCCAGGTCGGTGATGTAGCAGCGGTAGCGCTCGGGTTCCCGGCGCTGCCCGACGATTTCCTGGGCGACCACTGCAAACAGCTGGTCGCCAAACTCCAGTTCGCAAAATTCCCGCTGATTGCAGTACAGGGTGATGCCTACTTGGCCGGGCGCCGCCTTGCCGATAATTGCCTGCACGTCATAAAACGGCTTATTCGCCGGGTTCTGCGGTGACGGGCGAGGTTCGATGCCGCGTGCGCGATTACTGCCTGATGGCAACAGTTGGTAATACAAGGTTTGCACCTCGGCCAACGGCTGCTGTGTGTCCAGCGGCGAGAGTGCTTCGCGGCGATAGATGATCGACTGCAAGAAGCGCTGCAACGGCGCCAACAGGCTCTGCTCATCATGAAACGGCAAGCGTTGCCGCCAGAGCGCGTTGAATTCATCGAGTACATACAGCTCGGCGAAGCCTTCATTGACCCGGTAGAACACTTGCACGCAATCGGCCAAACCCATCGGTAGCAACAACGCCAGGTCATGGTCCTCCAAGGCCATGGCGTCCAGGTGCAGCGGGCTGTAGCTGGCCAATTCTTCGCTGAGGTAAGCGATCAGCGCGTCCTGGGTTGGCAGTGACACATGGGTAGCCTGGCCCGGCGTCAGCTCCATCACGTGATAGTGCTGCTGTACCTGCAACAGGTAGCGGTGGTTGGACTGGCCGAGCAGCAGGTTCTGTGCGGTATCGAAGATTTCTTCCACGCGCTGGGCAATGAACTGCGCACGGTTGTGACAGAAACAGCGCACCCGCAGGCGGGGCAAATGGTCCGACGGCAATTGGTTGAGGTAGTCACGCAGGCAGTCGAGCAGCGCGTGAGGGCCGTCGTAGCGGCTCACCATCACCTCGTTCCAACTGTTGCGCGTGACCTGATCCAGGGTCAGCACCAGGTTGTCGCGCACACCGGCATAGCTCAGGGAGTCGGTGCGCTCGGTGGTCATCAGGATATTCAGGTCGCGGTGATGCTTGAGCGGGTCGATGCCGACGTTGACCAGCAACAGCACTTCTTCCGGCACTGCCGAGCGCAACAGACGCTCCTCATCGACGCTGGTCAAGGGCAGGGCGATGGTCTGTTGCAGGCTGCCCAGCAGGTTGAACAGCTCGAATTCGGTCATGTCGCTGACGCCCGGGTGCAGCGCCAGGCGCGTGCTGCTGTCAATCACGCCATTGCGGTGGCACCAGGTGAGCATTTCCAACAGGTCGCGACTGCGCTTGATCGGCGCGAAGTGCTCCCATTCCAGCGCCGTGAGGTTGCCGTTGTACAGGCCCCAATGGTGCTGGCCCGGCTCCTTGCGATTGGGTGATTGCACCAGCGTGAGGGTGTCTTCGGCCAAATCAGGCGCGATGCCGGGGTTGATGAACTCGACCTTGCCGGCCTTGCGTTCGAACGCCGCGTACAAGCGCCGGCCCAGCACATTGAGGTCGCGCTTGTTGATCAGGCTGACGGTCTGCTCGGTGCGGGCGAACTGGGTGAGAAAGCGATAGCTGTAATTGAGCTCATTGACCAGCGCGCGGCGCTCGGAGGCGACCTGGCGCACTTTCCACTGGCTGCGGCTGTCCAGCAGGGCCAGTTGGCGCTGGTCCCAGCCCCATTCGTGGGCCAGGCGCTCCAGCAACAAGCGTTGCCAGCCGCTGGCGCGTTGGCCGGCGCTGAGCTTGCGGTTGACCTTCAGGTACAGCGCACGCCTTACCAGTTCCAGGCGTTCCGGCTCGTTGCGCACCTTGAGGTATTCCTCAATGCGGCGGTAAACCACGATGTACGGGTCCAACTCGTCCAGGTCCACCTGGTTGGCGAACACGGCACGTTTAAAGCGCAGGCTCAAACAGTGCACGTTCGGGTGTTCGCTGGCGTAAACCTCAGTCAGCAGCAGCTTGAGCACCGATTTGTAGGGCGACTCGATGCCCTTGAACAGCTGCCATAGCCCGGCACCAATGAACTCGCCCGGTGGGATGTTGGCCAGGTGGCCGAGGTCGAGGGTTTCATCGGCGCGGATAAAACGCTTGGAGATCAGCGTGTGGGTGAACTCGGCGTAACGGGTTTCTTCGTACACCGGCACCAGCCACCAGATCGGCGTGCGCCCAGCCAGCCAGATGGCGGTGCGGTAGAACTCATCCAGCAGCAGGTAATGCTGGGTGGTGCCGCAGTCGTCGGAGCTCAGTTGCGTGTCGCGTTCACCCAGTACAAAACGCGTCGGCTCGATCAGGAAAAAGTGCGCCTCGGCCCCCATGGTCAGCGCCCAGGCTTCGAGCAGTTGGCATTTTTTGCGCAGTTCGGCGAGTTCCGCTTCGCCAAGGTCAGGCGCGTGGCACACCCACACGTCCATATCGCTCTGATCGGCCTGGGCCAGGGTGCCGAGGCTGCCCATTAGGAACAAGCCGTGGATCGGCCGGGGCGGGTTGCCATGGCGTTGCTTGTAGGAAAACGAGCGGGTCAGGCGTTGGGCTTCGGCCAGGGCTTGGGCGTCGGGTTCGAAATTCGACAGCCCAGCCGGCGTGCTGCCTGAGACATACCCCGGCAATAGCGGGTGATTGACGTGGAAAAACAGCGGCAACAGGGTCAGCACGCTTTGCTGGCGCGGCGTCAGGCCCTCGACTGCCCGGGCCATGCGGCCTTCATTGAGGCCCATGAACCGCGCGCGCAGCTGGGTCAGCACCTTGCGGTCGATGCCTTCGTCCAGGTCGGGGCGGATTTCATGGGTGCGGGTCATGTCGAACTCGGTGGCTCGCAGGGCCCGACGTGGGCGGCCATGTGGGAGTTTACAGACACAAGCGTAGGAGGTTTAGAGGGAAATGGTTTTCGGCGTCAGAATTTTGTGTCGTCCACAGCAACGCCCTCGGAATCCGCAGAGGGCGGACTCCATGGGCGGTATCAGAGGTCAGGCAGCTTCTTTGGTGTTGGCGGTGGTCAGGATGGTCAACAGGGTTTGTGCCTGCTCTGCAGCGTCCCGGCCAAGGCTGGTCAGGTAGCCCCCGTCTGGCTGGTCGATAAGTCCTTTCGCATGGAGGCGCTTGGCCGCGGCGATGGCAGTGGGAGCGGCGGTCTGGTGGACTTTCAGACCTTCCTTGGTGCTGTCCAAGGGGAAGAGTACAAGGATTTCCAGTTCGGCAACCAATTCAGGGGTATACGACATAAGGACTCCAGACGTTCTAAAATTTATTAGAGGCTAGCAGGGCATAAGGTGAACGCACTTTGCCGGGCTGTCCAGTGAGAAAGTCGTGGGTCTTGATATGGCGCAGGTTTGTGGCGAGGAAGCAGGCGTCCCGGCCACAAAGGTGCTCGATTCAGTCGTTTTCCGGAGGCAATTGCGGCAGCGCCCGCAGCGCGGTTTCGTACCATTCGGTATTGAATGCGCGGTCTTCGTCCAGCATCTTGTCGATTTCCACGGCCAGCACGTGAGCCATGAGATGCAGAATCTCTTCGCGCTCGTAACCCACCAGCGTCAGCTTATTCAAGGTGGCTTTGGCGGCAGGTGGATTGTCGCTTTCGATCTGGTTTTCGATGACCTGGGTCAGCGTACTTTCGGTGAACTCTTCTTCGTCGCTGTCGATATCGGTCGGCTCGCTCATGGCAGGCTCCTCAAGGAAAGGGCGTCAGTTTACCCCCATTC
This sequence comes from Pseudomonas sp. D47, assembly GCF_045447305.1. Lineage (NCBI taxonomy): Bacteria > Pseudomonadati > Pseudomonadota > Gammaproteobacteria > Pseudomonadales > Pseudomonadaceae > Pseudomonas > Pseudomonas sp. D47. Next base: position 384,067 of record NZ_JBJGXU010000001.1, on the reverse strand, counting down.
AGGCAGGTGATGCTGCTGGTCAGGTGGGGCTGCACGCACTATAACTTCTGCAGCCAACCCCATACCCGGCCTGGAGGCATCGCAATGCTCAAGCTTTACGGATTTTCGGTCAGCAACTACTACAACATGGTCAAACTGGCACTGCTGGAGAAAGGCCTGCCATTTGAAGAGGTGCCGTTTTACCCGGGCCAGACGCCAGAAGCCCTGGCCGTCAGCCCGCGCGGCAAAGTGCCGGTGCTGGGCGTCAAGCAGGGGTTTATCAACGAAACCAGCGTGATCCTCGAGTACATCGAACACACCCAAGAAGGCCCGTCGCTGCTGCCGGCCGAGCCTTTTCAGCGGGCTCAGGTGCTGGCACTGTGCCGGGAAATCGAGCTGTACATCGAATTGCCTGCCCGTGCGTGTTTCGCCGAGGCGTTCTTCGGGATGCCGGTGCCGGAGGCGGTCAAGGAAAAATCCAAGGCCGAATTGCTGTTAGGGGTCAGCTCTTTAAGCAGGCACGGCAAGTTTGCGCCGTATGTGGCGGGGGAAAATTTTACGATTGCCGATCTGTACTTTATGTACAGCGTGAACCTCGCCTGTGGTGTGGGCGAGAAGCTGTTTGGCGTGGATTTGCTGGCTGAGTTGCCGAAGGCTAAAGCGTTGCTGGAGCGCTTGCATGGCATGCCCAACGCCCAGAAAGTGGCGGCGGACAGGGAGGCGGCGATGCCGGCGTTTATGGCGATGATTGCTGCCAAGAAGTAAATTCTCGGCGCCTTTCAGGACGCTATCGCGGGTAAGCCCGCTCCCACATTCGACTGCATTCCAAGGGTGGAACTCGGTCAATGTGGGAGCTGGCTTGCCTGCGATGCTTTTAGCTTTTAGCGACTGGCGAGCAGTTCCCGGCCGCGCACGACGGCTGCCTTGACCTGCGCCGGCGCAGTGCCGCCGATGTGATTGCGCGCATTCACCGAACCTTCCAGGGTCAGCACGGCAAACACGTCCTGCTCGATCTGGTCGCTGAACTGGCGCAGTTCTTCCAGGCTCATTTCCGCCAGGTCCTTGCCGGTGTCCACGCCGTATTTCACGGTGTGGCCGACGATTTCGTGGCAGTCACGGAACGGCAGACCGCAGCGTACAAGGTAGTCCGCCAGGTCGGTCGCGGTAGAGAACCCGCGCAAGGCCGCTTCACGCATGATCGCGTGCTTGGGCTTGATCGCCGGGATCATGTCGGCAAACGCACGCAGCGAATCACGCAGGGTGTCGGCGGCGTCGAACAGCGGCTCTTTGTCTTCCTGGTTGTCCTTGTTGTAGGCCAGCGGTTGGCCTTTCATCAAGGTCAGCAGGCCCATCAGCGCGCCGAATACGCGGCCGCTCTTGCCACGTACCAGTTCGGGCACGTCGGGGTTTTTCTTTTGCGGCATGATCGAGCTGCCGGTGCAGAAGCGGTCCGGCAGCTCGATGAACTGGAATTGCGCGCTGGTCCACAGCACCAATTCTTCGGAGAACCGCGACAAGTGCATCATCGCAATGCTGGCGGCGGCGCAGAACTCGATGGCGAAGTCACGGTCGGACACGCCGTCCAGGGAGTTGCCGCCCACAGCGTCAAAACCCAGCAGCTGCGCGGTGTACTCGCGGTCGATCGGGTACGTGGTGCCGGCCAATGCGGCACTGCCCAACGGCATGCGGTTGGCGCGCTTGCGGCAATCCACCAGGCGCTCGTAGTCGCGGCTGAGCATTTCGAACCAGGCCAGCAGGTGATGGCCGAAGGTCACAGGCTGCGCAGTTTGCAGGTGGGTGAAACCGGGCATGATCGTGCCGGACTCACGCTCGGCCTGTTCCAGCAGACCTTGTTGCAGGCGGGTGATTTCGGCCAGGATCAGGTCGATTTCATCGCGCAGCCATAGGCGGATATCGGTCGCTACCTGGTCGTTACGGCTGCGACCGGTGTGCAGTTTCTTGCCGGTCACACCGATGCGATCGGTGAGGCGGGCCTCGATGTTCATGTGCACGTCTTCCAGGTCGACGCGCCAGTCGAACGTGCCGGCCTCGATCTCACCGCGAATGGTGGTCAGGCCATCGATGATGCTGTCGCGCTCGGCGTCGGTCAGCACGCCGACCTTGGCCAGCATCGTGGCGTGGGCGATCGAGCCCATGATGTCGTGGCGGTACAGGCGCTGGTCGAAGGTGACGGAGGCGGTGAAGCGCGCGACGAAGGCGTCGACGGGTTCACTGAAGCGGCCGCCCCAGGACTGGTTGGTCTTGTCGGTGCTCATGGATTCGCTCGTGATCTGCTTAAAAGAGGCGTGGAGGTGTGCCGCCGATAATAACAGGGTTGCCTGCGCAGGCGATGCTGCGGGTGGTCGGCATTTTTATTTGTGCGAAGGATGGCTAAGTGCCTTGCCGCCGAACGCATCCGGGAAGAGACTGGAGGGAGGCGTTAATTGAAACGATATTTGACGATTGAGCAATATCGTCTCAGCGAGCGTCTACAGTTGCACTGATAGAGCGTGAATGCACCAAAGTCGGGTGATGCGGTCATATCCCTGACTAGCCATTTAAAAACGGGGGTATTCGGATTGTGTATCAGCAAACCCTACGACGATGCCCGAAGGCAGCAGGTCTTGGGCGCAATTGAACAGGTCCGGGTAAATATGGGTGCCGCTGCCGGGGCACTTTTTGCCGCTCGCACTAGTCTTAGCGTGGATCGCTGTGACGCAAGTCACCGCACCTGTCTACGCTATCCTTGTGCGAGACTCACGCAGGAATCCAGCGCAATATGAATGTCCTGATCGTTGATGACGAACCCCAAGCCCGCGAGCGACTGAGCCGTCTGGTCAGTGAACTCGAGGGTTATACAGTCCTTGAACCGAGTGCCACCAACGGCGAGGAGGCGTTGACGCTGATCGACAGCCTCAAGCCGGATGTGGTCTTGCTCGATATTCGCCTGCCGGGCCTTGATGGCCTGCAAGTGGCCGCCCGCCTCAGCGAGCGAGAATCGCCGCCTGCCGTGGTGTTGTGTGCAGCTCAAGAAGAGTTTTCTGCACAGACGCTCGAAGACAGTGGTGTCAGCTTTGTCGCCAAGCCGGTGACCGCCGAAGCGCTGCTCAAGGCCCTGAAAAAAGCCGAGCGCCCTAACCGCGTGCAACTCGCCGCGCTGACCCAGCCGGCAGCCCAGAGTGGTAATGGGCCGCGCAGCCATATCAGCGCGCGGACGCGCAAAGGTATCGAGCTGATTCCACTGAACCAGGTGGTTTACTTTATTGCCGACCACAAGTACGTGACCCTGCGTCACGAGGACGGCGAAGTCTTGCTCGATGAGCCGCTCAAAGCCCTTGAGGATGAATTCGGCGACCGCTTTGTGCGCATCCACCGCAACGCGCTGGTGGCCCGCGAGCGAATAGAACGCCTGCAGCGCACGCCTCTTGGGCACTTTCAGTTATTCCTGAAAGGGCTTAACGGCGACGCCTTGATCGTCAGCCGACGCCACGTCGCGGGTGTGCGCAAGATGATGCAGCAGCTTTAGCCCAAGGCCTTTGGCGCGGTCTGCATACTTTATCCCGGTGTGATGCGGCCAGGGAGGCCCCGCACTTGCTGATTCAAATCAAAGCGTATTTGCCTGAGCTGTTATTATCTGCCGTATCTATTCAGTACGGATTGATCCATGTCCTCTCGCGAAATCCGCATCGCCACCCGTAAAAGCGCCTTGGCCTTGTGGCAGGCCGAATACGTCAAAGCCCGTCTTGAGCAGGCCCATCCGGGGCTGAAAGTATCCCTGGTGCCCATGGTCAGTCGCGGCGACAAGCTGCTGGACTCGCCATTGTCGAAGATCGGCGGCAAGGGCTTGTTCGTCAAAGAACTGGAAACCGCGCTGCTGGAAAACGAAGCCGACATCGCCGTGCATTCGATGAAAGACGTGCCGATGGACTTCCCCGAAGGCCTGGGCCTGTATTGCATCTGCGAGCGCGAAGACCCGCGCGACGCCTTTGTTTCCAACACCTACGCATCGCTGGAAGAACTGCCCCTGGGCAGCATCGTCGGCACCTCGAGCCTGCGTCGCCAGGCGCAGTTGCTGACCCGGCGCCCGGACCTGCAAATCCGTTTTCTGCGCGGCAACGTCAACACCCGCCTGGCCAAGCTGGATGCCGGTGAATATGACGCGATTATCCTCGCGGCGGCCGGTTTGATTCGCCTGGGTTTCGAAGACCGTATCACCTCGGCCATCAGCGTCGAAGACAGCTTGCCTGCGGGTGGCCAGGGCGCAGTGGGCATCGAGTGCCGCACTGCCGACAGCGAAATTCACGCCCTGCTCAAACCCCTGGATCATCAAGACACCGAAGTCCGTGTGACGGCCGAGCGCGCCCTGAACAAACACCTCAACGGTGGCTGCCAGGTGCCGATCGCCTGCTACGCCGTGCTCGAAGGCGAAAACCTTTGGTTGCGCGGCTTGGTAGGTGACCCGGCAGGTGGCACGCTGCTCACCGCCGAGGTGCGCGGGCCGCAACGCGATGCCACCGCATTGGGTATCCAGGTGGCAGAAGAGCTGCTGGAGAAGGGCGCTGGCGCCATTCTGCAGAAAGTCTACGGCGAGGCCGGCCCGCAGTGACCGACTGGCGTGTGCTGCTGACGCGGCCTGCCGAGGAGTCGTTGGCCCTGGCCGCGACGTTGTCCGACGCCGGTATTTTCAGCAGCAGCCTGCCATTGCTGGGCATCGAAGCCTTGCCGGTAACGGCTGAGCAGCAGGCGGTTTTTCGTGACCTGGGCCGTTATAACGCGGTCATTGTGGTCAGCAAACCGGCTGCGCGACTGGCCTTGCAACTGTTGGATCAGCCCTGGCCGCAGTTGCCGTGGTTCAGCGTCGGCGCGGCCACCGCGCAGGTACTGGCCAACCACGGCCTGACTGTTCACTACCCGCCAAGCGGCGACGACAGCGAGGCCTTGCTTGCATTGCCGGCCTTGCGCGAGGCTATTGCACAGCCAAACGCCCGAGTGCTGATCTTGCGTGGCGAGGGTGGGCGGGGGCTGCTGGCTGAGCGTTTACGCGAGCAAGGTGCTAGTGTCGACTATCTGGAGTTGTATCGTCGTTTCCTTCCAGCTTACGACCCGGGGGCGTTGATGCAACGCATCCAGTTGGAACGCTTGAACGGCGTGGTGGTCAGCAGTGGGCAGGGTTTTTTGCACCTGCAAGCCTTGGCTGGCGAAGATTGGCCTGAGGTAGCGCAGCTGCCGTTGTTCGTGCCCAGCCCGCGGGTCTATGAAATGGCGCGGGCCGCTGGCGCAGAAAAAGTTGTGGATTGTCGCGGCGCGAGTGCCGCGGCTTTGTTAGTGGCGTTGCGCAGCTGTGCCATATAAGGCCGCCGCCCCACTCTCTGATACGCAAAGGACGGATACGTGAGCGAAACAGCCTTGCCTAAAGATGAAGCCCAACCCGCACTTGATGTGCCGGTTGAGTCACCGGTCAGCGCGCCACGCCGTGGCAATGGTCTGGCAATCGTAGCCCTGTTGCTTGGCGCCGCAGGTGTTGCCGCCGGCGGTTGGGGCATCTGGCAGGTCCGCGCCCTGCAAGCCAGCAGCCAGCAACAGCTGGGCCAGGTGCAGACCCTCGATGACCAATCCCAGGCGCTCAAGCAGAGCCAACAACAGCTGGCCGCTCGCTTGGCACAGTTGCCCGCAGCGGATGAGCTGGAGGAGCGTCGCCGTCTGGTCGCCCAGTTGCAGGGTGATCAGCAGCGCTTGAGCCAGCGCTTGGAAACCGTGCTGGGTGCCAGCCGCCAGGACTGGCGGCTGGCCGAGGCCGAGCACCTGATCCGCCTGGCCAGCTTGCGTCTTTCCGCACTACAAGACATCAACAGTGCTCAGTCGCTAGTCCAGGGCGCCGACGAAATTCTGCGCGAGCAGAGCGACCCAGGTTCCTATGCCGCGCGTGAGCAGTTGGCCAAGAGCCTCGCCGCGCTGCGCAGCACCGAGCAGCCGGACCGCACCGGCCTGTACCTGCAACTGGCGGCACTGCGTGATCAGGTCGTGCAACTGGCGGCCATTGCCCCGCAATACCAGCTCACCGAACCGGCCTCCCAAGGGCGCCCAACCACCGATACGCAAAGCCGCTGGAGTGAATGGTGGGAGCAGATCTCTCGCTACTTCCGCATCGACTTCAACCCTGACGACAACATTCGTCCGTTGCTTGCCGGCCAGGGCCTGAACCAAGTGCGCCTGGCCCTGAGCCTGGCCCTTGAACAAGCGCAATGGGCCGCGCTCAACGGTGAAACGGCGGTGTACAGCCGCTCCCTGGGTGAGGCGCGCAGCGTGCTGCAAGACAACTTCAACCAGGACAACCCGCAGAGCAAGGCGATGCTGGCGCGGATTGCCGAGCTTGAGCCCAAGGCCGTCTCTGTGGTCACGCCGGACCTGGCTGCAAGCCTGGCCGCCGTGCAGGCCTATCTTGAACGCCGTCATCTGTCTGCCGATGAAGCCAAGGCGTCGGCGGGCACGCCGGCGACCAAGGAGTAGAGCCGATGAAGCGCTTCTATGTGATTTTGGTGCTGGCGATTGCAATCGCCCTGGCACTGGCTGTGGGTATTTCGAAACACACCGGTTACGTGCTGATTACCTACCCGCATCTGCTGCATTACGAGTCGAGCCTGTGGGCCACGCTGGTGGCGGTGTTTGCAGTGGTTCTGGTGATCTACTTGATCCGCGTGCTGCTGAGCTTGCTCACCACCTCCGGTGGCGTGGTCAACCCGTGGTCGCGGCGCAACCGGAGCCGTCGGGTACAGATCGCGATTGAACAGGGCCAGATGGACCTCGCCGAAGGCCGCTGGGCCAGCGCCGAACGCCACCTGCACCGTGCCGCCGAAGCCGAGCGTCAACCGTTGCTCTACTACCTTGGCGCAGCGCGTGCGGCCAATGAGCAGGGCCGCTATGAAGAGGCTGACGCTTTGCTGGAGCGCGCCTTGGAGCGTCAGCCCCAGGCGGAGTTGGCGGTCGCCTTGAGTCATGCGCAATTGCAGATGGACCGCGGCGACACTGAAGGTGCGCTGGTCACCCTGCAAGCGATGCACGAGCGTCATCCGCATAACCCGCAGGTGTTGCGTCAGTTGCAGCGCTTGCATCAGCAGCGGGGCGATTGGCCGTCGGTGATCCGTCTGCTGCCGGAGTTGCGCAAGGACAAGGTGCTTCCCGCCAGCGAATTAGCTGAGCTGGAGCGTCGCGCCTGGGGTGAAAACCTTGGCCTGGCGGCCCAGCGTGAAGAGCAGGGCGAGGCCGGTTTACAGTCTTTGGACCGGGCATGGGAGCAACTGACTTCCGCCCAGCGCCAGGAGCCACAACTGGTGCTGGCTTACGCTGAGCAGCTGCGTCGATTGGGCGCCGATGCCAAGGCCGAGGAGGTACTGCGCGGCGCGATCAAGCGCGGTTACGACAGCCACCTGATCCGGCTTTACGGTTTGCTGCGTGGCGCAGACCCGGCTCGACAACTGAAATTTGCCGAAGGCTGGCTGAAGGACCATCCGGGTGATGCCAGCCTGCTGCTGACCCTGGGTCGCCTGTGTTTGCAAACCAGTTTGTGGGGCAAGGCGCGGGACTACTTGGAAAACAGCCTGCAGGTGCAGCGCAATCCTGAGGCATGCGCTGAGCTGGCGCGTCTGCTTGCCCAATTAGGTGACACGGAGCGTAGCAACCAATTGTTCCAAGAAGGGCTTGGCCTGTTGGACAGCCGTCTGTTGGCCGCACCATTACCCGTTCCTGCACGGGTTTGAAGTAGGAAAGAGGGTGGAGGTTGGCTCAGAAGCGTCTGAGGGCCAGCCCTCCATCACTGTGCAAATGCTGGGTCTAAAGCCCTGCGTAGTAAATTCCTACTGCTGACGGCTTGAAGTCATCCATGTTCTGGCGGCATATCCCCATGCTCTTGCGGAATTGTCTGCTCTAGCGCGTATTGAAAGGGGTCGGGCCTTTCCTCTACCGTAACGACCTATCTCTTGCGGTACGGATAACAATGTCTTTGGCCCCTTCACGCTCCTTGTTTTTCCTGGCGTTCATGGCTGGTGCGCTGACGTTGGGTGCGTCTTTTTATCTTGAGTATGGCGCGCTGCTCCGTCCGTGTTTCCTGTGCCAGATGCAACGCATCTTTCTGGCAACCTTCACGCTGATCAATTTGATGGCTGCGTTCCATAGCCCACGGCGCTCTGCGGCCTACTTTTATGCGATGGGCAGCATGGGGTGTGCATTGCTCGGCGCCATCACTGCCGTGCGGCAAGTGCTGCTACAAAATGCCGCGCCGGAGCAGGCCACCGATTGCTGGCCGAGCTTGCAGTACATGATCGAAAACCTGTCGTTATGGCAGGCCCTGCAATTGACGGTCAAAGGCACCGTTGATTGCGTGGAGATCAACTGGACACTGTTTGACTTGAGCCTTCCCGAGTGGAGCCTGTTGTTCTTCGTGGCGATGCTGATCCTGGGCATCATGCAGTTTTCACCACTGTTATTCGGCCGCCGCTTGGGCCTTGCAACGCAGTAAAAGTAAGTCGCAGTGGGTAGGAAGGGATTAAACACTTGTATGAACTTTCTCTCCTGCGTACCTTGAAGCGATAGTCATGCGGGCATAATCTGGCCCGCACGCATTATCGAAACCGTTTGTCAGATGCGGCTTTGTCCGGCTGCCGCTTTATCCTTGAGTTGCGCGGGCACAGAGCGGCAGCGCCCCCTATAGGGAAGAGAGATCATCATGCTGGAAAGTTGTCAGAATGCTCAGGAACGCTGGGGTGGGGTGCACAAGCTGATCGACAGCTGGTTGAAGGCACGTCACGAACTGGTTCGAGCCTTTGATGCTCTCGGCGCCAAGCCCGAGGCACTGGCTGAGAATCGCGAACCGCTGCAAGACTTTTGCGGTGTATTGGTGGACTACGTGTCTGCCGGCCATTTCGGGGTCTACGAGCAACTGACCAAAGAGGCGGAAGCCTTTGATGATCAGCGCGGTCTGGAATTGGCCGAGACCCTTTACCCACGCATTGATGTCATCACGGAAAAGCTGCTGGCGTTCACCGACCTGTGTGATGCCGGCAAATGTGTTGCGGAAAAATTCAAAGAGCTCGGTGGGTTGCTACATGAGCGTTTCGAACTGGAAGACTGCCTGATCGAAGTGCTGCACAACGCCCACAAGGAAGAGGCGGCCACCCAGGCCTGACCCTTCGCGGCGAGAAAAAAACGGTGCGCATGGCGCACCGTTTTTTATTGGGTCAGTGGCGGGTACCGAGCAATTCGATCTCGAACACCAGCGGCGTATACGCGGGTATCAACTCACCTGCACCGTCGGCGCCATAGGCTTGCGCCGATGGAATCACCAGGCGCCATTTCGCACCTACCGGCATTTGTTGCAGGGCGCTGCTCCAGCCGCTGATCACGCTGTCCAGGCGAAACCACTGCGGCTGCGTGCTCTTATCGAAGACGGTCCCATCGGGTAACCGACCCACGTATTTCACTTGTACCTCATCACTGGCCAACGGTTTGCTGCCGTTGCCGGGTGTGAGTTCCGTAAGCAGGATGCCATCTGCCAATTCGCGTACGCCGCTTGCGGTTTTTTCCTTGGCTAAAAATTGCTGCTCAGCGGCGAGTGCTTTTTCGCTGCTTGGCACCTCGGCGTCGGCTGCGCTTTGTGCTTCGTGCTGGGCCAGGATCTGCTCGATGCGTGCGTTGTCCAGCGCCAGTGGTTTGCCTTGGTAGGCTTGCTTGAGGCCGTCGACGAGGGCCTGGATCTGCAGGTCGGGGACTTCCTGGCGCAAGCGTTCGCCGAGGCTCGCCCCCAGGCTGTAGGCAAGATCGTGTGGGTCTTGGGCAGTGGTTTTGGGCGGCGATTGCTCACCCGCATTGGCTGCAAAAACCGCCAAGCCAAGCACTAAAAAAAGGTAACGCGACATGAGCATTCTCCCGCCGAAAGTGCGACGGATTATGCCAGTGTGAGTGCGCAAAAAGTGCCGTGGATTTTCGTTATATCGATAAGATTTTTCGCACGGTGCAACGCAAGGCAAACGATACTGTCAACATGCCCTAGCGGCGGTAAGAGCAGAGGGCTAGTATGAGCCGCACCCACGTCAGCCAGGAGGTAAACCATGTCGGCCAAACAGAAGCCTGTAAATACCCCGTTGCATTTGCTCCAACAACTTTCGGGCAGCTTGCTCGAACATCTGGAAAGCGCGTGTTCCCAGGCCTTGGCCGATGCAGAAAAACTGCTCGCCAAACTGGAAAAACAACGCGGTAAAGCGCAAGAAAAGCTGCACAAGTCCCGCACCAAACTGCAAGACGCCGCCACTGCCGGCAAGGCCAAGGCTCAAGCCAAAGCCAAAGGCGCGGTCAAAGAACTTGAGGACCTGCTGGACGCTCTCAAGGATCGCCAAGCTGAAACCCGTACCTACATTTCCCAACTCAAACGCGATGCTCAGGAAAGCTTGAAGCTGGCCCAGGGCGTTGGTCGAGTGAAAGAAGCTGTGGCTAAAGTGCTGGGCGCTCGTACTCCGGCAAAAGCTGTTGCGTCGAAGGCTTCGGCTAAGACTGCGGTCAAGCCAGCGGCTAAAAAAACTGCTGCTGCAAAACCAGCCGCTAAGCCAGCTGCCAAAACCGCTGCTGCAAAACCAGCCGCTAAGCCAGCCGCCAAAACTGCTGCTGCGAAACCGGCCGCTAAGCCAGCTGCCAAAACCGCTGCTGCAAAACCAGCCGCTAAGCCAGCCGCCAAAACTGCTGCTGCGAAACCGACCGCCAAGCCAGCTGCCAAAGCTGCTGCTGCGAAACCGGCCGCCAAGCCAGCTGCCAAAACTGCTGCTGCGAAACCAGCTGCCAAGCCAGCTGCTAAAACTGCTGCTGCAAAACCGGCCGCCAAGCCAGTTGCCAAAACTGCTGCTGCAAAACCGGCCGCCAAGCCAGTTGCCAAAACTGCTGCTGCTAAACCGGCCGCCAAGCCAGTAGCCAAACCTGCTGCTGCGAAACTAGCCGCCAAGCCAGTAGCCAAAACTGCTGCTGCGAAACCAGCCGCCAAGCCAGCTGCCAAACCTGCTGCTGCGAAGCCAGCCGTTAAGCCGGCTGCCAAACCTGCTGCTGCCAAACCAGCCGCTAAGCCAGCAGTTGCAAAACCAGCTGCAAAGCCAGCAGTTGCAAAAGCAGCCGCAAAACCTGCTGCTGCAAAGCCTGCACCGGCCAAGCCAGCAGCCCCGGCTGCTACCCCGGCTGCGTCCACCGCGCCAACCGCATCGGCCAGCAGCACCCCTGCACCGGTAGCGCCAAGCACCACCCCAACCAGCGCTTCCTAAGTGCCGGTGGCCATGGCGCGCAGCGATTGCAGCGCGTCGTGGTCAAGGTTGGCGGCTTCGGTCGCCAAGCCTTCAAGCCATCCTTGGTGATCCTCGCTTTCTCCGATCGGCCATGCTTGCGTTAGCGTCTCCAGCCGCGTCAGCAACTCCCGTTCCGCCTCCTGCTCCAGGGCTTTGACCCGTTCGCGTAACGCCGCCAATGGCTCATCCTGCTGCGCCATGGCTCGCCACTGCACGCGCACCTGTCGTAACGGTTCGACCACTTCTTTCTGCCACGGCCGCGCAATGTCCTGCAGCGCCTGCATGCGTTCGGATGTCGACGCCACGCCGCGTTGCTCCAGCCACGCGCCACAGAGCAGCAGGCACACATCCGCGCCTTTGGCCTGTAAACGCAGGCAAGCGGCTTCGACGCCCGGGCGGGCGTAAATCGAGAGGGCAAAGCTCCACAGGTCAGCGCACATATTCACACCCAAGCCAGCGGCCAACGAAGCTGGTAGACTCCGCCGCCATTATGATCCGACTTCAAAGCCTAACATTACAGCGTGGCCCGCAACGTCTTCTTGAAGACGCCGAGCTGACCCTGCACGCCGGTCACAAAGCCGGCCTGATCGGTGCCAACGGCGCCGGCAAATCCACGTTGTTCGCTCTGTTGCTGGGTGAGCTGACCCCAGATTCCGGGGACTGCCTGCTGCCGGCCGACTGGCGCATCGCCCATATGCGCCAGGAGATCGACACCCTGGACCGTATCGCGGTCGACTACGTGCTCGATGGCGACCAGCGCCTGCGTCAGGTGCAACACGACCTGGCCGAGGCCGAGAAAGCCCAGGACGGCGCCGCCCAGGCCCGCCTGCACTCGGAACTCGACAGTGCCGACGGCTACACCGCCGACGCCCGCGCCCGCAAGATGCTTGCCGGCCTTGGTTTTACCAACGAGCAGATGGATCGCCCGGTTGCCGACTTCTCCGGTGGCTGGCGCATGCGCCTGAACCTGGCCCAGGCGCTGATGTGCCCCTCGGACTTGTTGCTGCTCGACGAACCGACCAACCACTTGGACCTTGATGCGATCCTGTGGCTGGAAGATTTCCTCAAGAGCTACCCGGGCACTTTGCTGCTGATTTCCCACGACCGGGATTTCCTCGACGCCGTGGTCGACAACATCGCCCACGTCGAACAGAAGAAAATCACTCTGTACCGTGGCGGCTACACTGCGTTCGAACGTGCGCGCGCCGAGCGCCTGGCCCAGCAGCAACAGGCTTTCGAGAAGCAGCAGGCGCAACGTGCGCACATGGAAAGCTACATCGCCCGGTTCAAGGCCCAGGCCACCAAGGCCCGTCAGGCCCAGAGCCGGATCAAGGCGTTGGAGCGCATGGAAGAGCTGTCGGCGGCCCACGTCGATTCGCCGTTCGACTTTGTCTTCCGCGAGTCGGTGAAAATCTCCAGTCCGTTGCTGGATCTTTCGGATGCACGCCTGGGTTATGGCGACAAAACCATCCTGGAGAAGGTCAAACTTCAGCTTACGCCGGGCGCGCGCATCGGTTTGCTCGGCCCTAACGGTGCGGGCAAGTCGACGCTGATCAAGAACCTGTCGGGTGAATTGCAGCCCCTGGCTGGCCGCCTGACCCGTGGTGAGAACCTGGTGGTGGGCTACTTTGCCCAGCATCAGCTGGACTCCCTCGATGCCAAGGCCAGCCCGCTGCTGCACCTGCAACGCCTGGCGCCGACCGAGCGCGAGCAAACCCTGCGCGACTTCCTCGGCGGCTTCGACTTCCGTGGCGCGCGCATTGATGAGCCGGTGCTGAATTTCTCCGGTGGCGAAAAGGCCCGACTCGCCCTGGCATTGATCGCCTGGGACCGTCCGAACCTGTTGCTGCTTGACGAACCCACTAACCACTTGGACCTGGAAATGCGCCTGGCGCTGACCATGGCCTTGCAGGAGTTCAGTGGTGCGGTGCTGGTGGTCTCTCACGATCGCCACTTGCTCAAGAGCACCACCGACAACTTCCTGCTGGTGGCTGACGGCAAAGTCGAAGAGTTCGACGGTGACCTGGACGACTACGCACGTTGGCTGACGGAATACCGCCTGCGCAACGCGCCGGCCAGCAATACGCCGGTCAACCCGGACAAGACTGACAAGAAAGCCCAGCGCCAGGCTGCCGCCGCACTGCGCCAGCAGTTGGCACCGCACAAGCGCGAAGCCGACAAGCTGGAAGCCGAACTGGGCAAGGTGCACGAGCGCCTGGCCAAGATCGAAGCCAGCCTGGGTGACAGCGCCGTGTACGAGGCGGCGCGCAAGGACGAACTGCGCGACCTGCTCGCCGAACAGGCCAAGCTCAAGGTGCGTGAAGGTCAGTTGGAGGAAACCTGGATGGAAGCCCTCGAACTGCTCGAAAGCCTGCAAGCGGAGCTGGAGGCGCTGTCCTGATGGAAGCGCTGCAATTGCCGTTGCCGACGCAGTGGGTCGAACCTGCCTGGGTCGGCGTGCAAATCCTGCTGATCCTGCTGGCCGGCTACCTTGCCCAACGCTTCGTCGCCAAAGGCCTCACCCGTCTGGGTGAGCGTTATCCGTTCCCGCCGCAACTGCTGATGCCGCTGCGCGGAGGCTTGCGCTGGCTGATCATGGGCAGCGCGCTGATCTTCGTGCTGGGCCGCCTCGGTGTGTCCGCCACGGTGTTGTGGACGGCGCTGTCGGGGTTTGTCGCGGTGGCTGCCGTGGCGTTCTTCGCCATGTGGTCGGTGCTGTCCAACCTGTTGTGCGCGATCTTGATCTTTACTGTCGGGCCGTTCCGCCTCGGTGACATCGTCGAGCTGGTGGATACCGTCGACAAGCCGGGCGTCAAAGGCCGGGTCGTTGCGATCAATCTGCTCTACACCACGCTGATCGAAGTCGAAGAAGCGGGCACCGACAGCGCAATGGTGCAAGTGCCCAACAGCCTGTTCTTCCAGCGCTCGGTGCGGCGCTGGCCTGGCACTCATGTGTTTCCGGGCGACCGCTAGCAGCCAGCCCCATCAAAAATAGATAGCCAGCCTTTGGTCGGCGGAGTTAGCTTTAGGTACAACCGCTAACTCTCTCCCTGAGGTGTGTAATGGCACTCGACACATGGCTGGCCTTTTTCGTGGCCAGTTGGATCATTTCCCTTTCCCCTGGCGCCGGTGCCATCGCTTCGATGTCAAGCGGCCTGCAATACGGTTTCCTGCGCGGTTACTGGAATGCCATTGGCCTGCAATTGGGCCTGGCGATGCAGATTGCCGTGGTCGCGGGCGGCCTGGGTGCCATTCTGGCGGCGTCTTCCACCGCGTTTTATGCGATCAAATGGTTTGGCGTGGGCTACTTGGTGTACCTGGCGATCAAGCAATGGCGAGCCTTGCCCATGGACATGAGCGAGGACGCGGCGATTCGCCCAATCGGCAAGCCAATGGCGATGATGTTCCGTGGGTTCCTGGTCAACGCCAGCAACCCCAAGGCCCTGGTGTTCATGCTGGCGGTGCTGCCGCAATTCGTGAACCCGCAGGCGCCGCTGCTGATCCAGTACCTGATCCTGGGCGCGACCATGATCAGCGTCGATATGATCGTGATGGCAGGCTATACGGGGCTGGCGTCGAAAGTCTTGCGCATGTTGCGCACGCCTAAGCAGCAAAAGCGCATGAACCGCACGTTTGCCGGGTTGTTTGTTGGCGCTGCTGGCTTTCTCGCCAGCTTGCATCGCGCAACGGCGTAACTGACGAAACCAGATTAAAAATGTGGGAGCTGGCTTGCTTGCGATAGCAGCACCTTGGTGTAACTGATACACCAAGGTGTCTGCATCGCAGTCAAGCCAGCTCCCACATTTGATTTGTGTTGCTTGTGAAGTCGCGGCTCAGCGCAGAATCTTCGGCGCCTCATCCCTTGGCAGGTTATTGCGCAGCGCAGGCTTGCCCGGGTCTTGATACCCGCCGCTCAATTGCTCCGCCAACTGCCGTGCCACATCCTCACCCAAGGCTTTCGACACTTCCTTCACCACGCGCGGCCGGTTCAAGCTCACGCGAACATCGCGGCTGTTCACCAGCTTCGTGTCCTGGCCTTCACCCATGGCGGTAAACGCCGAGGTGATCTCAAAGGTGCGCGTGTTGATCAGGCTGAAATCCGCCACCAGCGTCAGGCCGAGCACGGCCGAATAGCTATTGGTGTGGTCCAGGGCGTTGATGTCCTGGGTGAAGTCGATGTCTGACAGGGTGCCGAACAACACGTAGTCCGCGCCCTTGAAGTTGCCGGCCTTGATGCGCTTGATCACGTCATACACGTCACCCTTGGCATCGGCGGTGTAAGGCGTGCCCTGCACCAGCTGGAACTGGCGCGACTTGAGAATCTCGCCCTTGATATCACCGCTGAATTTACGCAGCTCGGTCTGTTCGATGTAGCTGGTGCGGCTTTCGTACTCGCTGTAGCTCGACGCACCGCTGGCGTTATACGCGCTGGCTTGGAAGTTATTGCTGGCCGAAACCGCGTGGATGTATTCCTCGACCCGCGCCTCGTAGGCAAGGTCGGTCACCGCGATCTTCGGGGCGGCCGAGGCGCCAAAGGCGCACAGCAGGCCGATCATGCCGATCCATGCACGCATTGCTTAGCGCTCCGTGGTTTTGCGGATTTCTTTTTCGTCCATCCATTCGGCCAGGCCGCTCTCGACGTCGATCAGTTGCAGGCTGAACTTGTAGAACACGTCCTTGTAGTCCGAGCTGCGTTTGACGATGGAGCTGATGGAGCCTTCCAGGCGGTACTTGGCGGCGACCATGTTGCCGGTCTTGCTGACCGTGGATTTCTTGTACAAGCCGCTCTGGTTCTGCAACTTGAGCTGGTCGACCTGGCTTTGCATGTCGGTGTTATCGCTGGCGAAGCGGGCGGTGCCGGTCTTCATCAGTTGGGTCTTGATCGACGTGGTGATCTCGCGGGTGTCGATGTACTCGCTGGTCTTGTTCTTCACGTCATACACCTGCACCACCGGGCGGCCTTGCAGGATGCCGGACTGAGCCAGGGAGCGGGTCATGCTTTCGGCGATCATCTGCAGGTCGGTGGAACCGAACTCGTTGGTCACCAGTTCCACAGCCTTGGTGTCGCCGTAGCTGATGTTCTTGCCGCCGAGTACCGGCGAGGTGTTGGAGCAACCGCTGGCCAGAAGGGCGACGACGGCGATGATCGAGAAGCGTGCAAACATGGGGAAATCTCTCTGAATTCTGATAGAGCAGCGGCTCAAGGGGTTTTCACTTCAAGACGGAAGTCCGCGGCCTGGGGCAGGTTAGCGATGGCCGGCAGGAAGGTTGCCTGGTTGGCGTAAAGGTTCAGCACTTTCCAGGTTTCTTCATCGCCTACCGGGAAGCCATCGGCACCCAGCCAGGCGAAGCGGTAGTACATCATCTGGTTGCTGCTGGTGATGTTGCTCAACTGCACTTTGGCGGTGAGGAAGCCGTTTTCACGGGCCACACGAATGGCGCCGACGGCGATGCCCTTGAATTTGCCCATCACCACGATTTTGCTGGCGGCGCTGCCAGGCTCCGGCGGCGGCGGGGTGGCGCAGCCGGCGAGCAGGACCAGCGCCAGGGCGCCGAGGGTGAAATGACGCATAGCGTGCTCCTTAAGGTTGTTTGAGGGCGATGGCTTGAGTGGAAGTGCTCGGCACTACACGGGCCGCGAGGCCGCCGGCGAATACTTGGTTGCCGACCACGCGCAGGGTGATCACTTGGTAGCGCTGATCGGCCTTGACCGTCACCAGCGTGCCGCCTAGGGCGTTGGGCAGGCTGACCTGATGGTCACCGTGCTTGAGGCGCAGGCGCGTCACTTGGGTCATGTCCGGCAGCGTGCGCCAGGTGCGGGTGTCGGCCCCTTCGGTCACGGCCGAGGCGATGCCCAGTACCAGACCTGCCATGGGGTTGGCCTTGTTCAGGTTGTTTTGCGCAATGCCACGGCTGACTGCACGCACGGTGGTGCGCAGGATGATCCCCGGCATGTCGTCACGCAGGGCGCGGCGCGACATGGCGGTGGTGCTGTTGAGTGCGGTGAGGTTCTGTTGCTTGCCGTCGACGCCGATCTGGGCAAAGGTCGCCGTGGAGTTGTCAGCCTTGATCACCGGGAACGACAGCGGCGTGATCACCAGGCGGCCGTCGATCGGGATCGGCAGTGGCAGGCGAATCGAGTCACGCGCCGGTGCCAGGCCGCTCTGGACCACAATCAGCACGTCGGTCTCGTCGGCACCGACCTTGGATTTGTCCAGGTTCAGCAACGCTTGCTCCAGCAGCGGCGTATTGGGGCGCAGCTCGGCGGCCTTGCGATAGCCGGGCGCCGCCAGGTCTCTTTCGCCCAGGGCTTCGTAGACAAAGCCCGCCAGGTAATGGCTGAACGCACTCTGGTAGCTGTTTTTCAGGCCGACCACTTCCGGCGCATCCAGTGCTTCTATCGGGTAGCCGCGCAGGTCTTTGATCTGGGTAGTGACGCCCTGGCGCTCGGCTTCGTTTTCGCGCTTGAGGTATTCCTTGTCGCGCAAGTCGGCGATGACCGCTTCGCGCTCGTGGGTCTTCTTGATCTCGGTGCGGGCACCATCGAAGTCGTTCAAAGCCAGCAGGTTCAAGGCCATCTGGGTGGTCAGCATGACCTTTTCGTAGTCATAACCCTCGTAGCGACGCACTTTGTCGTTGACCATGAAGCTGCCGAACTGGGCGAGGTACTTCTCGCTGTCGAACTTGACCGACTCTTCCCACTTGTAGACTTGCAGGTCGGCGCTGCGCCAGGCGGTCTGGCTACCGGTGAGGTCGCCTTTGGCCCGTAACAGCTCGCCCTTTTCAAAGAAATAGAGCAGGTCCTTGTCTTCGCCGGTGTTGTTCTTTTCCAACAGGGTCAGGGCGCCGTCGACATTGCCGGTGGCCAGCTGTTGGTTGGTGGCTTGCAGCTCGGTGTCGTAGCTGCGAAACATCGTACAACCGGATAACAAGGTAACCGCCGCGAGTGCGAGTGGGGTCAAGGCGCGAAATGCCATGTAAACGTCTTCCCTGAAAGTCATCAGCCGATGTGCTAGTTCCTCATAAGAACGAGGAAATAAATTCCCTTTCGCAATAACAGGGCGCGGCATTATAGGCGCCGCGAGTGGCAAAACAATGGCTTTTTGCTGTGATGTAATCGACAAATGCCATCGCTGGTATCTCGAAATAACGCATCCCTTCCGACGAGAAATCATTAACGCCTTGAGTCAAACCTTTTAACGATAAACAATGTGTTACTTCGCATTTCCACTTGAGATTCATTCATGACTGCCCCCTACCGTTTTCTCGCCTGGCTGCTGTTGCCGGTGTTGATGTCGTGCAGCTTCAACCTGCTGGCTGCGACTGCCGAAGGCGCCCCGCAAGCCCTGCATCTGCTGGATTACATTGGTGCTGACTACCCACCGACGGTGGAGGCGGGCAAGGTTATCGATGAGTCTGAATACCGCGAACAGCTAGAGTTTCTCGGCGTTTTGCAGGGCTTGGTGGCTGAACTGCCGCAAAGGCCGGAGCGCGCGGAGCTGGTCAAGGGCGTCGACGAATTGTTAGCGGCTGTAACCGCTCATCAGGATGGCGCGACAGTCGCCCGCCAAGCCCGTCAGTTGGGCGCCAAACTCGCGGTGGCGTATGAAGTCAGCCAGGCGCCGGCGATCACGCCAGACCCCACGCGTGGCGCACCGCTCTATGCCCAGCATTGCTCGGTATGCCACGGCACTGCGGGCGCGGGTGATGGCCCAGCGTCCACAGGCATGACGCCGCCGCCCGCTAACCTGCGCGATGCCGTGCGCCTTGATCGCCTCAGCCTCTATGCGATCTACAACACGCTCGGCCTGGGCGTTGAAGGCACCGACATGCCGTCCTTCGCCGATCAGTTGGACGACCGTCAGCGCTGGGACTTGGCAACCTACATCGCCGGCTTCACGGCTGATCCGGCCGCGGCCAAAAGCGAACAACCGTTCAACTTGGCCGACCTGGCCCGCCAGACCCCCAATGAAGTGCTGGCGGCCAGTGGTCCGGGCGCGGCCGCGACGTTCCGCGCCCAGCGCGCGCAACCGCCGCAGGTCAAGCGTGGCCCGGCGCAGTTGCTCGATTACACCGCCAGCACACTGGACAAGAGCCTCGTCGCGTTCCGTAATGGTGATCACGAGCAAGCTTACGACTTGTCGGTGGCCGCGTACCTGGAAGGCTTCGAGCTGGTGGAAAGCTCGCTGGATAACGTCAATGCCAACGTGCGCAAGGACACCGAGAAAGCCCTGATGGCCTACCGGCAGTCGTTGCAGGACGGCCTGCCGATCGAGCAGGTGCAACAGCGCCTGGACGTGGCCAAGGGCAAACTCACCGAATCTGCCGGCTTGCTGGGCAGCGATGGCTTGAGCTGGTCGTTGAGCTACATCTCCGGCTTGCTGATCCTGTTGCGTGAAGGCCTGGAAGCGATTCTGGTGCTGGCGGCGATCCTGGCGTTCCTGCGTAACACCGGCCAACAGTCGGCGGTGCGCAGCGTGAACGTCGGCTGGGGCCTGGCGCTGTTGGCCGGCCTGGCGACCTGGGCATTGGCGGCGTATGTGATTGACGTCAGCGGCGCCCAGCGCGAATTGCTTGAAGGCTGTACGGCGTTGTTCGCCAGCGTGATGGTGTTGTGGCTGGGCGTGTGGATGCACGACCGACGCCACGCAGCGGCTTGGCAGGATTACATCAAGAGCAGCCTGGTGGGCGGCGGCGGGCGATTTGGCTTTGCGGTGCTGGCGTTCTTCTCGGTGTACCGCGAGTTGTTCGAAGTGATCCTGTTCTACGAAACCCTGTGGCTGCAAGCCGGCCCCGCCGGGCACAACGCGGTACTGGCGGGCGGCGCCACGGCGCTGGTGTTGCTGGTGGGCCTGGCGTGGGTAATCCTGCGCGGTTCGGCGAAGCTGCCATTGGCGTTGTTCTTTGGCATCAACGCGGCGCTGCTGTGTGCCTTGTCGGTGGTGTTCGCCGGGCATGGCGTCAAAGCGTTGCAGGAGGCGGGCATTTTCGGCACGCGGCCGGTGGCGTTCTTTGACTTCGACTGGCTGGGCATCCACGCCGATGCCTACTCATTGAGTGCGCAGGCGGTGGCGATCCTGGCGATTGTGGTGCTGTACGGCCGCAGCCGCCTGACTGAAAAACGCCGCGTGGCGGCCTAACCATGCGCGTATGGATCGATGCCGATGCCTGCCCACGGGCGGCCAAGGACCAAGTGGTGAAGTTCGCCCTCAAGCGCGAGTTCGAGGTGGTGCTGGTGGCGGGGCAGAGCCAGATCAAGCCGAGTTTCGCCTGTGTAAAGCTGATTGTGGTGCCCAGCGGCCCAGATGCGGCGGATGACTACCTGGTGGAGCACGCGGTGCCTGGGGAGTTGGTGATCTGCAGCGACGTGCCCCTGGCCGACCGCCTGGTGAAGAAGGGCGTGACGGCCCTCGACCCACGCGGTAAGGAATTCAGCCCGGCCAACATGAGCGAACGGCTGGCAGTGCGTAACCTGTTTACCGATCTGCGTGAGCAGGGCCAGATGGGCGGCGGCCCACCGCCCCATGGGGAAAAGGACAAGCAGGCGTTTGCCAATGCGCTGGACAGGATACTGACCAAGTTGATGCGCCAGGCCTGACCTCTTGTGAGCAGGGCTTTTTGTGGCTGACGGGTTTGTTGTGGCGAGCAAGGCTTGTTGCGGGGAGCGGGCTTTTCGTGGCAAGCCCGCTAGCCACAACATAAGTGTTCGGCGACCCGATCAATCATTCTCGTGGGTCAATTCCAACACCCGATCCACCAGTTTGTTGATGCCTGACGCCACTTCACTGATGCTCTTGCCGAGCATGTAGGCCGGGGTGCTCACCAGTTTGCGTGCCTTGTCCTCGACAATATCCTCAACCCCGCATTCCTGGTGGGTGGCGCCCATCTTGTCCAGGGCAGCGGCGGTGTCGGCGCAATTGCCGATGGTGCAGGTGACGCCGGGGCCGTAGATCTTCGCGGCGAGTGCTGGCGAGATACAGATCAGCCCCACCGGCTTGCCCGCTTCAGCAAACGCTTCAGCCAGCGCCAGCACCTGCGGGTTGACGCTGCAACCGGCGCCTTCCACGGCAAAGTTCGACAGGTTCTTCGCCGCGCCAAACCCGCCGGGCACGATCAGCGCATCGAAGTCTTCGGCGCTGGCCTCACGGATGTCCTTCACGTCACCCCGGGCGATGCGCGCCGATTCGACCAGCACATTGCGCGACTCAGGCATTTCCTCGCCGGTGAGGTGGTTGATCACGTGGTGTTGAGCGATATCCGGCGCAAAGCATTGAACCTGGGCACCACGCTGGTCCAGGCGCAGCAAGGTGATGACGCTTTCGTGTATCTCTGCACCGTCGTACACGCCACAGCCGGAAAGGATCACTGCAACTTTTTTGCTCATGAGTATTTCTCCCTATTTCATGGCGTTAAATGTCTACTAATTTGTCACCTGTTGCCAATGGGATCTTGCTCCGCTACACCTAATCTTGATGTAACAAAAATAGACCGGACTAGCCCATGGACTTCGTGCCTTACGCGGTACCGTTTTTCATCGCCTTGATCGTGGTTGAGCTGCTCGCCGACCACTGGCGCGGCGAGCGCAACTACCGGGTGGCGGACGCCATCAACAGCCTCAGCACCGGCGTGCTCTCGACCACCACGGGGCTGCTGACCAAAGGCGTGGGCCTGCTGACCTACGCGTTCGCCCTCAAGCACCTGGCACTGATCGAACTGCCTGCCCAGAGCGTGTGGACCTGGGTGTTCGCCTTCGTCTTCTACGACTTCTGCTACTACTGGCTGCATCGCTGCGGCCATGAGCGCAATATTCTGTGGGCCGCGCACTCGGTGCATCACCAGAGTGAGGACTACAACCTGACCACCGCTTTGCGCCAGACCAGCACCGGCTTTCTGCTGAGCTGGATCTTCTACTTGCCTCTGGCCGTGGTGGGCGTGCCGCTGGTGGTGTTTATCAGCGTGGCGTCGCTCAATCTGCTGTATCAATTCTGGGTGCACACCCGCCATGTGCCCAAGCTCGGCTGGTTCGAGTGGTTCTTCGTCACACCGTCCAATCATCGGGCCCACCATGCACAGAACGCTCTCTACATGGATCGCAACTACGGCGGGGTGTTCATTATTTGGGACCGCCTGTTCGGCAGTTTCCAGGAAGAAGACGATAACGAACCGGTGATCTTTGGCGTCACCACGCCTTTAGCCAGTTGGAACCCGCTGTGGGCCAACCTGCAGTTTTATGCGCAGTTATGGAGTGACGCACGACGTACCGAGAGCGGGTGGGACAAGCTGCGCATCTGGTTCATGCGCACCGGCTGGCGCCCGGCAGACGTTAAAGCCAAATACCCGCTGGCTAAGCCTGACTTGAGCCAGTTCCGCAAATTCGAAGTGCCGTTGGACGCGCGCCAGCAGGTCTACATCGCCCTGCAATTTGCAGCGTATGTGGGGTTTGGCAGTTATCTGATGAATTTTGGCGAAGGGCTGTCTACGGCGGCGCTGATCCTGGGCTGGAGTGCGATGGCGTTGGGGTTGTTTACGCTGGGCGTGGCCCTGGAGAACCGCCCTTGGGCGCTAAAGGCTGAGCTGGTGCGCCTGGGGCTGAATGTGCCGCTGGTGTGGCTGGCGCCGGCGGTCGGGCTGTGGCCGGCCAGCAACTTAGGCTGGCTGGGCCTGGTGAGTTACAGCTTGCTCAGCGTGATCGGCCTCTACTGTTGCAGAGACCGGCTTACTCGATTGGCGTCTTAGGCGCCTCGACCGCGGCGGGCTCGGCGGCGAGCCGGGCTTTTGCATCTTCGCAGGCCTGGCGGGCAATGCGTGCGTTCTTGAAGCGGCGACGCAGCCACAGGCCTAAGCCCAGCAGCAGTAGCGCGCCCAACACCCACAGCTCATATTTCTTGATGCTGCCCAGCATGCCTTCCAATACCGCGCCAAAATGGTACGCCGCAGCGCCAAGCGCTGCCGCCCACACCGCTGCGCCAATGCCGTTCAGCACCAAATAGCGCAAAGGCGGGTAACCGGACAAGCCAATCGCCACAGGCATGACGGTGCGCAGACCATAGACGAACCTGAAGCTCAGCACCCAGATGTCCGGATGCTTACGGATATGTTCCAGCGCTTTGTCGCCCATCAATTGCCAGCGCGGCTTGCGCGCCAGCAGTTTGCGGCCGTGCTTGCGCCCCATGAAGTACCACAGCTGGTCGCCGGCGTAGCTGCCACAAAAGGCAACGACCACGACCAGATTGATGTCCATGTATCCACGGAACGCCAAGAAGCCTGCGAGAACCAGGATGGTCTCGCCTTCAAAGAACGTGCCCAAGAAGAGCGCAAAGTAGCCGAAGTCATGCAGAAATTGTTGAAGCATGGTCTGGGGTGCTGGCGAAATGAACGCGCAGCCTACGCCTTCGTGAACATTCATGAAAGTATCGAGATGTGTCACGAAGTGAACAATTCCTACATAAACGACGAATGCGACTACAGGTCGCATCGATAAGCACAACTGTCATTCCTTCGTCATAATGGCCGCTTATAACTGCAACGCTCGCCCGTAAACGCGGGCTCAGGAGTCTGTCGTGAGCTTTACCCCTGCCAATCGCCTGTTCCCTGCCACCCGCCTGCGCCGTAACCGTCGTGATGATTTTTCTCGCCGCCTGGTCCGTGAAAACGTGCTGACGACGAATGATCTGATCCTGCCGGTGTTTGTGCTGGACGGTGAAAATCGTCGGGAAGCAGTGGCGTCGATGCCGAGTGTGGAGCGTTTGACCATTGATCAGTTGCTGATCGAGGCGGCGAACTGGGTCGAACTGGGGATCCCGGCGGTTGCGCTGTTTCCGGTGACGCCGTCTGAACTCAAGTCGCTTGATGCTGCGCAAGCCTGGAACCCGCAAGGTATCGCTCAGCGCGCCACCCGCGCCTTGCGCGAGCGTTTCCCGGAACTGGGGGTGATCACCGACGTGGCGCTGGACCCGTTCACCACCCACGGCCAAGATGGCATTCTTGACGAAGACGGCTATGTTCAAAACGACATTACCGTCGATGCGCTGGTTAAACAGGCGTTGTCCCACGCAGCCGCAGGCGCCCAGATCGTCGCGCCGTCGGACATGATGGATGGCCGCATCCAGGCGATTCGCGAAGCCCTGGAGCTGGCCGGTTACGTTAACGTACGGATCATGGCCTACTCGGCCAAGTACGCCAGCGCCTATTACGGCCCGTTCCGCGATGCGGTGGGCTCGGCGCTGAACCTGGGCAAGGCTAACAAGGCCTCGTACCAGATGGACCCGGCCAACAGCCATGAAGCCCTGCACGAAGTGGCGGCCGACCTGGCCGAAGGTGCCGACATGGTGATGGTCAAGCCTGGGATGCCTTACCTGGACATCCTTTATCGGGTCAAAGAGGAATTCAAGGTGCCGACCTTTGTCTATCAGGTCAGCGGTGAATACGCCATGCACATGGCCGCGATCCAGAATGGTTGGTTGAGTGAAGGGGTGATCCTCGAATCCCTGACTGCCTTTAAACGTGCTGGCGCTGATGGCATCCTGACCTACTTCGCCGCCCGCGCTGCCCAATTGCTTAGAGAGCAACAATAGCCCTCACAGGAACACTCGATGAATACCGAAGGACTCTCAGAAGTTGCCGTAAAAGACGCTCACCCGGTGGTGGAACAAGTCACCGAGACCCCGCCGGAGCTGGAGCCCGCAGCGCCTGCGGTAGTGGCCGAAGCCCCGGCGCCAGCCCCGGTGGTCGCGGTGACCAACCTGGATGACAGCAGCCTGTACATCCACCGCGAGCTGTCACAACTGCAATTCAACATTCGCGTGCTCGAGCAGGCGCTGGATGAGTCCTATCCGCTGCTGGAGCGGCTGAAATTCTTGCTGATCTTCTCCAGCAACCTGGACGAGTTCTTCGAGATCCGTGTCGCCGGCCTCAAGAAGCAAATTACCTTCGCCCGCGAACAAGCCGGCGCCGACGGCCTGCAGCCGCATCAAGCCCTGGCGCGCATCAGCGAGCTGGTGCACGGCCATGTAGACCGCCAATACGCGATCCTCAACGACATCCTGCTGCCGGAGCTGGAAAAACATCAGGTCCGCTTCATCCGTCGTCGCCACTGGACCACCAAGATCAAGACCTGGGTGCGCCGTTACTTCCGTGACGAGATTTCACCGATCATCACCCCGATCGGCCTCGACCCGACACACCCGTTCCCGCTGCTGGTAAACAAGAGCCTGAACTTCATCGTCGAGCTGGAAGGCATTGACGCCTTCGGTCGCGACTCGGGCCTGGCGATCATCCCGGCGCCGCGGCTGTTGCCACGGATCATCAAGGTACCGGAAGAGGTGGGTGGCGCTGGCGACAACTATGTATTCCTGTCGTCGATGATCCATGCGCATGCCGATGACCTGTTCCAGGGCATGAAGGTAAAAGGCTGCTACCAGTTCCGCCTGACCCGTAACGCCGACTTGGCACTGGACTCCGAAGACGTCGAAGACTTGGCCCGCGCCCTGCGCGGTGAGCTGTTCTCGCGCCGCTACGGTGACGCAGTGCGCCTGGAAGTGGCCGATACCTGCCCTAAACACCTGTCCGACTACCTGCTCAAGCAGTTCAACCTGGCTGAGTCCGAGTTGTACCAGGTCAATGGCCCGGTGAACCTGACGCGCCTGTTCAGCATTACCAGCCTGGACAGCCACCCGGAACTGCAATACACGCCGTTCACGCCGCAGATTCCGAAACTGCTGCAAAACAGCGAGAACATCTTCAGCGTGGTGAGCAAGCAGGACATTCTGCTGTTGCACCCCTTCGAGTCCTTTACCCCGGTGGTCGACCTGCTGCGCCAGGCCGCCAAAGACCCGCATGTATTGGCCGTGCGCCAGACCCTGTACCGCTCCGGCGCCAACTCAGAAATCGTCGATGCGCTGGTAGACGCCGCGCGTAACGGTAAGGAAGTCACCGCGGTGATCGAGTTGCGTGCGCGGTTTGACGAAGAGTCCAACCTGCAATTGGCCAGCCGCCTGCAGGCAGCCGGTGCGGTGGTGATCTACGGCGTGGTCGGCTTCAAGACCCACGCCAAGATGATGCTGATCCTGCGTCGCGAAGCCGGTGAGATCGTGCGTTACGCGCACTTGGGTACCGGTAACTACCACGCCGGTAACGCCAAGCTCTACACCGACTACAGCCTGTTGACCTCCGACGATGCCTTGTGTGAAGACGTCGGCAAGTTGTTCAGCCAGTTGATCGGCATGGGCAAGACCTTGCGCATGAAGAAGCTGCTGCACGCGCCGTTCACGCTCAAGAAGGGCATGCTCGACATGATTGCCCGCGAAACCCAGTTCGCCCTCGACGGCAAACCGGCGCACATCATTGCCAAGTTCAACTCGCTGACCGATCCGAAGATCATCCGCGCGCTGTACAAGGCCAGCCAGTCCGGTGTGCGCATCGACCTGGTGGTGCGCGGCATGTGCTGCCTGCGCCCAGGCATTGTCGGCGTGTCGCATAACATCCATGTGCGCTCGATCATCGGCCGCTTCCTGGAGCACACGCGGGTGTTCTACTTCCTCAACGGCGGCGAAGAGCAGATGTTCCTCTCCAGTGCCGACTGGATGGAGCGCAACCTCGATAAGCGGGTGGAGACGTGCTTCCCGGTGGAAGGCAAGAAGCTGATCATGCGCGTCAAGAAAGAGCTGGAAAGCTACCTGACCGACAACACCCACAGCTGGAGCCTGCAATCGGACGGCCGTTACGTGCGTAACACCCCGACCGGCAACCAGAACCCGCGCAGTGCGCAGGCGACGTTGCTGGAGAAGCTGGGTAGCCCGATTCTTGTGGTGAATTAAGGCTGTACTTGGCACCCAAAAAATGGCCCTTTAGAGGGCCATTTTTATTTGCACTTTTGAGTGATGGGCAGGGCAGTGGTGGCAAGCCCGCTCGTCACAACAAGCCCGTCTGCCACAATAGCCATCAGCGCCCGGGTTAGCGCAGGTTTAATGTGAACCCCACCCGCGTCAGCCACTCCGCCTCCTGGGCGAAGTCCGCCTGGGTCAGTTGGTTTTCATCGAGCCAGCCTTTGGGGAACACCACGTCCAGGCTGTCGCCGTTGGCGCGCAGGGCCACCTGGGGCATTTCCTGGGTGCCACGGATGTGGTGGAACAGGATCGCAAAGCGCAGCAGCACGCACAGGCGGATCAGCTTGCTGCCCTCGCTGCCGAAGTCGGCAAACTTGTCCTTGGGGATGTTGCGGCGATGGCCGCGCACCAGCAGGGCGAGCATTTGTTGGTCTTCGCGGGAGAAGCCGGCGAGGTCCGAGTGCTCGATCAGGTAGGCGCCATGCTTGTGGTAATGGTAGTGGGCGATGTCCAGGCCCACTTCATGCACCTTGGCGGCCCAGCCGAGCAGCTCGCGCCAGACGCCGTCTTCCAGGTCCCAGTCTTCGGCTACTTGGTCGAAAGCATGCAGGGCTTTGCGTTCCACGCGCGCGGCTTGTTCCAGGTCGACGTGATAACGCTCCATCAACGAGCTGAGGGTGCGCTCACGCACGTCTTCATGGTGATGGCGGCCCAGCAGGTCGTAGAGCACGCCTTCGCGCAGGGCGCCGTCGCAGTGGTCCATGCGTTGCAATTCGAGGGCGTCGAAGATCGCCTCGAGGATCGCCAGGCCAGCCGGAAAGATGGTGCGACGGTCGGGCTTGATACCGTCGAAATCGATTTTCTCTGCATCGCCCAGCTTGAACAGCTTGCGCTTGAGCCACGCCAGGCCTTCGGCGTTGACCTCACCGGTGCCATGGCCGCCAGCTTTCAGCGCCAGGCCAATAGCGCGAATGGTGCCGGACGAGCCGATGGCCTCATCCCAGGTCAGGCGGTGCAGGGCGTGCTCGATGCTCATGATTTCCAGGCGCGCGGCCGTGTAGGCCTGGGCATAGCGCGCCGAGGTGATCTTGCCGTCCTTGAAATAACGTTGGGTGTAACTGACGCAACCCATCTGCAGGCTTTCGCGCAGCAGCGGTTCAAAACGCTGGCCGATGATGAATTCGGTACTGCCGCCACCGATGTCGGCCACCAGGCGCTTGCCAGGGGTGTCAGCCAGGGTGTGGGACACGCCGAGGTAGATCAGGCGTGCTTCTTCGCGGCCCGAGATGACTTCTACGGGGTGCCCGAGGATTTCCTCGGCGCGGCGGATGAATTCGCCGCGGTTGCGTGCTTCACGCAAGGCGTTGGTGCCGACGATTCGCACGGCGCCCAGGGGCATGCCGTTGATCAGTTGGGCAAAACGCTTGAGGCAATCGAGCCCGCGCTGCATGGATTCTTCATTGAGCTGGCGCTCGTCGTCGATCCCGGCAGCCAGTTGTACTTTTTCGCCGAGCCGCTCAAGGATGCGGATTTCGCCGTTCTGGGCCTTGGCCACGACCATGTGAAAGCTGTTGGAGCCCAGGTCGATGGCGGCGATCAGGGACAGATTCTTGGCTTGGGATTGCGGCATGGTTTGGGGGTCTCGGTCGATAACCCGACCATCGTGCCACGATCGACCGCCGCCGCCAACGCGTGTGCTTCAGTAATTTGCGTGATGCTGTCTGTGAGGAATTCTTGTGGGAAATGTAGGATTGTTTTGTAAGTGTGCGTTGAATGAGGTGTTCGATACTGTAGGGAGTTTTAACTGTCTACTGTTGCAAGGCGCCTTATTGTTTTTCCTACAGTGGAAGAGTCGATAGGGATCTTTATTGTTTTGCTCAGTACTACATTGTTTATGGGTTAAGGCGATTATTTGTTTTTACTATTCCCACAGTGACTGATGTGTTGTCTGATTCTTTAAGTCAGTGCCAAAGCGACAGACTGTCATCGGCAATTTTGCCTGGGTGGTATTTATTTATCGTCGTGCATGTCCCGGAAGATAGTTGTTAGGCGATGGAGTCGCCAAGGCGCAAATAAAAAACACCTGATAACTTATTTTAGTGACAGGATAAAAATGAAAAGAATTGTTGGATTGACTCTCGGTATCGCGTGCCTGACTGCAGCCTTGAGTGCTCAGGCAGCGGGCAGCGCCCAATTAAGCGTCAAGGGTACGATCAAACCTGCAGCCTGTAGTCTCAGCCTGACGGGCAACGGTGAGATCAACTACGGCACGATTCACTCCGGCGATTTGTCCCAGGCAGCGTTCACCCCGCTCGCAGAGAAGACCACTGGCTTTAACGTCAGGTGCGATGCGAAGAGCACGTTCGCAATCACCTTCTCCGATTTGCAAATGGGCAGCAAGGTGACGAATATCCTGGGTGCGGGGTATAGCGAATCGCAAAACTTTGGTTTGGGGGCTGTAGGCGCCCAGCGCACCGGTGGCTATTCGGTCACTCTCCGGGACCTGGTGGCGTCCGGTACAACCCTACAGCCAATCATGCGTAACAGCAGTGGTAACTCTTCCGCCCCGTGGCAGCTCAGTGATGGCAAAGTTGCACAACTCAGCCAGTACTCGTGGCGCTATGGTGCTGCCGTCGCACCCGCCTCTATTAGCCAGTTGACGGGCACTATTGCGGTGAAAGCGGTCATCAATAGGGCGGCGGATCTAAACTTGACCAACGAAGTCCGCCTTGATGGGCGCGCGACGATTGTATTGAATTACACCTAAGCAACGGAAAACAGCCGATCAAGAAACTAACACTTCCTGATGGGCTGTTTTTTTTAGGGTGTTTGTCTGCCAATGGTCAGCTTTATCGGTTGCGGGGAACATTGAGTGCGTAATTGTTCAGTACTAAGTTGTGCCGTGTTGTTGAGTGCAAGTGCTTGTCTGTTATTTACTGCCGTTGCAGCGGCGGACGGCATGCAGCCTGAAACAACTGTGGTGGTGCTTTATGAAGAAGAAGGCGAAGCCACAATAAATGTTAAGAATACCGATGCAGGGCCGGCGTTGCTTCATTCGGTCGTGGAGAACGTGCCCGAAGACCTGGAGCTGCTACTGATCGTCACACCGCCCATCGCCCGTGTGGAGGCGGGAGACACGCAATTGGTGCGTTTCATCAGCACCTTGAAGGAGCCGCTCAAGACTCAACGGCTCAAGCGCGTTTCCTTCGAGGGCATTCCCCAGGCGCGCGCAGCGAAAGGCGCGACCATCGGTATCACCATTCGCCAGAACTTGCCGTTGATCCTGCACCCACAAGGCCTGCCTCGGCATAACACACCCTGGGAGTTGCTGAAGTGGAAACGCGTGGGGGAGCGTCTTACCGTTCATAACGACAGTGCCTATATCGTGCGCATGACGGCGGATGTGCAGCTGCTTCCACAAGGCGTCAACGCTGTGATGCCGCGTACTTACATCTTGCCGGGCGAGGCGCTGGCGGTGACAGTCGACAGCCCTTTGGGCAGTGTGGCTGAGGTCGAGATTCAGCCGGCTACTGTCTATGGGTTCGCAGTAGACAGGTATCGGGCCCCGATCAATGCCGATGAGGGTTGATCGACGCATGGCAAGCCCATCGAATAGGACCATCACGGCGTCTTTTTGGCTTGGCAGGCCGACGCTGCTCATGGGGTTTGCGACGCTGTGGGGGTTGCCCGGCCTTGTATCTGCGCAGGAGCTTGGTGAGGGGTTCGACCTTGCGGCACTGACAGCCCACGGTATCGACCCGAAGGTCTCCGATTACTTTCGCAACGCGGCGCGCTTTCGTGAGGGCGTCCAAGTGGTGGGGTTGCGCGTCAATGGCAACCCGCTTGGGCTGGTAGATGCACGGTTCGATCAAGAAGGCCGGTTATGTTTCACCCCTGGGTTTCTGGAAAAAGCCGGGCTGGTAACGCCTCGCGCAATCATTCAAGAGAACGCCACGCCGGACCAGGCCTGCCATGACTTCTTCGGGCAATTCCCGACGACGATGGTGAGGCTGCGCCCCGGCATTGACGAGGTGACGCTGGTAGTACCGACCCAGTCATTGCGTGATCCCCAGTGGGATGCGGGGCATTTCTCCAAAGGTGGGGCAGCGGCGTTGTTCAACTATGAAGTGCTGGGTTTCGACAGCCGTTCGCGCAGTGGGCCCAGCCGGTTCGTCTCCGCCTATACCGAGGCGGGTTTTAACCTTGATGACTGGATTGTTCGCAGCCGCCAGTTCTATGTGTCTGACAACGGTAAGGCCCGTACCGAACACCTCTACGCTTATGCACAGCGTGATATCGCCGCGCTGCAGTCGACTTTTCAGGTGGGCCAGATCTCCAGTAATAACCCACTGTTTGGCGGCGTGCAGTTGTCCGGCCTGCAGTTTTCCCCTGATGGGCAATCACGCACGCCTGCAGGCAGCAACAATGCCGTGGTGGAAGGGCTTGCGCAGAGCCAGTCACGCATTGAAGTTCGTCAGTCCGGCGTATTGATCCACAGCACGCTAGTGCCCGAGGGCCCCTTCCGTTTGACGGGGCTGGCATTGCTCAATGGCACCAGTGACCTGGAGGTCAGCGTAATCGATGTGCGTGGCGCCAGGCGTAGCTTCGTGGTGCCGGCGGCTTCATTCGCGGGGGCTGTGCCGGCGGCACCGGGTTACTATTTTTCTGCCGGTAAGCTGCGCAAAAATGCGGGCGAAGAAGGCCCGACGCCGGTGGTTGCCATGGGCAGCGGCACCTGGGGGTTGGGTCGCGACTCGTCTGCAGGCTTTGGCTTGTTGAGTACCGATGACTACTGGGCGGCAGGCGGCACACTGAGCAGCATATTCTTCCAGCGGGTTTCCGTGGGCACACGGCAGAACTTGTCCAGAGACAGCAAAAATGCAGTGTCCGGGGTGCGTAGCAGTGTGTCGGTTAGCAGCCCGCTGGCCGCCAATATCGACGTCAGCCTCAGCGCAACGAACCAAACGCGGGGTTATCGCGAGGTACTTGAAGTCGGCCGGTCATACAGGGGCGACGAGCTCAATTCGCGTTTCAAGAACCAGTACACGGCAAGCGTGAGTTGGGCGGATGCCACGCTAGGCGTTTTCTCTGCGGGCTATACCCGCAGTTCTCAATTTGACGGGCAAACCGCCGAACATGTGTCGGCCTCGTGGAACACATCATTCAGTCGCGCTGATGTTGCATTGATTGCCGATGCGCAGGTAGGCGGCACGCAGTCTGGCCGCGACACCACGCTTGCCGGCCGGCGACGTGATAACAGTCAGGAGAATGACCTGTCCTTGCGGCTACAGGTCAGCGTGCCCCTGGGCGGGGATCGTCGCGTGAGCAGCTACACCAGTCGCCGTGGCGACCGGTTCACCGCGGGTGCAGCGCTCAGTGAGCGGGTCAATGAGTACGTGAATTACGAAGTAGGCGTCGAACGGGACATCAGGGCTCGGGAGCAATCTGTTCGCGGGAACGTGGACGTCCTGGCGCGTTATTCCCGCGTTGGCCTGGGTGTCAGCCGTGATCCGCTGGGCACCAACTACACAGGGCAGTTGCAAGGTGGCGTGGTGGCTCACGAAGGAGGGGTGACCTTCTCGCCTTATACCGTGCAGGACACATTCGGCATCGTCTCGGTAGGCGACATTGGCGCTGCAAAAGTCGAAACGCCCCAAGGCCCGGTGTGGACCGATTCCAGCGGGAAGGCGGTGATCGCCGGTTTGCCGGCCTACACCAACAGCCGAGTCGAGGTACAGACCCAGTCCTTGCCCAAGCGCGTGGACCTGAAAAACGGCACCCAGGTGCTCACTGCCGGGCGCGGTTCCTTTAATGCCGTGAATTTCGACGTAGTGAAAGTGCGCCGCGTATTGCTCACCGCGAATGATCAGCAGGGCCGGCCATTGCCCCAGGGCGCCTCGGTGTTCGGTAAGAACAATCGCTTCCTGACCAGCGTGGTGGGTGAGGGCATGATTTTCCTCAACGACGTCGATGAGGCGCAAAGCCTGCGGGTTTCGTTGCCGGATTCTTCCACCTGCCTGTTGCGCATTGACCTCGAGACCCCGCCAGACAATGACAAGTTCTATGAAACCAACTCGGCCGTGTGCCATGGCCAATAAGCTTAAGAACCTACCTTTGGCGTTGCTCTGCACAGTGCTGGCAGTGCCTGACGCTTGGGCCGAAAACTGTCGGTTATCGCTGAGTCAGCCGCGCATCGACTATGGCGCTATACGCCGAGAAGCGCGCGTTGAAAGCGCCTCCTTGGTGCTCGGCACTCGCTCGTTGCGCCTGAGCGTTCTTTGCACTGAGCCTGCGGCCATAGCGCTGCGTTTTATCGGCATAGCGGCCGATGGGCAGGGTTTTCAGTTTGGTCGCCAGGGGCGTTTTCGCTTGACCCTCAAACACGCCCAGGTGGATGGGCATGCAGTCGGCTGGGTTGCTGCGCAGCTGCCCGGCGAGCCTGCCAGTGGGCAACTGCTGCCCGGCCAGACGTTGATGGCGCGAATAGCAGGGATGCCCTTGGTAGGCCGGCAATTGACCGCCCAAGTTGATATCGACACCGAACTGCCCGCCGACGCCTTGCACGTGCGCGACGAGACGCGCCTGGAAGGGCTGGGCAGTTTCGAGCTGGTCAGCCCGGCTGTTCCACCGAGCCAATGAAGTTGGCAAGTTCCGGCGTTCTGGGGTTGGCGAACAAGGTCTTGGGATCGCCCACTTCATGCACCTTGCCTTGGTGCATAAACACCAGCTTGTCGCCGACTTCCCGGGCAAAACGCATTTCGTGGGTCACCATGATCAAGGTCATGCCGTCTTTTGCCAGTTGGCGCACCACACTGAGCACTTCATTGACCAATTCCGGGTCCAGGGCCGAGGTGATTTCGTCGCACAGCAGCACCTTGGGTGACATGGCCAGTGCACGCGCAATGGCCACGCGTTGCTGCTGGCCGCCGGACAGGCGATCCGGGAAGGCGTCGAACTTCTCGCCCAGCCCCACGCGTTCCAGCATCTGCCTGGCAAGCTGTGCGGCTTTGGCCTTGGGCACTTTCTGTACCACTTGCGGCGCGAGCATGACGTTTTCGCCCACTGTCAGGTGTGGGAACAGGTTGAACTGCTGGAACACCATGCCGACCTTCTGCCGCAGGCTGCGCAGGTCGGCGCGCGCGGCGTCAAGGTACTCGCCGTCGACTTCGATCACGCCGTCGTTAATCGATTCCAGGCCATTGAGGGTTCGCAGCAACGTGGATTTGCCCGAGCCACTGCGGCCGATGATCGCCACCACCTGGCCTTCATCCACCGTCAGGTCGATGCCCTTGAGTACGTGGTGGTCGCCGTAATACTTATGCAGGGCAGAAATTCTAAGCAGAGGCATGCAGTCTCCTTTCCAGGTAGCGGGCACTGAGGGACAAGGGGTAGCAGAGCAAAAAGTAACCGAGGGCCACCAAGCCGTAGACCATAAAGGGCTCGAAGGTGGCATTGGCGAGCATGCCGCCGGTCTTGGTCAGTTCGGTAAAACCTATAATCGAGGTCACGGCGGTGCCTTTGACCACTTGCACCGAGAACCCCACGGTAGGCGCCACGGCAATGCGCAGGGCTTGGGGCAGGATCACGTAGCGCAGTTGTTCAAGCGGGTTGAGGGCCAGGCTGGCCGACGCTTCCCATTGCCCGTGGGCGATGGATTCGACGCAGCCGCGCCAGATCTCGGCCAGGTAAGCGCTGGTAAACAGGGTCAAGGCAACTGCCGCCGCCAGCCAGGGCGAGATATCCACCCCCAGCAGGGCAATGCCGAAAAACACCAGGAACAGCTGCATCAACAGCGGCGTGCCCTGGAACAGTTCGATATAGGTGCGCGCAACATTACGCGGGAAGGCTTTGCGGCTGATGCGCATCGTCATCACCAGCAAGCCGATCAGACCGCCGCCGATAAACGCTACCAACGACAGCAACAGCGTCCATTGCAGGCCGGTGGCCAGGTTGCGCACGATGTCCCAGAACGAAAAATCACTCATCGGCTGTTCCTCATCACAAACCGGCGGCCAATCCAGTTGAGCAACTGGCGAATCATCAACGCCATGCACAGGTACACCAGCGTGGTCAGTGCGTAGGTTTCAAAGGCGCGGAAGTTACGCGACTGAATAAAATTGGCGGCAAAGCTCAGCTCTTCGGTGGCGATCTGCGAACACACCGCCGAGCCGAGCATCACGATGATGATCTGGCTGCTCAGCGCCGGCCACACTTTGCCCAGCGCCGGCAGCAGCACCACGTGGCGGAACGCCTCGAAACGCGTCATCGCCAAGGCGGCAGCGGCTTCCAGCTGGCCGCGCGGGATGGCCTGGATGCCGGCGCGGATGATCTCGGTGGAATAGGCCCCCAGGTTGATCACCATCGCCAGCACGGCGGCTTGCCATTCGGTGATTTTCAGCCCCAGGGACGGCAGGCCGAAGAAGATGAAAAACAACTGCACCAGGAACGGCGTGTTGCGGATCAACTCGACATACACACCGAAGAACCAGGCGAACGGCTGGATCTTCCACGCCCGCACCACGGCGCCGACGGTGCCCAGGGCCACCCCCAATATCGCGCCGATGACCGTCAGCTCAAGCGTGAACAGCGCGCCGCGCAACAGCAGGTCGGTATTGGCCAGCACGGGCATAAAGTCGAATTGATAGGCCATCAATCAGCTCCGTTGCTTCAAAGATCAGCAGGCAGCGGCTCTTTAAGCCACCGCATTGCATTCTTTTCCAGGCTGCCGTCGGCCTTGGCCGCCACCAGGATCTGGTTGACCTTCTCCAGCAGCGCCGGCTCGTTCTTGTTCACGCCCACGTACACCGGCGAGTCCTTGAGTTTCACTTTCAGCGCCGGTACGCGTTTTGGGTTGCGCTCACTGATCGCCACCATCACCACGTTACCGCTGGCGATCAGGTCGACCTGGCCGGCCAGGTAGGCGGCGATGGTCGAGTTGTTGTCTTCAAAGCGCTTGATGGTGGCTTCCTTGGGCGCAACAGCGGTCAGCTCGATGTCTTCAATGGCGCCACGGGTCACGCTGATGGTCTTGCCCTTGAGGTCGTCGGTGCTGCTGATGGCCGCGTCAGGTGGGCCGAACACGGCCAGGTAGAACGGCGCGTAGGCCTTGGAGAAATCGATGACCTTTTCCCGCTCGGGGTTCTTGCCCAGGCTGGAAATCACCAGGTCGACCTTGCCGGTGGTGAGGAACGGAATACGGTTGGTGCTGTTGACCGGGGTCAGCTCCAGCTTGACCTTGAGTTGGTCGGCCAGCAGCTTGGCCGTGTCGATGTCCAGGCCGCGGGGCTTCATGTCGGGGCCGACCGAGCCGAACGGCGGGAAGTCCTGAGGCACGGCGACCTTGAGGGTGCCACGGGCGACGATATCGTCCAGACCATTGGCCTGGGCGGGTGCCTGGCTCAGCATCAGGCTGGCAAACAGGGCAGTGAGCAGGGCGCTGTAGCGCTTGGTCATGGCAACTCTCCGAAAAAGGCGAAGGGGTTTTCTGACTTTGCTCAGTGCACAGCCCATGCCATCACTGTCTGAATCGTCCGCGAAGCCGGTATTTGTTGAGCTGCAGTGGTCTTACTGGTCTGAACAGTGCTTAGGCTTTTCGCACCCTTTTCGAGCGTCGACAAAACCGTGCGAGCCCCTTTGGGGCGTGGCTTGCCGCCAGCCGCGAATAGCTTTACAACTACTCGCTACGTTGACTGCAACCTTGAGTTTTTTATGAATTCCATCGCCCAAGCCGTACCGGAAGCGGCCCTGCAGGCCATCCGCAAACTGATCAAGGAACAGGGCTTCGCAGCGGGCGATGCGTTGCCGTCCCAGCGCGACCTGGCGGTGCAGTTGGGCGTCAGCCGGGCGTCGTTGCGCGAGGCGTTATCGTCTCTGAGTGCCTTGGGCGTGGTCAGCGTGCAGCCCGGCAAAGGTGTGTTTGTGCAGGCGGCCGACGAGTCTCCGGGGTTTGCCTGGCCGTTCGCAGCCCAGGCCACGCCGCTGGATATCTTCCAGTTGCGCTATGCTTTGGAAGGGTTTGCTGCGGGGCTGGCTGCCGTGACGCTGACGGTCGAGGAGTTGGATGGCCTGCAAGATAATGTCGAGGCCATGCGCAAGGTGCTCAAGGCCGGCGACTTTGAAGCCGCCGCCCGGCTGGACTTCGAATTTCACCAGCGGATCCTGCTGGCCAGCGGTAACCAGGCGATGGTGAGCATCCTGAGTGCCAGCGCCGAGGTGTTCCTGGAGAGCCAGAAGCTACCGTTCATCCGGCCGGAACGGGCGATGGAAACCTGGCAGGAGCACCGCAAGATCCTGCGCGCGCTGGCCCGTCGCGCCAGCGCGGCGGCACAGAAAACCATGCAGGAACACGTGCGCAATGCGGCATTGCGCACGGGCATCGCGTTCGTCACGCCCGTGTCGCCCTGAGGTGGGCTATACCCAAACTCATGCACGGTCATAGCAAGACTCAATTAGAGGCGGCTTCCTGAACGAGGGAAGGGCAGCTATGATGGGCAACGTTTTTTTTGCTTACAATCCGGAGACATCCATGAGCAACGATCTTATCAAGCACGTCACCGACGCGACCTTTGAGGCCGAAGTACTCAAGGCTGCTGGCCCGGTGCTGG
This sequence comes from Pseudomonas sp. D47, assembly GCF_045447305.1. Taxonomy (NCBI): domain Bacteria; kingdom Pseudomonadati; phylum Pseudomonadota; class Gammaproteobacteria; order Pseudomonadales; family Pseudomonadaceae; genus Pseudomonas; species Pseudomonas sp. D47. The sequence continues at coordinate 346,348 of NZ_JBJGXU010000001.1, read as the reverse complement.
TTGACTACTGGGCTGAATGGTGCGGCCCTTGCAAAATGATCGCTCCGGTTCTGGACGATATTGCAACCACCTACGAAGGCAAGCTGACCATTGCCAAGCTGAACATCGACGACAACCAGGATACCCCGCTCAAGCACGGCGTGCGTGGTATCCCGACGCTGATGCTGTTCAAGAACGGCAACGTCGAAGCCACTAAAGTGGGCGCGCTGTCGAAGTCTCAGCTGCAAGCTTTCCTCGACGCGAACATCTAAGCGTCGTCAAAAAAGCCCCGCAAAATTGCGGGGCTTTTTCGTGAAACAGGGCTAGACGCTCCGAAACTCAGGTGGTACATTCGGCCCCGCACTGGTTTATCCACTGCCCCCTGCAAGCCGTCGCCGACGCATTCCTTTTCGATTAGTACGCGATCCTGTCGCCTTCTCTGCGGCGCGGCCTCATTAAGCCAAAAGCTTAATTTCCCCCCCTCCATAAATGATTACGTCATTCCTATATGAATCTGACTGAACTCAAGCAAAAGCCGATTACCGACCTGCTCCAACTGGCCGAAGAAATGGGCATAGAAAATATGGCCCGTTCGCGCAAGCAGGACGTGATTTTCTCCCTGCTCAAAAAGCACGCGAAAAGCGGCGAGGAAATCTCCGGTGATGGCGTGCTGGAGATTCTCCAGGACGGCTTCGGCTTCCTCCGCTCCGCTGACGCTTCCTATCTCGCCGGCCCAGACGACATCTACGTCTCGCCGAGCCAGATCCGTCGCTTCAACTTGCGCACCGGTGACACCATCGTTGGCAAGATCCGTCCTCCGAAGGAAGGTGAGCGTTATTTCGCCCTGCTCAAGGTCGACACGATCAACTTCGATCGCCCCGAGAACGCGAAAAACAAGATTCTCTTTGAGAACCTGACGCCGCTGTTCCCGACCGTGCGCATGAAGATGGAAGCCGGTAACGGTTCCACCGAAGACTTGACCGGTCGTGTCATCGACCTGTGCGCCCCGATCGGTAAAGGCCAGCGCGGCCTGATCGTCGCACCGCCGAAAGCCGGTAAGACCATCATGCTGCAGAACATTGCAGCGAACATCGCCCGTAACAATCCTGAAGTTCACCTGATCGTGCTGTTGATCGATGAGCGTCCGGAAGAAGTAACCGAAATGCAGCGCACCGTGCGCGGCGAAGTGGTTGCCTCGACGTTCGATGAGCCGCCAACCCGCCACGTGCAGGTTGCCGAAATGGTGATCGAGAAGGCCAAGCGTCTGGTTGAGCACAAGAAAGACGTGGTGATCCTGCTCGACTCCATCACCCGTCTGGCCCGTGCCTACAACACCGTGATCCCGAGCTCCGGCAAGGTCCTCACCGGTGGTGTCGATGCCCACGCCCTGGAGAAACCAAAGCGTTTCTTCGGCGCCGCGCGGAACATCGAAGAAGGCGGCTCGCTGACCATTATCGCCACCGCGCTGGTTGAAACCGGCTCGAAGATGGACGAAGTGATCTACGAAGAGTTCAAGGGTACCGGCAACATGGAACTGCCTCTGGACCGCCGTATCGCGGAAAAGCGTGTGTTCCCTGCGATCAACATCAACCGCTCCGGCACCCGCCGCGAAGAGTTGCTGACCGCCGACGACGAACTGCAGCGCATGTGGATCCTGCGCAAGCTGCTGCACCCGATGGACGAAGTCGCCGCCATCGAGTTCCTGCTCGACAAGCTGAAAGCCACCAAGACCAACGACGAGTTCTTCTTGTCGATGAAGCGTAAGTAATACGACGCTTCAGGTCCGAAAAATGGCGCCCTTTGGGGCGCCATTTTTTTTGCGCTGAAAAAAGGGAGGTTTGCACGGCAGGAGTGTCAGTAAAGAAACAAAAAGGGTAAGTGCGCCTACGCTTGCCTCCATCTGTATCAGAACTGACTACGATTTATGACTGCGCTTGCTTACCGAAGAGACATTGACGGCCTGCGTGCCATCGCTGTCCTGGCTGTTGTGCTTTTCCACTTTGGGGTTCCAGGCGTTACCGGCGGCTTTGTCGGCGTTGATGTGTTCTTTGTGATTTCAGGTTTCCTGATCACCTCGATCATCTGGCGCGAACGCGAAGCCGGGCGTTTCAGCTTTCTGGATTTTTGGGCTCGACGCGCCCGGCGTATCCTGCCGGCGCTGATTGTCATGATGCTGGCGTCATTGGTGGTCGGCTGGTTTCTGATGGCGCCCAAGGACTACGAAGAGTTGGGGCGCTCGATTCACAATCAGGCGATTTTCATCTCTAACCTGTTCTTCATGCGTCAGGACGGCTACTTCGATACGGCCTCCGACATGAAGCCGATGCTGCATACCTGGTCGCTGTCGGTTGAAGAGCAGTTCTACATCGCATTTCCGCTGCTGCTGGTGTTGCTGTCGAGCCGGCTGAAGCAATGGCGTGGTGCTTTGTTTGTGCTGTTGCTGGTTTCATTTGCGGCGAGCGTGTGGGCGGTCTCTCATGAGCCTGAAAAGGCCTTTTTCCTGTTGCCTATGCGCGCCTGGGAGTTGTTGGCAGGCGCCATGCTGGCCGTCTTGCCGGTGCGTACTCAACGCGTAAGCCCGAGGCTGGCCCAGGCTGTCAGTCTGATCGGCCTGGGCCTGATTCTAGTGGCGGTATTGGGTTATGACGCCGACACGGCCTTCCCTGGGGCCACGGCCCTATTGCCGGTGTTGGGTGTGGTGGGACTGATTTGGGCCAACGGCCAACACTCGACGCTGGTCGGGCGGTTGCTGGGCAGTCGTGTATTGGTGGGCATAGGGCTGATTTCCTATTCCTGGTACCTGTGGCACTGGCCGGTGCTGGTGTTTGGCAAGTACGCCAGTATCTTTGGCCTGGCGCCCTGGGAGCTGACGGCGCTGTTCTTCTTGAGCCTGTTACTGGGTTATGGGTCCTGGCGGTTTGTCGAGGGGCCGTTTCGTGAGCGGCGCCTTTTAGCGGGGAGCCGGTCGGTCCTGGTTGCGGGTGTCATGGCCCTCGTAGGCCTGGGCCTGGCCGGCAAAGGCCTGGTCTGGTCGGATGGGTTTGCAGAGCGCTTGTCACCCCAAGCACTGCAGTTTGCCCAGGCGCATACTTGGAGCCCTAAGCTCATGAGTTGCCTGGGCGATGACAAGAAAAACACTCACCGTGAACCTTGCCATTTTGGCCCGCAAACGAGCGCGGCGCGGGCCCTGGTATGGGGTGACAGCCATGCCTCGGCGCTCATTCCGGCGCTAAGCGACGCTTCGAGCAGGTACGACTTCAGCATCACCCAGGCCGGTTACGCCGGTTGCCTGCCTTTCTACAGAAAAGAAAACACGCCCGGATGCAGAGCCTTCAACGAGCACGTTACCCAACTGCTGAGCCGCGAGCAGTTCAGTGATGTGGTGCTGGTCGCGCGTTGGAGCCTTTACGTTTATGGAGAGCGTTCCGGTGATACGGGCGCGTCCATTCATGACCCGGCGACCGGGAAGTATGACCGCGCCATCGCTCAACAACTGTTTGCCGACGGTTTGAGTGCGTTGGTGCAGCAAATTCGGGCCAGTGGCCACCGGGTATGGTTGGTCAAGGAAGTGCCGCTGCAGGACTTCAACGTCCCTTATCGGCTCGCCCGCTTGGCGATGTTGGGGCGCCCAACCGATAAAGAAGGCTTGCCACTGGCCGAACATCTGGAGCGCCAGGCTTATATAAGCCGCGTGTTTGAGCGAATCGCGGCGGCGGATTCAGGGGTTCGAGTTCTGGATCCGGCGCCTAAGCTGTGTGATGTGAACGGCTGGTGTCGGGTCGAGCTTGATGGCCACTCGCTCTATACCGATGACAACCACCTATCAATCGCGGGCTCGCGGCTTGTGGAGGGGTTCCTTGAACCCTTCTTCCACGCGCTGCGCAACACATCCACTGAATCAGATGTGAGTCGCGCTGACGTGCAATAAGCTGTCAGCGCTCTTAAGAGCAGGTAGGATGTACGCCTATTTTACGGGTGGCATGGTTAATGAAATTCAAGGATCTTCGGGATTTCGTGCAGCAACTTGAGCAGCGCGGAGAGTTGAAACGCATCCAGGTGCCGGTTTCCCCGGTACTGGAAATGACTGAGATTTGCGACCGTACCCTGCGCAACAAGGGCCCGGCGCTGCTGTTCGAAAAACCGACCGGCTTTGATATCCCGGTGCTCGGCAACCTGTTCGGCACCCCGGATCGCGTCGCCTTCGGCATGGGCGCTGAATCGGTCAGCGAACTGCGCGAGATCGGCAAGCTGCTGGCCTTTCTCAAGGAGCCCGAGCCACCCAAGGGCCTGAAGGACGCCTGGTCGAAGCTGCCGATCTTCCGCAAGATCATTGCTATGGCGCCTAAAGTGGTCAAAGACGCCGTGTGCCAGGAAGTGGTCATCGAAGGCGATGACGTCGACCTGGCCATGCTCCCGGTGCAAACCTGCTGGCCCGGCGACGTCGGCCCGCTGATCACCTGGGGCCTGACCGTTACCAAAGGCCCGAACAAGGATCGTCAGAACCTCGGCATCTACCGTCAGCAAGTGATTGGCCGCAACAAGGTCATCATGCGCTGGTTGAGCCACCGTGGCGGCGCCCTGGACTTCCGTGAATGGTGCGAAAAGCACCCCGGCAAGCCATTCCCGGTGTCCGTGGCCTTGGGCGCTGACCCGGCGACCATCCTCGGCGCCGTTACGCCTGTGCCCGACAGCCTGTCCGAATACGCCTTCGCCGGCCTGTTGCGCGGCAACCGTACCGAACTGGTGAAGTGCCGCGGCAACGACCTGCAAGTGCCGGCCACTGCGGAAATCATCCTCGAAGGTGTGATTCATCCGGGCGAAATGGCCGATGAAGGCCCTTACGGCGACCACACCGGCTACTACAACGAAGTCGACAGCTTCCCGGTGTTCACCGTCGAGCGCATCACCCACCGAATCACACCGATCTATCACAGCACCTACACCGGCCGCCCGCCGGATGAGCCGGCCATTCTCGGCGTGGCACTCAACGAAGTGTTCGTGCCGATCCTGCAAAAGCAGTTCCCGGAGATCACCGACTTCTACCTGCCGCCCGAAGGCTGCTCGTACCGCATGGCCATCGTGACCATGAAGAAGTCGTACCCAGGCCATGCCAAGCGGGTAATGCTCGGTGTGTGGTCGTTTTTGCGACAGTTCATGTACACCAAGTTCGTTATCGTCACCGACGACGACATCAATGCACGGGACTGGAACGACGTGATTTGGGCCATCACCACGCGCATGGACCCCAAGCGCGACACGGTGATGATCGACAACACGCCGATCGACTACCTCGACTTCGCTTCGCCGGTGTCGGGCCTGGGCTCGAAGATGGGCCTGGATGCTACCCACAAATGGCCGGGTGAAACCACTCGCGAGTGGGGCCGGGTGATCGTCAAGGATGAAGCCGTGACTGCTCGTGTCGATGCGATGTGGAAAGAATTGGGAATAGATTGATGCGTGTAACCCTGCAACCTTCCGGCGCGGTACTGGAACTTGTCCCTGGCGAGCGAATCCTCGAAGGCGCGCGCCGCCTGGGCTACGAGTGCCCGCAAGCGTGCCGCAATGGTGTGTGTCATGTGTGCGCGGCATTGCTGGTGGAAGGCCGGGTGCAGCAAGCCGGTGAGGTGCGTGACCATGGTGAGTTCTACACCTGCATCGCCGAGCCGCTGGAAGATTGCATCGTGTTATGGGATGGCGTGTTGGCGCCGGGAGAGTTGCCGTTGCGCAAGTTGTCGTGCCAATTGAGTGAGTGCGTGGAAGTCGGTGGCGATGTATGGCGCGTGCGCCTGCGGGCTCCGGCCGGCAAAGCGGTGCGTTACCACGCCGGGCAATACCTGATGATCGAGCGGGAGAATGGCGAAAAGTCGGCGTTCTCCCTGGCCTCGGCGCCCCACGCCGGGCGTGAGCTGGAGTTGCATGTGCTGGTCCGCGAGGACAGCGCCCGCAGCCTGATTGAGCAACTGCAGCGTAATCAGATGGCCCGCATCGAGCTGCCGTTTGGTGATACCCACCTGGCCGAGCTGCCGGACGGGCCGTTGGTGCTGATCGCCGCCGGCACCGGCATGGCGCAAATGCACAGCCTGATTGAGCATTGTCGCGCCTCTGGCTTCAAACACCCGGTGCACCTGTACTGGGGCGTGCGTCGCCCGGAAGACTTCTACGAAATCGAGCACTGGGACCAATGGAAGCAACTGCCTAACTTGTTCCTGCACAAAGTCGTCAGCGACCTGTGCGGTTGGGAAGGGCGTTGCGGGTTGCTGCATGAAGCAGTGTGCGAAGACATCAGCGACCTCAAGGCCGTGCACGTCTACGCCAGTGGTTCACCGGCGATGATCTACGGCACCTTGGATGCGCTGGTCGATGCTGGCATGGACGCGCACCAGATGCGCGCCGATGTCTTCGCCTACGCGCCGCGCCCTTAATGTGGGAGCTGGCTTGTCTGCGATAGCCATGCTGCGATAGCGGCAGTCAGTGCGACATGGGCTGGCTGACACCTCGCTATCGCAGGCAAGCCAGCCCCACACTGATAAGCGGTGCTGTCAGAAACGCACCCCCGCCGTCAGCATCGCCGCATTAAAGCCCAGCAACACCAACTCGCTGGCCACCGGGCCGAAGTTCACGCCCACCGAGGGGATGATCGCCGGTGCCACGCCAAAGCGGTTGAGGGGGATTTTGTCTCGGTACTTGCCGCGATACCCCTGAAGCGCGCCTGCAGTCACCTTCACGTAGAACGGCGAATCGCCAAGGTCGTAGCGTTTGCCTGCGTAAACGTAATATGAACGCTGGCTGAACGAGTTGCGAAAGGTCGCCCCGCCATACACCAGCCCGGACGCTTCGTTGCGTTCCAGGTTGATCAAATCCTGGTTGTTGTTGTGCTTGGGGTCCGGTGAAAAGTGCTGGGTGTAGACGCTCGTCTGGGCATACCAGAAGCCCTTATCGTCTTTGGCGGTAGCCTCAGAGGCCAAGGCGGTGGCGGCTTGTGCCATAAGCAGCAAGCCGGAATAAAAGTACTTCATGGTCCGACCTCGATAGTCGTTTGAATAGGCGGCTAATGTGGGGTCGCTAAACTTCTACAGTTTGGCGGCTAACGTCCTGCGCGGCCTGAACCTGCGCTGAAGGTTTGGTCGCCTATGCTTATGCATTTACGGTATTACTTATGCAGGAAAAATCTCCTTAAGCTATAAGCAACGGACTACCGACTATCTGCCAATAACCAATAGATGACCGCCACCGCCCGCCAGCCGGATCGATCGTATGAACTCAGAGCATTGACGTTCTGATTGTTGATTCCTGGGTTTAAAGGAGGGGAGCGGTATGGGGCGCAACAACAAGCACGCGCTTTACACAGCGATTTTGTCGGCTAATTTGCTGACCGCTGTGGGATTCAATCCAGTCCAGGCGGCCGAAACAGCGGCTGGCGACGCACCAAAACTCGACACCGTGATCGTCACCGGCACCCGCGCCCAAGAGCGCACCGCCAGTGCTTCGCTGTCGCCCATCGATGTGATCTCCGGCGAAACCCTGCGCAGCACCGGCTCCGATGAGCTGGGTGCGGTGTTGGCGCGCTTGATTCCGTCGATCAACTTCCCGCGCCCAAGCCTGGTGGATGGCGCCGAACTGGTGCGCCCTGCGCAGTTGCGCGGCTTGTCGCCGGACCAGGTGTTGGTGCTGGTCAACGGTAAACGTCGCCACACCAGTGCCTTCGTCAACCTCGGCGGCGCCGTGGGCCGAGGCTCGGCACCGGCGGACTTGAATGCCATCCCGCTGTCGGCGGTCGATCATGTCGAAGTGCTGCGCGATGGCGCGTCCGCGCGTTATGGCTCGGATGCAATTGCCGGGGTGATCAACGTGATCCTCAAGCACGACGACCACGGCGGTTCGGTCTCGACCAAGTTCGGTGAGTACAAGAAGGGCGACGGCATCCAGCGCAATGTCAGCGGCAATACCGGGTTTGCCTTGGGCGACAACGGCTTTATCAACGTCTCCGGCGAAGGTGCCGACAACGACTACACCAACCGCGCCGGTGACGATTTGCGCCCGGGTAGCGTAGGCTCCACCACCTACGGCCAGCGCGTATTCCGTCAGGGCGAGCCGGCCACCAATGAAGGCAAGTTCCAGTTCAACTCTGAATACTCCTTCAACGATGCAGCCGAGTTCTACACCTTCGGCGGCTACAGCAAGCGGCGCGGCGAGACGGCGGCGTTCTACCGTGCGAGCAATGCGTCCAATAACATCCGCGCACTCAACCCCAATGGCTACCTGCCGCTGATCAAGGGCAACCTGGAAGACACCTCATTGGTCGTCGGCCTGCGTGGCTTGCTGGCCTACGACTGGCATTACGACCTGTCGGCCAACTACGGCAAAAACCAATACGCGTTGAGCACTGAAACCATCAACACCTCGCTGGGCCTGGCCACTCCGCGCAAGTTCGACAACGGCACCCTGAGCAACGACCAGAAACAAATCAGCCTGGACCTGTCGCGCGAATTCGACGTGGGCTTCCTGCCGTATCCGGTTTCCGTGGCGTTTGGCGGCGAATACCTACGCCAAGGCTATGAAATCGAAGCCGGTGAGCCTGCGTCCTACTACCAGACCGGCAGCTCGGGCCTGGGCGGTTTCCGTGATGCCGACGCTGGCAGCAGCTCGCGGCACAACTGGGCCCAGTACCTGGACCTGGAAACCAACTTCACCGAAAAACTCAGCGCTTCGGCCGCCGTGCGGCATGAGGACTACAGCGACTTCGGCTCCAACGTCAGCGGCTCGCTGTCGGCGCGTTATGACTTCACCCCACAAGTAGCGTTGCGTGGCAGCATTTCCAACGGCTTCCGCGCGCCTTCGCTGGCCCAGCAGAACTTTGCCTACACCTCGTCACAATTGATCGGCAGCACCATTCAGGAAGCGGGCACGTTCCCGGCCAACAGCAAGGTGGCCCGCCTGCTGGGCGCTGAAGACCTGAAGGCCGAGAAGTCGCGCAACTACAGCCTTGGCCTGGTGCTGGAGCCGGCGGATGACCTGACTGTGACAGTCGACGTCTACCGCATCGACATCCGCGACCGCATCAGCCTGTCGTCCAACCTCACGCTCAACCCGGCGACAGTGGCGTACCTGCAAGCCAATGGTGTGGGCAACATCAACTACACCACCGCGCGTTACTTCACCAATGCCACCGACACCAGCACCGACGGCGTCGACCTGGTGGCCAACTATCGCTATCAGTTCGATAACGGCATCCGCTGGAACAGCACCGTGGGCTACAACTACAACCACACCAAAGTGACCGACGTGAAACCCAACCCGGCCATTCTGGGCAGCCTGGGTGCGAACCTGGTGCGGGTGGACCGTCGCGAGCGCATCGGTTTGCTCGGTGACACCACGCCGCAGCACAAACTCAGCCTGGGTAACGACTTCACCTACGGCAATTGGGCGCTGCACAGCAACCTGGTGCGCTATGGTGAATTCACCAGTTACCAGGCGGACAAGGTCAACGACCAGACCTTCAAGGCGGCGTGGGTGTTGGACCTGTCGGCGGATTACAAGTTGAAGAACTGGACCTTCACGTTGGGCGGCGACAACGTCACCGACAAATACCCGGAAAAGGTCAATGCCTACGCCAGCAGCGGCGGCAACCTCGCCTATAGCACTTTTTCGCCGTACGGTTACAGCGGTGCGTTCTATTACGGTAAAGTTGCTTACAACTGGTAATAGATTCTCGTAGCAGCATTGTGCAGTGGTAAAGGAGACCTAATCGATCCGCCATGACCGTCATTGAAACCGATCTTTTGCAATTGGCTTACCCTCCGCGGCTCGATCTGGGGCCGCAACTCACTCACGAACAGTTGATGAGCTCGATGCAGGCCACCATGGCCAAGCATAAGGGTGGGCCGGTCTGGCTATTCGCTTATGGTTCGCTGATCTGGCGGCCTGAATGTTCGTCGACCTTGAGAATGCGGGCGCGAGTTCACGGTTATCACCGGGGCTTGTACCTGTGGTCCCACGAGCATCGGGGCACGCCGGAGTCACCGGGTTTGGTGTTCGGGCTGGATCGCGGGGGTTCCTGCAGCGGGTTTGCCTACCGCTTGCCGGAAGATCAGCTGGAGGCCTCGCTTTACGCCTTGTGGCAGCGCGAGATGCCTTACCCCTCTTACCGGCCGCACTGGCTCAGCTGCCGTCTGGAAGATGGCAGTCAGGTGCAGGCATTGGGGTTTGTGTTGGAGCGGCATTTGCCCAGCTATGCCGGCAACTTGCCCGACATCGTGCTTAACCACGTACTGCAAAGCGCTTGCGGGCGTTACGGCACTACTCGCGATTATGTCGAGCAGACCGTGAACGCCCTGCGTAGCCACGCCATGCCAGATAAGAATCTGGAGGCGCGGCTCAAGCGTTGTGCAAAGGATTGCTCAGGCGGTTAACGCGCTGTGCTGACGCTGTTGGTGTGCCACAGCGTTGGGATCAGGAAGGCGATCGCCAACAGGCATGCGCCCACCAGCAACACAAAACCACCATCCCAGCCGAAATGGTCAACCGTGTAGCCCATGGCTGCACTGGCTGCCACCGAACCACCCAGGTAACCGAACAAACCGGTGAAGCCCGCAGCGGTGCCAGCGGCTTTCTTCGGTGCCAGTTCCAGTGCCTGCAGGCCGATCAGCATCACTGGGCCGTAGATCAGGAAGCCGATGGAGAACAGCGCGATCATATCGACCATCGGGTTGCCTGGCGGGTTGAGCCAGTAAACCAGGGTGGCCACGGTCACTAGGGCCATGAACACGATGCCGGTCAGGCCACGGTTGCCACGGAAGATCTTGTCCGACATCCAGCCGCACAGCAGCGTGCCCGGAATACCTGCCCACTCGTAGAAGAAGTACGCCCACGAGGTTTTATCCACGTCGAAGTGCTTGGCTTCCTTGAGGTACGTCGGTGCCCAGTCGAGTACGCCGTAGCGCAGCAGGTAGACGAAGACGTTGGCGAAGGCGATGTACCACAGCATTTTGTTGCGCAGCACGTACTTGACGAAGATTTCCTTGGCGCTGAATTCGTCTTCGTGGGTGGAGTCGTACCCTTCCGGATAGTCGTTCTTGTATTCCTCAATCGGTGGTAAGCCTACCGATTGCGGGGTGTCGCGCATGGTAATGAAGGCAAACGCCGCCACCAGCAAGGCCACGGTCGCGGGCACATAGAACGCCGCGTGCCAGTCGTTGAACCACGCCATACCCAGCAAGAACAGCGGGCCGATCAGGCCGCCGCCGACGTTATGCGCCACGTTCCATACCGACACCACGCCGCCGCGTTCTTTCTGCGACCACCAGTGCACCATGGTGCGTCCGCTGGGTGGCCAGCCCATGCCTTGGGCCCAACCGTTGATGAACAGCAAAATGAACATCATGGTCACGCTGGACGTTGCCCAAGGTGCGAAACCGAAAATGAACATCACCCCGGCCGATATCAGCAGGCCGAAGGGCAGGAAGTAGCGCGGGTTGGAGCGGTCGGACACCAGGCCCATGAGGAACTTGGACAAGCCGTAGGCAATCGCGATTGCCGACATCGCCAAGCCCAGCTCACCACGGGTGTAACCCTCGTCGATCAAGTAGGGCATGGCCAGGGAGAAGTTTTTGCGCAGCAGGTAGTAGCCGGCGTAGCCGAAGAAAATACCGGCGAAAATCTGCCAGCGCAGTCGTCGGTAGGTACTGTCTATTTTTTCTTCAGGCAGAGGCGCCTGGTGTGCGGCAGGACGAAAGAAAGCAAACATTCAAGAGCTCCAAATTTCTTGTTTTGACTGCGGATGCGAATGTTACAGTTTCGTTACCGAAAATAGCATCGCCTCTTATCTGCAAACACAGGAAATCAGAGCAATTGCATGTTCTCTTATGAACATGTCGCAAATGGATAAGTGCGGGTCGGTATCAGTGCTTGAGACCTATGGAGATCAACTGTGGGAGCAGGCAAGCCAGCTCCCACAGTTGATGGCATTTCAAGTCGGTCAGCGGGTTTGGACGACAACCTTGCCCACCGCCTTGCGCTGCCCCAGGTCATTGATCGCTTGGGCAGCCTGCTCCAGCGGATACACCTTCGACACCAATGGCTTCAACTTCCCCTCGGCATACCAACTGAACAACTGCTGGAAGTTCGCCGCATTGTCCTGCGGCTGGCGCTGGGCGAACGAGCCCCAGAACACCCCGACCACCGAGGCACCTTTGAGCAGCGCCAAGTTCACCGGCAACTCGGGAATGCGCCCGCTGGCAAAACCCACCACCAACAGGCGGCCGTTCCAGGCGATGCCCCGAACGGCTTGGTCAAACAGGTCGCCGCCGACCGGGTCGTAGATGACGTCGACGCCGTTGCCGTCGGTCAGGCGCTTGATTTCATCCTTGAGGCTGGCTTCGCTGTAGTTGATCAGCTCATCCGCGCCGGCCGCCTTGGCCACGGCGAGTTTGTCGGCACTGCTGGCGGCGGCGATCACCCGCGCGCCCATGGCCTTGCCGATTTCCACGGCGGCCAGGCCCACGCCACCCGAGGCGCCGAGCACCAACAGGGTTTCGCCGGGTTGCAGGTGGGCGCGTTGTTTCAGCGCATGCATCGAAGTGCCGTAGGTCATGCTGAACGCGGCGGCGGTGTTGAAATCCATGCTCGGCGGGATCGGCAGCACGTTGTAGCCCGGCACCGCGACCTGCTCGGCAAAGCTGCCCCAGCCGGTCAAGGCCATGACCCGGTCGCCGACTTTCAGGTGGCTGACCTTCTCGCCCACTTCACTGACCACGCCCGCTGCTTCGCCCCCCGGTGAAAACGGGAAGGGCGGCTTGAACTGGTATTTGCCCTCGATGATCAAGGTGTCCGGGAAATTCACCCCGGCAGCGTGCACGTCCAGCAGGATTTCGTTCTTCTTGATCGCGGGGCTGGCGATCTCTTCCAGCACCAGGGTTTCGGCGGGGCCGAAGGCTTTGCACAGCACAGCTTTCATCGGGCTATTCCTTTTGGTGTCGTGGCCGATAAGTGTAGGAGGGTACGCCCGTGGGTCAACGAGCATGCCCGGGCCTGATAAGTCGCCATAAGCTTGTGCTCAGCCTTGCTAGCGTTATGCTACCCGGCAACCGAATTTGAGGAATGAACTGTGAAAGCGTGGATCCTGTTGATGCTCGCCCTGACCTTGCCGATGGCAGCCCAGGCCGAAGAAGCAAAAGAAGGTGAGGCACCGAAGGTCAGCTATATCAGCCTGACTCCGCCGTTCGTGGGCAACTACGGGTTGGATGGCACGGCAAAACTCAAGGTATTCAAAGCCGATATCGCTCTGCGCGTGACCGGGCCGGAAGCCGCGGCGGCGGTCAAAGCCAACGATCCGCTGATTCGTAACCAGTTGGTGGCGTTGTTCACTCAGCAGACCAACGAGGCCATGAGTACGGTTGAAGGCAAGGAAAAGCTGCGCCAGGAAGCCCTGAAGCAGACTCAGCAAGTGATGAGCGACGAGACCGGCAAACCGGTGGTGGAAGACCTGCTCTTCAATAACCTGATCATCCAATAAAGCGGGCGCTTCGCGCCATCGCGGGCAAGCCCGCTCCCTCATTTGGAATGCATTCACCTGTGGGCGCGGGCTTGCCCGCGATGACGGCAGTAGATACGCCTCAAGACGCCAGGCTCTTCCTGAACCTGGCCAGCGCCACGGCAAAAAACACCAAGCCAATCCCCGCCAGCGCCAGCAAGTCCGGCCACACCACGCTCACGCCCGCATCCCTGAATAAAATCGCCGCGCTCAAACTCACAAAGTGCGTGGACGGCGAGCCCTGCATCACCCACTGCAACCACTCGGGCATGCTGTCCAGCGGCGTGCTGCCACCTGACAGCAACAGCATTGGGATGATCACCGGAATCGCCAGCAAGCCGAACTGCGGTGTCGAGCGGGCGAGGGTGGCGAGGAAGATCCCCAGCGCGGTACTCGCAAACAGGTACAGCGCCGTCACAAACAGGAACAGGCTCAAGGAACCGGCCAGCGGCACGCCGAGCAAGCCTTTGACCACCAGCTCCAGCGACAGCCACGTACACAGCACCACCACCAGCATGTTGCTCCAGATTTTCGCCAGCATGATTTCCAGCGCGGTCAGCGGCAGCACCAGCAAATGATCGAGGGTGCCGTGCTCGCGTTCGCGCAGTAGTGCGGTGCCGGTGAGCACGATGGCGAGGATGGTGATGTTGTTGACGATCTGGATCACCGCCAGGAACCAGCCGCCTTCCAGGTTGGTGTTGAACAGCGCACGGGTCGTCAGCAATGCGGGCGCCTTTTGGCTAGCGTCGGCCTGGCCGCTGTAGTTGAGCAATTCACGCTGGAAAATTCTGCCGATGTAGCCTGCGCCCATAAACGCCTGGCTCATCGCCGTCGCATCCACATTGACCTGCACACCCGGCTGGCGACCCGCCAACAAGTCGGCTTGGAAATTCGCCGGCACGTTGATCACAAAGGTGTACTCACCGCTGTCCATGACCTTGTCCAGTTGGTCGTAGGCCAGCGGCGCGGGCGGCTGAAACTCGGGAGGCTGCAACGCCTCGGCCATCTGCCGCGAGAGCGCGCTGTGGTCTTCATCGACAAACGCCACGCTGGCGTTGTGCACGCCAATCACCGAACCGGCGGCGGGCATGTAGATCGCGACTGTGAAGGCATAGGCCAGAAACAGCAGCAATACGCTGTCATGGCGCAGGCTGGTGAGTTCCTTGAGGCCCAGGCGCAGGATGTGAGCGAGCTTGTGCATCAGGCCTCCTGCTTCTTGAGCATGATCAGGCTTAACCCGGTGAACCCGACAAAAAAGCCGAACAGCGCCAGGCATTGCGGCCACAGCTGGCGCAGGTCCAGGGCCTTGGTGAAGGTGCCCACGGCGATGTCCAGAAAGTGCCCCGCCGGAAACAGCATGCCCATCCATGCGGCCGCGCCTTCCAGGGATGAGCGCGGCACGATCAGCCCGGAGAATTGGATGGTCGGCAGGCTGGTGATGATCATGGTGCCGAGGATCGCCGCGATCTGGGTGCGGGTGAATGCCGAAATCAACAAGCCCATGCTGGTGGTGGCCAGCACATACAACAGGCCGCCGACTGCCAGCGCCAAGGCGCTGCCCTTGAACGGTACACCGAACAGCCAGCGGTTCATCGCCACCAGCAGCGCCAGGTTGACCAAACTCACGGCCAGATACGGTGCCTGTTTGCCCAGCAGGAACTCCAGGCGGGTCAGGGGCGTGGCATAGAAGTTGGTGATCGAACCCAGCTCCTTTTCGCGCACGATGCCCAGGGCGGTGAGCATTGCCGGGATAAACGCCAGGATCAGCGCCATCACGCCCGGGCCGATGGCATTTACGCTGACCACGTCCTGGTTATAGCGAAAGCGCGTTTCCAGCTTGGCGGCGGCTTGGCTGCTGCGGGGCACGCTGCTCAATTCGGCCAGTTGCGCAAGATTGCCTTGGTGCACGGCCTCCACGTAATTGCGGCTGGTTTCCGCGCGAAACGGCATGCCGCCGTCGATCCACGCCGCTACCGTGGGTTGGCGACCGGCGTACAGGTCACGGCCAAAGCCCGGCGGGATTTCCAGGGCCAATTTGATTTCCGAGCGTTGCAGGCGTCGGTGCAGTTCGGTCGCGTCGCGGATGGGCGCCTGTTCGGCGAAGTAGCGTGAACTGCGGAAGGCTTCTAAGTAAGCGCGACTTTGTGGGGTCTGGTCCTGGTCGTAGACGGCGAAGGCGAGGTTTTCCACGTCCAGGGAAATGCCGTAGCCGAAGATCACCATCATAAACATCGCCCCGAGCAGGGCGAAGGCCATGCGCACTTTGTCGCGCAGCAGCTCTTTGCCTTCGCGGCTGGCGACCGCCAATAGCCGAGACACGCTGAAGCCACGTTTGCTCACGGGCGGCGCGCTGGTTTCGCTGACGGTAGCGCTGGGCGTGGCAGGTTCGGCTTCGCCTTGGGCCTGCTCCAGGCAGGTAACGAAGGCGGCTTCCAACGTGTCGCCGTGGAATTGCTGTTGCAGTGCCTCGGGTGTGTCGCAAGCCAGCACCTTGCCTGCATGCATCAGCGAGATGCGGTCGCAGCGCTGGGCTTCGTTCATGAAGTGGGTGGACAGGAAGATCGTTACGCCTTGCTCGCGGGACAGTTCAATCAGCAGCCGCCAGAAATCATCCCGTGCTGCCGGGTCAACGCCCGAAGTAGGTTCATCGAGGATCAGCACTTCCGGGCGGTGCAGCACCGCCACGGCCAATGACAGGCGCTGGCGCAGGCCGAGGGGCAATTCGCCGGAAGGCTGCTCGGCCACCTCGCCGAGGTCGAAGCGCTGAATCAACTCGTCGATACGCAGGCCGCTGTCAGCCTTGGGTAAGTCGAACAGTTGCGCGTGCAGCACCAGGTTCTGGCGCACGCTGAGTTCGCCGTACAGCGAGAAACTTTGCGACATGAACCCCACACGCTTGCGGGTCGCCAGGTCCTTGGCGTTCACCGGGTTGCCGAGCAGCGTGGCACTGCCTTCGGTGGCCGGCATCAGCCCGGTAAGGACTTTCATGGTGGTGGTCTTGCCGCAGCCGTTGGAGCCGAGAAAGCCAAAAATCTCGCCGCGGCCGATGGCGAAGCTGACTTTGTTTACTGCCGTGAAATCACCAAAACGCAGCGTCAGGTCGTGGGCTTCGATGGCGATATCGGTGTTGCCGCTTTCGCGCGGGGGGATCACCAGTGGCTGATTGTTGTGGGCGCTGTCGCCCTGGAAATGGGTAAAGGCTTCATCGAGTTTGCCGCTGGGTGTGGCGGCCGCCAGTTCGCTGCTCAAGCCATCGGCAATGAGTTTGCCGCGATCGAGCATCAGGCAATGTTCGAACTGTTCGGCTTCTTCCATGTAGGCCGTAGCCACCAGTAGCGTCAGTTGCGGGCGCTCTCGGCGTACGCTGTCGACCAACTCCCAGAAGCGTCGGCGCGACAGTGGGTCGACGCCGGTGGTGGGTTCGTCGAGGATCAGCAGGTCCGGGTCGTGGATCAGCGCGCAGCACAGGCCGAGCTTTTGTTTCATGCCGCCGGACAACTTGCCGGCCGGCCGCTCGGCGAAGCGCGCAAGGTCGGTGGCCAGCAACAGGTTGTGCATGCGCTGCTCGCAGTCAGCTTTCGACAGGCCGAACAGCGTGGCGAAGAAGCGGATGTTTTCGCTGATGGACAATTCGGGATACAAGTTGCCGCCCAGGCCTTGAGGCATGAAGGCAATGCGCGGGTACAGGCTGTTGCGGTGACGGCGGTCTTCGATGGAACCGCCGAGCACTTCCAGCTGGCCGACTTGAAGCTTTTTAACCCCGGCGATCAACCCCAGCAGGCTCGACTTGCCCGCGCCATCCGGGCCGATCAGCCCGCAGCGAGTGCCGGCGGGCAAGCTGAAGGCGATGTCGACCAGTGCCTGTTGCTTGCCGTAGCGGTGGTTGATACCCGTGGCGTGCAGCGCCAGGCCGGTCATTGCAGGTTGGCCGGCCAGTCGATATCAGCCGTGCGCACGTAGCCGGCGCCGGGCATGCCCGGTTTGGCTTGCGGTACAGCACTGGGTTGAGTCAGGCGTAGTTTGACGCGGAACACCAGCTTCTGGCGTTCGTCGCGGGTTTCCACTTCCTTGGGCGTGAACTGCGATTTGGCGGCAACAAAGCTGATTTTGGCCGGCAACGGTTGCTGGGGCAGGGCGTCGAGCAGGATGCGCGCATCACTGCCGACGGTCAGGCGACCGGTGACGGAGGCGGGCAGGTAGAGGTTCATGTACTGATCATTTGGATCAATCAGCAGCAACACGCGGCCGCCCGCGCCGAGCACTTCACCCGGCTCGGCTAGGCGTAATTGAATAATGCCGTCGATGGGCGCGCGCAGGCTGCTGTCGTCGATTTCGCTGGTGAGCTGGGCCACTTGGGCCACGGCGGCGCCGATGGCGGCCTTCACCGAGTTGACCTGGGCTTGCGCGGCAACCACGGCAGCATTGCCGGTGTTCTGGCGCGCTTGTTGTTGGTCGATCAACTGGCTGCTGGCGAAGCCGCGCCGGTACAGCTCTTGGGTGCGCTTGAGTTCCTGATTGGCCAGCAGTTGTTCGCTCTGGCGCAACTGCACGTTGGCCTCGGCGGCGGCGAAGTTTTCTTTGGCACGCAGCACTTCGGCTTCGGCCTGGGCGCGCTGGGCTTCGAGGGTGCGGGTGTCCATGCGCGCGAGCAATTGGCCCTTGAGCACCTTGTCGCCTTCATCCACGCGCACTTCGGCCAGGCGCCCGGGTATCTTGGCGGCGATCTGCACTTCGGTGGATTCCAGGCGGCCGTTGCCCATGCTCAAACCTTCGGGCAGGCGATCCTGGGTCGATCGCCAGTAACCGAAGCCACCGGCGCCCAGCAACAGCACGATCAGGGCGATGGCGAAAAGGCGCGACATAGTAGGGTGGTTCGTTGACATGGCTGCATCCTGCGGCATTAGCATCCTAGTTTGACCGGTATCGCCCCGAGGGCCGTTGATACGGGTCAACTGAAGCGCAAGCCTAACCCGCTTGGCACGTAGATGCATGCACCAGAAGTGTGACCGCAGGGTTCTGCCTATTCAGCGCAGGGCAAGTACCGCCGCCCATTGATCGGCCGTCACCGGCATTACGGATAAACGGCTGCCTTTTTGCACCAGCGGCAACTCGGCCAGTGCCGTTTGTTGTTTCAGGTAGCCCAGGCCCAGCACCTTTGAAAACGTCTCGACGTGCGCCACGTTGATCGCACTCCACGGATTTTTCTCCGGGCTGGCCTTGGCGTCGAAATAGTGGCTATCCGGTTCCAGCGCGGTGGGGTCCGGATAGGCGGCTTCGATGATTTTGCCAATGCCGGCAATGCCTGGTTCGGGGCAACTGGAGTGGTAGAAGAAGAACTCATCACCCACGGCCATTGCACGTAGGAAATTGCGCGCCTGATAGTTACGCACCCCGTCCCAACGGGCTTCGCCGAGCTTTTCAAGACCCGTGATGGACAGTTCATCGGGCTCGGATTTCATCAGCCAGTAGGCCATTTTTGGGCTCCTGAAAAAGGCATTGGGCAAGTTGTCCGGCAATTCCATGACAAACCGACAGTCGGTTGGCGTCAAGGTTTGCGTGTTGGTTCACGTTACCGCAGAATGCCCGCTTTTAAGCTTGACGCAGCTGCAACGGACTACATTGGAACGTTGTTGTCATCGTGTACGAGTGCCTGAAGGGGGGCAATCGATGCAACGTAAACCGGATTTACTATGGATTTTGGTTATTTTGTTTGGTCTGGGCGTCGTGACCACCGGGTATGCCCAGAGCTTGTGGTCGAACAAGACTGATGCACCTGTTGAGCTGGCTCAGCAGCAGCCACAACCGTTCAAGCGTTAAAACTATTCAAGACGTCGCTGGTTCCAGCGACGTTTCTGCGACATACCAGTGCTTATCGGTGACGGTGCCCGCCAACGGCACGTCCCAGCTCGCCTGCGCCAAGCGCTCGACCTTCTGACATTCATGGGCCAGCCCCAGCAGCGTCGGCTTGCGCCAGCTCTGGCGCCTGGCGAGGTAGGCCAGGCTGCGGTCGTAAAAGCCGCCGCCCATGCCCAATCTTCCGCCCCCATCGTCGAACCCCACCAGCGGCAGCAACACCAGATCGAGTGCCCAGACTTGGCGCTGGCGATTGGCGTTCACTCGCGGTTCTAGGATGCGAAAACGGTTGGGCAGCAACTTATCCCCAGGCCGCACGCGCTGGAACACCATCTTGGTTCGCGGCCAGGCGCTGAGTACCGGCAGATAGGTAGCCTTGCCCCGGCGCTGAGCGGCGCGCAGCAGCAGGCGCGGATCGATTTCACCGTCCGTCGGTAGGTATAAAGAAATATGCTTGGCCCGGCGAAACAGCGGGTGCTGTGCCAGTTGCCGATACAGGCCTTGGGCGGCCTGGCGCTGCTCGCTCGGCGTGAGGGCGCGGCGGGCTTTGCGCAACATGCGTCGAAGTTGCGGACGGGAAAGCGGCGCAGGTTCGGTCATGGTTTTTCGACTCATAAAACAATGCCAGTCCTAAGACTGGCATTGAGTTTGGGAATTCAGGCTCCCCGACAGAGCCGCTGTCGACTTAGCCCTTGAACCCGAAAGTTCAAGGTGGAAGATGCAGTAGGCTTTAAGGCTTTCCGTCTAGCGGACATGCACACCAGCCCAACGTGCAACTTCCAGGGTAGTGCGAATCGGCTCAGGGACATCGCCGACTGGCAAACACGCCAGGGAGTGGGGCGAGTATACCTTAAACAGACTCGGCAATCAGCCCTTGGGTGGCTCTGGATCGGTAGAAAGTACCAGATCAACCCGCTCCAGCAGGTCACGCACTTGCTCGCGCGTCGAGCCGCTGGCCTGCACGTCAGGCCGCTCCTGCTTATGCAGCAAATCGTGGGTAATGTTCAGTGCGGCCATCACAGCGATACGATCGGCGCCGATAACTTTGCCGCTGCTGCGGATTTCACGCATCTTGCCATCCAGGTAGCGGGCAGCACTCACCAGGTTGCTGCGTTCTTCCTGGGGGCAGATGATCGAATATTCTTTGTCGAGGATCTGCACGGTAACGCTATTGCTTGAACTCATGAGTCTTGCTCCAGGGCCTTCAGGCGCGAAATCATCGATTCGACCTTACGCCGGGCGATTTCGTTTTTTTCAATGAGGTGCGCGCGTTCCTCGCGCCAGGTCTTTTCCTGAGCTAATAGGAGTCCGTTTTGACTCTTAAGTTGCTCGACCCGATCAATTAGCAGCTCGAGTCTGGCCATCAGCGCTTGCAGGTCGGTGTCTTCCATTGGGTTCCACTGGATTTGTCTGATGAATGGCAGCTGCAGGATAAACGATCTGACGCCCTCGATAGTCTTGGTACGTCTGCCGGTGCTAGGATACAGCGCTTCATTCTAGACATTGCGCCGTCTGGCGCCTAGCTCACCATGCCTATTCAGAACTCCCCGTACGATGCTTTTTCCAAACTGCTGAGCACCAGCGGTCATCCTTGCTCGCCTGCCGAACTGCACGGCGTGCTGTTGGGCCGCAGTTGCACCGGTGTTGGCTTTGATGCTGACAACTGGCTGGCTGATGTGGCCGAGCTGCTCGAAACCGAGCCGACCGAGAACGTGCGTAACGCGCTGATCGGCCTGCAAGAGATGGTCAAAGGCGAGCTGACCGGTGACGACGTCACCGTAGTCCTGCTGCTGCCGACCGACGACGCACCGCTCGCCGAACGCGCTGCCGCGCTGGGCCAATGGTGCCAGGGTTTCCTCCACGGTTTCGGCGTGAACGCCGGCGGCCTGGAGCTGAGCACCGACGCCAAGGAAGTGCTGCAGGACCTGGCGGCGATCTCCCAGGTGCAAGACGCCTTGGAAGAATCCGAAGACGGTGAAGGCGACTACATGGAAGTGATGGAATACCTGCGCGTCGCGCCGCTGCTGCTGTTCACCGAGACCAAAAAATCCGCTGAGCCAGCCGCAGCCAAGCCGTCGCTGCATTAAGAAAGGAAGCCCATCTGCCCATGATCCATATCCCGAAAGCGGAATACACCCGTCGCCGCAAGGCGCTCATGGCGCAGATGGAACCCAATAGCATCGCAATCCTGCCGGCTGCCGCCGTGGCGATCCGCAACCGTGATGTCGAGCACGTCTACCGCCAGGACAGCGATTTCCAGTACCTGAGCGGCTTCCCCGAACCGCAAGCGGTGATCGTGCTGATGCCCGGTCGCCAACATGGCGAGTACGTGCTGTTCTGCCGCGAGCGCAATGCCGAACGCGAATTGTGGGACGGCCTGCGTGCCGGTACCGAAGGCGCGATCCGTGACTTTGGTGCCGACGATGCGTTCCCCATCACCGATATCGACGACATCCTGCCCGGCCTGATCGAAGGTCGCGACCGGGTGTACTCGGCTATGGGCAGCAACGCCGAATTCGACCGGCATGTGATGGAGTGGATCAACGTGATCCGCTCTAAAGCGCACCTGGGCGCCCAGCCGCCGAATGAATTTGTTGCCCTGGATCACCTGCTCCACGACATGCGCCTGTATAAATCGGCGGCAGAAGTGAAGGTGATGCGCGAGGCCGCACGAATTTCCTGCGCCGCCCACGTGAAGGCGATGCAGGCCAGCCGCGCGGGGTTGCATGAATTCAGCCTGGAGGCCGAGCTGGATTACGAATTCCGCAAGGGCGGCGCGAAAATGCCCGCCTATGGCTCCATCGTCGCCGCCGGGCGCAACAGCTGCATCCTGCATTACCAGCAGAATGACGCGGTGCTCAAGGACGGCGACCTGGTGCTGATCGACGCCGGTTGCGAGATCGACTGCTACGCCAGCGACATCACCCGCACCTGGCCGGTTAACGGCACGTTTTCGCCCGAGCAGAAGGCGATCTACGAGATTGTGCTGGCCTCCCAGGAAGCCGCTTTTGCCGAGATCGCGCCGAACAAACATTGGAACCAGGCCCACGAGGCGACGGTGCGCGTCATCACCGCCGGGCTGGTGAAGCTGGGGTTGCTGCAAGGCGACGTCGACGAACTGATCGCCGGCGAAGCCTATCGCGCCTTTTATATGCACCGCGCCGGCCATTGGCTGGGCATGGATGTGCATGATGTGGGCGAGTACAAGGTGGGCGGTGAATGGCGGGTGCTGGAAGTCGGCATGGCGTTGACCGTGGAACCTGGCATCTATATTTCGCCCGACAACCAGAACGTGGCGAAGAAATGGCGTGGCATTGGCGTACGCATCGAGGACGACGTGGTAGTGACCAAGCAAGGCTGTGAAATTTTGACCGGCGGCGTGCCCAAGACCGTCGCCGAGATCGAAGCGCTGATGGCGGCTGCCCGATGAGCCGGGTCAACGTGGCGATTATCGGCGGCGGTCTGGTGGGCGCCAGCCTGGCGTTGGCGTTGCAGGCGGGTGCCAAGGCGCGCGGCTGGAAGATCGTGCTGATCGAACCGTTCGCGCCGGGTGACAGTTACCAGCCGAGCTATGACGCGCGCTCTTCGGCGTTGTCCTACGGCGCTCGGCAGATTTATCAGCGCTTGGGCCTGTGGCAGGACATTTCCCGCCGCGCCGAGCCGATCAAACAGATTCACGTGTCGGACCGTGGCCGCTTCTCCACTGCGCGCCTGTCTGCCATGGAGGAGGGTGTGCCGGCCCTCGGCTATGTGGTGGAAAACGCCTGGCTCGGCCAATGCCTGTGGAAAGGCCTGGACAAAGACGTGGTCAGTTGGCGTTGCCCGGCGGAAGTCACCCGCATGGAGCCGCTGGCCGATGGCTATCGCCTGACCCTCAACGATGAAACCGTGCTGGAATGCGACCTCGCGGTATTGGCCGATGGCGGTCGCTCCGGTTTGCGCGAGCAATTGGGCGTCGGTGTGAAAACCCGGCCCTACAACCAGAGCGCGTTGATCGCCAACATCACCCCAAGCGAAGCCCACAATGGCGAGGCCTTCGAGCGTTTCACCGATGAGGGCCCCATGGCCCTGCTGCCGCTGCCGGACAACCGCTGCGCGCTGGTGTGGACGCGCATCGGCATGGACGCCCAGCGCCTGGCCAACCTTGATGAGCGCAGCTTCCTCAGCGAATTGCAGGGCGTGTTCGGCTATCGCCTGGGCACGTTGAAGCAAGTCGGCGCGCGGCACCTGTACCCGCTGACGCTGGTGGAGGCCGAAGAACAAGTACGCTCGCACCTGGCCATCCTCGGTAATGCCGCCCACAGCCTGCACCCGATTGCCGGGCAGGGTTTCAATTTGTCCCTGCGCGATGCCAACGCCTTGGCCGAAGCCTTGCTGGCCGGGCCTGAGGTGCCGGGCGATTTGGCAACCTTGGAACGCTATCGCGAGCGCCAACGCCTGGATCAGAAATTGACCGTAGGCTTCTCCGATCAAGTCACGCGGCTGTTTGGCAGTGCTCAACCGTTGGTGGCCTTGGGCCGTAACATGGGCTTGCTGGGCCTGGATTTGTTACCGCCGGCCAAACGCTGGTTCGCCCGTCAGGCCATGGGCCTGGGCACGCGCCCCGATGCGTAACTGGCTGACCCGACGCCTGGGCAAGGCGCGGCTGTTGCGCTGGGCTCTGTCCTTGTACCCGCCGTACCTGGGCGCTGGAATCCGGGTGCAGGCACTCAGTGCGGATTTGCGCTATGCCAAGGTGCGCATGGGCCTGGGCTGGTACAACCGCAATTACGTCGGCACGCAATTCGGCGGCAGCCTGTATTCGATGGTCGACCCGTTCTACATGCTCTTGTTGATGGAAAACCTGGGCCGCGACTACATCGTCTGGGACAAAGCCGCGAGCATCGACTTCGTGTCGCCGGGCAAAGGCCCGGTGTACGCCGAATTTTCCATCGACGAGGCCTTGCTGGACGAGATTCGCAGGCAGACCGAAGGTGGCGAGAAGTACTTGCCCCACCTCAAAGTACAGATTCATGACGGCTCCGGCACCTTGGTGGCGCGGGTCGAAAAAACCCTTTACGTGCGGCGCAAGCCGCCAGCAAAGCAGGCTTAAAGCATGGACATGCGCGCAGATGTGCTGATTGTCGGGGCCGGAATGGTCGGGAGCGCCCTGGCGCTGGCGTTGCAGGGCAGTGGCCTGCAGGTGCTGCTGCTGGACGGCAGCCCGCTGAGCGTCAAACCGTTCGACCAGGATGCGGCCTTCGAACCCCGCGTGAGCGCCTTGTCGGCCGCCAGCCAGCGCATCCTCGAGCGCCTCGGCGTTTGGAACGGCATCGTGTCGCGGCGCGCCAGCCCTTATGGCGAGATGCAGGTGTGGGACGGCAGCGGCACCGGGCAGATCCACTTTTCGGCGGCCAGCGTGCATGCCGAAGTGCTTGGGCATATCGTCGAGAACCGTGTGGTTCAGGATGCCTTGCTCGACCGCCTGCACGACTGCGACCTGGGCCTGCTGGCCAACGCGCGCTTGGAACAGATGCGCCGCTCCGGCGATGACTGGCTGCTGACCCTGGCCGATGGGCGCAAATTGCGCGCGCCGCTGGTGGTGGCCGCCGACGGCGCCAATTCCGCCGTGCGCCGCCTGACCGGCACCACGACCCGCGAATGGGATTACCTGCATAACGCCATTGTCACCAGCGTGCGCAGCAGCCAACCGCACCAGCGCACGGCCTGGCAGCGCTTTACCGATACCGGCCCGCTGGCATTCCTGCCGCTGGTACGCGATGGGCAAGAGGACTGGTGCTCAATCGTCTGGTCGACCACGCCGGCGGAATCCGAACGCCTGATGGCGCTGGATGACGAAAATTTCTGCCGTGAACTGGAGCGCGCCTTTGAAGGGCGACTCGGTACGGTGATCAGCGCCGACCCGCGTGTCTGTGTGCCGTTGCGCCAGCGCCACGCCAAACGCTACGTGGCCGAAGGCCTGGCGTTGATCGGTGATGCGGCCCATGTGATCCACCCGTTAGCGGGCCAGGGCGTTAACCTGGGCTTCCTCGATGCGGCGGTGCTGGCCGAAGTGCTGTTGGCGGCGACCGAGCGCGGCGAGCGCCTGGCGGATGTGAAGGTGCTGAGCCGTTACGAGCGTCGGCGCATGCCGCATAACCTCGCGCTGATGGCGGCGATGGAAGGCTTTGAACGGTTGTTCCAGGCTGACCAGCTGCCACTGCGCTGGTTGCGCAATGCCGGGTTGAAAATGGTCGACCAGATGCCGGAAGCCAAAGCCATCTTCGTGCGCCAGGCCTTGGGCCTGACTGGCGATCTCCCGGAGCTGGCCAAGCCCTGAACTTGAAATGCGATCGTCTGTGGGAGCGGGCTTGCCCGCGATGAGCATAGGCCTCCACACAGCTTCAAAGGCCGCCACAATCCTCCGTGGCGAGCCCGCTCTTCACAAAAGCTCGCCTGCTACAGATTTTGCGTTCACCAGCAGCTGTGTAGATACCTATGCCGCGATGAGGCCATCAGCCTCACGTAAATCGCGGCCATGCAACATCTGGTAACGCCTCCACCGAGCGCCACTAAATGTGAGTCCCTATCATTTGCTTTCCATTTGCATATGAGAGACCGCACCCATGTTGGCACCCAAACGCCTCCTGACTGCCCTGGCACTCACCCTCATCGGCAGCACCACCGTGCAGGCAGCCGACGAAGTCGTGGTCTACTCCTCGCGCATCGACGAACTGATCAAGCCGGTGTTCGACGCCTACACCCAGAAAACCGGCGTACAGGTGAAGTTCATCACCGACAAGGAAGCCCCGCTGATGCAGCGGATCAAGGCCGAAGGCGAAAACGCCACCGCCGACCTGCTGCTCACCGTCGACGCCGGTAACCTCTGGCAGGCCGAGCAAATGGGCATCCTGCAGCCGTTCACCTCGGCGGTAATCGACAAGAACATTCCTCTGCAATATCGCTCTTCAAAGCATGCCTGGACCGGCTTGAGCTTGCGCGCGCGGACCATCGCCTATTCCACCGACCGGGTAAAACCGGGTGACCTGACCACTTACGAAGCCCTGGCCGACAAGCAATGGGAAGGCCGCCTGTGCCTGCGCACGGCGAAGAAGGTCTACAACCAGTCGCTGACTGCCACCCTGATCGAAACCCACGGCGCGGCCAAGACCGAAGAAATCGTCAAAGGCTGGGTCAATAACCTGTCCACCGACGTGTTCTCCGATGACATCGCCGTGCTCGAAGCCATCAACGCCGGGCAGTGCGACGTGGGTATCGTTAACACTTACTACTACGGCCGCCTGCACAAGCAGAAGCCGGACCTGGCGGTGAAGCTGTTCTGGCCGAACCAGGGCGACCGTGGCGTGCATGTGAACCTGTCGGGCATTGGTCTCACCAAGCATGCGCCACACCCGGAAGCCGCCAAGGCGTTGGTGGAATGGATGACCACGCCTGAGGCGCAGAAAATATTTGCCGATGTGAACCAGGAATTCCCGGCCAACCCGGCCGTGCCGCCATCGGCGGAAGTGGCGACCTGGGGCAAGTTCGTGGCCGATACACTGCCGGTGGAAGTGGCCGGTAAGCGTCAGGCGGAGGCCATTCGCTTGATGGATCGCGCTGGCTGGAACTAAGTACAATTTGTAAGACGCCGCCGATCTAGAATGTGGGAGCCGGGCTTGCCCGCGATGCAGGCACCTCGGTGTGTCAGTCACACCGAGGTGATGCTATCGCAGCGGTGCGACGATTCGACAAGCCCGCTCCCACGCCAGCCCGCTCCCACATTGGTTGGTGGTGTTTTCAAGACAACTGACACTCTGAGAGTTTTTCCTTGGCCCACCCCGCCCAACGTCGCTGGTACCTGCCGGTCTTCACCGTCGCCGCATTGGTGCTGCTGCCGCTGAGCGTGCTGTTGCTGTCCTGGCAAAGCATCGATCAACAGATCTGGTCCCACCTGTGGGAAACCCAGATGCCGCGCCTGTTGGGCAACACCCTGACCCTGGTGTTGGGCGTCGGTGTCGGCGTGACACTGTTGGGCGTGAGCCTGGCCTGGTTGACCAGCCTGTGCGAGTTCCCCGGGCGGCGCTGGCTCGACTGGGCGTTGATGCTGCCTTTCGCGATTCCCGCCTACGTGCTGGCCTTTGTGTTTGTCGGCCTGTTGGATTTCGCAGGCCCGGTGCAAACCCTGCTGCGTGAATGGTTCGGCAGCGGCTTGCGTCTGCCACGTGTGCGCTCCACCAGCGGCGTCATCATCGTGTTGGTGCTGGTGTTCTATCCCTATGTCTACCTGCTGGCGCGCACTGCGTTCCTGGCTCAGGGCAAAGGCTTGATGGAGGCGGCACGGGTGCTTGGCCAATCGCCATGGCAGGCGTTCTGGCGTGTGGCGCTGCCCATGGCACGGCCGGCGATTGGTGCTGGCGTAGCCTTGGCGCTGATGGAAACCCTGGCGGATTTCGGCGCCGTCTCGGTATTCAATTTCGACACCTTCACCACGGCCATCTACAAGACGTGGTACGGCTTTTTCAGCCTGTCCAGCGCCGCCCAACTGGCCAGCCTGTTGCTGCTGGTGGTGATGTTGGTGCTCTACGGCGAACGGCGTGCTCGCGGAGCCAGCCGCCCGAGCAATGAGCGGCCACGGGGCAAGGCGTTGTACCACTTGCGCGGGTTCAAGGCCGCAGCGGCCAGTACCTGGTGTGGCTTGGTGTTCGCGTGCGCCTTTGTCATCCCCATGCTGCAACTGGTCGTCTGGTTCTGGCAGCGCGGCCGGTTTGACCTGGATGAGCGCTATAGCGGCCTGATCGTCCACACCCTCTACCTGGGCGGCATCGCCGCGCTGATCACGGTCAGCGTTGCGCTGATATTGGCGTTTGCCAACCGTCTGGCGCCGACTCGGGCGATTCGCTCTGGTATCAGCCTGGCTAATGTCGGCTATGCCTTGCCGGGCTCGGTGTTGGCGGTGTCGATCATGCTGGCGTTCAGCTACCTGGACCGTGAGCTGGTGGTGCCGTTGTCGGGTTGGCTCGGCGGTGCGGGCAAGCCCTTGTTGCTCGGCAGTCTGTCGGCGCTGGTGCTGGCGTATCTGGTGCGTTTCCTGGCGGTGGCCTATGGGCCGTTGGAAAACAGCCTGGCGCGAATCCGGCCCTCTTTACCGGAAGCGGCGCGCAGCCTCGGCGTGAGTGGGCCACGACTGTTTTGCAAAGTGTATCTGCCACTGCTGTTGCCCGGGACGTTGAGCGCGGCGCTGCTGGTGTTCGTCGATGTGCTCAAGGAAATGCCCGCGACCCTGCTGATGCGCCCGTTTGGCTGGGACACCCTGGCGGTGCGGATTTTTGAAATGACCAGCGAAGGCGAGTGGGCGCGTGCATCGTTGCCGGCGCTGACACTGGTATTGGTGGGGCTGTTGCCGGTAA
Source organism: Pseudomonas sp. D47 (assembly GCF_045447305.1). Taxonomy (NCBI): domain Bacteria; kingdom Pseudomonadati; phylum Pseudomonadota; class Gammaproteobacteria; order Pseudomonadales; family Pseudomonadaceae; genus Pseudomonas; species Pseudomonas sp. D47. The sequence goes on along the minus strand of NZ_JBJGXU010000001.1, from coordinate 317,602 downwards.
TCGGGCTGATCCGGCGCTCCGCCCGGCAAATCGCTTAGGTGCCAGTCCTACGGCTTACGGCTACAATGCGCGGCATTCGGTGCGCTCCGTCTTTCGGAGCGAGTCGCTGTATGTCACTGCAGGCCTTGTAATACGGGGTTCTCAGCGTAAACGGTAACTCTGCGCATCTTCGCCAAGCCCGGAAGGAGAAACCCATGGGACAGCGTACGCCTCTGTATGACCTGCATCTCGCCCTCGGCGCGAAAATGGTCGATTTTGGCGGTTGGGATATGCCTTTGCACTACGGCTCGCAAGTTGAAGAACACCATCAGGTGCGACGCGACTGCGGGGTGTTCGATGTATCTCATATGACCGTGATCGATGTTACAGGCCAACAGGCCAAGGAATGGCTCCAGCACCTGCTGGCCAATGATGTCGATCGTTTGCATGGCTGCGGCCGTGCACTTTACAGCGCCATGCTTAATGAGCAGGGCGGCGTAGTGGACGACATGATCGTCTACCGCACCGAGACCGGTTATCGGCTGGTGGTCAACGCCGCCACGCGTGATCAGGATATGGCCTGGATGCAGGCGCAGTTGGGCAACTACGCGGTGCAACTGCATGAGCGGCCCGAGTTGGCCATGCTCGCCATACAAGGCCCGCACGCCCGGCAGAAAATCGCCGAGCTGGTTACCCAGTCTCGTGGCACCCTGATCCACCAACTCAAGCCCTTTGAAGGCCAGGCAGACGGCGACTGGTTTATCGCCCGCACGGGTTATACCGGCGAAGACGGCCTGGAAATTGTCCTGCCGGCCGATCAGGCGCCAGGCTTTTTCAACGACTTGGTCGGTGCCGGTATTTCACCCATCGGCCTCGGCGCCCGCGATACCCTGCGCCTGGAAGCCGGCATGAACCTGTATGGCCAGGATATCCACCAGAATGTTTCGCCCTTGGCGGCCAACATGGCTTGGAGCATTGCCTGGGAACCTGTGGAGCGCCAATTCATCGGCCGCGCCGCCCTGGAGGCGGAAAAAGCCGCCGGTGTGCAGTTCAAATTGGTCGGTTTGGTACTGGAAGAACGTGGCGTTTTGCGCGCTCACCAAGTGGTTCGTATCGCCAATGTTGGCGAAGGGGAGATCACCAGTGGTAGTTTCTCTCCTACGCTGAGCAAATCCATTGCCCTGGCGCGCGTACCGACGGCAACCGCCGACCGGGCCGAAGTGGAAATCCGCGGCAAGTGGTACCCGGTTCGAGTGGTCAAACCGACCTTCGTGCGCCATGGCAAAACCTTGATCTAACGATTACCGGCAGCCCAGAGGCCGCTGACATTTCTTCTTGAGGACACAGACTATGAGCAATATCCCTGCCGACCTGCGTTTTGCCGAGAGTCACGAATGGGCCCGTCTAGAAGCTGACGGCACCGTGACCGTCGGTATCTCCGACCATGCTCAGGAAGCTTTGGGTGATGTGGTGTTTGTTGAGCTGGCTGAAGTTGGCGCCAACTTTGAAGCTGAAGGCCAGGCGGGTGTGGTCGAGTCGGTGAAAGCGGCGTCGGATATCTACTCGCCGATTGCTGGCGAAGTGATCGCGGTGAACGACGCCTTGGGTGGCGAGCCTGAGCTGCTTAACTCCGACCCGTACGGCGCCTGGATTTTCAAACTCAAGCCAAGCAACCCGGCTGATCTGGAAAAGCTGCTGGATGCTGCTGGCTACAAAGCCGCCATCGGCGAGTAAACACAAGCAGCTGTAACAGCACAAATCAATGTGGGAGCTGGCTTGTGTGGGAGTCGGGCTTGCCCGCGATGCAGGCACCTTGGTGTTTCAGTCACACCGTGGTGATGCCATCGCAGCGGTGCGCCGACTCGACAAGCCAGCTCCCACATGGTTTAACCGGCTTTCAATACCGCTTTAACCGCTGCTACAGACCGTTCCACGTCCGCCTCTGTCATCGCCGTGAACATCGGCAACGACACGATCAAACGCCCAACACGCTCCGCCACCGGGAACATGCCTTCCTTGAAACCTTGTGCCCGATACAGGCTCAGCAGGTGGATCGGCGGGTAGTGATAGCCAATGCCGACGCCGTGGGCCTGCATTTGCTCCATGAAGGTAGCGCGCGCCGGCAGCCCATCCTGACGTTCCGGCAATACCAGCTGGAACAGGTGCCAGTTGCTGTTTTCGAAATCCGCCGGCGGCAATTGCGCGCCGTATTGCTCTTCAAAGTCACTGCCGAAGCACTTGAAGTAATGTCGCGCCAGGTTCTGGCGATGCGCCGTGATCTTCTCGATATGCGCAAACTGCCCCAGGCCGATGGCTGCAGCAATGTCGGTCATGTTGAACTTGCCACCCAACACGTCCACATCCAGGCCGTCGAAACCTGTACGGGTAACGCCCTGCAGGCGATACTTTTCGGCCAGGCGGGCCTCTTCGGCGTTGTTCAACACCAGGCAACCGCCTTCGGATGACGTGATGTTCTTGTTCGCCTGAAAGCTGAACGATACGAAATCACCGGTAGCGCCGATACGCTCGCCATCCCAGCTCGACCCCAAGGCCTGGGCGGCGTCTTCGACGATGCGCAGGTTGTACTTGTTGGCCAGTGCATACAGCATCGGCATGTCCAGGGGCAGCCCCGCCAGGTACACGGGGATAATTGCCTTGGTACGCGGGGTGATCGCGGCTTCCACCTGGGCCAGGTCGATATTGCGGGTGACCGGGTCGATATCGGCAAACACCGGCGTGGCGCCCACTTCCAGAATCACGTTGGCCGTCGCGACCCAGGAAATCGGCGTGGTGATCACTTCATCCCCAGGCCCGATACCGGCGATGCGCAACGCGATCTCCATGGTGCAAGTGCCGGAGTTGAAGGTGCGTACCGGGCGGCCGCCAAAGTATTCCGACAGCTGTGCCTCGAATGCCTGCACTTTCGGCCCGCTGGTGATCCAGCCCGAGCGTAAGACATCGCCGACCGCCGAGATGGTGGCTTCATCAATGGTAGGTTTGGAAAACGGCAGAAAGGGCTGTTGGCTCATAACGACGAAGGCATCCGTTTCAGGTAGGCGATGAGTAAAGGGTGTATCCGTACCGGCATGGTTACACGGCTCGACTGAATATAGCCTGTCGCCCGTGAATGAATCGTCATCTAGCGCACAAAAAATGCCGCTTCATCAGCGGCATTTTTTTGCAGCAGGTTAGAAGGCAATGCGGGCCTCAACAAACACATTCTGCTCCTTGAGTTTGCCTTTGAGCTGTTCATCGCGGGCGTTTATCCGGTTGGCGAAGGTGTTGTAGCCGGTCTCGACCTTGCCCATGTCTACGTAGCGCCAACCGGTGCCCAGGGTGACCGTTTCGCTGACCTTGGCGTCCAGGCCCAGGCCTACGCTGTAGGCGAAATTGTATTGGCGGTTGCTGGCGAACTGGCGGGTGGCGTTGCTCTGGTAACCCTCGGCATCAATTTGTGCCATGCCGATACCGGCCATGCCGTAGAACGACAGCCAATCATTGATCGGGATGTTTTTATAGCCATTGAGCATCAAGCGCTGGCTGTCGACTTCCAGGCGGTTGACGTTGGCATTGAACGGAGCCCAATAAGAGTCGAACGTCGAGCTGCTGCGGTTGGTGTATTCCCCTTCCAGGCGCCAGCCATCCGCAAAGGCGTAACCTACGGCGAATGAGCCGGTGAATGCTTTGTTGCTGTCAGGTGCCTCCACCCGATCAGTGACGCGAGGGCTGGTCAGTTGCGCACTGGAGAGGTTTTGACGAGCACTGTTGAGTTTTGCCGACCCATACCAGTTTTCTGCCTGAGCAAAAGGGGTGGCTAACGCAGAGAGAAGTAGCGCGTAGGCGAGTTTTTGCATGGAGAGAGATTCGCTTTGTATAAAGGAATCTTTAGTTTGTTGCCTGGTACTTAAGGGCTCGGCAGGACTTTTCTGCTTTTGGCGGGAAAAACCGGAAGACCTGGGCTGGTGGCAATAATCGTGGGGAGACAGGCAAAAAAATACCGCTGAAAAAGCGGTATTTTTTTTGGTTCGGGGTTTACTCGGTTACGGCATTTTTTGCGAGGATGGCGTTGGCCAGCTCCATGTCCGTGGCTTTGAGGCCAGGGTTGTCGGCGCGGACTTTCTGCATGGCAGCTTCAAGGTATGGGCCGCGGATGCCGCCGTCGCTGGCAACGAAGCTGCCCGCGTCGTCTTGGGCGGCGACCACCAGCTTATGGTCCTTGAAGGTCAGGTACGTCGAGCCGGTAGTGGCGCCCGACGAAATGACGTTGCGCCAGAAACTGTCGGCCATGGCTGAGCCGACAGGAAGGGAAAGCACAGCGAGGGTTGCGACAGCATATTTGAGACGCATGATTGGTGACTCCGACTGGGTTATCTGAACAGTTTGATTGTAGTTAGCCCAAGCGAGTTCCATCACTGACTAAACAGTTTCCACCTGTAAAATTACACCGTCCTGACCCGTGACACGCACATGAGCGCCCACGGGACTGTCCGGTCCGGTTGCCATCCACACACTGTCGCCGACTTTTATTTTGCCCCGGCCATCCATGATCGCCTGATGCACCACAAAGGTGCGGCCGATCAACTCCGAGCCACGCATGTTCAGCCCCGGCTGGTCGCTGACCTTCGCGCTGCTGCGCTGGCGTTTCCACCAGTACACCGCAGTCAGGATCGATAACACGGCGAACAACAGCAGTTGCCATTCCAGCCCGAGCGGCGGGACCAGGAACTTGATCACGCCCACGGCGGCGGCGGCGATCCCCATCCACAACAGGTAGCCACCGGTACCGAACACCTCAAGAATCAATAGCACCGTACCCAGTGCCAGCCAATCCCAGAACGACAGATGCTGCAGGAAATCCCACATGGCGATGGCCTCAGCCTTTCTTATTGTCGAAGGTTGCCTTGACGATTTCGCCGATACCGCCGACGGCGCCAATCACCTGGCTGGCTTCCAGCGGCATCAAGATGACTTTGCTGTTGTTGGCCGAGGCCAGCTTGCCCAACGCATCGATGTATTTTTGCGCGACGAAGTAGTTGATGGCCTGCACGTTACCGGTGGCGATAGCTTCGGACACCACTTGGGTCGCACGGGCTTCAGCTTCGGCCTGACGTTCACGGGCTTCAGACTCCAGGAACGCGGCTTGACGGCCACCTTCTGCTTCGAGGATCTGCGCCTGCTTCTTGCCTTCGGCGGTCAAAATCGCCGAGGCCCGCAGGCCTTCGGCTTCGAGGATCTGCGCACGCTTGATCCGCTCGGCTTTCATCTGGCCGGACATGGCGGCCATCAGGTCGGCAGGCGGGCTGATGTCCTTGATCTCGATCCGAGTGATCTTGATGCCCCACGGCGCTGTGGCTTCATCAACGGTACGCAGCAGCTTTTCGTTGATGCCGTCACGCTGGCTCAACATTGCGTCCAGCTCCATGGAGCCGAGCACGGTACGGATGTTGGTTTGCAGCAGGTTACGGATGGCGTGCTCGAGGTTGTTGACCTCGTAGGCGGCCTGGGCGGTATTGACCACCTGGAAGAAGCACACAGCGTCGATCTGCACGGTGGCGTTGTCGGCGGTGATGACTTCCTGGGGCGGGATATCCAGCACGCTTTCCATCACGTTGATCTTGCGACCGATGCGGTCCATGACCGGGATGATGATGTTGAGGCCGGGTTTGAGAGTGTTGGTGTAGCGGCCGAATCGCTCGACTGTCCATTGGTAGCCCTGAGGCACTACTTTAAAGCCCATGAACAGGATGGCCACGGCCAAACCCACGAAAAGAAGCAGTACGGTTCCGATCTGCATTGCGATTCCCTATCTGATGATGTCAGTGAAACAACGTTCGGGCGATTGTAACGGTCTGGTCACAGATAAGGACGGTTTCACGGCCCAACAATAAAAGCATTTGTATCTGAATCCCCGGGCGTTACCCGCATTACTTCTGCCGGGGTTGTCAGCCCGGCGTTCACCTTGTCGATACCGGCCATGCGCAAGCTGTGCATGCCTTGCCCCAGCGATGCCCGGCGCAGAGCCTGCACGTCGGCGCCGGGAGTGATCAGCGCCTTGATTTTTTCGTCCACAACCATGATTTCGTAGAGCCCGGCCCGGCCGCGATAACCGCTGTCACGGCATTGCGCACAGCCTACCGCCTCATGAACATTATCCAGCGCATTCGCCGGACGTTTGCAGTGCGGGCACAAAAGCCGCACCAAGCGCTGCGCCATCACGCCTATCAGCGTAGCTTTGATCAAATAATGAGCAATACCCAGTTCTTGCAGGCGACTGATGGCGCTGGGCGCATCGTTGGTGTGCAGTGTGGACAGAACGAGGTGCCCGGTCAGCGCGGCCTGGATCGCCATTTCTGCGGTTTCCTGGTCACGAATCTCTCCGATCATGATGATGTCCGGGTCCTGTCGCAGCAGGGCGCGGATGCCACTGGCAAAGGTCAGGTCGATGTTGTGCTGCACTTGCATCTGGTTGAAGGCGGGCTCGACCATTTCTATCGGGTCCTCCACCGTGCACAGGTTGACCTCGCGGGTCGCCAGGCGCTTGAGCGTGGTGTAGAGCGTGCTGGTCTTGCCCGAGCCGGTCGGCCCGGTGACCAGGATGATGCCGTTGGCCTGGCCGGTCATGGCGTGCCAGCGCTGTTGGTCCTCGGGCGACAAGCCAAGCTGGTCGAAATCCTTGAGCAGCACCTGCGGGTCAAAAATCCGCATCACCAGTTTTTCGCCAAACGCCGTCGGCAGGGTTGAAAGGCGTAGTTCCACTTCAACGCCCGCCGGGCTTTTGGTCTTGACCCGGCCGTCCTGGGGTTTGCGTTTTTCCGCCACATTCATCCGGCCCAGGCTCTTCAGGCGGCTGACCACGGCCATGGTGACCTGGGGGGGGAATTGGTAGACGTCATGCAGCAGCCCGTCGATGCGAAAACGCACACGGCCCTGGTCGCGACACGGTTCGATATGGATATCACTGGCCCGCTGCCCGAAGGCGTACTGCAACAGCCAGTCGACGATATTGACGATATGCGCGTCATTGGCGTCTGGTTCTTTGTCGCTGGCACCCAGGTTGAGCAGTTCGAAATTGCCGGCCGCCGCGACCTTTTGATCAGCGCCGCTGACCGACTTGGCCAACCGGTAAAACTCGTCGATGCAGCGCTGAATGTCTTGGGGGTTGGCGACCACGCGCTTAACCGAGCGCTTGAGCACCTGCGCCAACCCGGCTTCCCATCCGCTGATATGCGGCTGTGCGCTGGCGACGGTGACACTCTGCGCATCCACGGCCACCGCCAGAATGGCGTGGCGCTGCGCGAAGGCGTGAGACATCAGCGGCACAACCGTTGCCACGTCGATCTTCAGTGGGTCGATACGCAGATAGGGCTGCCCGACATGCCCTGCCAGCCATTGAGTCAGCGCTTCCAGGCAAGGCCCTTGCGCCGCGATGCATTCCAAAGGGTGTTGCGTGGAGGGCGCCGTCGCCAACCTTTGCGCCACGTCCGCTGTCACCAGCCCTTGCTCAAGCAAGGCAGGCAGCAGTTGATGCAGTTCCAGTGGGTGATCGTGCAAGGCCGCGGGCATGAAGATTTCCTGGGTGGCGTGGGCTGTAATCCCAGGCTAGTCAGCCGCTGAAAATCCTCCTCCCAGTGTGTATTGCAGGCTTTTACTGAGCTGCTGCCGCCACCGCCTGAGGCCGCACGGAATCAGCTGGCCACAGCTCCAGCGTGCATACGCTGATCACGTTTCGAATCTTTTCACCGATCACTTGGGCGCGGTGCCAGCTCAAACCGCCCATCACAATTTCAATGTTCAGCAGGTCGCCCTCGCGGTTCACATTAACCTGTTGCGGCGTCAGAAATTGCAGCGCGAAGTAGTTGAGCACCCGGCACAGCACATCCGGCTCAGCCTCGGCGATGATCTGATAATGCGCCTGGCAATGGGCGCTGTTGACAGCCCACGCATCGACGCGGGTAGCGGGGTGGCTGGTTTCGACGGCGTGCATGCTGACTCTCCAAGTTCGACTGGAGAAATTTTTACATTCGCCTGCGGAGATTTCTTATCTAAGATGAGCCGTATTAACAGTAAATCGACTTAAATAATTCAAGTTAAGCATCATCATGGGTATTTTTATGCACAGCGAGTTGGACGCCTACGACCGCCGCATCCTGGCCTTGTTGCAAGAGGATGCCTCGCTTTCCAGCGCACAGATCGCCGAGCAGGTCGGCCTGTCGCAATCGCCGTGCTGGCGGCGTATTCAGCGGCTCAAGGAAGAAGGCGTGATCCGTGGCCAAGTCACCTTGCTGGACCGCAAGAAGATTGGCCTTAACACGCAGATTTTTGCCGAGGTCAAACTCAACGCCCACGGCCGATCCAACTTCACGGAGTTCACTGAAGCAATTCGCGGGTTTCCGGAGGTGTTGGAGTGTTATGTGCTGATGGGGGCGGTGGATTTTCTGCTGCGCATCGTCACCTCTGACATTGAGGCGTATGAGCGGTTTTTCTTCGAGAAGCTGTCGATGGTGCCGGGGATTCAGGAGGTGAACTCGATTGTGGCCTTGTCGGAGATCAAGTCCACCACCAGCCTGCCGGTTTAGCGCTAAACCTGTGGGAGCGAGCAAGTCGAATCGTCGCACCGCCGCTCCCACATCTGACCGATTTGCCTGGTATTACAGGCGCAGCAGGGTTTTCCAAGCACGATTCTGATACACCGCAATCGCCTGATGCATACGCGCATCCAGAGACTCATCGGTAATCGGCTGGTTAGCCAATTGCGCCAGCTTGTTCAGCTCGCCGTACAAACGGTCCAGTTCAGGAATGTCCACCACCTGACGTGCATGGTGCAGCCAAGCCTGGATACGTTCGATGCGCGGCAGTTGCTCGGCCAGGTCTTCCGGTTGCTGCTGGTAACGCTGCAGTTGCAGGGCAACGGCGTCGTCAGCCAACAGGCGTGGCAGCCAGTTGGTGATCTGCGCGGCGCCCTGGCGGTTGCCACGTACGTTGCGGTCGGCGGTCCAAGTGCGGGCCAGCAGCCAGCGCGAGGTGTTCAACGAGAACAAGCCCCAGCGCACGTCTTGCAGTTCTTCAACAAACTGTTCAGGTGCGGCTTTGCGGATGTCTTCGTCGTCGTCACCGGCCTGCACCAGTGGGCGCCAGTCTTCCAGCAACGCATCCAGTGCGCTGCGCAGTTCGCTGGTGGATTGACGCGGTGCGGCCTGGCCGAGGCTGCCGATCAGCGCGCGCAGTTCGCCGAGGTTTTCGACCCAGTCCTGCAGCAGGCGCCAGTGGCCATTGAAGCGATACTGCTCAGCCAGGCGCTGGCTGCTGCCGAGCAGGTGCCACATGATCGCGGCGAACGCATCATCCAACGGCATTTCGGCCTGAATCTGTGGGGCCGGCAGGCTCAGCGAGTAGCTGCTGGCGTCATACAGACGGTAGCCGCGTTCGGCCTTGCTGATGTCGCACGGCATCAGGGCCAGGGTCGCGGCGAGTTCGGCGGCCAGCTCAAGCAGGGCGGCCGGTTCACCTTCGCGCAGTTCCAGTTCCAGCTCGCAGATTTCTTCTTTCTGCTTGCCGACCACAACATGGCCCAGGTCCAAAGCGGCTTCGATCACTACCTTGGCCTTGCCACGGCCCCAGGCGATTTCGGCGCGTTCACGCACAAAGTCGGTGGTGAAGATCGGCTTGAGGGTCTTTTTGTCCAGCTCGGCCAGTTGCTCGGGCCAGCATTCGCCGTCGAGTTTCTTCACGTCGAGCTTGGCTTTGGGCAGGTCCCAGTTGTACTCATTACGTTCCGACAAGCCTGCGACGCTTTGGCCGCGGGTCTTGAGGGTCTGGATGATTTCGTCACCGTCCTTGCGCAAACGCAGGGCGACTTTAGCCTGGGCCAGGTCGCGCTCAGGGGTGTCGAAATACTGGTTCATCAACTCACGGCGTTCCCAGCCACTTTTGTTGCGTTTTTTCAGTAACGGGTGCTCACGCAGCGCGGCGAGTGTTTCGCGGCTGACGCGGAGCTTGATTTCGGTTTCTTTCTGCATGGCCGGAAAATCCAGGATCGGGAGCGCAGCCGGGAAAAAGAGTGGCTGCCAAGGTCGTGCAGTGTACAGGACTGAGCCCGGCAACGCGCCGCAACGGTTTATTGTCGCGTGCAGATGGTTCTATAGTGGGGCTCATCCGGGAAGTTGAGAGGCCGCGCATGCCGTTACCGTCTATGAAAGAGCAATTCGCCGCGCTGATTGCCGCGCCGTCGGTCAGTTGCACCCAAGCGTCTCTCGACCAGACCAACCGCCCGGTGATCGATCTGCTCGCCGGTTGGCTGGGCGACCTGGGTTTCGCCATCGACATCCAGCAAGTCAGCCCCGGCAAGTTCAACCTGCTGGCCAGTTTCGGCAGCGGGCCTGGCGGCCTGGTGCTGGCCGGCCATAGCGATACCGTTCCCTACGATGCTGCGCTGTGGAAGACCGACCCGCTCAAGCTGACGGAAGTTGACGGCCGCTGGGTAGGACTGGGCAGCTGCGACATGAAGGGCTTTTTCGCACTGGCGATTGAAGCGGTGCTGCCGCTGCTGGACCAGCCGTTCAAGCAACCGCTGCTGATCCTCGCCACCTGTGACGAAGAAAGCTCCATGTCTGGTGCCCGTGCGCTGGCCGAGGCCGGGCGCCCGTTGGGCCGCGCAGCGGTGATCGGTGAGCCGACGGGCCTCAAGCCTATCCGCCTGCACAAAGGCGTGATGATGGAACGCATCGACATCCTTGGCCAAAGCGGCCATTCGTCGGACCCAAGCCTGGGCCACAGCGCCCTTGAAGCCATGCACGACGCCATCGGTGAGCTGCGCGGCCTGCGCCTGGCCTGGCAGCGTGAGTACCGCAACCCGCAATTCAGTGTGCCGCAACCGACCATGAACTTCGGCTGCATCCATGGCGGCGACAACCCTAACCGCATCTGTGGCCAATGCTCCCTGGAATTTGACCTGCGGCCCTTGCCGGGCATGGACCCGCAGGTATTGCGCGCGGCGATCCGGCAGAAGCTCGCGCCTTTGGCCGAGCGCCATAAAGTCAAGATCGACTACGCGCCGTTGTTCCCCGAAGTGCCGCCGTTTGAGCAGGCCGAAGACGCTGAGCTGGTGCGGGTGGCGGAACGATTGACCGGCCATCGTGCCGAAGCAGTAGCGTTCGGCACAGAAGCGCCTTATCTTCAGCGCCTTGGTTGTGAAACCCTGGTGCTTGGCCCTGGCGATATCGCCTGCGCCCACCAGCCGGGTGAGTACCTCGAAATGTCACGCTTGACGCCTACAGTGCGTCTATTGCGGGAACTGATCGACTATTACTGCCTGAAACCCGCATAAATTAACCCCTGCCCATTCGTACATAAGGAGAGCGAGCGTGTCGCCAAGCCTGTTCCGACGATAACCATCAGCCCGCTGTGCGCTTTTACGATTCATCCTTTTTTGGCTGCTTTTTATTACAGGCCCAGGTTTTATGCCCGAATACGTCAATTGGCTTCGTCACGCTTCGCCCTACATCAACGCCCACCGCGACTGCACCTTTGTGGTCATGCTGCCCGGCGATGGTGTGGAACACCCCAACTTCGGCAATATCGTCCACGACCTGGTGCTGCTCCATAGCCTGGGTGTGCGGTTGGTATTGGTTCACGGTTCGCGCCCACAAATCGAAGCGCGCCTTGAAGCACGCGGCCTCACCCCGGCTTACCACGAAGGTTTGCGCATCACCGATGCCGCGACGCTGGAGTGTGTGATCGACGCGGTCGGCCATCTGCGGATCGCTATCGAAGCGCGCCTGTCGATGGACATGGCCTCCTCGCCAATGCAGGGCTCGCGCTTGCGCGTGGCGAGCGGCAACTTGGTCACCGCGCGGCCAATCGGCGTGCTTGAGGGCGTGGATTACCACCACACCGGCGAAGTGCGCCGTGTCGACCGCAAGGGCATCAATCGCCTGCTGGACGAGCGCTCCATCGTGTTGCTGTCACCGCTGGGTTATTCGCCCACCGGCGAAATCTTCAACCTGGCCTGCGAAGACGTCGCCACCCGCGCCGCCATCGACTTGGGTGCCGACAAGCTGCTGCTGTTTGGCGCCGACTTGGGCCTGATCGACGAACAGGGTCGGCTGGTTCGTGAGCTGCGCCCGCAACAAGTGCCGGCGCACTTGCAGCGCTTGGGCAGCAACTACCAAGCTGAACTCTTGGATGCGGCTGCCGAAGCGTGCCGTGGTGGAGTAGGGCGCAGCCATATCGTCAGCTACGCCGAAGACGGCGCGTTGCTCACTGAGCTATTTACCCGGGACGGTGGCGGTACGCTGGTGGCCCAGGAGCAATTCGAACTGGTGCGCGAAGCGGCGATTGAAGACGTCGGCGGCTTGCTCGACTTGATCAGCCCGCTGGAAGAGCAGGGCATTCTGGTTCGGCGCTCGCGAGAAGTGCTGGAGCGTGAGATCGAACAGTTCAGCGTGGTCGAACGCGAAGGCATGATCATCGCCTGTGCGGCGCTGTATCAGATCGCGGATTCGGATGCGGGTGAACTGGCGTGCCTGGCGGTCAACCCCGAGTACCGCCACGGCGGGCGCGGCGATGAGCTGCTGGAGCGCATCGAGACGCGTGCTCGGGCAAAGGGATTGAAGACGCTGTTTGTACTCACCACCCGCACCGCGCACTGGTTCCGTGAGCGGGGGTTTGTGCCGAGTAGTGTGGACCGCCTGCCATCGGCGCGGGCCTCGCTGTACAACTATCAGCGTAATTCGAAGATTTTCGAGAAGGCTCTCTAAGCCCGTTTTTCCTGCTTAATAAAGAGCTGGTTCTTGTGGGAGCTGGCTTGCCTGCGATGCTGGCGACTCGGTCTTTCGGATAAAACCGAGGTGATGCTATCGCAGCGATGCGGCGTTCCGACAAGCCAGCTCCCACATTTGATTGCCTTACTTGCTGATAAATGTGTCAGTCACAAAGGCCGAGTAGTCCGGCAACACCGCTTCAACCTTCCCCTGCTCCTTCAAAAACTTCGCCGTCTCCCCAATCGCCTTCGCCGTGCCGCCTTTAAGCAGGGCATCGGTTTGTTGCGCCTGGGCATCGGGGAACGTGGTGCCGGTCAGCAGCTCAGGAATGTCGGCCGCATTTGAGCCTGTCAATTTAGCGATTTTCTGCACGGGTTCGGAATCTACCGTCCAGCTGTCTTTGTGGGCGGCATAGTCGGCGAACGAGTCGAGGGTGACTTTGGCAAACTTGGCCACTACGTCAGGATGTTTTTCCGCGAAATCCTTACGCGCCACCCACACTTCGAACGTCGGTGCGCCCCACTGGCCCACCTGGGCTGCGTCTGTCAGGGTTTTCCCGGTCTTGCGAATCTCGCCCAGAGCCGGTGACCACACGAACGCGCCGTCGATATCGCCACGTTTCCACGCGGCGGCAATTTCCGCCGGTTGCAGGTTCACTACTTTGACTTGCTGAGTGTTCAGCCCCCAATGCTTGAGCGCACCGAGCAGGCTGTAATGAGAGGTTGAGACGAACGGCGTGGCGATGGTCTTGCCGACCAGATCTTGCGGTTTGTCGATACCGCTGCCGTTACGCACCACCAAGGCTTCAGAAGCATTGATCTGGGCCGATACGACAAAGGCCACGATCGGTAGATTGCGTGAAGCCGCCGCTGCAAGGGGGCTGGAACCGAGATTACCGATTTGCACATCGCCGGAGGCAATGGCAGTGACGACTTCGGGCCCGCTGTTGAATCGGCGCCAGGCGATCTTCTCGCCAATGGCCTTTTCATAGAGGCCGTCGGCCTGGGGAACTTTGCTGGGGTCGATGCCGGTTTGGTAGCCAATGGTTAAATCGGCCGCTTGGACACCAAAAGAAATTATTAGTGACACAAAAACTGTAACAAATTGACGGGAGGATGTGCGTTTGGCCATGATGGCGTCGCCTTTTTGATCGTGAGTGACGTATGCAACCGTACGGCAACACTAATCGATCTAAAAAAAGGCTGGTAAATACCCTTTAGGAATTAGCTTATGGAGCAGGTGGTCTATGCTGATCAGCTTGCTGCGTGAAAAGTCTTATTCCTGAATCGTATGAAAAAGGATGAAACAATTCTTTTTGGGTGTATGAAAAACTCATTACCCTGCAGGGACCAAATCAACTGCGGTTAGACGAAGGTAGTAGACACACAAGGTTACGATTGACTTGTCAGTCACTATGCGGTGCTAATCGCGCATCTGTGGATCGAGGGCGTCAGACCCTAGACCAAAGAAATACAAAAATTAGAAATGAGAGGAGCGGTACATGAAGAAGTCCACCTTGGCTTTGGCTGTAGCTTTGGGCGCAATCGCCCAGCAAGCAGGCGCTGCCGGTTTTATCGAAGACAGTAAGGCCACACTGGGTCTGCGTAACTTCTACATCAACACGGATAACCGTGATGGTGCTGCAAACCCGTCCAAGAACGAAGAATGGGGCCAAGGCTTCGATCTGCGCTTCATTTCTGGCTATACCCAAGGCACCGTTCAGTTCGGCGTTGACGCAATCGGCTTGTACGGCGTGCGTCTCGATTCTGGCCGTGGCACCAGCGGTAACATCGCCGGTACTTCGTCCGGCGGTACTGTGTTCCCAAGCGACGGCAACCGCGCGGTCAACGATTTCGCCAGCCTCGGTGTGACCGGTAAGGTGAAGATCTCCCAAACCGAACTGAAGCTGGGCACCTTGCAGCCTAAGCTGCCAGTTATCGTGACCAACGATGGTCGTTTGCTGCCGCAAACCTTCCAAGGTGGCCAGATCACTACCAACGAAATCAAGGATTTGACCCTGGTTGCCGGTCAGATTGAGCATGCCAAGGGCCGTAACTCCAGCAACAACGAAGGTTTGTCGCTGGGTGGTGCCAACGGTGGCTCCAACTATACCGCAGGCAAGTTCGTCAACAAGTTCTACTATGCCGGTGGTGACTACAAGCTCACCAAAGACCTGACCGCACAGTACTACTACGGCAACCTGGAAGACTTCTACAAGCAGCACTTCCTGGGTCTGACCCATAACTGGTCGATCGGCCCGGGCGTATTGAAGTCTGACCTGCGTTATTTCAACAGCTCTGACGACGGCCTCAACGGTAACACCGCTTCCTACTACACCACCGGTAACTACAACGGTTTCCGTGCCGGTAAGGGTAAAGTCGACAACAACCTGTACAGCGGCCTTTTCCTGTACTCCGTGGCCGGCCATACCTTCGGTGGCGGTTACCAAGTTAGCAATGGCAGCAGCGACTTCCCTTGGCTGAACCAAGGTGACGGCTCGTCGGCTTACCTCACTACCGACATGCAGATCCAGAAGTTCGCCCGTGCTGGCGAGCGTACCTGGCAAGCTCGTTACGCTTATGACTTCGCCAAGGTTGGCGTACCTGGCCTGACAGCTGGCGTTGTGTACCTCAAAGGTAGCAACATCGACACCATCGCGAACACTGCCGCACGTGCTGAAACCACCGGCCAGTCCGAGTGGGAACGCGACATCACCGTTGCCTACGTGATTCCAGAAGGCCCGCTGAAAAACCTCGGCGTTGCCTGGAAAAACGCAATGTGGCGTACCGACCTGGCGAACACCCGTTCCCAGGACGAAAACCGTCTGATCGTCAGCTACTCGCTGCCACTGTTCTAGTAGCGTGAAGCTGTTGTAAGACTGTAAACCTTGCCCGGCGCAACGCCGGGCAAGGTGTTTTGCTTTTCAAGTCGGGCTCAACCCCCGCAAGCCCTTCCTGAAACCCCTCTTGGTACAGCGTCTCAAGGCCTTCTCGAACCTTGTGATGGATGTTGATCCTCGGCCTTTCCTGCGTCCAATGAATTGATTTTTAATATTCGTTTATCGTCTAAATAAATCGATATTTATTCTTTTTAAATAATCTCCAACCCATGCACAGTGGGCTCCATAAGCACTCACTAGGAGCCACACCATGAGCCTAAGATTGGGCGACATCGCCCCCGACTTCGAGCAGGATTCCAGCGCCGGCAAGATCCGCTTCCACGAATGGCTGGGCGATAGCTGGGGCGTACTGTTTTCCCATCCGGCGGACTTCACTCCGGTGTGCACCACAGAGCTTGGCTTTACCGCCAAGCTCAAGGACGAATTCGCCAAGCGCGGCGTCAAGGCGATTGCTTTGTCGGTAGACCCGGTGGACTCGCACCACAAGTGGATCGAAGACATCAACGAAACCCAGAACACCGTCGTCAACTTTCCGATCCTGGCGGATGCCGATCGCAAGGTCTCGGACCTCTACGACCTGATCCACCCGAATGCCAATGACACCCTCACCGTGCGTTCCTTGTTCGTGATCGACCCGAACAAGAAGATTCGCCTGACGATCACCTACCCGGCCAGCACCGGCCGCAACTTCCACGAAATCCTGCGGGTTATCGACTCGCTGCAGTTGACCGACACCCACAAGGTCGCCACTCCCGCTAACTGGCAGGACGGTGATGAAGTGGTGATCGTGCCGTCGCTCAAGGACGAGGAAGAGATCAAAAAGCGCTTTCCGAAGGGCTATCGCGCGGTGAAGCCGTACCTGCGGCTTACCCCACAACCTAACCGCTAAGGCTGAGACCGCCGTCGCGGGCAAGCCCGGCTCCCACAGTTGACCGCATTCCCCTGTGGGCGCCGGGCTTGCCCGCGATGGCGGCCTCCAGGCTGATGCAGGATTCAAGGTGTAAACCGTCTCACATAGCAGGGGTTTTCAGGCCGTTTCGACGGCCTTTTTTTTCGTCCTAAGCTTTATAAACTTCATATGCATTTATGGAATAAACAAATGAATAAATAAGATTTATAGATATATAAATCTGCTGCTAAGGTCTGTCACATCTTGGCGCCATCGCCACACAGCGAACCGCCGACACTTGCTCAAGGAATTTCCTACATGCTGGTCGTAACACTTGGAGGCAGTCCCAGCCAGCGTTCCCGCTCTGGGGTCTTGCTGGAAAAAACCCGTCAGTGGCTGCAAGACAAAGGCGTGGAAGTGGTGAGTTATCAGATACGCGACTTCCCGGCCGAAGACTTGCTGCACGCGCGCTTTGACAGCCCAAAAGTCATCGACCTGCTGCAACAAGTCGCCAACGCCGATGGCCTGGTCATTGCCACGCCGGTGTACAAGGCCTCGTTTTCCGGCGCGCTGAAAACCGTGCTGGACCTGCTGCCCGAACGCGCCCTGGCGCATAAGATCGTGTTGCCCATGGCGACCGGCGGCAGTATCGCGCACATGCTGGCAGTGGATTACGCCTTGAAACCCGTGTTGTCGGCCCTGAAAGCCCAGGAGTTGCTCCACGGCATTTTTGCCGAAGACAGCCAGATCGCTTACGCCGAAGGCAGTGCCCAGGCGCAATTGGTGCCGGTGCTTGAACAGCGTTTACACGAGGCCTTGGAAACGCTCTACGGCGCCATGGCCCGTCGCCCGAAACCGCTTGACCCCAATGTGTTGAATGAACGTTTGTTGAGTGCTCGCTGGAGCATCTGAGCCTTACCCGATTGTGTAGTACTCACCTTACTCAGCCGCCAACGGCCAAGCAGGTGCAGCCAACCCCCTAATCGCAATTTTTGGAGAGAGCGCCATGCGCACTGTCATCTTGCGTCGTGGTCTGGTCGCACTGTTTGCTGCGGCTGTGTCCTTCGGCGCCATTATTCAAGCCCAGGCCGCCGAAACCCTGCGCATCGGTTATCAGAAGTACGGCACGTTGGTGCTGCTCAAGGCCAAGGGCACGCTGGAAAAACGCCTGGCCGCCCAGGGCGTACAGGTGCAATGGACTGAATTTCCCGGTGGCCCGCAATTGCTGGAAGGCCTGAACGTCGGCTCCATCGACTTCGGCGTCACCGGCGAAACCCCGCCGGTGTTCGCCCAGGCGGCCGGTGCCGACCTGCTCTACGTCGCCTACGAACCGCCAGCGCCGACCAGTGAGGCGATCCTGGTGCCCAAAGATTCGCTGATCAAATCCGTGGCTGAGCTCAAGGGCAAGAAAGTCGTGCTCAACAAAGGCTCCAACGTGCACTACCTGCTGGTACGTGCGCTGGAAGATGCCGGCCTGAAATACACCGACGTACATACCGTGTTCCTGCCGCCCGCCGATGCCCGTGCTGCATTCGAGCGTGGCAGCGTGGACGCCTGGGTGATCTGGGACCCGTACCAGGCCGCCGCCGAGAAACAACTGCAAGCGCGCACCCTGCGTGATGGCACCGGCATCGCCGACAACCACCAGTTCTACCTGGCCACTAAGCCGTATGCCACGCAGCACCCGGAAGTGATCAAGGCGCTGGTGGAAGAAGTGCGCGCGGTGGGCGAGTGGTCCAAGGCCAACCCGCAAGAAGTCACCGAACAAGTCGCCCCGCTGCTTGGCTTGCCGGCTGACATCACCCTGACGTCGGTGAAGCGCCAAGGCTATGGCGCGCTGTTCCTGACCCCGGAAGTGGTCGCCGCCCAGCAGAAAATCGCCGACAGCTTCTACCAGCTCAAATTGATCCCCAAACCCTTGAGCATCAAGGACGTGATCTGGACTCCACCCGCCGCCGTCGCCACAGCGCCGTAAGCCGATTTATTCAGGAGACAACTCCATGAGCCTCAATATTTTTTGGTTCCTGCCTACCCACGGCGACGGCCATTACCTTGGCACCGCCGAAGGCGCCCGCGCCGTTGACCACGGTTATCTGCAGCAAGTGGCCCAGGCCGCTGATCGGCTGGGTTTTGGTGGTGTGCTGATCCCTACCGGCCGCTCCTGCGAAGACTCCTGGCTGGTGGCCGCCTCGCTGATCCCGGTGACCCAGCGTTTGAAATTCCTTGTCGCACTGCGCCCCGGGATCATTTCCCCGACGGTGGCTGCGCGCCAGGCCGCGACCTTGGACCGTTTGTCTGGCGGGCGCGCACTGTTCAATCTGGTGACCGGTGGTGACCCGGAAGAGCTGGCCGGTGACGGTTTATTCCTCAGCCACGAAGAACGCTACCAGGCCTGCGTCGAATTCACGCGCATCTGGCGACGCGTGCTGGAAGGCGAAACCGTGGATTACGACGGCGAGCACATCAGCGTCAAAGGCGCCAAGTTGCTCTACCCGCCGATCCAGCAACCGCGTCCGCCGCTGTATTTTGGTGGTTCCTCTGAAGCGGCCCAGGACCTGGCAGCCGAACAGGTTGAAATGGTGCTGACCTGGGGCGAGCCACCGGCTGCGGTCGCGGAAAAAATTGAACAGGTGCGCGCCAAAGCCGCAAAACTTGGGCGCACTGTGCGCTTCGGCATTCGCCTGCATGTGATCGTGCGCGAAACCAACGATGAAGCGTGGAAAGCCGCCGACAAACTGATCTCCCACCTGGACGACGAGACCATCGCCCGTGCCCAGGCATCCCTGGCGCGCTTCGATTCCGTCGGCCAGCAACGCATGGCCGCCTTGCATGGCGGCAACCGCGACAACCTCGAAGTCAGCCCCAACCTGTGGGCCGGCGTCGGTCTGGTACGTGGCGGCGCCGGCACCGCGCTGGTGGGCGATGGCCCAACTGTTGCTGCACGCGTCAATGAATACGCTGCATTGGGCATCGACACCTTCATTTTCTCCGGTTATCCACACTTGGAAGAGTCGTATCGGGTTGCTGAGCTGTTGTTCCCGCACTTGGATATCGAACGTCCCGAGCTGCCGAAAAGCGCCGGTTACGTCAGCCCGTTCGGCGAAATGGTCGCCAACGACATTCTTCCCAAAGCTGCGTCGCAGAGCTGAGGCGTCGTTATGAACTTTGAAAAATTGAGCCATCGTTTCGCGCCCTGGGTGCTGCCGATCTTGTTACTGGCGGTGTGGCAGCTGTCGGTGTCGGCAGGCTGGTTGTCGACCCGTATTCTGCCGGCGCCGAGTGCGGTGATCGAAGCCGGGGTCAACCTGGTTCGCACTGGGGAAATCTGGACGCACCTGGCCATCAGCGGCTGGCGTGCGGGCCTGGGCTTTGTCATCGGTGGCAGCATCGGTTTGGCCTTGGGCTTTATCACCGGCCTGTCGAAGTGGGGCGAACGCCTGCTCGACAGCTCGGTGCAGATGATCCGCAACGTGCCGCACCTGGCGCTGATTCCGTTGGTGATCCTGTGGTTTGGCATTGACGAGACCGCGAAGATTTTCCTGGTCGCCCTCGGCACATTGTTCCCGATCTACCTGAACACCTATCACGGCATCCGCAACGTCGACCCGGCGCTGGTGGAAATGTCGCGCAGCTACGGCTTGTCTGGCTTCAGCCTGTTCCGCCAGGTCATCCTGCCGGGCGCGCTGCCGTCGATTCTGGTGGGCGTGCGCTTTGCCCTGGGCTTTATGTGGCTGACGCTGATCGTGGCGGAAACCATCTCGGCCAGCTCGGGTATTGGTTACCTGGCGATGAATGCCCGCGAATTCCTGCAAACCGACGTGGTGGTGTTGGCCATCGTCATGTACGCCATCCTCGGCAAGCTGGCCGACCTCGCCGCTCGTGGCCTGGAGCGTGTGTGGCTGCGCTGGCACCCGGCTTACCAAGTGAATAAAGGAGGTGCGGCATGACTGCTCAACAACCTCCGCGCCTGCTCAAGGGCATCCCGCTGGCAGTGCGCAAATTGCGCAAAGCCTTTGGTGCGCGGGAAGTCCTCAAGGAAATCGACCTGCACATTCCGGCTGGCCAGTTCGTGGCGGTGGTCGGTCGCAGTGGCTGCGGCAAAAGTACCTTGCTGCGCCTGCTGGCCGGTTTGGACAAAGCCAGTGGCGGCGAGCTGTTGGCCGGTTCCGCGCCGCTCGCCGAGGAGATTGAAGACACGCGGTTGATGTTCCAGGAAGCGCGCTTGCTGCCGTGGAAAAAGATCATCGACAACGTGGGCCTGGGGCTCAAAGGCAACTGGCGGCCCAAGGCTTTGGAAGCCCTGGAAGCGGTCGGCCTGGCCGAACGCGCGAATGAGTGGCCTGCGGCGTTGTCCGGTGGCCAGAAGCAGCGTGTGGCCCTGGCGCGTGCGCTGATCCACCAACCGCGCTTGTTGTTGCTGGATGAGCCGCTGGGCGCGTTGGATGCCCTGACCCGCATCGAGATGCAGCAACTGATCGAAAACCTGTGGCAAAAGCACGGTTTCACCGTGTTGCTGGTGACCCACGATGTCAGTGAAGCCGTGGCCATTGCCGACCGGGTGATCCTGATCGAAGACGGCGAAATCGGCCTCGACCTGATCGTCGACCTGCCGCGCCCACGTGCGCGAGGCTCTCATCGCTTGGCCGCACTGGAAGCCGAAGTGCTCAATCGTGTGCTGTCGTTGCCAGGCGTGCCGCCGGAACCTGAACCTGTTTCACCGCTGCCTACGCAATTGCGTTGGGCGCAATAAAAGCAGCGGCAAGCTTCAAGCTTGAAGCTGCAAGGGAAAGCAACGCGCTTTTACTTGCAGCTTGTAGCTAACAACTTGCAGCTATTTCGACCCGAGGAGAAATCGTATGACTATTAAAGCCATCAACGTGCGTAACCAGTTCAAGGGCACCATCAAGGAAATCGTCGAAGGCGACGTGTTGTCGGAGATCGACGTGCAGACGGCGTCCGGCATCGTGACGTCTGTGATCACGACTCGCTCGGTCAAAGAGTTGGAACTGGTGATTGGCAGCGAAGTGATTGCCTTCGTTAAATCCACCGAGGTGTCGATCGCCAAGTTGTGATTGCCCACCTTGAAATCGCTATCGCAGGCAAGCCCGCTCCCACACTTGAATGTATTCACCGCTCAAAATGTGGGAGCGGGCTTGCCCGCGATGGCGCCCGCCCAGGCAGTACATGACTCAGGCAGCCACCACCCGCTTGGGCAAATACGCCGGCAAATAAAGCCCCACATACGCATCAAACACCCGCATCCCTTCCTCGGCCATGCGCGAGGTAATCTGCCCATGCTGATGCACCGAGCGCGCATACACGCGGTCGCTCAACTCCAGCGCTAGGGCAAACACGTCCACCTCTTCAGGCAAGGTCGGCACCTCGAAGTGGCGGTTGAAGACTTCGAACATCAAGTCGCCCAATTCCAGATCATGCTGACAATCAGCCTGTGTCACCTCGGTAAGCCCATGCTGCGCCAGGATCAACTGCCGCGCGGCAGCGTCGTTGCTGTAGATGCTGAGCATGCGCTGTTCGACGATGTAGGACAGGTCGCGCCAGTGCTTGAGTGAATCATGGTCGATAGGCGCCTGAATCGCGGCGCGGAAAGCGGCGTGCACATCGGCGGTCAACGCCTCCAGCAATGCCGGCACACTCGCGAAGAAGTGATACACCGACGACGGCGGAATCTGCGCGCGCTCGGCCACGCTGTAGATCGACAAACTGGCCACGCCTTCGGTCGCCAGCAAGGTGCGGGCGGCATCGAGGATCGCACCGATCCGGGCCTGGCTGCGGGCGCGGGGTTTGCGAGGGGCGGCGGGGCGGGTTGTCATGGAAGTCTCCTACAAGGCAGCGGGCATTGTATGAGCAGGAAGGTGTGTTGTCTGCCGGGCCGCCATCGCAGCGGTGCGACGATTCGACAAGCCCGCTCCCACCTTTTTGATTTGTGAATACATTCAAGTGTGGGAGCTGGCTTGCCAGCGACAAAGCCACCGCGGTCTACCTGACGAAACCCATAAAAAAAGCCGCAGGCCCTAAAGCCTGCGGCATTCTTTTATTGCAGCAACCGCTTACACGGTATGCAGGTACCAGTTGTACTCAAGGTCGGAGATGGAGTGTTCGAACTCTTCCAGCTCACTTTCCTTACAGGCAACGAAGATATCGATGTACTTAGGATCGATGTACTTGGCCATCACCTCGCTGTCGTCCAACTCGCGCAATGCATCGCGCAGGTTGTTTGGCAGGCTTTGTTCGTTCTGCTCGTAGCTGTTGCCTTCCACCGGTGCGCCAGGTTCGATCTTGTTGGTCAGACCGTGGTGCACGCCTGCCAGGACCGAAGCCATCAGCAGGTAAGGGTTGGCGTCGGCGCCGGCCACGCGGTGTTCGATACGCACGGCATCGGACGAGCCGGTCGGTACGCGAATCGCCACGGTGCGGTTATCCAGGCCCCAGCACGGCGAGTTCGGCACGTAGAACTGTGCGCCGAAACGACGGTAGGAGTTGACGTTAGGGCACAGGAACGCCATTTGGGCGGGTAGGGTCTCGAGCACACCGCCGATCGCGTGACGCAATGCGGCGTTCTGCTCGGGATCCTCGCTGGCAAAGATGTTCTTGCCGTCCTTGTCCAGGATCGAAATGTGTACGTGCAAACCGTTGCCTGCCTGGCCTGGGTAAGGCTTGGCCATGAAGGTGGTGTCCATCTCATGGTCGTAGGCGATGTTCTTGATCAGGCGCTTGAGCAGTACCGCGTAGTCGCAGGCCTTGATCGGGTCGGCCACGTGGTGCAGGTTCACTTCGAACTGCGCCGGGGCACTTTCCTTGACGATGGCGTCAGCCGGGATACCTTGCTCTTTGGCACCTTCCAGAATGTCCTGGAGGCAGTCGACGTATTCGTCGAGGTCGTCGATCAGGTAGACCTGTGTCGAGTGCGGACGTTTGCCGGAGATCGGCGAGCGGGGCGGTTGTGGGCGGCCGTTCACGTTCTCCTGGTCGATCAGGTAGAACTCAAGCTCGAAGGCGGCGCAGATGGTCAGACCGAGGTCGTCAAATTTGCTTACAACTTGGCGGAGCACTTCGCGAGGATCGGCGAAGAAAGGTTCACCTTCAAGTTCGTGCATGGTCATCAGCAATTGCGCGGTTGGGCGCTTTTGCCAAGGTTCATTGCACAGGGTGTCGGGGATTGGATAACAGATTCGGTCAGCATCACCGATGTCCAGACCCAGGCCGGTGCTTTCCACCGTCGAGCCGTTGATATCCAGGGCAAATAAAGAGGCAGGCAGGTTAATGCCCTTCTCGTAAACCTTGTGGAGGCTGGTGCGTTCGATGCGCTTGCCGCGCACCACACCATTCATATCCGCAATTAGAAGGTCTACGTACAGAACCTCAGGATGATCCTTAAGGAACGCGTTCGCTTCGTTAAGCTGAACGGCACGCGGGGGTACCGACATGATGCAACACCTTTGTTGTTAAAAATATCAATCATTGATCTTTCTGGTTTCAGTCAACCCGAACGGCATGCCGAAGTCAAGCGAGGCCTTTTTTGCCCTAAAAAAGCGCCTTGAGGCCTTTTTTGAGGCTTTTTGGGGCGATTTTTTGGGTTTGACCGGCTTGGGACTAGCAGGCTTGAGGGGGCCGTGTTGTATTTTTTACGGGGGTGTTGTGTAAAAAAATGAACAAGGCTAAGCTCGATTCAAACCCATAACAGCAATAATACCGGGGTGCTTCATGTCTCGCCTGCCGCTACTCGGCGTTTCAACCTGCTTCAGACAAGTCTTGTCACCAGTCCAATTTTTCCTTGTCAATGATCGCGCTCCGGCCAATATTCTTGACGCCTTGGGCGACCTCTTTTTTGTCTCCTCATTTCCCTCGCGCCTGCCACTGAGCGGCTCCCACCCAGGGTGCTGCTCATGATTCTGCACGAGTTTGGCCTGAGGAATGCAACGCTGCAGCAAATGGCAGGTAAGCTCCTAACCTGAACGAAAAAGACGACGCGGATGCTGCGTCAAACAACGCCTGACCTTTAATGGATGTCAGGAAACCCAGCCCAGAGGCATTTATGAGTAACAACCTCGACCAGCTCACCGATTGGTTGAAAGACCACAAGATCACAGAAGTCGAATGCATGATTGGCGACCTGACGGGCATCACCCGGGGCAAGATCTCGCCGACCAACAAGTTCATCGCCGAAAAAGGCATGCGCCTGCCCGAGAGTGTTCTGTTGCAGACCGTGACCGGCGACTATGTCGAAGACGACATCTATTACGAATTGCTCGACCCGGCCGACATCGACATGATCTGCCGCCCCGACCAGAACGCGGTGTTCCTGGTGCCTTGGGCCATCGAGCCCACCGCGCAGGTGATCCACGACACCTACGACAAGCAAGGCAACCCGATCGAGCTGTCGCCGCGCAACGTGCTCAAAAAAGTCCTCAAGCTGTACTCCGACAGAGGCTGGCAGCCCATCGTGGCGCCGGAGATGGAGTTCTACCTGACCAAGCGTTGCGAAGACCCGGACTTCCCGCTGCAACCGCCGATCGGCCGTTCCGGTCGCCCGGAGACGGGCCGTCAGTCCTTCTCTATAGAAGCAGCCAACGAATTCGACCCATTGTTCGAAGACGTCTACGACTGGTGCGAACTGCAGGAGCTGGACCTCGACACACTGATCCACGAGGACGGCACGGCGCAGATGGAAATTAACTTCCGTCACGGCGACGCACTGTCGCTGGCCGACCAGATCCTGGTGTTCAAGCGCACCATGCGTGAAGCCGCGCTCAAGCACAACGTGGCCGCCACGTTCATGGCCAAGCCGATGACCGGCGAGCCTGGCAGCGCGATGCACTTGCACCAGAGCATCATCGACATCGCCACCGGCAAGAACGTCTTCTCTAATGAAGACGGGAGCATGAGCCAGCTGTTCCTTAACCACATAGGTGGCCTGCAGAAATTCATCCCTGAATTGCTGCCACTGTTTGCCCCCAACGTGAACTCGTTCCGCCGCTTCCTGCCCGACACCTCGGCGCCGGTGAACGTGGAGTGGGGCGAAGAGAACCGCACCGTCGGCCTGCGCGTACCGGATGCCGGCCCGCAGAACCGCCGCGTGGAAAACCGCCTGCCGGGCGCCGACGCCAACCCATACCTGGCGATTGCCGCCAGCCTGCTGTGCGGCTACATCGGCATGGTCGAAGGCCATAACCCGAGCGCGCCCGTGGTGGGCCGCGGTTACGAGCGCCGCAACCTACGCCTGCCGTTGACCATCGAAGACGCCCTGGAACGCATGGAAAACAGCAAGACCATCGAGAAATACCTGGGTCAAAAATTCATCACAGGTTACGTCGCGGTCAAGCGGGCCGAGCATGAAAACTTCAAGCGCGTGATCAGTTCGTGGGAGCGGGAATTCCTGCTCTTTGCCGTCTGATCCGCTGGGCGCGTCGCAGGAAAAGACGCGCCCTCACCTGAAAAAGTCTAGGAGATTGGTATGTCCAGCAACAACCCGCAAACCCGTGAATGGCAAGCCTTGAGCAATGATCACCACCTGGCACCGTTCAGTGACTTCAAGCAATTGAAGGTGAAAGGCCCACGGATCATCACCAAAGCCCACGGCGTTTACCTGTGGGACAGCGAAGGCAACAAGATCCTCGACGGCATGGCCGGCCTGTGGTGCGTGGCGATTGGTTACGGTCGCGCTGAACTGGCTGACGCCGCCGCCAAGCAGATGAAAGAACTGCCGTATTACAACCTGTTCTTCCAGACCGCTCACCCGCCGGTGCTGGAGTTGGCCAAGGTCATCTCCGACATCGCGCCAGCGGGCATGAACCACGTGTTTTTCACCGGTTCCGGCTCGGAAGGCAACGACACCATGTTGCGCATGGTCCGCCACTACTGGGCGATCAAAGGTCAGCCGAACAAGAAAACCATCATCAGCCGCAAGAATGGCTACCACGGCTCCACCGTGGCCGGCGCCAGCTTGGGCGGCATGATCGCTATGCACGAACAGGGCGACTTGCCGATCCCAGGCATCACCCACATCGCGCAGCCGTACTGGTACGGCGAAGGCGGCGACATGAGCCCGGAAGAGTTCGGGGTGTGGGCTGCCAACCAACTGGAAGAGAAGATCCTGGAACTGGGCGTGGACAACGTCGGTGCCTTTATTGCCGAGCCGATCCAGGGTGCCGGTGGCGTGATCGTGCCGCCAGCCACCTACTGGCCGCGCATCAAGGAAATCCTCGCCAAGTACGACATTCTGTTCGTCGCCGACGAAGTGATCTGCGGTTTCGGCCGTACCGGTGAGTGGTTCGGTAGCGACTTCTACGACCTCAAGCCCCACATGATGACCATCGCCAAGGGCCTGACCTCGGGTTACATCCCTATGGGCGGCCTGATCGTGCACGATGACGTGGTTGCCGTGCTGAATGAAGGCGGTGATTTCAACCACGGTTTCACGTACTCCGGTCACCCGGTGGCGGCAGCAGTGGCCTTGGAAAACATCCGCATCATGCGCGATGAAAAAATCGTTAAGCGTGTGCACGACGAAACGGCACCGTATTTGCAGAAGCGTCTGAGGGAGCTGGCTGATCACCCGTTGGTGGGTGAAGTTCGCGGTGTGGGCATGCTCGGGGCGATTGAGCTGGTGCAGGACAAGGCCACGCGCAAGCGTTACGAAGGCCGTGGTGTGGGCATGATCTGCCGCACGTTCTGCTTCGAGAATGGCCTGATCATGCGCGCCGTGGGCGACACCATGATCATTTCGCCGTCGCTGGTGATGAGCAAAGCGGAAATCGACGAGCTGGTGACCAAGGCTCGCCATTGCCTGGACCTGACTTTGGCGGCATTACAGGGCTAAATGCTAGGCTCAGTGCGCAGCGGCTTCGGCTGCTGTGTCTGAGCAGTTAGAAATCTGCATTGATAAAAAGGGTGCTTTGGTTGAAAGCCGGCACTCGAACTTGCCAGACTGTCGCCCTGTTTTGTTGCCCTTTAGACGGGCCGCTAAACATTAAGAACGTGGCCCAAAAAAGAAAAATTGGAGCATCACCAAATGAAGGCATTAGGTTTGAAGAACGCTGGCAAGACCCTCCTCGCCTTGTCCCTGATGGGCGCAATGGTGGGCGCGGCCCAGGCAGGCGATAAAGTGCTGCACATCTATAACTGGTCTGACTACATTGCACCGGACACCATCGCCAACTTTGAAAAAGAGTCGGGCATTAAAGTGGTGTACGACGTTTTCGACAGCAACGAGACCCTGGAAGCCAAGTTGCTGGCAGGCAAGTCCGGCTACGACATCGTCGTACCGTCGAACAACTTCCTCGCCAAGCAGATCAAGGCCGGCGTCTATCAGGAGCTGGACAAGTCCAAGCTGCCCAGCTACGACAACCTGAACAAATCCCTGCTTAAAGCCGTGTCGGTGAGCGACCCGGACAACAAGCACGCCTTCCCGTACATGTGGGGCTCCATCGGCATCGGTTACAACCCGGAGAAGGTCAAGGCTGCGCTGGGCGTGGACAAGATCGATTCGTGGGACGTGCTGATGAAGCCGGAAAACATCGCCAAGCTGAAAAGCTGCGGCGTGAGTTTCCTCGACTCGCCAACCGAAATGCTGCCGGTTGCGCTGCATTACCTGGGCTTGCCGACCGACACCCAGAAGAAGGCTGATCTGAAACAAGCCGAGGACCTGTTCCTCAAACTGCGCCCATCGATCGGCTACTTCCACTCGTCCAAGTACATCTCGGACCTGGCCAACGGCAACATCTGCGTGGCCGTGGGTTACTCGGGTGACATCCAGCAGGCCAAGTCCCGCGCGGCTGAAGCCGGTGGCAAGGTCAAGGTTGCCTACGACATTCCAAAAGAAGGCGCCGGCAGCTTCTATGACATGGTCGCCATCCCTAAAGATGCCGAAAACGTCGAAGCCGCCTACAAGTTCATGAACTACCTGCTGGAGCCAAAAGTGATGGCGGCCATCACCAACAGCGTACGTTTCCCGAACGGTAACGAGAAAGCCACCGCACTGGTCGACAAAGACATCACCAGCGACCCGGGCATCTACCCGGCGGCGGATGTGCAAGCCAAGCTCTACGCCATTGCTGACTTGCCGGCTGCAACCCAGCGTGAAATGACTCGCAGCTGGACCAAAATCAAATCGGGCAAATAAGCCTTGATACCGGTGGGGGCGGCGAATGGCCGCTCCCACAAATTAAATGACATAAAGCTTTGCCGGATCGGTTTATCGAGGGTAAGTTGCGCGCCGGTTTTGTTGCCGGGCAACAACTTTGGGCCCAACTATTTAAGAGGACCTCCACTTGCCAATTTCTTTATTTCGCAAAGCCATGCTGGTGGGTGCAGGTATCACGCTGGCTGTGAGCGTGCAGGCCGCACCGACGGTGCATATTTATAACTGGTCGGACTACATTGGCCCGGACACCCTGGTCAACTTTGAAAAGGCCACCGGCATCAAGCCTGTGTATGACGTGTTTGATTCCAACGAGACCCTGGAAGGCAAGTTGCTCGCCGGGCGTACCGGTTACGACGTGGTCGTGCCGTCCAACCACTTCCTCGGCAAGCAGATCAAGGCCGGGGCGTTCCAGAAGCTCGACAAGTCATTGCTGACTAACTATTCCAACCTCGACCCGGTGCTGCTCAAGCGTCTGGAAAAGAATGATCCGGGTAACCAGTACGCCGTGCCGTACCTGTGGGGTACCAACGGCATCGGTTACAACGTCGACAAAGTCAAAGAGGTGCTGGGCGTCGATCACATCGATTCCTGGGCTGTGCTGTTCGAACCGGAAAACATGAAGAAGCTGGCCACCTGCGGCGTCTCGTTTATGGACTCGGCGGATGAAATGCTGCCGGCGGTGCTCAACTACATGGGCTTGAACCCTAACAGCACTAACCCCGAAGACTACAAAAAGGCCGAAGAGAAGCTGCTGAAAGTGCGGCCCTACGTGACCTATTTCCACTCGTCCAAATACATCTCGGACCTGGCCAACGGCAACATCTGCGTGGCGGCGGGTTTCTCCGGTGATGTGTTCCAGGCCAAGGCCCGCGCAAGCGAAGCCGGCAAGGGTGTGAACATCGCCTACACGATTCCGAAAGAAGGCGGCAATTTGTGGTTTGACGTACTGGCGATTCCCGCGGACGCCGCCAACGTCAAAGAGGCCCACGCCTTCATCAACTATTTACTGCAACCTGAGGTGATCGCTCAGGTCAGTGATCAAGTCGGTTACGCCAACCCTAACCCCGGGGCGGACAAACTGATGGAGCAATCGATACGCACTGACGCAGCGGTTTACCCACCGCAGGCGGTTCTCGACCGGACGTTTGTCAACTTCGAGCTACCCCCGAAAGTGCAACGTTTGATGACCCGTAGCTGGACCAAGGTCAAGACGGGCAAGTAAGGCTTAAAGCTCAAACTATCCAAGGTTTCGCCCGTATTGGGTGAACCTCAAATTTTGTTGGGAGTTTCGTAAATGGCAGTTGCCTCCGGCGCCTATAAGAAAGCCCTCGAGGGCGACCAGACACCGAAAAAGGTGCTGGTCAAAATCGACCGGGTCACGAAGAAGTTCGACGAGACGATTGCCGTGGACGATGTGTCCCTGGAAATCAAAAAAGGCGAGATCTTCGCCTTGCTCGGCGGTTCGGGTTCGGGCAAATCCACCTTGCTGCGCATGCTCGCAGGCTTCGAGCGCCCAACGGAAGGTCGCATTTACCTCGACGGTGTGGACATCACCGACATGCCGCCGTACGAGCGGCCGATCAACATGATGTTCCAGTCCTACGCCTTGTTCCCGCACATGACCGTGGCGCAGAACATCGCCTTCGGCCTGCAACAGGACAAGATCTCCAAGGCTGAAGTCGACGCCCGCGTGGCCGAGATGCTCAAGCTGGTGCAGATGAGCCAGTACGCCAAACGCAAGCCGCATCAGCTGTCTGGCGGTCAACGTCAGCGTGTGGCGTTGGCGCGTTCCCTGGCCAAACGCCCGAAACTGCTGCTGCTCGATGAGCCGATGGGCGCACTCGACAAGAAGCTGCGTTCGCAGATGCAGCTGGAGCTGGTGGAGATCATCGAGCGCGTGGGCGTGACCTGCGTGATGGTGACCCACGACCAGGAAGAGGCCATGACCATGGCCGAGCGCATCGCGATCATGCACCTGGGCTGGATCGCCCAGATCGGCAGCCCGATCGACATCTACGAAACGCCTACCAGCCGCCTGGTGTGTGAGTTCATCGGCAACGTGAACATCTTCGACACCCAAGTGGTGGACGACGCCGAAGGCCACGCGGTGCTCAAGTGCACGGACCTGGACCGCGACATCTACGTGGGCTACGGCATCGCTACCTCGGTGGAAGACAAGTCGGTGACTTACGCCATCCGCCCGGAAAAGCTGCTGGTCACCACTGAAATGCCGACCTGCGAACACAACTGGTCCAGCGGCAAGGTGCATGACATCGCCTACCTGGGCGGTCACTCGGTGTTCTACGTGGAACTGCCGAGCGGCAAGCTGGTGCAGTCCTTTGTCGCCAACGCCGAACGCCGTGGCCAGCGCCCAACCTGGGGTGATCAGGTGTACGTGTGGTGGGAAGACGACAGCGGCGTGGTACTTCGCTCATGAATATGAAGAAGTTCAAGCGGCGCTTGGATCGCATAATCCCCAGTGGCAAGCAGGTGGTCATTGGGATTCCTTTCCTGTGGCTGTTCCTGTTTTTCGCACTGCCGTTTTTCATCGTATTGAAAATCAGCTTTGCCGAAGCCGATGTGGCGATACCGCCGTACACCGAGATCTACACCTACGTTGAGCAGAAGCTGCAACTGGTGCTGAACCTGGCGAACTACAGTTTGCTGGCGGGCGATGAGCTGTATATCGCCGCGTACCTGGGCTCGCTGAAGATGGCGTTTTTCAGCACGCTGTTGTGTCTGCTGATCGGTTACCCGATGGCCTACGCCATTGCCAGCGCGCGTAAAGAGATACAGACGGTGCTGGTGCTGCTGATCATGATGCCGACCTGGACCGCGATCCTGATTCGCGTGTATGCGTGGATGGGCATCCTCAGCAACAACGGTTTGCTCAACAGCTTTCTGATGTCCATCGGCTTGATCAACGAACCGCTGCAGATCCTCAACACCAACATCGCGGTGTACATCGGCGTGGTCTATTCGTACCTGCCGTTCATGATCCTGCCGCTGTATGCCAACCTGGTGAAGCATGACCAGAGCCTGCTGGAAGCCGCGTCCGACCTGGGCTCGAGCACCTTCAACAGCTTCTGGAAGATCACCGTGCCGCTGTCCAAGAACGGCATCATCGCCGGCTGCATGCTGGTGTTCATTCCAGTGGTGGGCGAGTTCGTGATCCCGGAACTGCTCGGCGGGCCGGAAACCCTGATGATCGGTAAAGTGTTGTGGCAAGAATTCTTCAACAACCGTGACTGGCCGGTGGCGTCTGCCCTGGCGGTGGTGATGCTGGCGATCCTGATTGTGCCGATCATCCTGTTCAACCGCAGCCAAGCCAAAGAGCTGGAGGGCAAGATATGAAGCGCTTCAGTTTCTCGAGTTTTATGCTGGTGGCGGGGTTGTTGTTTATCTACCTGCCGATGCTGATCCTGGTGATCTACTCGTTCAACGAATCCAAGCTGGTGACGGTGTGGGGCGGTTGGTCGATCAAGTGGTACGTGGGCCTGTTGGACAACACCCAACTGATGGGCTCGGTGGCCCGCTCCCTGGAAATCGCCTGCTACACGGCGGTGGCCGCCGTGGCGCTGGGTACGTTGGCGGCGTTCGTGCTGACGCGCATCAGCCAGTTCAAGGGCCGCACGCTGTTCGGCGGCTTGGTGACGGCGCCGCTGGTAATGCCTGAGGTGATCACCGGTCTGTCGCTGTTGCTGCTGTTCGTGGCCATGGCGCAGATGATCGGTTGGCCGCAGGAACGTGGCATTGTCACCATCTGGATCGCCCACACCACGTTCTGTGCGGCGTATGTGGCGGTGGTGGTGTCGGCGCGCTTGCGTGAGCTGGACTTGTCGATCGAGGAAGCGGCCATGGACCTCGGCGCGCGGCCGTGGAAGGTGTTCTTCTTGATCACCATCCCGATGATCGCGCCGTCGTTGGCGGCGGGCGGCATGATGTCGTTCGCGCTGTCGCTGGATGACCTGGTACTCGCCAGCTTCGTGTCGGGCCCGGGCTCGACCACCTTGCCGATGGAAGTGTTCTCGGCGGTGCGTCTTGGGGTTAAACCTGAGATCAACGCCGTGGCCAGCTTGATCCTGTTGGCGGTGTCGCTGGTGACCTTCCTGGTGTGGTTCTTCAGCCGTCGTGCTGAAGAGCACCGCAAGAAAGCCATCCAGCAAGCGATTGAAGAAGCCGCGGCCGATGGCTGGCAGCAGCCGGACAAGCGCCGGGCGGCTGCACCGGTTTAACTGCCGGAGTGGGATGAAAAATGTGGGAGCTGGCTTGCCTGCGATAGCGGTGTGTCAGTCGACAGATGAGTCGACTGGCAGGGCCTCATCGCAGGCACGCCAGCTCCCACAGTTGATTGCATTCCAAGTCAACTAGGCAGCCCACGGCGACTTACGAATCACCTCCACAAAATTCATCGGCTTGAACCCCGGCTCCTGATCCACCAGCACATCCGTCTTCACGTTGCCAAACGTGGTCTGCGGGCGATGGCGCAAGCCGTCGGCAAACGCGCAGATGATGCACTCCTTGAACCCCTCACCACGTGGATGCGCATGCACCACGGCTTCGCGCTGCACGCTGGTAAAGGCGGCGTAGTCCATGCCCAGCACGTCCATCTCGACACCGGCGGTCACCAGCGCCACGGTGGGGCGCAGATGCTGCGGCACGCCCGGCGTGGTGTGCAGGGCGATCGACAACCACACTTGCTCGATATCGTCATCACTCAGCCCGTACGGCTTTAGGAACGCGGCGGCGGCGTTGGCGCCGTCCACTTCGAAACGTTCGTTGTCACTGCGATGGCCTTCAACCAGGCCCAGGTCATGGAACATCGCGCCGACGTAAAGCAGCTCCGGGTTGTAGGCCAATTGTTTGCGTTCGCCGCTCAACGCACCGAACAGGAACACCCGGCGGGAGTGGTGGTAGAGCAGGTCGGATTCGACGTCGCGGATGTATTCGGTGGTGGCCTTGGCCAGGGCGCTGTCCGGGATCTGGATGCCGGCGATGGTGGGGCTCATGGTCGTTCTCCTCAAGCAAGCGCCGGTGGGGCGCCGATGAGTGAAGTTTGGTCGCGCGCTCGCGACGGGGCTATTGCCGCGAGGGTGCAATCCCGGCCAATGTGCCTCGATATCGCGCCAGATGCGGTCAAATGTGGGCGCTGGCTTGCCTGCGATGCTGGCGACTCGGTCTGTCAGTTAGACTGGGGTGATGCGATCGCAGCGATGCGGCGACCCGACAAGCCAGCTCCCACAGGGGGTTTATGTTCTTCCAGTAGAAGGTGAGTTGTTCATGGGCAAAACCGTCGCCATCTTGATCTTCCCCGGCGTCCAGTCACTGGACGTGACCGGCCCCATGGATGTGTTTTGCGAGGCCAACCGTTTCCTGCCGCCCGAAGACCATTACCAACTCGAAGTGATCGGCCTGGGCCACGGCACCATGGCGGCCTCCAACGGCTTGTCGTTGCAGGCCCACCGGCATTACAGCGAAGCCCTGAGCGCCTACGACCTGCTGCTGGTCGCCGGCGGCCCGCAATTGCCCTTCGAAAATTTCGGCCCGGCGTTTGATGCTTGGCTATGCGACGCCACCGCCCGAGCGCAGCGCTTCGGCTCAATCTGCAACGGCGCCTTCATGCTGGCCCGCGCCGGGTTACTGAATGGCAAAACCGTCACCACCCATTGGAACGATGCCGCTGACCTGGCGCGCTTGTGCCCCTTGGCCCAAGTCGACGCCGACCGCCTCTACGTACAGGACGGCAACCTCTACACCTCGGCGGGTGTCACGGCGGGCATCGATCTGTCGCTGTTTCTGCTGGCCCAGGACCACGGCGCGGAAGTCGCGCTGAGCGTGGCCAAGCGCCTGGTGGTGTTCACCCAGCGTGCGGGCGGGCAGTCGCAGTTCAGCCCCTTCCTCACACCCCACGCCGAAAGCACCTCGGCGGTGGCGCTGGTGCAGTTGTACGTGCTGGCGAACCTGACCGGGGATTTGACCATCGCCGACCTGGCCAGGGCGGCCAATATGAGTGCGCGCAATTTCTCCCGGGTGTTTGCCCGTGAGGCGCGCATCACCCCGGCGGAGTTTGTCGAGCGGGCGCGGGTGGATGCGGCGCGGGTGATGCTCGAAAGCAGCCCCGCGCCGCTCAAGACCGTGGCCTACCAATGCGGGTTTCGCGATGCCCAGCACATGCGCAGCGTGTTCAACCGCCGGCTGGGCGTGACGCCGCAGCAGTTCAGGCTTAACTTTGCGGCGCTGGTTTGAGCGTGTCGTAGGCTTCCAGGGCGCGCAGTGAGTAGATATATGCCGCGCCCGCGTTCATGGAAATTGCGGTGGCCAGGGTCGCGGCCACTTCCTCGCGGGTCGCGCCGGCTTTGATCGCCGCATCCGCATGCACGCCGATGCAGCCGTCACAGCGCGTGGTGATAGCCACGGCGATGGAAATCAGCTCACGGGTCTTGGCGTCGAGCACGTTGTTTTCCTCGGCAGCCTCGTCCAACGCCATGTACGCTTTGACCATCTTCGGGTTGCTCTTGCCCAGCGCGCCAAAGGCTTTCTTTACGGTAGGCAGCAAGTCGGACCAGTTATTGAACATTGCGGTAACTCCTGAACAGGTTGGGTGTGAAGCCAGTCTGTGCTGTTCGGGGTTAGGGGCATTGTTCAATCCGCTCATCTTTTTGACCGATGTTCGCAAATGAATTCGATCGACACCCTTATCAAGATGGCCAACCTGCGCGGCAGCCTGGATTTGCGTTGCCAGTTCCAGGGCGACTGGGCGCTGGATCACACGCCGGAGAATTTGGGCGTGGCGCCGTATCACATTGTGCTCAGCGGCACCTGCCGCGCCGAGTTAACGAGTGGGCAGCACGTAACGCTGGGGGAGGGCGATATCCTGCTGATGCCCGGTGGCGCCACCCATTTGTTGCGCAGTCCAGGTTTACGCATCCAGCCGATGCCACCGACGGTGATTGAGGGCGGTTTACTTCCGGTTCATCGCCTGGGTGGCGAACGGGTGGACTTGGACATGCTCTGCGGCAGCTTTCACTACAACCGGCAGTCGTTGTTGTTTGCCGCGTTGCCGGAGTATCTGGTGGTGTCCAGTCGGCAGTGGCAGGGCGATGGGCAATTGGCTGCGTTGATTGCTTTGTTGCGCAGCGAAGCGGATGGGCAACAACTGGGCGCCCGCTCGTTTATCGATGCACTGTCGTCGGCCTTGTTCACCCTGATCCTGCGCACCTGGCTGACCCTTCAGGCGCCGGTGGCCGGCACCTTCGCCTTGCTCGCCGACAAGCGCCTGAGCAAGGCCTGGCAGGCGATGCTGGCCGAGCCCGGCCATGAATGGACCATCGACAGCCTGGCCTTGGTTGCGACGATGTCGCGAGCGACCTTCATGCGTACCTTTGTGAAGGTGGCGGGTGTATCCCCGTGGGTGCTGCTGACCCAGTTGCGTATGGAGTTGGCGTTCAATCTGCTGCACCAGTCACGCCTGAGCCTGATGGATATCGCCGCCCAGGTGGGTTATCAGTCCCAGGCAGCGTTCAGCAAGAAGTTCAAGGAAACCTATGGCGAGGCGCCGGGGCGCCTGAGGGCGCGGTAGCCGTCACAACCAAGATCAAATGGGTGAGCTGGTTTGCCCTGCGATGGTGGTGCGTCAGTCGACAGATGAGTCGACGGACATGGCCTCATCGCAGGCAAGCCAGCTCCCCCATTGACCGGGTTTCCAGGCGGTTATCTGGCAGGCAGTAATTTCAGCGTGCCCCGCGTATTCGCCGTCACTTCCTCATCACTGAAATGCGCCTGCTCGTACCCGCCTTCAATGTAGGTTTCCGCTTGGTCGCCATAGTGCGAGTCAAACGGCACACCGCTTTGCCCCACCGGGTTGATGGTCAGGGCGTGGGCCGGGTCGGCGAAGTCGATCAGGCGGCGGGTCGATGGGCCGTAGGTCACCGGCCATGGCGCGGGGCCAATCATGGCTGTCTGGTTGTTCGGTACTTCGTGGCTGCCAGGGGCGGGGAAGGGGCCGACGTTGAAGACTATATCCAGCGGCTTCTGCATACCCAGCGGGTGGCCGTGGGTCAGGGTGTGCGCCTTGCCCCACTGCCATTGAGTCGGGTCATCACCGAAGGTGGCTTTGAGGTGTGTCAGGCTGTTGTCCCAGGCGAGCTTGACCGTGTCGGCGCGCTTGCCGTTCCACCAGGGCGAGTCCGGCGAGGCGGCCAGGCGTGGCAGGGCGGCATCGATCACCCGCGTAGTCAGCAGGGTCTTGAACATGGCATCGCCCAGTTTCGGGTGGAAGGCCGCGTCGGCGAGGTTGAACAGGAACTGGTTGAACAGCGTGGCGCTGGTGGAATCCAGCGGGTAGTCACCCTTCCAGCTTGCAAGCTGCTCCACCAGTTTCAACTGTGCCGGGTCCTTGACCACCTCGCGCAGCACCGGCAACAGCGGCGCCAGCAGGCGTGGGCCGTAGGCGGTGGTGGTGCCCAACTGCAAGGCCTGGCTGTTGGTCACGTCCCACTTCACGCTTTTGTCGCTCAGTTGCGTGTTCAACTGCTGGCCACGGTCGGCGAGGTTGTAATAACCGGGGATTTCCATGCCGGTGGGCGAGACCGGCTGGGCATTGGCCGACACCACATAACTGCGCGCCGGGTTTTCTTCCTGGGGGTTGGCGCTGAATGGGTAGAAGCCCAGCTTGTCGGCCTGGGCGGTGCTGCCATCGAGAATAAAACCGGCATTCACCCCCGCCGGGCGGATTGGCAACTGCGCCGCCGCCCACCAGCCGATGTCGCCCTTGGCATTCGCCCACACAATGTTCAGGCCCGGCGCCGAGACCTTGGCCGCTGCCGCGCGGGCCTTGGCCAACGTGTCGGCGCGGTTGAGCTGGTAGAAACCTTCAAGGATCGGGTTTTCGGTGTCCAGGAACGCCCACCACATCGCGATCGGCGTCTTGCCGGCATTTTCGCCGAGCACGTCATTGATGATTGGGCCGTGGGGCGATTGGCGCAGCGTCAGCGTCACCGGCGCCTGGCCCTTGACCGCGATCTGCTGCTCGCTGCTGGTCATGTCGACCCATTGGTCGTGGTACCAGACTTGGTTGGGGTTGTCCGGGTTGACCTTTTCGGCGATCAAGTCGAGGTCGTCGTTCTGGAACATGGTCAGGCTCCAGCCGAAATCCAGGTTGTGGCCCAGGAACGCTACCGGCACCAGCGCGTTGTGATAGCCGTAGAGCTCAAAGCCCGGCGCCGACAACTGCGCCTCGTACCACACCGACGGCACCGAGAAGCGAATATGCGGATCGCCCGCCAGCAATGGCTTGCCACTTTTGGTGCGGCTGCCGCTGATGGCCCAGGCGTTGCTGCCTTCGAACTGCGGCAAACCGTTGTCGGCCAGGGCCTGATCGCTCAACGAGGCGAGGGCGCCGAGGGTTTTCCAGTCGCTGGCGGCAAGGTTGAGCGCGCCTTTGGGCTGCCAGTCCAGGTCGAAGACTTTCAGGTAATCGCTGCCCAGTTGGTCGCGTACGTAAGTCAGCAGCGGCTCGGTACGAAATGCGGCGGCAAAGCTGTAGGCCATGTACCCGGCAACGCTGATGGTGTCCTCGGCAGTGAACGGTCGCTTGGCAATGCCCAGCACGTCGAACTCCATCGGGCTGGCGTGGCTGTCCTGATACTGGTTGATCCCGTCCAGATAGGCTTGCAAGGCCTTCCATGCCTTGGAGTCGTGGTCGGTGTGTTCCACGTAACTCAAGGCACGCTCGCGAATACGCAGGCTGCGAAACAGCTTGTCGGTGCTCAGCAGCTTGGGGCCGAGCACTTCAGCCAGTTCACCACGGGCCAGGCGCCGCATGATCTCCATTTGGAACAGCCGGTCCTGGGCATGCACGTAGCCCAGGGCGCGATACAGGTCGGTCTCGTTCTCGGCGCGGATGTGCGGCACGCCACGGTCGTCGTAACGCACCGTGACCGAACCTTGCAGGTTGGCCAGTGTTTCGGTGCCCTGGCGGGTCGGTTGCTTGCTGTAGACATACCAGCCGGCGCCAGCCAAGAGGGCGGCAATCAGCAGAGCGAGCACGGTCAGGCTGCGTTTCATGGACGATCCTTGGTCATTCGCCTTTTAGGTCAACGGAGTCTAATAGGTTTGGTGAGGGCTGAGGGAAATGCTGATAACGCGCCGATGTGCCTCGCCGACAGCCGAGGTTCAAGTGACCGGCAAGTCAAAAGGCTAGTATTGCGTTGTCATCTATGAGCTTTTTTCCATGACTTGCGCCACGCAACCATTGCCAGAACCCAGCCGCGCCGAGGCGACTTACGCGTGCTGCTTGGAAGCGCAATCGCTGATCAAGCGCTTTTTGCAGCACCCGCCGGAGGGCTTCGACGCCCGGCTATCCGAGCAGGGCCTGCCGTATTTTTTCACGCCATTCGACCTGTTGACCACCGCCGACGATGGGTTCGAGCAGCGCGTTCGCAACTGGCCGGGGTATCGGTTTTGGCGTTCGTGGCTGCGTATCGACAGCTGCTTCGTGGGCACTACCGTCAGTGAGTACTCGCCGTTTCCCCAAGGCGTGTCGCCCCAGGACCTCGCGCAGTGGCTGCAATATGAATGTGCACCGCAGCGCAAACTCACCGTGATCAAAGACGTGCCGTGCAACTCGCCGTTGCTCAGCGACGCGGACAACCTTTACGCGCAAGCCTTGATCGACGATTGCACCCGGCGTGGCTTCATCAGCCTGGAAGGCCAGGCGCTGGCCTATGTGCC
Organism: Pseudomonas sp. D47; assembly: GCF_045447305.1. Lineage (NCBI taxonomy): Bacteria > Pseudomonadati > Pseudomonadota > Gammaproteobacteria > Pseudomonadales > Pseudomonadaceae > Pseudomonas > Pseudomonas sp. D47. Next base: position 278,186 of record NZ_JBJGXU010000001.1, on the reverse strand, counting down.
GATCAACTTCACCAGCATCGACGAATACTTGGCGCGCTTGTCCCACAGCCGTCGGCGCAATATCCGGCGCAAACTGCGCAGTCGTGAAGCGATGCGCGTGGAAGTCCTGGAGACCGGCGATGCGCGCTTCAACGATGACGCCTGGCTCACGCACTTGTACGGGCTGTACAAGGCGGTGTACGACCAGAGCGAGATCCACTTTGACCTGCTCACCCCTGAGTTTTTCCGTGGCTTGTTCCGCGACGCCAGCAGCAATGGGCGCGTGTTCTGCTACTGGCACTGCGATGAACTGATCGGCTACAACCTGTGCTACGTGGAAGGCGACAAGCTGCTCGACAAGTACATCGGCCTCAATTACCCGCTGGCGCTGGAATTCAACCTGTACTTCGTCAGTTGGTTTGTAAACCTTGAGTACGCGCTGGCCAATGGGCTGAAGTTTTACGTGGCTGGCTGGACCGACCCACAGGTCAAGGCCAGCCTTGGCGCCGACTTTACCTTCACCCGCCACCTGGTCTGGGTGCGCAACCCGCTGCTGCGCAAGCTGGGCAGCCGGTTCCGCCATCACTTTGAAAGCGATGCCCAGTGGCAACAGGAGCACACCTCATGAGCCTGGCCCGACCGCCGCTGATTCTGGATTTCGATGGCGCCGTCAGTGACATCCCCGGCGCGACCACCTTAGCGCTACAGGCCTGGCAGGAAAAAATCCGCTTCGGCTGCCGGTGGGCGCAGTTCAAGGCGCTGGAGACGGCCCTGCACGCGCAAATGCCCGGTGACTACGGCTGTGTGTTTACCGGCAGTGGCGACTATCACCACCTCAGCCAGTTGTTGCTGAACCGACTGCCAACGCAGCAGAAGTTCCAGTTGATCATTTGCGACAACCACCCCGACAACATGCGTTACCCGTTCGGCATTCATTGCGGCTCGTGGGTCTATTGGGCCAGCCGCTTGCCGCAGGTCGAGCATGTGCATGTGCTGGGCATCGGCTCGCAGGATATCGGCCTGGGCCACGCCTGGGAGAATCACTGGTCGCCGCTGCTCAAGCGCAAGCTGACCTACTGGAACGTCAACGTCGACACGCGCTGGATGAACTGGGTCGGCGCCGGTCGCAGCAATCGCGCCTTCAGCAACCCGGACGATTTGATGCGCGCGTTCCTGGCGCAGTTTGACCGTTCGCTGCCGGTTTACCTGTCCATCGACAAAGACGTGTTGAGCCCCGAGGTGGTGAACACCAACTGGGACCAGGGCGAGTTTCTGGAGCAGCATTTGAACGACCTGATCAGCGCCTGCCAGGGCCTGATCATCGGCGCGGACATTACTGGCGACGTGTCGGCGTACCACTATGAAAGCAAGTTCAAGCGTTGGTTGAGTGCTTCCGATGGCCAAGAGGCGCTGCCTGAGGCGCAAGTGCAGATTTGGCAACAGCAACAGAACGCGCTGAATGGCCGTTTGGTGGACCGTATCAATCAGGGCTGGCGACAATAACCTTGAGCTGAGCCAGTACCTGTTCGAAGTGTTCGTCCGTCAGCCAATGGCTGTTGCTGATCGACAGTGTGCGGGCGGCGAAGGCTTGGGCCTGGGTAAGGTCGCCGCCTGGCTGCAACAGCGGAGCCGCCGCCGGATAGTCCGGCAAGGTGTGGATAAACAGGCGGGTCACGCCCAGCCCTGAGGTCCACAGCTGCGCCATCGCCGCATCACGTGTCTGTGCAGACGGCATCATCACCATCAAAAAAGGCCAGGTGCCTTGCTGCCCGGGCCGGTCCATTACCACCGAGACGCCGGGCAAGGCATTTAAGCGTGCTGCACGGCGTAAGGCGCGGGTTTGGCCCTGTTGCAAATAATCCGGCAGGCGCGCAAGCGCGGCGGCCCCGACCTTCTGGCGATAGCCGCCGAGACGGTGCAATGGGATGTCGTTAACCGAAAAGTCGTCGCCCACGGCGGCCACTTCATCGCCTTGGGCCAACGCTTTGCGCAGCGCCTTGCCATACACGTAATGCAAGCCACGCGGCTGATAGGCCAGGGCGTAACCCCACAGTTCGGCGCTGCGTTGCAGCTCCCAGCGCAGGCTGAAGGGCAGGTCTTGCCGGCACTGGCGGTGCAGCGCCTGGTGCAACACCGGGTCGCGACTGAACAGCACACCGCCTTCGGCTGTCGTCAGGCCTTTACCCAATGCCAGGCTGAAAAAACCTACGTCGCCTTTGAGCCCAACGCTACGGCCATCGTCAAGGGCGCCCATGGCTTGCGCGGCGTCCTCGATGACTGCCGCACCGACGGCGTCGGCAATACGCTTGGCGGCACCCACATCGGCCACGCGCCCAGCCAGGTGAGTGACCACCACCGCCAGCGTGCTGTCGTCGCACAGGTGCGCCAGTTGCTGTTCATCGAGGTCAATGCTGTTGGGCTGCAAATCACAGGGCACTACTCGCAGCGGCGGGCAGTAATGCGCGGCCAATGCCACCAAGGGGCAGGTGTAGGCGGGCACGATGAGGCGCGTGCGGCCGGGCATACGCTGCTGCAAGGTGCGCAGGGCGATGATCAGCGCAGCGGTGCCGGAGCAGGGCAGCGCCGGCCGTGGAATCGAGAATTGGCGGGCCAGCGAGTCGGCCAGGCCGCCCGAGAAACCGAGTAAATCCCGCCAGCGCAAAGGCAGCCCTGCGGTCGGCGGGATTTCCCATGGGTGTGTCATGACACCGGGGCCTGCGCCGGCTCGACCTCGACCTGTTTGCTCTCTTTGTCTTCGCTGCGCGCCAGGCAGAGGATCCCGGCGATAATCAGCGCGCCACCGATGATTTTAGGCAGGGTCAAGGTGTCATCGAACAGCCACACGGAGATCAGCGTCACACTGATCAACTCCAGGTGGGAAGCCGCAAACGCCGGGCCCACGGGGGCGTATTTGAGCAAGGTCATCCAGGTGAAGAAGGCGCCGATATAGCCCACAAAGGCGCCGTAGATCCACGGTGCGCCAAACACCCGGACCAGCCAGGCGACGTCCATGGTCAGCGGTTCGGCATGCACCGAGGCGAATTTGAAGCTGACCTGCGCCAAAGTGTCGAAAATGATCAGCGCCAGAAAACCCAGGATATAGAAACGTTTCATCATTCAAACCCTACGACAGTCACGCCACAGGCGATCAGCATGATGCCGATCAAGCGCCATTTGCTCAGGTTCTCTTTAAACAGGAAACGCCCGGCAATCATGATCACGACAATATTGATGGAGCCCAACATCACACCAACCGACAGGGGTACGAGTGTCAGGAACGCCAGCCACAACACGAATTCGAAGACATAACAGATCACGCCCAGCCAGATCCACGGACGCTTGAGCATGTGCTTCCAGTGGGCCAGACCGTCATGTTCGGCGCTGGCTGAGGCGGCGGCTTTAAAGGCCAGCTGGCCGGACGTATCAACGATAACGTTGAGCATCCAGAGGATGATGGTTAACTGGCTCATGTATTCCTACGCTTACAATCTCACTGAAAACGTACGATACAGCAGGCTGTGAATCGGGTAATTGGAGTTTGCCAGTTGAACAGCCTGTGTTCAGTTTGACGCCTTGCTCCACGCGCAATAACAGCCCACTGCCAGGGTGTGGGTGGCGTCTACTTCGCGTCCGGCCTCAAGGGCTTGCAGGATCGGCTCAATGAAACTGTTGCTGGAATTACACGTGAGCCCTTCGCTATAGGGCCCGAAATACGCGAGCTTGCCCGTGCGATCCCAAATACCCACGGCAGGCGTGGCCGGTACCTGATCGGCGCCGGGCAAGGCGTTGAGGGTTTTCATCTTGCGCAGGTTGTCGGGCAACTGGCCGTGGCTGCCGGCTTTTTGCAGGGCGTAGAACTCGACGCCTTGGGGCGCGTACTGCTCGATCAACTCGCCCAGGTGCTGTTGGTTGCCGACGTTGCACGGGCAGGCCGGGTCCCAGAAGTGCACCAAGCGGATCGGGCCGGGGCCTGAGAGTTCGGCGGGCAGGCGCAGGGCATCGCCGGAGAAGACGGCCGTGTGTTCGCTGAATGCGCGCAAGTAGCGACCCTGGAACCAGTCATACGCCGCCCACAGCACGCCGGCGCAGATGATCAGGGTCAGGCTGGCGAACAAGGCGGAACGGTAGGGCTGTCGCATTCAGAACTATCCTCACAGGTCGCGTAGCTTGCCATGCTTGCCCGGACAGATGAATATCGCAGCTCGATATTCATCTTCACCGCAAGTCTGGAACCTTTTATGCCTGTCAGCTTTGACCCCGATCATCTGCGTGAAAGCTTGCGGCCACTTGTGGACGCGCAACCGCTCAGCGCCGAGGCGCGGGTCTACCAGCGTTTCTACGGGCTGGACCTGGCCGCGCGCAAAGTACCGGCGGTGAGCCGCCTGGGGTGTTTTGAGGTGGACGGCTTCGAGGTTGTCGCCCAAGTGTGGTGGCCGCCTGTGCCTGTGGCGACAATGTTCATGTTTCACGGCTTCTACGACCATATGGGCCTGTACCGCAACGTGGTGGACTGGGCGCTGGACCAAGGCTTCGTGGTCATCGCCTGCGATTTGCCGGGCCATGGCCTGTCGAGCGGCGCACGTGCCAGCATCGACGATTTTGCGGTGTATCAGGACGTGGTGCAGGCGCTGTTCGCCCAAGCCAAGGCGCTGCAACTGCCACAGCCTTGGCACCTGTTCGGGCAAAGCACGGGCGGCGCGGTGGTGGTGGACCATTTGCTCCATCACGGCGCCGACAGCCCGGCGCAGGGCAAGACCTTCCTGCTGTCACCCTTGGTGCGCCCGCGTGCGTGGGGGTGGTCGCAGGTCAGCTATTACCTGCTGCGGCCCTTCGTCAAAGGCATCGCCCGGCGGTTCAGCGAGAACACCAACGACCCTAAGTTCAAGCCGTTCCTGGAAGCTGACCCGCTGCAGCCGCGCCAGTTGCCCACCGCCTGGGTTGGCGCACTGGCGCGCTGGATCAAACGCATCGAAGCCGCCCCGCGCAGCCCGCGGCGGCCGGTGATTGTGCAGGGTGAGGAAGACATGACGGTGGATTGGCAGCACAACTTGCAGGTGCTGCGGGGCAAGTTTGATCAGCCTGAGGTGTTAATGATCCCGCGTGGCAGGCATCACTTGGCGAATGAGATTGCGCAGATTCGTGAGGAATACTTCAAGTACCTCACCGACCATCTGAAGTAATACGGACTAAATGTGGGAGCAGGCAAGCCAGCTCCCACAATGATTACGGCGCCAGGCTTGAGGTGCTTTGGCCGACCGCCAAGCCTGCGCGAATGGCTGCAAGCGCCGCTTTGTAATACGTCCGACCCTCCGGCGACTCGGCAAACGTGGCGAATTCTTCCAGCTCCGGGTCAGACAAATCCTGATAGACGTACAGCAACGTGTTGTTCAGGTCATTGCCAATCTGCTGCATCAGCCGCTCACGCTGGCCATTCAACATGCCTTGAGCCTGACCACCGCCCAACAGGCCCGGGATCATCTGGCTTAGGCTATCGGCCGCCACACCGGCAATCGCCAAGCTGACTTCCGCGCCGGCTTCACGGGCGGGCAGCGCCTGGGCCAGGTGGCCGATGATCAGGCTGCGGGTGGCGTCGGCTTCGATGTGCGGCAGGCCCTTTGAGTTTTTTGCAAGTTGGTCGCGGCGCGTAGCCAGCAACTCGGCGGCGACAATCTTGCGGCCCAACGGCGATTGGAAAAACGCCAGGGCCGGTTTCGGGTCCGTGAGGTTCTTACGCAATTGCGCTTCGGCGCGTTGGTCCACGGCTTGGGCGGCAAAGCGTTTATTGCTGTTGTCCACCAGCGCCTGGTACACCGCCGGCGGCAGGCTATTGCGGTAGCGTTGCTGGGCGGCACTGAGGGCGTCATTGAAATGCGCACGTTGTTCGGCCCAGCCGGCGACCTTGTACAACTGGTCATGGCCGTCTGCCCACGCGGGCAAAACGCAGAACATCAGCATGGAAAAAAACAAACGACGCATATGGACTCCTGTCAGTCGGCCACTATTGTCCGTGTCGGGCGTAGGATTTGTCGAGAAATCCTATCGGTCACCTGACTAAAGTGTATTCAGACGCTCGGCGGCTCTGTCGGATTCACAGGCGTATGGATACTATGCGCGCCATGCAAATACCCCTTGATCATCCCCTGCTGCAACGCATCGTCGACGACCTGGCCGAAAAAGGTTGGTCGCAGCAGAACGGCTTCCTGCCCCAGGCTCTGACCCTGGAACTGGCGGCTGAGTGCCGTAAACGTGCGGCAGAGGGTGAATTGGCGCCTGCAGCCGTAGGACGCGGCCCGGCCCAGGAGATTCGCGAGGGGATTCGCGGTGACCATATCCAGTGGCTGGAAGAGGGTGATGCCGCAGTCTGCGAGACCTACATGGGCGTGATGGACAGCCTGCGCCAGGCGATGAATCGCGGCCTGTTTCTGGGCCTGGAAGACTTCGAAAGCCATTTCGCGATGTACCCGCCGGGGGCGTTTTACCTCAAGCACGTGGACCGTTTTCGCGACGATGACCGGCGCATGGTCTCGGCCGTGGTGTATTTGAACGATGCCTGGCTGCCCGAGCATGGCGGCCAGTTGCGCATGTACCTCAAGGGCGGCGTCGAACATGACGTGGTGCCCACCGGCGGCAGCCTGGTGGTGTTCCTGTCCGGGGAGGTGCCCCACGAAGTCCTGCCCGCCACGCGCGAACGCCTGTCCCTGACCGGCTGGTTTCGCCGGCGGGGTAACGAGCCTTTTTAACCATGCAAAAGATTCTGATCAGCCGCTGCCTGCTCGGGCACAAGGTGCGCTACGACGGCGGAGCCAGTGGCCCATTTGATCAATTGGCGGCGTGGCAGGCTGAAGGCCGCGTGGTTGCCATCTGCCCGGAAGTGTCGGGCGGTTTGCCCACGCCGCGTCCCTCCGCCGAGATACCGGGCGGGCAGGGCATCGATGTGTGGGAAGGCCGCGCTCAGGTGCTGACCGCAGAGGGCGAAGACTTCAGCGCCGCCTTTCTCGATGGCGCCCGCCAGGCGTTGGCGCTGGTGCAGCGCCATGACATCCGCATCGCCATTCTCAAGGCCAATAGCCCTTCCTGCGGCAACCTGTTGACTTATGACGGCACGTTCACTGGTGTAAAGGTGAGCGGTGAAGGGGTGACGGCGGCGTTGCTCAAGCGTCACGGGGTGTTGGTGTTCAGTGAGCTGGAGCTGTCCGAAGCGGCACGGCATCTCTCAAGCCTTATATAGATCAAAAATGTGGGAGCTGGCTTGCCGGCTATAGCGGTGTGTCAGTCACACATTAGGTGCTGACCCGTCGCTATCGCAGGCAAGCCAGCTTCCACATTGACCGAGTATTTATTCGGCCTTCGTATCGTTCTCAAACCACTTCTGCGCCAGCGCCTTCAGTCGACCATCGGCCTTCACGTGCTGTAATGCCTTGTCCAAGCTGCTTTTGAACGCCGGGTTGCCCTTCTGGAACGGAATCACCAGCTCAGGCTTTTCCCGATAAGGCTCACTGAAATCGAAACGATCCTTCAGCTCGGCAGTCATAGCGATATGGTTGATGGCCACGTCGTACTTGCCGGTTTCCACGCCCGGCAGCAGGTCAGTATCATCGGTGGTGATAAACGAGGGGCGCACGTCCATTTCCTTCGCCAGTTGCTCGCCCAGTTCCACTTCAAAACCGGTGAGCTTGTCGCCGTCCTTGAAGTTGAATGGCGGCGTGTTGGCCTCCAGGGCGATGCGCAGTTCGCCGCGATCAAACACATCATCGATCAATTCGGCGTGAGCCAATGGGCTCAGAAGGGGCAGTAAAAGTACAAGGCCAGGCGAAAAGCGCATGGTCGCTCCTAAAGAATTCGTCTGTGCGAGGCGCCGCTCAGCATCGCTTTGCTATGGTGTTCAGTGCCTTGGACAGCAATTTGTCGCGAAGTTGTCATAACCCTACAGATTTCATAGAAAAACTGGAGAAGCGAATGAAAGCCTTTTTGTCCCGTGCCACCCTGGCCAGCCTGTTGCTGGGTGCTTCGATGCTGGCTACTGCGGCTGACGGTATTCCGCGCAGTGCGCCACCTGAAGGTGCCAAAGTGTTTATCGTGTCGCCAAAAGACGGCGCCACCGTCGATAAAACCTTCACCGTCAAATTCGGCATGGAAGGCCTGCAGTTGGCCCCGGCGACCAGCCAGGACCCAGGCACCGGCCACCACCACCTGCTGATTGACCAGAAAGAGCTGCCGGACGCCAGCGTGCCGATCCCGGCCACCGACACCGTGATCCACTACGGCAAGGCCCAGACCGAAACCCAGCTGACCCTCACCCCAGGCAAGCACACCTTGCAACTGGTAGCTGGCGACAAACTGCACATGCAGTTCAACCCTACTGTAGCCTCGAAAGTGATCACGGTTAACGTTAAGTAAGATTTGTTCAGACAAAAAAATGGGAGACCCCTGCGGGCCTCCCATTTTTTATGCAGCGTTTAAAGCCTTAGAACAATACGCGGCTACGAATCGTGCCGTTGATGTGCTGCAGCTTCTCTTGCGCCAGGTCCGAGTACTCGGCGTCGACGTCGATCACCACGTAGCCGACCTTCTCGTTGGTCTGCAGGAACTGACCGGAGATGTTGATGCCGTTTTCCGCGAAGACCTTGTTGATCTCCATCATCACGCCAGGGATGTTCTGGTGGATGTGCAGCAGGCGGTGCTTGCCAGGGTGAGCCGGCAGCGCCACTTCCGGGAAGTTGACGGAAGACACCGACGTACCGTTGTCGCTGTACTTGACCAGTTTTTCCGACACTTCCAGGCCGATGTTGGCTTGGGCTTCAGCGGTGGAACCGCCGATGTGTGGAGTCAGGATCACGTTGTCCAGGCCACGCAGCGGGCTTTCGAAGATGTCGTCGTTGGAGCGTGGCTCCACCGGGAACACGTCGATCGCGGCGCCGATCAGGTGCTTGTCCTTGATCGCGTCGGCCAGGGCGTCCAACTCAACCACGGTGCCACGTGCAGCGTTGATCAGGATGCCGCCTTTCTTGATGGCGCGGATTTCCTTCTCGCCGATCATCCACTGGGTCTCAGCGGTTTCCGGAACGTGCAGGGTGACGATGTCGGACATGCCCAGCAGCTCGGTCAGGCTCGACACCTGAGTGGCGTTACCCAATGGCAGCTTGGTCAGGGTGTCGTAGAAGAACACCTGCATGCCTAAGCCTTCGGCCAGTACCGACAGTTGAGTGCCGATCGAGCCGTAACCGACGATACCCAGCTTCTTGCCGCGGATTTCGAAAGAGTTGGCCGCGCTTTTGATCCAGCCGCCACGGTGGCAGGAAGCGTTTTTCTCTGGGATACCGCGCAACAGCAGGATGGCCTCGGCCAGCACCAGTTCAGCAACGGAACGGGTGTTGGAGTACGGTGCGTTGAACACCGCGATACCGCGCTCACGTGCAGCGTTAAGGTCGACCTGGTTGGTGCCGATGCAGAAACAGCCGACAGCCACGAGTTTCTTGGCGTGGTCGAAGATCTCTTCGGTCAGCTGAGTGCGGGAGCGAATGCCGATAAAGTGCGCGTCGGCGATCTTTTCCTTTAACTGGGCTTCCGGCAGAGAACTGGTGATGTACTCAATGCTGGAGTACCCAGCGGCTTTCAGTACGTCGACAGCCGATGGGTGGACGCCTTCCAGAAGAAGGAACTTGATCTTGCTCTTATCGAGAGAAGTCTTGCTCATCTGCGTAAACCTGTATCCCGGAGAAAAATGGCAGGGAATCGAGCAGTTAGTGCCTTGAATCAGTGCACAAGAGCTGACCCGGACGGCAGGAAAGCCGTCACCGCAGAACGCCCTTGGGCTCTGTCCTGCGGGGGCGGTATGCTAGCATACGCGCCCCGCTAAACACCTATTCCTGCGACGTGAAGCGTTCTCAGGATGACCATGAATTGTTCGAGAGTTCTGTCGATGACCCATCCTGCCCTGATTGATGAGCTGAAGACCCTGGTTGAGCCTGGCAAAGTGCTGACCGATGCAGACTCCCTGGAGGCTTACGGCAAGGATTGGACCAAGCACTTCGCGCCCGCGCCTAGCGCCATCGTGTTCCCCAAGACCACCGAACAGGTGCAAGCCATCGTGCGTTGGGCCAATGAACACAAGGTGGCACTGGTGCCGTCGGGTGGCCGCACCGGTCTGTCGGCTGCTGCTGTGGCGGCGAATGGCGAAGTGGTCGTGTCGTTCGACTACATGAACCAGATTCTCGGCGTGAACCTCACTGACCGCACCGCCGTGTGCCAGCCGGGCGTGGTCACCAAGCAATTGCAGAACGTCGCCGAAGAGAAAGGCCTGTACTACCCAGTGGACTTCGCTTCGTCGGGTTCGAGCCAGATTGGCGGCAATATCGGTACCAATGCCGGCGGGATCAAGGTGATTCGCTACGGCATGACCCGCAATTGGGTGGCCGGCATGAAAGTGGTCACCGGCAAAGGTGATGTGCTGGAACTGAACCGCGACCTGATCAAGAACGCCACCGGCTACGACATGCGCCAGCTGTTTATCGGCGCCGAAGGCACCCTGGGTTTCGTGGTGGAAGCCACCATGCGCCTGGACCGTGCGCCGAAAAACCTCACCGCCATGGTGCTCGGCACCACTGATTTCGACTCGATCATGCCGGTGCTGCATGCGTTCCAGAGCAAGCTGGACCTGACCGCCTTCGAATTCTTCTCCGACAAAGCCCTGGCCAAAGTCATGGGCCGTGGCGACGTACCCGCGCCGTTCGAAACCGACTGCCCGTTCTACGCGCTGCTGGAATTCGAGGCCACCACCGAAGAAGTTGCCAACCACGCCCTGGAAACCTTCGAGCACTGCGTCGAGCAGGGCTGGGTGCTGGACGGCGTGATGAGCCAAAGCGAAACCCAGCTGCACAACCTGTGGAAACTGCGCGAGTACATCTCCGAGACCATTTCCCACTGGACCCCATACAAGAACGATATTTCGGTCACTGTCTCCAAAGTGCCGGCGTTCTTGAAGGAAATCGACGCGATCGTCGGCGAACACTACCCGGACTTCGAAATTGTCTGGTTCGGCCACATCGGCGACGGCAACCTGCACCTGAACATCCTCAAGCCGGAAAACCTGAGCAAGGACGAGTTCTTCGCCAAATGCGCCACCGTCAACAAGTGGGTGTTCGAAACCGTTCAGAAGTACAACGGCTCGATCTCCGCCGAGCACGGCGTAGGCATGACCAAACGCGATTACCTGACCTACAGCCGCTCACCGGTTGAAATCGAATACATGAAGGCAGTGAAGGCGGTGTTCGACCCTAACGGGATCATGAACCCGGGCAAGATCTTCGCTGTTTAATCGCCCCTGAAGGAGTCGTTCCATGAGCTACCAGCACAAGTATGTCGACGGCACCAACATCCACTTTCCCCTGGGTAAAGTGGTGTGCATCGGGCGTAACTACGCCGAACATGCCAAGGAACTGGACAACCCGGTGCCGACCGAGCCGCTGCTGTTCATCAAGCCGGGCAGCTGCGTGGTCGCACTGGAAGGCGGCTTCACCATCCCTACCGAGCGCGGTTCGGTGCATTACGAAGCGGAAATCGCGGTGTTGATCGGCAAGCCCTTGTCGACCAAACCCAGCCGTGAAGAAGTGCTGGACGCCATCTCCGGCTTCGCCCCGGCCCTGGACCTGACCCTGCGCGACAAGCAGGCCGAGCTGAAAGCCAAAGGCCTGCCGTGGGAAATCGCCAAGTCGTTCGACGGCGCCGCTGTGATTGCCCCGTTTGTGGTGAGTAGCACCTTTGCGGACGTGACCGACATCGGCATCCGCCTGACCATCAACGGCCAAGTGCGCCAGGACGGCAACAGCGCGCAGATGCTAAACCCGATCATCCCGATGATCCAGCACATGGCCGGCTGCTTCTCGCTGCAGGCCGGCGACGTGATCCTCACCGGCACCCCGGCGGGTGTGGGGCCGTTGAATGTTGGGGATGAGCTGGTGCTGGAGCTGGCGGGCGTGAGCCGCTTCGAAAGCAGCGTTCGCTAAAGGCTGGATGCACTTCAAATGTGGGAGCTGGCTTGCCTACGATGCGGACACCTCGGTGTATCAGTGATACTGAGGTGATGCTATCGCAGGCAAGCCAGCTCCCACATTTGATTGAGTACATCCTCAGAATCCCAGGCTTTTGCATTTTTTTCACACACCATCCGGATAATTCCAGCCTCCTGCGCGCAGGCCTGTTGATCCTGTGCTATCACCTAACGCTGACTTTCCGGAAAAGCGCTCAATGGCCGTGACCTTGCCCACCGCGACACCCAAGCCCCGTTCACGTTTTGCCCTGCGCTGGTATTCCTGGCTGTTCCTCGCCGGGGCGATTGTGTATGGCGTTGCCTGGCTCATGCACTGGGACGATCGTGGTGCGCTGTGGGTGGCGGAGCGCTTTGAGACGCCGGCCGAACAACAAGCCAGTGTGTGGCTGCCGGACTATCACGCGGTCATCGACGGCAAGTTGCTGCCCGGCATGGAGAAGGACGAGGCTTCGGACCTGGCCTACAACCCGCAGACCAAAACCCTGTTTTCTGTGATGGGCAAAAACCCGTTCCTGGTTGAGTTGAGCCTGCAAGGCGACGTGCTGCGCAAAATGCCGCTCAATGGCTGGAATAACCCGGAAGGCCTGACGGTGATGGAGAATGGCTTGATGGCCATTGTCGATGAGCGCATGCACACGCTCACCGTGGTGACAGTCGATGCCGGCACTCAACAACTGAACATCGCTGACTTCAAGACCTACGACCTCGGCCCGTCCAAGGACCAGAACAAAGCGTTTGAAGGCATCGCCTGGGACAAGCGCAACCAGCAAATCGTACTCGGCGAAGAGCGCCCACCTGCGCTGTTTACCTGGAAAAGCGATGGCGCCACGCTGACAGGCGACAAGCAAAAAGTCGCCAGCACCGAGTTGGACATGCGCAACCTTTCGGCCCTGGATGTCGACCCGCGCACCGGGCACTTGCTGGTGCTGTCGGCCGACTCCCACCTGTTGCTGGAGCTGGATGCAAAGGGCGAGCAAGTGAGCTTCATGACCCTGCTCGGTGGCTTCAACGGCCTCAAGCACACCATCCCGCGTGCCGAAGGCGTGACCATGGATGAGAGCGGCACGTTGTACATGGTCAGTGAGCCGAACCTGTTTTATCGCTTCGAGAAACAGAAATAACTGACGATTACGTCGGATACAGCGCTAGGAGCGTCATTCGCCAGGCAGTCGGCTGCGTTTAAGTTTAAATTCAGACAGGCGTGATATTCATTCGCCACTTTTTGACGTTGAGCTTGCCTGATGCGCCGACTTACCCGCCCCAAACCCGCGTTTTTTTTGGTGTTGCTGATCGCCTTGGTCACCGGCGCGGTGGTCGCACAGCAATTTCGCTTGTTCGAACGCGCGTGGTTCAACTGGCAGGCGTGGGGCCAGCCCGCCAATGAGCGCTCCATCGGCCTGGCCGATTACCGTGTCAGCCTGGAAGCCAAAGTGATCGAAGGCCTCGACGATGACGTCTCGGCACTCACTTATGACCCGGTGCGCAAAAGCCTGTTTACCGTCACCAACAAAAACGCCGAGCTGGTCGAGCTGTCCCTGGACGGCAAGATCTTGCGGCGCATTGCGCTGGTGGGCTTTGGCGATGCCGAGGCGGTGGAGTTCATCAGCGACAACATCTACGTCATCAGCGATGAAGCCCAGCAGCGGCTGATCAAGGTGCATGTGAATGACGACACCCAGTTCCTTGATGCTGCCGACGCAGAGCAGATGACCTTGGGTGTGCACATCGGCGGTAACAAGGGTTTCGAGGGCCTGGCGTATGACTCGGTAGGTAAACGCCTGTTCGTGGCCAAGGAGCGCGACCCGATGCTGATCTACGAGGTCCACGGTTTTCCGCATTTCAAGCCGGAAAAAACCTACTCGGTGCACGTGATCAACAACCCTAAGCGTGATGCCGGGCTGTTTGTGCGCGACCTGTCGAGCTTGCAATACAACGAGCGCAGCGGGCATTTGCTGGCGCTGTCGGATGAGTCGTTTTTGGTGCTGGAGTTGGACATCGACGGTCGCCCGTTAAGCAGCCTTTCTCTGCTCAACGGGCGCCATGGTCTGCAAAAACGTGTGCCCCAGGCCGAAGGTATCGCCATGGACGATGACGGCAGCTTGTACCTGGTCAGCGAGCCGAACCTGTTTTACGTGTTCAAAAAGCCCTGATCAAAACATCCACTGCACACCCAGCGAATAGCCGGTCTGGCTGCCTTCGGCATGCCCAAGGCGGCTGTTCACCTCGGCGTAAACGCCCAACTGCGGGGTGATCGCCAGTTGGCTGCCGATTTGCGCGCGGCCAAAGCTTTTATCCACTGAACCCAGTTTGGCGGTGCGCGCCTGGCTGTCGGCGTGGGCGGTCAGGTCGAGGTCATCCAGGCGCCCATCTGCCAGCTCCTTGACCCAGGCGATATCGCCGTAAGGCAGCAGGCTCAAGCCATAGGGCAGGGCGACTGCGCCGCGCACGCGCCAACCGAGGCTGGCTTCCAGGGAATCGAAGGCTTGTTCTTCGTACTCAAGCGCGGTGCGCAGGTTTTGTTTCTCGTGGAATTTATCGATGCGGTAATGGCTGTAATCCAGGCCGGCAAACGGCCCGCTCTTGATCGCGCCGAAATCGAAGTCATAGCCGCCAAGCACCCGCGCGCCCAAGGACAGGGCGTCAGTGTTGCCGCTCAGTCGCTGGTTGAGCAGGATCGGGCCGCCATTGGCCTGGATCAGCAGGTTGCGCTTGGCGTCGAAGCGCGTATGGCCGACGCTCAGGTCGCCGGCCAGCCAGCTTGGGCCGCCGTCATTGAGCAAGGCGTAGGCCGCAGCCTGCCAGGTGTCGCTGTCCAGTTTGCCGCGGTGCTCAAGTTTGTCGCGACCATTGAGGTAGCTCAGGCTGGCGCCGATGTTCAGGTTGGAGGTGAGTTGGTAATCGCCCAGCGCATGCACGCCCAGGCGCCGCGCCTCGGGGTTGAGTGGGCTGTCGAAGCCGCTGTCCGGGTTGTATTCGCCGTCCACACCGATTTCGCCATCGAAGCTTCCCACCTCGCGGCTGGCCGCTTGCAAGGTCAGCCAACGGCGATCATGCAGGCGCACCATGGCTTGGTGCTGGCGCTGCAGGTTGTCCTGCATATTGCGCGCAACGGCGCCGCCGGAGGCGGTCGAGGCCATCAGGTCGGCGTTGGTCAGCTCCAGCACCAGGCGGCTGAGCAGGCGCGAATAGTCGCGCAGGCGCTGGTCGATACGCGCCTGGCCGAAGGCGTCGGTGAGTACGGCTTTGTTGTCCTCGGCCGGGTCGTGCCAGGTGGAGCCACCGGGGATTTTCGGGTTGTTGGTCTGGGTGTAGCCGTCCAGGTCGCCCAGCTCCCAGTTGGTGGCTTCTATGTACAGAATCGGAATTTTCAGCGGTTCGAACGGCTCGCCATCGCTGCAGCAACCGGTGCCCTTGGGGTATTGCGGGTCCAGGCCCGGGTTGGTGAACAGCGGGATGTTCAGCTCCTTGGCGATCTGCAAGGCGTGTTCGCGCAATGAGGCCAGCGCGGGGTTGGCGGTGCTGTTCTGGCCGGCGTGGGCGTACATCATGTCGCCGGTGATCAGGCTGTCGAGGTTGATCATCGCCAGCATGTTCGCGCGCTGGCTGGCGCTGAGTGAATCGACGAAGGCCTTGGAGCCGCGTAGGCCTTCTTCTTCGGCGCCGAAGCCGACGATTTGCAGGCCGTTTTCCAACTGCAAGCCGCCGAGGTTCTTCGCCACCTCGGTCAGCACGCTGGCGCCGGAGCCATTGTCGTCCAGGCCTTGCAGGGCCGGGCGGCCGAAGTAGGTATCGAAATGCGCGCCAATCACCACGTACTGCGGTTTGGTGCCGGCGGCGTAGGCCACCACGTTTTGCGAGGCGCGACTGCCGTTGTTCCAGGTGAAATTCTGGCGACTAAGGCTGTAGGCCGAACCCATCTGGCTTTGCATCCAATCCGCGGCGCCGGCGAAATTGGCGGTGCCGCGATACCGGCCGGGGTAGTCGTTGATCAGCTTTTCCAGGGTGGTGTTGGCATGTTGGCCGTAATCGTAGGCCTGGGTGTGTGTCGACAGCAGCGTGCCGACAACGCTGATCGCGAGGGCTAAGGGCTTTATCACAAGGTCGTCCTTGAGGTGATGGGGATGTTCAAGCCCAGACCCATTGCACAATGCGCGCCTCATTCCGTGGGCGACTGCGAAGTGGCGCATTGTTAAACGCGTGGGTCGCTTGGCTGTAATTTGTAACGGATTTGATACTGATTGAGGTGTGAGATGTCGTGACGTGGCGCACGATTTTGGAGGGGGATGCTGCGAAAAGTAGCGTTTTTGTTACATGGATCTTTCGGACAATGGAATCAAATGTGGGAACTGCGGTGCGACGATTCGACTTGCCTGCGATGCGAACGGCTCGGTGTGTCAGTTAAACCGAGGCGATGCTATCGCAGGCAAGTCGAATCGTCGCACCGCAGCTCCCACACAAAGCCAGGCGGTGAGCTTTAGGCCTTGAGGGTTTTCACGCCTTCAGAGGTGCCCAGCAGCAACACATCAGCCGGGCGCGCGGCGAACAAACCGTTAGTCACCACACCGACGATCGCATTGATCTGGGTTTCCAGCTCCACCGGGTTGGTGATCTGCAGGTTGAACACGTCGATGATGATGTTGCCGTTATCGGTCAACACGCCTTCGCGGTACACCGGGTCGCCGCCCAGTTTCACCAGCTCGCGGGCCACGTGGCTGCGGGCCATCCGGATCACTTCCACCGGCAGCGGGAACGCGCCGAGTACCGGCACCAGCTTGCTGGCGTCGGCGATGCAGATAAAGGTCTTGGCCACGGCCGCGACGATCTTCTCGCGGGTCAGGGCTGCGCCGCCGCCTTTGATCAGGTTCAGGTGCTCGTCGCTTTCATCGGCGCCGTCGACGTAGAACTCCAGGTCGCTCACGGTATTGAGCTCGTACACCGGAATGCCATGGCCCTTGAGGCGCGCGGCGGTGGCTTCGGAGCTGGCCACGGCGCCGTCAAACGCGCCCTTGTGCAGGGCCAGCGCATCGATAAAGCAGTTGGCGGTGGAGCCGGTGCCGACGCCGACGATGCTTTTGTCGTCGAGTTTAGGAAGGATTAAATCGACGGCGGCCTGGGCCACTGCCTGTTTGAGTTGATCCTGGGTCATGCGGGCTCCGGAACGGGCGGGGAATTATCGAGGGCGGCGAGTATAACCCAACAAAACCTCGGGATTCGTGTGGTCGCCCGGCTAAACGCTGGGTTAGACTCCTTGGCCCTGCCCAACCCGCCCAGTGATGCTTTCCGATGCTTGAACAGTACGTCAAAAAGATCCTCACCTCGCGCGTTTACGACGTTGCCGTAGAAACCCCCTTGCAGACCGCGCGCCAGCTCTCCGAGCGGCTGGGCAACAAGGTCTGGCTCAAGCGTGAAGACTTGCAGCCGGTGTTCTCGTTCAAGATTCGGGGCGCCTACAACAAGCTGACCCAACTGAGCGCTGAAGAACGCGCGCGCGGCGTGGTCACCGCGTCTGCCGGCAACCACGCCCAAGGCCTGGCCCTGGCGGCCAAGGTGTTGGGGGTCAAGGCCACTATCGTGATGCCCAAGACCACCCCGGAGATCAAGGTCGAAGGCGTGCGTTCGCGTGGCGGCAAAGTGGTGCTGCACGGTGATTCCTTCCCGGAAGCCCTGGCCTACTCGCTGAAACTGGTCGACGAAAAAGGCTACGTTTACATTCACCCCTATGATGATCCGCACACCATTGCCGGGCAGGGCACCGTGGCGATGGAAATTCTGCGCCAGCACCCGGGGCCGCTGGACGCGATTTTCGTACCAGTGGGCGGCGGCGGGCTGATTGCCGGTATTGCGGCGTACGTGAAATACCTGCGCCCGGAGATCAAGATCATCGGCGTTGAGCCGGACGACTCCAACTGCCTGCAAGCCGCCATGGCTGCCGGTGAGCGCGTGGTATTGCCGACCGTCGGTATCTTTGCCGACGGCGTGGCGGTGGCGCAGATCGGCCAGCACACGTTCGACATCTGCAAAGACTATGTGGACGAAGTGATCACCGTCAGCACCGATGAAATCTGCGCGGCGATCAAGGACATCTACGACGACACCCGCTCCATCACCGAGCCGGCGGGCGCATTGGGTGTGGCGGGGATCAAGAAGTATGTCGAGACCCGAGGCATCACCGGGCAAACCCTGGTGGCCATCGACTCCGGTGCCAACGTCAACTTCGACCGCCTGCGCCATGTGGCCGAGCGCGCCGAGCTGGGTGAGGGCCGCGAAGCTATCATCGCCGTGACCATCCCCGAGCAGCCGGGCAGCTTCAAGGCCTTCTGCGAGGCCGTGGGCAAGCGCCAGATCACCGAATTCAACTACCGCTACCACTCCGGCCGCGAGGCGCACATCTTCGTTGGCGTGCAGACTCACCCGGAAAACGACCCGCGCAGCGCGTTGATCGCCAGCCTCACCAGCCAGGGTTTCCCGGTGCTGGACCTGACCGAGAACGAACTGGCCAAGTTGCACATTCGTCATATGGTCGGTGGGCACGCGGCGAAAGTGAGCGACGAGCTGGTATTGCGTTTCGAATTCCCGGAACGCCCGGGCGCGCTGTTCAACTTTCTTAACAAATTGGGCGGGCGCTGGAACATCTCGATGTTCCACTATCGCAACCACGGCGCGGCCGACGGCCGTGTGGTCGCCGGCTTGCAAGTGCCGGCGGACGAGCGCCATTTGGTGCCGGCCGCATTGGCGCAAATCGGCTACCCGTACTGGGATGAAAGCGAAAACCCGGCCTACCAGCTGTTCCTCGGTTGAGCGACTACGCTGACTGAGCGGCCTATAAGGAATCAAGACCATGGAAACGCTGACCACCCTAAAAGTTATCCACATCACCGCCACTGTGTTGCTGTTGCTCTGTGGCCTGGGCCTGGCGGTACTGGCCTGGCGCAAGCGCAGTGCCGGCCCGGCGGTTACCGTGCAACGCCCGTGGGCATTTGTGTGGCTGCTGATGGGGGTATGCATGGTCAGCATGCCATTCACCGGCTGGTGGCTGGCGCATTTGATCGGCTGGCCGCTGGGGCAAACCTGGATTCTGGGCTCCAGCATCCTCTACACCGTGGCGGCGCTGGCCTGGTTCTGGCTGGTGGCACGGCTTAACCGCCTGCGCCTGGGCGGCGGTGGCAGCCTGAATTTCACCCTGGCGCTGGCCGTGGTCAGCCTGGTGGGGTTTGTGGCGATTGCCGGGTTGATGGGCGCCAAGCCGGTCTAAAGGGGCTTCATGAACGTCCTTCTGGTCGGCGCCACAGGGTTTGTGGGCCGCCATCTGTTGCGCGCCTTGCAGCACGCCGGGCACTGCGTGATCGCGACCTCTCGAACGCCTCAACACCAGAGTTGGCCGGGGGTTGAGTGGCGTTCGCTGGACCTGGGCCGCCTGGCTGTCGACCCCGAGCACTTTGTCTTTCCTGAATCTGTTGATTTATTGATCAATGCGGCGGGCCTGCTCAGCGTGGATGTGGCTGAGTTGAGCCGGGTGCAGGATCAGGGCACTCGCGTGCTGTTTGATCTGGCCGCCCAGCGTGGCGTGCGGGTGTTGCAGATTTCCGCCTTGGGCGCTGCGGCGCAATCCGACCTGCCGTTCCTGGCCAGCAAAGGCTTGGCGGATGATTATCTGCTCAGTCTGGGCATAACCGCTGTGGTGCTTCGGCCTTCATTGGTGGTGGGCGCGGGCGGCACCAGCAGTGCGTGGCTGGCCGGGCTTTCGCCTTGGCCGCTGATTCCGCTGCTCGACCTCAAGGCCCAGGTGCAGCCCGTGCATATCGACGATCTGGTCGGTGCGGTAATGGCCCTGCTGCGCCAGTGGCCTGCTGAATCAATGGTGCTGCCGTTGGTGGGGCCCGAGCCGATGCGGCTGTCGCAGGTCGTTGACCACCTGCGCGCGGCTCAAGGCTGGGAGGCGGGCCGCTACATGCAAGTGCCGCTGCTGAGGTTGGGCGGTTGGCTGGGTGATCGCCTGGGCTGGCAGGTTTTGAACCGACAAAGTATCGCCCTGGCGCAACAGGACAATGTGGCCGACCCCGAGGTGCTGGCCTCGGTCTGCGGCTATACCGCCGCGCCGCTGGCCTCGCGCCTGCAGGATTGGCCGAACGCGGCCATCAGCAGCCAGCGCACTGTCCGCCCTCTGATGCTGGCGGTGATGGTGCTGATCTGGCTGGGCACCGCAGCGGTCTGCCTTGGCCCGGGTTACGACTGGGGCCTGCGCATCATGGCCGAGGCGGGCGTGCAAGGTACTTGGGCGACACTCGCTGTTATCGGCGGTTCGGCCTGCGATGCCCTGCTGGGCCTGGGCTTGCTGGTGAAGCGCTGGCGCAGGCAGGCCCTGACCCTGCAACTGCTGCTGATGGCCGGTTACACCGTGTTTATCAGCTTTGTTCTGCCCCATTACTGGTTTGACCCTTATGCCGCCGTCGCCAAGAACCTGGTGCTGATGGTGGCGACTGTATGGCTTCTTTGGACTGAACCTTTTTTTGAATGAGCCTCGTCGATGAGCGCATACCTGCTGCTGAAAACCCTGCATATCCTGTCCTCGACCATTCTATTCGGGTTGGGCGCGGGCTCGGCTTACTATGCCTTGCGCGCCTGGCGCAGCGGCAAGGTTGAAGTCATCGCCGTGACGTTCAAGCACCTGGTGTTCGCTGACTGGGCGTTTACCGCAACCACGGCGGTGTTCCAGCCCTTAAGCGGGGTTGGCTTGATGCACTTGGCGGGTTGGTCGATGCAGCAGAGCTGGCTGCAATGGACCGTCGGCCTGTATTGCCTGGCTGGGGTTTGCTGGTTGCCGGTGGTGTGGTTGCAGATTCGTGTGCACAAGATGGCGGAGCAGGCGTTGCGCGACGGCACGGCGATGCCAATCAAGGCGGCGACCTATATGCGCTGGTGGTTTGGCCTGGGCTGGCCGGCGTTTTTGGCGTTTATGGTGATTTTCTATTTGATGGTGGCTAAGCCGATGTAGGGCTTGGGACTGAGTCGACTTCATCGCAGGCAAGCCAGCTCCCACACTTGAATGTATTCACGAATCTAGGTGTGGGAGCTGGCTTGCCTGCGATGGGGCCATCAGCTTCGCAGTGTTATCACCGGCCAGCCGCGCTTCTGGGCCTCAGCCCGCAAATTCGGATCCGGATCCACCGCCACCGGGTGGGTCACTTGCTCCAGCAGTGGCAAATCATTCATCGAGTCGCTATAGAAATAGCTGTCTTCCAGGCTGTGCCCGGTTTCTTCCAGCCAACGATTCAAGCGCGTCACCTTGCCTTCACGGAAGCACGGCACATCGGTGCTGCGCCCGGTGTAGCGGCCATTTTCCATCTCGCACTCGGTGGCGATCAGGGTATCGACGCCCAGGCGTGCGGCAATTGGCGCGGTGACGAAGCGGTTGGTGGCGGTGATGATCACCAGCTTGTCGCCGGCAGCGCGGTGCTTGGCCAGCAGTTCCACTGCCTGCGGCAGCATGATCGGCTCGATGCAGTCGCGCATGTAGTCGTTGTGCCATTCGTCCAACTGGGCCATCTCGGTGCGGCCGAGGATTTCCAGGCAGAAGTTCAGGTAAGCGGCGTTATCCAGCGTGCCGGCCAGGTAGTCCTGGTAAAACTCGTCGTTGCGGGCCTTGTAGGCCACCGCGTCGAGAATCCCGCGTTCGCAGAGGTAATCGCCCCAGGCGTGATCGCTGTCACCCCCCAGAAGCGTGTTGTCCAAGTCGAATAAAGCCAGGCGCATTGCAGTTACTCGCTGAAAAGTCTGTAAAAAGGCGTCCAGAATACGGTCTTTTCACAAGAGTGCACATAAGGTAAGAAGCCTCGTTGCCGCTGGAACAACCTTTGTGGAACAATGCGGCGACATGCGTTTGCGAGGTTGTTGCCGTGATCGACCCCGATGGTTTCCGTCCTAATGTCGGGATTATTCTTACGAATGATGCCGGACAGGTGCTATGGGCTCGCCGAATCAACCAAGATGCCTGGCAGTTTCCTCAAGGCGGAATCAACCCCGACGAAACCCCTGAAGACGCCTTGTACCGTGAGTTGAACGAAGAAGTCGGCCTTGAGCGTGAAGATGTGCAAATTCTGGCCTGTACGCGGGGCTGGTTGCGCTATCGTTTGCCGCAACGCCTGGTGCGTACCCACAGCCAACCGCTGTGCATCGGCCAGAAGCAGAAATGGTTTCTCCTGCGCCTGATCTCCAACGAGCAGCGGGTGCGGATGGATTTGACCGGTAAACCGGAGTTCGATGGCTGGCGTTGGGTCAGCTATTGGTACCCGTTGGGCCAGGTGGTGACATTCAAGCGCGAGGTTTATCGTCGCGCTCTCAAAGAACTTGCCCCGCGCCTTTTAGCGCGCGACTGACGACGGAGTTCGACCCCGAGCCATGCTCAATACGCTGCGCAAGATCGTCCAGGAAGTTAACTCCGCCAAGGATCTCAAGGCGGCGTTGGGGATTATTGTGTTGCGCGTCAAGGAAGCCATGGGCAGCCAGGTCTGCTCGGTTTACCTGCTGGACCCTGAGACCAACCGTTTTGTGCTGATGGCCACCGAGGGCCTGAACAAGCGCTCCATCGGCAAGGTCAGCATGGCGCCCAATGAAGGTCTGGTGGGCCTGGTGGGGACGCGTGAAGAACCCCTGAACCTTGAAAACGCGGCCGATCACCCGCGTTATCGCTACTTTGCCGAAACCGGTGAAGAGCGCTACGCCTCGTTCCTCGGCGCACCGATCATTCACCACCGCCGCGTTGTCGGCGTGTTGGTCATCCAGCAAAAAGAACGCCGCCAGTTCGATGAAGGTGAAGAAGCCTTCCTCGTGACCATGAGCGCGCAGCTTGCCGGGGTTATTGCTCACGCCGAGGCGACGGGTTCGATTCGCGGCCTGGGGCGCCAGGGTAAGGGCATCCAGGAAGCTAAGTTCGTCGGCGTGCCCGGTTCGCCGGGTGCTGCCGTTGGTACGGCGGTGGTCATGCTGCCACCGGCCGACCTCGATGTGGTGCCGGACAAGACCGTCAACGACATCGACGCTGAAATCAAACTGTTCAAGACTGCCCTGGAAGGCGTGCGCGCCGACATGCGCAACCTCTCGACCAAACTGGCCACGCAACTGCGCCCCGAAGAGCGCGCGCTGTTCGACGTGTACCAGATGATGCTCGACGACGCGTCCCTGGGTAATGAAGTCAAAACCGTGATCAAGACCGGCCAGTGGGCCCAGGGCGCGCTGCGCCAGGTGGTCACCGATCACGTCAACCGTTTCGAATTGATGGACGACGCCTACCTGCGCGAGCGTGCCTCGGACGTCCGTGACCTCGGTCGCCGTCTGTTGGCCTACCTGCAGGAAGACCGCACCACCAACCTGGTCTACCCCGACAACACCATCCTGATCAGTGAAGAGCTGACCGCCACCATGCTTGGCGAAGTGCCGGAAGGCAAACTGGTGGGCTTGGTCTCGGTACTGGGTTCGGGTAACTCCCACGTCGCGATCCTGGCCCGCGCCATGGGCATTCCGACAGTGATGGGCCTGGTCGACCTGCCGTACTCCAAGGTCGACGGCATCGACATGATCGTCGACGGCCATCGCGGTGAAGTCTTCACCAACCCCAGCGAACTGCTGCGCAAGCAATACGCCGAGGTGGTGGAAGAAGAGAAGCAACTCGCGCTGGGCCTCGACTCGCTGCGCGAACTGCCGTGCGTGACCCTCGACGGCCACCGCGTACCGCTGCTGGTCAACACCGGCCTGCTGGCCGATGTGGCCCGCGCGCAACAGCGCGGCGCCGAAGGGGTAGGGCTGTACCGCACCGAAGTGCCGTTCATGATCAACCAACGGTTCCCGAGTGAGAAGGAGCAGCTGGCGATTTATCGCGAGCAACTGTCCGCCTTCCACCCCTTGCCGGTGACGATGCGCAGCCTGGACATCGGCGGCGATAAGTCACTGTCTTACTTCCCGATCAAGGAAGACAACCCCTTCCTTGGCTGGCGCGGCATTCGCGTGACCCTCGACCATCCTGAAATTTTCCTCGTACAGACCCGCGCCATGCTCAAGGCCAGCGAAGGCTTGAATAACCTGCGCATCCTACTGCCGATGATCTCCGGCACCCATGAGCTGGAAGAAGCCCTGCACTTGATCCACCGCGCCTGGGGCGAAGTGCGCGACGAAGGCGCTGACGTGCCGATGCCGCCGATTGGCGTGATGATCGAAATCCCGGCAGCGGTGTACCAGGCTAAAGAGCTGGCGCGGCAGGTGGACTTCCTCTCGGTCGGCTCCAACGACCTGACCCAGTACCTGCTGGCCGTGGACCGCAACAACCCACGGGTGGCCGACCTCTACGACTACCTGCACCCGGCGGTGCTGCAAGCCCTGCAACACGTGGTGCGCGACGCCCATGCCGAAGGCAAGCCGGTGAGCATCTGCGGTGAAATGGCCGGCGACCCGGCGGCGGCGGTGCTGTTGATGGCGATGGGCTTTGACAGCCTGTCGATGAACGCCACCAACTTGCCGAAGGTGAAGTGGATGCTGCGTCAGGTGAATTTGAGCATGGCCAAGGAATTGCTGGCCGAGCTGATGACCATCGACAACCCGCAAGTTATCCACAGCTCGCTGCAATTGGCGCTGAAAAACCTGGGGCTGACGCGGATGATTAACCCGGCTTCGGCGAAAACCCTCTAGACCGAGGCGCGGCCATTGCAGGCAAGCCAGCTCCCACAGGGGAATGCATTCCAAACTGTGGGAGCTGGCTTGCCTGCAATGGCGCCAGTCCAGTCACCGCTAAATGTTGAGTTCGACTTCACCCAGCCGGCCACCCAACGGCCCGAAGCTGCGCTCCACCATCCGCCGTGTACCGTCGGCATTCACAATCAACGCCGTACTCGCCCGCGTCCCGTAACTGGGGCTGGCAATAAACACACTCGACAACAAACTCTCTGTCGCCAGCCCAACGCCGGTGTCCGGCAAGTCGGCAAACGGCGCGGTCTGTGGGTCGCTCAAAATGTCCAGCAAAGCCTCCGGCTGCGGGTTTTCCAGCACATCACTCAACGCCGCCTTGGCCTTGAGCAGCTTCGGCCACGGCGTATCCAGCCCGGCGTTGGATAACCCATACACCCCGGCTTCGAGCCGCGTAGGGTCGGTTTGGTTGGCGTTGTAGTGCCACAGCTCATCTCGTGTGCCAATCAGCAGGTTAAAGCCGGCATATTCGATCGATATTCCGTTAACGTCGGTTAAATAGTCGTCAATCGGTAGCGATCCACTGAGAAAGCGCGCCACCAACTCGCCACGGGACTTGCGTGCGGGCGGCTGGTGCGGGTCGCGGATATTGGTCAGGGCGGCAAAACGCCCGTCGGCGTTCACCCCAAGCCAGGTGCCGCCTGCTTCCTGGTCGCGGCCGGCGTAGATGTGCGGCGCATCCGGCCACTGGGCCAGCGGCAGGCTGGGGCGGGCGTAGAACTCATCACGGTTGGCCGCGACGATCAGCGGTTGGGCATGGCCCGGCCGCCAGGCGAAAACAATCAGGCACATCAGGCGATCCCTTTTGTGTTTTTCTTCACTCTACCCATACAACGGCAGGCGTTCCATCGTATCGAAGTTGGGCGGCACGCCTTCCATCCGTTAACATGCCGGGCTATTAGGCGCGTGTGGACTTCTTAGTTTAAAAGAGCAGCTTAATTTGAAATTGCGGCTGTAACGCAGGCTTAATCGCACACCGGCATGGTCCGGTGCGCCATGACTATTGATTTAACGAGGAGTCGCAATGCTGCCTTACCCGCAGATCAACCCGGTGGCCTTGGCCATCGGTCCGCTGCAAATCCATTGGTACGGGTTGATGTACCTGATCGGCATCGGCGGTGCCTGGCTGCTGGCTTCCCGGCGCCTGAACCGTTTCGACCCGACCTGGACCAAGGAGAAGCTCTCCGACATGGTGTTCTGGATGTCGATGGGCGTGATCGTCGGCGGGCGTCTGGGGTATGTATTGTTCTACGACCTGTCGGCCTATATCGCCAACCCGACACTGATCTTCGAGGTGTGGAAGGGCGGCATGGCATTCCACGGCGGGTTTGTCGGCGTGATGATCGCCGCCTGGTGGTTCGGCCGCCGCAACGGCAAGTCGTTCTTCCAACTGATGGACTTCGTCGCGCCGTTCGTGCCGATTGGCCTGGGTGCCGGGCGCATTGGTAACTTTATCAACGCCGAGTTGTGGGGCAAGCCGACCGACGTGCCGTGGGCGATGGTATTCCCGCCGTTCAGCGACCCGGCGCAATTACCGCGCCATCCGTCGCAGCTCTACCAGTTCGCCCTGGAAGGTGTGGCACTGTTCCTGATTCTTTACATCTTCTCGCGCAAGCCGCGCCCAACCATGGCGGTGTCGGGGATGTTCGCGCTGTTCTACGGGATCTTCCGTTTCATCGTCGAGTTTGTCCGTGTGCCGGATGCACAGCTGGGCTACCTGGCGTGGGGCTGGTTGACCATGGGTCAGATCCTCAGCATGCCGATGATTCTGGCGGGCCTGGGCCTGTTGTGGTGGGCTTACAACCGCCCGCAAGGCATCAAGAACACCGCGCTTTAAATTCGAATGCCGAGGCTTTTGCATAGCCTCGGCTTCAACGATACGGGTACTCACATGAAGCAATATCTCGAACTACTGAACGACGTCGTGACCAATGGATTGACCAAGGGCGATCGCACCGGCACCGGCACCAAGGCCGTGTTTGCCCGTCAGTATCGGCATAACTTGGCCGACGGCTTCCCGCTGCTGACCACCAAGAAGCTTCACTTCAAAAGCATCGCCAACGAACTGATCTGGATGTTGAGCGGCAACACCAACATCAAGTGGCTCAACGAAAATGGCGTAAAAATCTGGGACGAATGGGCCACCGAAGACGGTGACCTGGGGCCGGTGTACGGCGAGCAGTGGACCGCCTGGCCGACCAAAGATGGCGGCAAGATCAACCAGATCGACTACATGGTCGACACGTTGAAGAACAACCCCAACAGCCGTCGCATCCTGTTCCACGGCTGGAACGTCGAATACCTGCCGGACGAAACCAAGAGCCCGCAGGAAAACGCACGCAACGGCAAGCAAGCGCTGCCGCCGTGCCACCTGCTTTACCAGGCGTTCGTGCATGACGGCCATCTGTCGATGCAGTTGTATATCCGCAGCTCCGACGTATTCCTCGGCCTGCCGTACAACACCGCCGCGTTGGCGTTGCTGACCCACATGCTGGCCCAGCAATGCGACCTGATCCCGCACGAGATCATCGTCACCACCGGCGACACCCACGCCTACAGCAACCACATGGAACAGATCCAGACCCAGCTGGCGCGCACGCCGAAGAAGCTGCCGGAATTGGTGATCAAACGCAAACCTGCGTCGATCTACGACTACAAGTTTGAAGACTTCGAAATCGTCGGTTATGACGCTGACCCAAGCATCAAGGCTGACGTGGCTATTTAAAGACGGCCCCTGTCTAAATGTGAGAGCTGGCTTATGTGGGCGCTGGCTTGCCTGCGATAGCGGAGTGTCAGGCGACATCAATGTCGCAGATCCACCGCTATCGCAGGCAAGCCAGCTCCCACAATAGTATTCGGTTACCAAGCTGAATCAGTGCCCGTGGCTCCTGCCCACATGCGAAGGCTCAGCCTCGCTGGCCGCCACACTCCTGCTGACTTCCAACCGCTGCAAAATCCCGCACTGATCCAGGCCCGGCCCACCGCCGCAGCGTTGGCGAAGGTCCAGCAATTGCTCCTGTAACGCCAACAACCCATCGATCCGCGCTTTCACGTGGTGGATATGTTCGTCGATCAACGCATTCACGCTTTCGCACTGGTCCTGAGGGCTGTCGCGTAGCCCGAGCAGGCTGCGGATTTCCTCAAGCGTCATGTCGAGGCTGCGGCAGTTGCGGATAAAGATCAGCCGCTCGGTGTGCGCCTGGGTGTACACGCGGTAGTTGGCATCGGTGCGCGCCGGGGGCGGCAGCAGGCCTTCTTTCTCGTAATAACGGATGGTTTCCACCTGACAGTCGGTCAGTTTGGCCAATTCGCCGATCTTCATCGCAGCAATCTCCAAATGGGTGCTTGACCCTATAGTGGCTACAGGGTCTTTACTTGGCAACAGGCACCTTTACGGACGCGACAGAATGAGCGATTCCATCCACACCCCCAAACCGCATGATCACCCGCACGACCATGATCATGACCATAGCCACGACCACGGCGCCAAACTGACGCCCGTCAAACAGCATGACCATGCCAGCCATGGCGACGCTTGCTGTTCCAGCAAGGTTGCGCCTGCCGTGGTCACGCTGAGCGAAGCCCCGACCGCCGGCTCGCGGCTGAGCACCTTTCGCATCGAAGCCATGGACTGCCCCACCGAGCAGACGCTGATCCAGAACAAACTGGGCAAACTGGCCGGTGTGCAGCAGCTGGAATTCAACCTGATCAACCGCATCCTCGGCGTCACCCATGACCTGCCGAGCACCGCGCCGATCATCGAGGCGATCAAATCCATCGGCATGCAGGCCGACCCCATCGAAGAAGGCACCCCAGCCGCCGCGCCGCCCGCCAAGAAACACTGGTGGCCGCTGGCGCTGTCCGGTGTCGGCGCGTTGGGCGCTGAAGTGCTGCATTTCACCGGCGTAGCCCCGACGTGGGTGATTGCGCTGGTGGCGTTGGTATCGATCCTCAGCGGCGGCCTCACCACCTATAAAAAGGGCTGGATCGCGCTCAAAAACTTCAACCTGAACATCAACGCGCTGATGAGCATCGCGGTGACCGGCGCCGTGCTGATCGGTCAATGGCCGGAAGCGGCGATGGTGATGTTCCTGTTCACCGTGGCTGAATTGATCGAAGCCAAGTCCCTGGACCGTGCGCGCAATGCCATCAGTGGCTTGATGCAGATGACCCCGGAACAGGCCACGGTGCAGCAGGCTGACGGTACTTGGGTCGAAAAAGAAGTTAAAAGCATCGAGCTTGGCGCCATCGTGCGGGTTAAGCCCGGCGAGCGCATTGGCCTGGACGGTGAAGTCACCGCTGGCCAATCCACCATCGACCAAGCGCCGATCACCGGTGAAAGCCTGCCGATTGAAAAGGGCGTGGGCGACAAAGTCTTCGCCGGCACTATCAACCAGGCCGGTTCCCTGGAGTACAAAGTCACCGCAGCGGCGAACAATTCCACCCTGGCGCGCATCATTCACGCCGTGGAACAGGCTCAAGGCGCGCGGGCGCCGACCCAGCGGTTTGTCGACAGCTTCTCGAAGATCTACACCCCAGCCGTCTTCCTGTTTGCTTTGGGCGTGGCGCTCATTCCGCCGCTGTTCATGGCGGGTGCCTGGTTTGACTGGATCTATCGCGCCCTCGTGCTGCTGGTGGTTGCCTGCCCATGTGCGCTGGTGATCTCCACGCCGGTCACCATCGTCAGCGGCCTGGCCGCAGCGGCGCGCAAAGGCATCCTGATCAAAGGTGGCGTGTACCTCGAAGGCGGCTACAAACTCGATTACCTGGCCCTCGACAAGACCGGCACCATCACCCACGGCAAACCGGTGCAGACCGACTACCTGGCACTGTTCCCGACTGTCGAAGACAGCGCACCGTCCTTGGCCGCCAGTTTGGCCGGGCGTTCCGACCACCCGGTGTCGCTGGCCATCGCCAACGCGGCTGTGGATAAAAACCTGCCGACCCACGTTGTGGATAACTTCGAGGCCTTGGCCGGTCGCGGTGTGCGCGGTGATATCAACGGCGAAACCTACCACTTGGGCAACCACCGCTTGGTGGAAGACCTTGGCCTGTGCTCACCTGAGCTGGAAGAAAAGCTCTTCGCCCTGGAAAAACAAGGCAAGTCCGTGGTGTTGCTGCTCGATAAATCCGGCCCGCTGGCGCTGTTCGCCGTCGCCGACACGGTCAAGGACAGTAGCCGCGAAGCCATCCAGCAACTGCACGAGCTGGGCATCAAAACCCTGATGCTCACCGGCGACAACGCCCACACCGCCAAAGCGATTGCCGCCCAGGTCGGCATCGACCAGGCCCAGGGCGACCTGTTGCCCACCGACAAACTGCAAGCCATCGAAACCCTCTACGGCCAAGGCCACCGCGTGGGCATGGTCGGCGACGGTATCAACGACGCTCCGGCGCTGGCCCGCGCCGAGATCGGTTTTGCCATGGCCGCCGCCGGTACCGACACGGCAATCGAGACCGCCGACGTGGCCTTGATGGACGATGATTTGCGCAAGATCCCGGCTTTCATTCGGCTCTCCAGGCAAACGTCGAGTATCCTCAAGCAGAACATCGCCCTGGCGCTGGTGATCAAGGCGATTTTCCTCGCGGTCACCTTCCTCGGCATGGCGACCATGTGGATGGCGGTGTTTGCCGACATGGGCGTGAGCCTGCTGGTGGTGTTCAATGGCCTGCGCCTGTTGCGCAAATAATTGATGTGAGGGTGGTGTGCTGAGTGCCGAGTTGAAGGCGTTTTTTATGGTCGCCCGCCTGGGCAGCATTACTCAGGCGGCGAAAAAACTCGGCCTGAGCCAGCCCACGGTCACCACCCAGATTCGCAACCTGGAAAGCCAGTACGGCGTTGAGCTGTTCTACCGTGGCGGCCGCCGCCTCACCGTCAGCGACGACGGTGCGCGCCTGCTGCCGATGGTCAAGACGCTGTTGCAGCAGGAAGCGGATATCGAGTTTTTCCTGCGCAACAACGGTCAGGTCCAGGGCGCCTTACGGATTGCCGCAACGGCGCCGTACTACATTCTCGACCTGGTCAAAGCCTTCCGCGAGCGCCTGCCCCAAGTGGACGTGTCGGTGGAAATCGGCAACTCCCAGCAGGTGCTCGAAGCGCTGGACGATTACCGCGTCGATGTCGCCGCGTCCTCACAACTGCTGGAAGACCCACGCCTGATCCGCCGCGTACTCGGCACCGATCCCTTGGTGTTGGCGGTGCATCGCAATCACCCTTTGGCCACGCTTGATCATGTGCCACTCAGTGCGTTGGCCGGGCATACCTTGCTGATGCGTGAGGCGGGTTCCACCACACGGCGCCTGACCGAAGAAATGTTGCAAGGCGCGGGTGTGAGCTATGGGCCGCTGCTGGAAATCGGTAGCCGCGAGTCGATCCGCGAGGCGGTGCTGCGCAACATCGGCATCAGCATCATCGCCCGCCAGGAAGTGCCCCATGACCCGCAGCTGCGGGTGCTGACTATCGAAAATGCGCCGCAGATTCCGGAGTATTTGTACTGCCTCAAAGAGCGCAAAGGCGCGCGCCTGCCGGCTGCCTTTCTGGGGTTGGCGCAGGAAATGTCGCCACTCTGAGGTCTTGTTGATCGTTCCCACGCTCCGCGTGGGAATGCCGCCCTGGACGCTCCGCGTCCGCTCTTGGACGTCGTGACGCGGAGCGTCACAAGATGCATACCCACGCAGAGCATGGGAACGATCGGCTATACCCAAATCCACCAATACCACTATCACTCCCTTTTGCCTTCCTGCCACACCAGGGACTCATTGCCCACCTAGCATGGCCTTCATCAGTTTGATGAGGTGCCCCCATGAACACAGCCCTGACCAACCCCGGCGCGCCCATGACGGTGCGCGGTATCCAGAAACGCTTCGGTGCCTTTACCGCGCTGGATAATGTGTCCCTGGACGTCGCCGCCGGCGAGCTGGTGTGCCTGCTGGGCCCGTCCGGCTGCGGCAAAACCACCTTGCTGCGCTGCATCGCCGGCCTGGAACGCCAGGACAGCGGTGAACTTCGCCTCGGCAACCGCGATGTTTCCCTACTGCCGCCCCAAGCGCGGGACTACGGCATTTTGTTCCAGTCCTACGCGCTGTTTCCCAACCTGACTGTCGAAGCGAACATCGGCTACGGCCTCACCGGCAGTGGCCGCGATGAAGTGCGCAAGCGCGTCGGCCAGATGCTTGAACTGGTCGGCCTGCTGGGCAGCGAAAAGAAATTTCCCGGCCAACTCTCTGGCGGCCAACAACAGCGCGTCGCTCTGGCCCGCGCCCTGGCACCGGCGCCTTCGCTGTTACTGCTCGACGAACCCATGTCTGCCCTCGACGCCCGCGTGCGTGAGCACCTGTGCACCGAGCTGCGCCAGCTGCAACGGCGCCTGGGCATCACCACGCTGATGGTCACGCACAACCAGGACGAGGCCATGTTGATGGCCGACCGCATTGCCGTGATGAACAACGGCAAGGTCGAGCAATACGCCACGCCCCAGGAAATCTACGACCGCCCGGCCACGCCGTTTGTGGCGGAGTTTGTCGGCCAGGGCAACTGGCTGCCGTTTAGCCGCAACAGCGCGAGCCATGCCCAGGTCGGCGGGATGAATATGCGCTTGGCCGACGATGCCGGCGTGGCCAAATCCGGGCGCCTGTTCTGCCGCCCTGAAGCCATCAGCGTCAACCCGCCGGTGCATGAAGAAAACCTGTTCCCAGCCAAAATCCGCGAGATCACCTTTCTCGGCAACCGCTGCCGCATGAGCTTTGAACTGGAGCAATTGCCCGGCCACCCGCTGCTGGCCGAACTGGCCCCCGAAGCCATGCCACGCCTGGGCGCCCAGGACATCTGGGTCGCCTTGCCGCCACGCAGCCTCCAGGTGTTTGCCTGAGATGGCGGCTGAAATGACTGTGCCGGTGCCGCGCCAGGCTTCCCGTGCCGAAACAGGTGATCGCATTTTTGTGCTCGGCGGCAAACTGCTGTGGCTGTTGCTGCTGGGTGTCGCCGTATTGTTGCCGTTGCTGGCGATCTTCTGGCGTGGCTTCAGCAGCGATGCCGGGCAGGGCGGTGGCTGGGTGGCGGCACGGGAGCTGGTGACCAGCGCCAACTTCCACTGGTTGCTGGGCAATAGCCTGAAAGTCTCCCTCAGCGTGGCGGCCATTGTCGTACCGCTGGCTTACCTGTTTGCCTACGCCCTGCAACGCACGCTGATTCCCGGCAAGACGATCTGGCGCGGCCTGTCACTGCTGCCACTGATGGCGCCGTCGATGCTGCCGGGTATTGCGCTGGTGTACCTGTTTGGCAACCAAGGCCTGTTGCGCGGGTTGCTCTCGGACAACATCTACGGCTTCTGGGGCATCGTGCTCGGTGAAGTGATCTACACCTTCCCACACGCATTGATGATTTTGCTGTCGGCACTGTCGCTGGCGGATGCGCGGCTTTTTGATGCGGCATCGAGCATGGGCGCCAGCCCCGCGCGTGCGTTTCGCAGCATCACCTGGCCGGCCACGCGCCAGGCAGTGTTCGCCGCGTTTTGCCTGGTGTTTACCCTGACCATCACCGACTTCGGCGTGCCCGTGGTGGTCGGCGGCGATTATCAGGTGCTGGCGCTGGAGGCCTACAAGGCGGTGGTCGGCCAGCAACAGTTTGGTCGCGGCGCATTGATCGGCATGGTCTTGCTGTTGCCGGCGCTGTTCAGCTTTGGCGTCGATGCCTGGTTGCGCCGTCGGCATGGCGACGCCATGAGCGGCCGCGCCCAGGTGTTCCAGCCGGCGCCATCGCGGCTGCGTGATGGCTGCTACCTGGCCATCGTGCTGCTGATTTGCGCGGTGTTGCTGCTGGTATTCGGCATGGCGGTGTATTCCTCGCTGGTGAAGTTCTGGCCGTACAACCTGTCGTTGTCGCTCAACCACTATCAGTTCGAAGACACGGCCGGCGGCGGTTGGCTGGCCTATCGCAACAGCCTGACTATGGCCCTGTGCACAGCGCTGATCGGTAGCGTGCTGATTTTTACCGGCGCCTACCTGATGGAAAAGACCAAGAGCCAGAAAGGCCTCAACCTGGCATTGCGCATGCTCAGCTTTGTGCCGATGGCCGTGCCGGGCCTGGTGCTGGGCCTGGGCTACGTGTTCTTTTTCAACCTCAACGGCAACCCGCTGCACGTGTTCTACGGGACCATGACCTTACTGGTGGTGTGCACCATTGCGCACTATTTGACCACCGCGCAGATGACCGCCACCACGGCGCTGCGCCAGCTTGATAGTGAGTTTGAAGCCGCTGCGCTGTCCCTAAAAGCGCCGCTGTACCGCCACTATCTGCGCGTCACGGTGCCGATCTGTCTGCCGGCGCTGCTGGACATCGTGCGCTACCTGTTTGTGTCGGGGATGACCACCGTGTCCGCCGCGATCTTCCTCTACAGCCCCGACACCATCCTCGCCGCCGTCGCCGTGTTGAACATGGACGACGCCGGCAACGTGGGCGGCGCCGCAGCCATGTCGACCCTGATCCTGTTCACCTCAGCCGGCGTCTCGCTGCTGCTGGCGTGGGCTTCACGCGGCGCACTGCGCCGCTCCCAAGCCTGGCGCCAGACTGCGCCGGGCCAATAACATCCTTGAAGGAGGTGCTCCATGTTCAAGCCCCTGGCGCTGGTCGCTGCCGTACTCACCGCATTCAGCCTGAATGCCTTCGCCAAGACCGAGCTGACCGTGTACACGGCCCTCGAAGCCGAGCAGTTGAGGACCTATAAACAGGCCTTCGAAAAGGCCAACCCCGACATCGAGATCAAGTGGGTGCGCGACTCCACCGGCATCATCACCGCTAAGCTTTTAGCCGAGAAAGACCGCCCGCACGCCGACGTGGTGTGGGGTTTGGCCGCCTCGAGCCTGGCGATCCTCGACCAGCAAGGGATGCTCGATAACTACGCGCCCAAGGATCTGGACAAGATCGGTAAGAACTACCGCGACCCCGCTAACCCGCCAGCCTGGGTCGGCATGGACGTGTGGGCCGCGACCATCTGCTTCAACACTGTCGAAGCCGAGAAACAAGGCTTGAGCAAGCCGGTGAGCTGGCAAGACCTGACCAAGCCTGAGTACAAGGGCAAGATCGTGATGCCCAACCCGGCATCCTCCGGCACCGGTTTCCTGGACGTGAGCGCCTGGTTGCAGACCTTTGGCGAGAAGCAGGGCTGGCAGTACATGGACGACCTGCACCAGAACATCGGCCAGTACGTTCACTCCGGTTCCAAGCCGTGCAAGCTGGCGGCGTCCGGTGAGTTCCCGATTGGCATTTCCTTCGAGTACCCAGCGGTACAACTGAAACGCCAGGGCGCGCCACTGGACATCATCCTGCCCAAAGAAGGCTTGGGCTGGGACATCGAAGCCACCGCCGTGATCAAGGGCACGCCCCGTGCTGATGCGGCGAAAAAACTCGCTGACTTCTCGGCCAGCGCCGCGGCGATGGACCTGTACAAAGAAAACTTCGCTGTGCTTGCCCAGCCGGGTATTTCCAAACCGCAGACCGAGCTGCCGGCCGATTACGAGCAGCGCCTGATCAAGAACGACTTTGTCTGGGCCTCGAAAAACCGCGACAGCATCCTGGCCGAGTGGCGCAAGCGCTATGACGGGAAGTCGGAGAAACAATGACTGATCGTTCCCACGCTCTGCGTGGGAATGCCGCCCTGGACGCTCTGCGTCCGCTCTTGAAGTCTTGACGCAGAGCGTCACCGGATGCATTCCCACGCAGAGCGTGGGAATGAGAGGAATGCATGAGTAGTGATCTCTTAGTTATCGGCGCCGGTATCCTCGGCCTGTCCCACGCCTATGCAGCCGCCAAACGCGGCCTCAAGGTCAAGGTGTTCGAGCGCAGCGCCACGCCGCTGGGCGCCTCGGTGCGCAACTTCGGCCAGGCACTGGTCACTGGCCAGCCGCCGGGGCCGATGCTTGAACTGGCCCAGCAAAGCCGTGATATCTGGGGGCACTGGGCGCAGGTGGCCGGTCTGCCGCTCAAGCGCAATGGCTCGTACCTGTTTGCCCGCACCGAAGCCGAAGAACACTTGCTGGAAGCCTTCTGCGCCGGTCGTGGCCGAGAGCACGGCTACAACGTCGAGTTGCTGCAAGGCGCGGCGATGAAAGATTTGTATGGCGGCCAGTTTCGCCATCACCGCGCGGCGCTGCATGGCAAGGATGATCAGCAGCTGTATTCGCGCGAAGCGATCCCGGCGCTGATCAACTACCTTCGCAGTGAACTGGAGGTGGAGTTTTATTTCTCCACGCTGGTACGCGACGTCGAGCCGGGCCAACTGCACAGCACGGCGGGCAGCTTTCGCGGCGAGCAGATCATTGTCTGCTCCGGGCATGATTACCAAACCCTGTTGGCCGAGGCGATCGGCGCACTCAACCCGAGCATCTGCCGCCTGCAAATGCTGCGCGCCCGGCCAGCGGTTAACCTGAACCTGCAACATGCTTTGCTCACAGGCCTTAGTTGCGTGCATTACGGCGCGTTCGCTGATTTGCCGCAAGCCGCGCCAGTGCAGGCGCAAATCCTGCGCGATGCGCCGCATTTGCAGGAACATGGGATCCACCTGCTGATCAGCCCCACGCCCCACGGTGAGCTGATCATCGGCGATTCACACGACTATGGCAGCGATGCCTCGCCGTTCAACGCCGAGCAGATCGATGACTGGCTGATCGAACTGGCCGAGCAGACGTTGGGGTGCAAGATCCAAGTGGTGGAGCGCTGGCAGGGCGTCTACGGTTCACGCGGGCCGGCGCCGTTTTCATTCCTGCGGGCGGCACCGGGCGTGAGTGCGGCATTGATGCACAGTGGCGTAGGCATGAGCGTGGGACCGGCGATGGCCGAGCGAAATATCACAGCATTGTGGGGATAAGCGCTATGAACCCTGAGCAGGCGATTGCCGAAGTCTTCGGCTTGTACGAGCAGCACGGCACGGCGGATTACATCGGCGAGCCGGTGTCGCAGATCGAACATATGTCCCAGGCCGCGCAGCTTGCTATCGCTGAAGGCTTTGATGATGAAGTGGTGCTGGCGGCGTTTTTCCACGACATCGGCCACCTCTGCGGCCAGGGCGGCGAGAACATGGGCGGTTATGGCGTGGTCAGCCATGAGCGCCTCGGCGCGGACTATTTACGCCGCGCAGGCTTCAGCGAGCGCATGGCCAAACTGGTGGAGTATCACGTGCAAGCCAAGCGCTACCTGACCTTCAGCCAGCCGGACTATTACGCCCGCTTGAGCGAAGCCAGCCGCCGCACCCTGGGTTATCAGGGCGGCGTGATGACGGCCGAAGAGGCCCGCGCCTTCGAGCAAGACCCGCTCTGCCAAGTCAGCCTGCGCATGCGTCACTGGGATGAGCAGGCCAAGCACATGCATGTGCCGGTGCTGGACCTGGAGCCGTTGAAAGCAATGGCACAACGTCTGCTGATAGCCGGCAGCGTGAATTCATACACGCAGCCCGGAAGCGGCGGCTAGCGAGGTTTTCGTCTGGCTCATTACTCTCATGCGACTTCAACCACGCAAGAGAGCATGTGATGCGTTACTTGAAAGCGACCGCACAGGATCGCAGCGGTAATGGAAAGGCCGATATGGTTGTCCTGCAGATTTTTGAGCAGGCTCCCAACGAACCTGACGAGATGATTCACGAGGCGGTGGCGATTGACATCACCGCTGACGGTGCCGCCGATATTCTGCTGCCGGGAGATATCAATCGCGACGGCTGCAAATCGGCCGAAGATAAAACGCTGCTCAAGCGTTTTACCGACACTTACTTGACGTTGAACTGGTTCAATTGTGGCGACACCTGGGCACGGTATATGACGATACGCGTCATGCACACCGCCAAGAACGGTGCGCCCAATGCGATTCAACTCAGCTTTTATGAATGCAGCGCGTCACGGGGAAAACGCACCTTGGTCTACACCGCGTCCGGCTATGACGGCGATAGCGATGGAGTACTGGAGTCATTCACGAACAGCGACGTGGACCGCAACGGCATTGCCGATCACAGCGACAAGGCGGCCATCAAAGCCCTGTGCAATGTGTTCCTGGCGCTCGTGCGAGAGGGTGCGGCTTGGCGTCATTCAGCTCACCACGGTGATGAGTCGCCAATTCCTACCGCCTTGGTAGACGCCGCATGCTAGTGGGCAAATAGGGCTTCAATTAGCGTAGGGGCCTGTTCTTTAAATGAGACACCCCATGCGCTATTTAAAAGCTACCGCTCAGGATCGCCGCAGCCTGCTGCGCAACCCCATACTGGTCTACCGGGCCGCCGGCTACGATGCCGACGGTAACGGCGTATTGGAGTCATTCAGCGCTAACGATGTAGACCGAAACGGCGTCGCTGACAAAGACGACAAAGCGCTGATCCGGTCCATGTGCAACCACTTCCTTGCGTTCAAATGGTATGACGACGCTCCCCCGCGTTTGAGTGAACGCAAACGAGGAGTGGATCAATGCGCTATTTGAAAGTCATTGCCCAGGACCGCACAGACAGTGGGCAGGCCGATGCGGTGTTACTGAACTTCTATGAGCAACGTGACGGTGCGCAAGACGACGTTTTGCTCAACCAAGCTATTGCGACGGCTCGCATCGCGGGCGGCAAGCTGGATTGCACAGTGGGTGATGTAAACAACAACGGCCGTGAAACCTCCGTCGATCAGCGCCTGTTGGACATCTTCGCGAATAACTACCTCAAGTTGAAGTGGCTCAATCAAGGCCATGGTGTGGAACGCTACATGAAGGTCTTTGCCAGGGATCTTCATGCTGACGGCTCGCCCGACTCAGTGCACCTGGAATTACATGAAGGCGAGGGCGCGAGCAGCGGTAAAACCTTGGTCAGTTGGCATGCGGCATTCGACACGGATAACAACGGCTTGCTGGAAAGTATCGTCTACGGTGACGCCGACCAGAACCAGCATGTGGACGCGGCCGACCGGGCTGTCATTCAGTCCTTGGCCAATGTGTTCTTGAAATTCAACTGGAAGTGAAAACGTCCGTCTCAATGGAGAGGAATCAATCAATGCGTTACTTAAACGTTTTCGCACAGGACCGAACAGGGGCTGGCTAGGCGGAGACTGTGTTGCTTCAGTTCTACCAAAGCACGCCGGGTATTCAAGACAGCTTGGTCAATGAAGCCGTGGCTTACGACTTCTCGGCTGACGGAAAAGTCGACTACAGCAGAGGTGGTATGACGCATGACGGCCGGGAAAGCCGCCACGATAAAGTCTTGCTGGACAGGTTTGCCGCGGCCTATTTGAAGCTCAACGGGTTTAGCCCAGGGACTGCATCAACGCGCTACATGAAAATTTATTCCGAAGACTTCTACAAAGACGGTACGCCCGACACCGTGCGCCTGCACGTGCTGGAGCGGGCGGGGATTATCAACCCACCCACGCTGCTCGCCTGGCCCTAGCTGTCAATCTTCATTGAGCTCCTGCGCCAACGCTTGAATCTGCTCCTGGCGCTCAGCTTGGCTCAGCTTTGGCTGCGGGTTGAGGGACGACCACTGCGGATAGGCGCGGGCCTTGTTCAACGCATCCGGCAACTTGCCTTCACGCCAGGTTTTGTCCTGGGGCGTGTCGACCTTGATGCTGTGCATCGCCGCATGGCCGCGCAGGTTGAGCGCTTTGAGCAACTGGCGTTGGCGCAGGGCGAGCAGGCGTAGCACGCTGTCGTCGACGGTCAGCTCGCGGTGGCCCTTGATCTTGCCCAGCAGACGGCTGCCGTAGCTGCGCGCGGTTTGCAGCGCGCCACCGGCAATCGCGCCGGCAATCGCGGCAGCGCCGAGGGTCAGGCCGCCGACCAGCAGGTCCACACCCGCACCGGCGGCCGCGCCTGCAGCAATTCCACCGCCGACACGCACGCCCAGTTGCTTGAGGGTTTGCGGGTTGAACAGGTCATCGCCCCAGCGGCCGTCCAGCAACGGCAAGTCGCTGGCGGCGGCATCCTGTGGGCGGAAACCGAACAGTTTGAGCAGGGCATCCACGCATTTTTGCTCGCGCTGGCGCACAGCTTTGCGTAAATCGCTGATGGCTTGTTGCTCGTCTTCGGTGACCACGCTGCGCCGGCACGCGGCGCAGTCGATCAACAGCTCGGCGATCAACCGTGCAGCGCTTTGTTGGCGGGCGACGCGCTGGGCTTGCTGGTCAATAATCAAGCGTTCCAGCTGCGGCCGTGCGTTTTCCAACAGCAGCGCCAGGCTTTCGTACAGGCGGCGCTCGCCATCCTCCGGCGGCGCCACGCTGTCGAAACGCACCAGTGCGTGCAGGCCGAGGCGGGCCAGGGCTTCGCGCCAGTCCGGCTCGCGGTGGTCGCTGCTCGAGACAAAATTGAGCACCGGCAGCAACGGTTTGCCGCAACTGGCCAGCACCTGCAGCTCGTCGCGGTATTTGGCCAGCACCGGCTCGCGGGCGTCGATCACATACAGGCCAGCGTCGGAGGCCAGCAGTTGGCGCAATACTTTGGCTTCCTGCTCGAAACGCTGGCGCGCTTCGCTGCCCTCCAGAAACCGCGCCAGGCGGGCCGGGCCGTCGAGGCGTTCGCCGGGGCGGTCCAGGCGTTCCAGGTAATCGAGCAGGGCGATGGCGTCTTCCAGGCCGGGCGTGTCGTACAGCTCCAGCAAGGCTTCGCCGTCGACCGACAACCGCGCGCCTTCCACATGCCGCGTGGTGCTGGGGCGATGGGAGACTTCACCGAAACCCACGTCCCGGGTCAGCGTGCGCAGCAGCGAAGTCTTGCCGACATTGGTGTGGCCGACCACGGCGAGTTTCAGCGGTTTAGTCATGACCGGTCTCCAGCCACGTGAGCGGCGCGCAATCGGCGAAGGGCAATTCCAGCTGTTGCAGCGCAGCGTGCCAGTCGCCCAGGCGTTCGGCGTCCAGCGCTTGGCCGGCTGGGGCTTGCAGCAGCCATACGCGGGTGGCCGTGGCGCTGCGCGCGAGCTCGGCGACCAATGCCAGGCTGCCACGGTCGGGCGAACGGCGCGGGTCACAGGCGATGGCCAGGCGCGCAGGCGGGAAGCGCGTGAGTTGTTCCAGCAGTTTGTTGCGCGATTCGCGGCTGTCGAGGATGCCGGCGTTTTTTACGCTGGCCGGCAGTTTGGGTGGCCAGGCGTGCTGGTCGTCCAGTTCGATGGCCACCAGCAGGGCACCGTCGCTCTCCAATTCGCTGACGCCGCCGCTGATGGCGTGCAGTTGCTCGGGGGCGGCATCGCTGACGCCAAGCCGTTCGCTGCTCGGCATCAGGCGTTCGCGCAACTGGCTGTAGCCGGGCAGGTTGAGGTCCAGGCGCAGGGCCGCGCGCCCGCGTTTCCAGCGCCACAAGCACAGCAGGGCGAGGATCAACCGGGGCAGCAGGCCGTAGACCAGCAGCACGCCTACCAGCCAGGCGGCCCAGGCTTGGCGGGCGCTTTCGATATTCAGCGCCGAGTCGCCGCTGGCGCGGATCATCTCGACCGTCGGCACGTTAAAGCCCAGCAACGCAGGCAGGCTGCCCAGGGCTTGGGTCACGGCGACAAAGGTGTCGGCGCCGAGGAGGGTGGTTTCCCACACAAAGCCGTAGCGCCGCGTGGCCAATAGCGTGAGCAGGATCAGCATGGCGCTGAGCAGCGCCAGTAACCACAGGCTATTGACCAGCACCCCCACGGCCCAGCGATTGAGCTTCTGGCGCTGCAATAACAGCAGCAACGCTGGCGCCAATTGCGCGGCCTTGGCATCGCGGGCGAATTTTTCGCTGAGCCACAACCACAGGCGGCCGAGGCTGGCGCTGTGTTCGCCGGCAAACAGCAGGCCCAGGGCCCAGCTGATTAACAGGATCAGATTCAAGCCGAGCAGGCTGCCCAAGGCCCAGAACACGTTAACCGGCGTCAAACCGTTGCCCAGCGCGGCAAACGCCAGGCCGGCGCCACTGATCACCGCGACCACCGCCAGCAGCACCAGCGCCAAGCGGGCGCCTTGCAACCAGCGGGTGAGGGCGGCGGTCAAACCGTCGCGTTCGGCCAAGTGCAGGGCGCGCTGTTGAATGCGCGTTGGCAAGTCGCCACCGGCCGTACGGGCGAGGCGGTTGGCTTCCAGGTCTTCGAGGGGGCCTGCGTGTTCTTCACGCAGGCGCACGGTTTCTGTCAGCCAGAGTGTGTGCAGCGGGGTCAGTGCAGTCACGCGCTATCCTGTTGAGCCAGTGAGGTTGGAGCATAACCGCTGAGTCGCAGCTCTGGTATTCTCGTCGTCATGAAAAAAACTCTCCCTTTAAGCCTGATCGCAGCCCTCGGTGAAAACCGTGTGATCGGCGTCGACAACAGCATGCCCTGGCATTTGCCGGGGGACTTCAAATATTTCAAGGCCACCACACTCGGCAAGCCGATCATCATGGGGCGCAAGACCTGGGATTCCCTGGGCCGACCGTTGCCGGGGCGCCTGAATATCGTGGTTAGCCGTCAGACCGACTTGGCGCTTGAAGGTGCGGAAGTTTTTCCGTCACTCGATACGGCGGTCGAGCGGGCGCAAGCCTGGGCACT
Source organism: Pseudomonas sp. D47 (assembly GCF_045447305.1). NCBI lineage: Bacteria > Pseudomonadati > Pseudomonadota > Gammaproteobacteria > Pseudomonadales > Pseudomonadaceae > Pseudomonas > Pseudomonas sp. D47. The sequence goes on along the minus strand of NZ_JBJGXU010000001.1, from coordinate 235,934 downwards.
GGAACAGGGCGTGGATGAGCTGATGCTGATCGGCGGGGCGCAGTTGTATGCGCAGGGGCTGGAGCAGGCGGATCGCCTGTATTTGACGCGGGTCGCGTTGAGCCCGGAAGGCGATGCGTGGTTTCCCGAGTTTGATGTGAGCCAGTGGAAGCTGGTGTCGAATATCGAGAATGCGGCTGAGGGTGATAAGCCGGCGTATAACTTCGAAGTCTGGGAGAGGAGCAACTGCTAGCTTTAAGCCACAAGCTGCAAGTTAAAGCGAAGTGCTCTTTCTTGCAGCTTGAAGCTTATAGCGTGCAACTCAGCTAGCTAGCTGCACATGCTCATCGGCATTCAACAGCGTTTTATCCGTCTGCCCCATGATCTGGCTGGTAATCGCGCCCGCCGTCATCGAACCGTTCACGTTCAGCGCCGTACGGCCCATGTCGATCAGCGGCTCAACCGAAATCAGCAGCGCCACCAGTGACACCGGCAAGCCCATCGCCGGCAGCACGATCAGCGCGGCAAAGGTTGCACCGCCGCCAACACCGGCCACACCGGCCGAGCTCAAGGTCACAATCGCCACCAAGGTCGCGATCCACAGCGGGTCGAGCGGGTTGATGCCCACGGTCGGGGCAACCATCACCGCCAGCATGGCCGGGTAGAGACCGGCGCAACCGTTCTGGCCGATGGTGGCGCCGAACGAGGCAGCGAAACCGGCGATGGACTGCGGGATACCCAGGCGACGCGTCTGCGCTTCAATGCTCAGCGGGATGGCGGCTGCGCTGGAGCGGCTGGTGAAGGCAAACGTCAGCACTGGCCACACTTTACGGAAGAAGCGCAGCGGGTTGACCCCAGCCAACGACAGCAGCAGGCCATGCACCACAAACATCAGGCCCAACGCCAGGTACGACACCACCACAAAACTGCCGAGCTTAATGATGTCTTGCAGGTTGGAGCCGGCGACTACTTTGGTCATCAGCGCCAAAACACCGTACGGCGTCAGCTTCATTACCAGGCGCACCAGGCGCATCACCCAGGCTTGCAGGGTGTCGATGGCGTTGAGCACTTTTTGGCCTTTTTCCACGTCATCCTTGAGCAGTTGCAGCGCGGCAACCCCTAGGAACGCGGCGAAAATCACCACACTGATGATCGACGTCGGCTTGGCCCGGGCCAGGTCGGCGAAGGGGTTGGCCGGTACGAACGACAGCAGCAACTGCGGGATATTCAGGTCGGCGACCTTGCCTGCGTAATCACTCTGGATCACTTGCAGGCGCGCCATTTCCTGGGTGCCGGCCACCAAGCCTTCGGCGGTGAGGCCGAAAAGGTTGGTCAGGCCGATACCGATCAGCGCCGCAATTGCCGTGGTGAACAGCAGCGTGCCGATGGTCAGGAAGCTGATCTTGCCCAGGGACGAGGCGTTATGCAGGCGCGCTACGGCACTGAGGATAGAGGCGAATACCAGCGGGATCACGATCATTTGCAGCAGTTGCACATAGCCGTTGCCGACCAGATCGAACCAACTGATCGAGGCCTTGAGCACCGGGTTACCGTCGCCATAAATAGTGTGCAACGCCGCGCCAAACAGCACACCAAGCACCAGTGCAAACAGGACCTTTTTAGCGAGGCTCCAGTTGGTGCGACGCGTTTGTGCCAGGCCCAGCAACAGGGCCACGAACACCAGTAAGTTGAGGATCAGGGGCAGATTCATTGAAGCTCCGTTGAGAAGGCAGCCAATCGCGTGAGCCTGCGATTGCGAACCGGAAAGCCTAACAGCTTGAAATATATTGATTTAATACCGATATGGAATGGTGACTGTCGTTTTTGGAATAAGCATTTGACGCTCAGGCACATGCCCTTGGCGCAATCACGACGCAAGCAGTCGCGCTCGGGCGATAACTGTCACACAAATTTGTTAGCGTCGATGTCTTTCACTCAGGGAGAAACGCTTATGAAGTTCGCGCCAACATTACTTGCCGCTGCCTTCTGCTTCGGCCTCGCCAGCCAGGCATTTGCCGCCACCGAGTTGAAGCACTGGCCGGCGCCTGCGGCCGAGCAATTGAACAAGATGATCGCCGCCAACGCCAACAAAGGCAACTTCGCGGTGTTCGACATGGACAACACCAGTTACCGCTATGACCTCGAAGAGTCCCTGCTGCCGTTCCTTGAGAACAAGGGCCTGATCACCCGCGAGACCATGGACCCTTCGCTCAAACTTATGCCCTTCAAAGACACCGCCGAGCACAAAGAAAGCCTGTTCAGCTATTACTACCGCCTCTGTGAAGTCGACGATATGGTCTGCTACCCGTGGGTCGCGCAGATTTTTTCCGGTTTTACCCTCAAGGAACTCAAGGGCTACGTCGACGAGCTGATGGCGTCGGGCAAGCCGGTGCCAGTCACGTATTTTGAAGGTGACGTGGTGAAAAAATCCGAGGTCCAGCCGCCGAAAGTCTTCACCGGCCAGGCTGAGCTGTACAACAAGCTGATGGAAAACGGCATTGAGGTGTATGTGATGACCGCCGCCTCTGAGGAGCTGGTGCGTATGGTCGCCGCCGATCCGAAGTACGGCTACAACGTCAAACCCGAAAACGTTATTGGCGTGAGTACCCTGCTCAAAGACCGCAAGACCGGCGAGCTCACCACCGCGCGCAAACAGATCGCCGCCGGCAAATATGACGAAAAAGCCAACCTCGGCCTGGAGCTGACCCCGTACCTGTGGACCCCGGCGACCTGGATGGCCGGCAAGCACGCGGCGATCCTGACCTACATCGACGAGTGGAAAAAACCGGTGATCGTCGGCGGTGATACACCGACCAGCGACGGCTACATGCTGTTCCACGATGTGGACGTGGCCAAGGGCGGCATCCACCTGTGGATCAACCGCAAGGACAAGTACATGACCCAGCTCAACGGCATGATGGCCAAGCATGCGGCCGCACAGGCCAAGGAAGGGTTGCCGGTGACGGCGGACAAGAACTGGGTGATCGTCAAGCCGGACGAGATTCAGTAAGAGCGAGGTGCCTGCTTCGCGAGCAAGCCCGCTCCCACATTCGACCGCATGCTTATGTTGGAACACGGTCAAGTGTGGGAGCGGGCTTGCTCGCGAAGGCGGTGTGTCAGGCAGTACAGATGTTGACTGGCTAACCGCTATCGCAGGCAAGCCAGTTTCCACATGTAATCTTCAGTGATTTGGCGAGTTAGCCAGGCAAAAAAATGCCCCGCACCTGGCGGGGCATTTTTATGCGCGAGGCTTACAGGCCGTCGAGCATCGCTTTGTTACGCACGGCACCCTTGTCGGCGCTGGTGGCCAGCAACGCGTAAGCCTTCAACGCGGTGGTGACTTTGCGCGGACGCTTTTCCACCGGCTTCCAGCCTTTCTTGTCCTGCTCGACGCGGCGCGCGGCCAGCTCTTCGTCGCTGATCAACAGGTTGATCGAGCGGTTCGGAATGTCGATCAGCACTTTGTCGCCGTCCTGCACCAAACCAATCGCGCCGCCGGCAGCGGCTTCCGGTGAAGCGTGGCCGATGGACAGGCCCGAAGTGCCGCCGGAAAAACGGCCGTCGGTCAGCAAGGCGCAGGCTTTGCCCAGGCCTTTGGATTTCAGGTACGACGTCGGGTAGAGCATCTCTTGCATGCCCGGGCCGCCTTTCGGGCCTTCGTAACGGATGATGACGATGTCGCCTTCTTTCACTTCGTCAGCGAGGATGCCGCGTACCGAGCTGTCCTGGCTTTCGTAGATCTTGGCGCGGCCTTCGAACACGTGGATGGATTCATCCACACCGGCGGTTTTCACCACGCAACCATCCAGGGCGATGTTGCCGTACAGCACGGCCAGGCCGCCTTCTTGCGAGTAGGCATGCTCGACACTGCGGATGCAGCCGTTTTCACGGTCGTCATCGAGGGTGTCCCAACGGGTCGACTGGCTGAACGCCGTCTGGGTTGGAATGCCCCCCGGGCCTGCCTTGAAGAAGGTATGCACGGCTTCGTCGTCAGTCTGGGTGATGTCCCACTTGGCGATGCCTTCGGCCAGGGATTTGCTGTGCACGGTCGGCAGGTCGGTGTGCAACAGGCCGCCACGGGCCAGGGAACCCAGGATCGAGAAGATACCGCCGGCGCGGTGCACGTCTTCCATGTGGTACTTCTGGATGTTCGGCGCGACCTTGCACAGCTGCGGCACGTGGCGGGACAGACGGTCGATGTCGCGCAGGTCGAAGTCGATCTCGGCTTCTTGCGCGGCGGCCAGCAAGTGCAGGATGGTGTTGGTGGAACCGCCCATGGCGATGTCCAGGGTCATGGCGTTTTCGAACGCCTTGAAGTTAGCGATGTTGCGCGGCAACACCGACTCATCGTTCTCGGTGTAGTAGCGCTTGCACAGCTCGACGATGGTGCGGCCGGCCTGCAGGAACAGTTGCTCGCGGTCGCTGTGGGTGGCCAACGTGGAACCGTTGCCCGGCAACGCCAGACCTAAGGCTTCCACCAGGCAGTTCATCGAGTTGGCGGTGAACATGCCGGAGCACGAACCGCAGGTCGGGCAGGCGCTGCGCTCGTATTCCGCGACCTTCTCGTCGGACGCACTGGAATCGGCGGCGATGACCATGGCGTCAACCAGGTCGAGGCCGTGGGAGGCGAGCTTGGTCTTGCCGGCTTCCATCGGGCCGCCGGAGACGAAGATCACCGGGATGTTCAGGCGCAGGGCGGCCATCAGCATGCCAGGGGTGATCTTGTCGCAGTTGGAGATGCACACGATGGCGTCGGCGCAGTGGGCGTTGACCATGTATTCCACGGAGTCGGCGATGATCTCGCGGCTCGGCAGCGAATACAGCATGCCGTCATGGCCCATGGCAATGCCGTCATCCACGGCGATGGTGTTGAATTCTTTCGCTACACCGCCGGCGCGTTCGATCTCGCGGGCGACCAGTTGGCCCAGGTCCTTGAGGTGGACGTGGCCCGGTACGAATTGGGTGAACGAGTTGGCAATCGCGATGATCGGCTTTTTGAAGTCGTCATCTTTCATCCCCGTGGCACGCCACAGTGCGCGCGCGCCGGCCATGTTGCGGCCGTGGGTGGATGTTTTCGAGCGGTAATCGGGCATTGGAGCTCTCCGGGCGGCTAATCAGGTACTAATCAGGTGCTAAAGGGGAAGTGAGCTTCTATTGACGTCTGGAACACTCAGAAAATGGCCGTGTGTCCAAACGTTGCCACTCGCGTCGCGGGATCGCCGCGTGCTTGGGCCTCGAGCTCATAAACCCGCCGGGGGATGACTGGCGATGAATAGGGTCGATTCTACACCGCTGGCGGCGGGAGGGAATGGGCAGGTGCTAGCGTCGGATGCGTGGGATCGCGGTTTTAGACCGTCTGTCGACGCCGGACAAATCTCTCTCGCTGATAAGTCAGGGCCTACAAGGGGCGATATCTAGCGCAATGTAGCTTGTTTAGACTCGCCCGCTTCGGCCTACACATCGCCCTCAAGGAATAGGAATGCCCGGTCCCCATCGTTTTTTAGGATTTTACCTGCTGATCGGCTTGCTCCAGGGGATCGTGTTCTATCTCTTCGACAAGCTTCATACGCTTGGTGTGCCGCTATTGTTTGTCTTCCTTACCCTGGCCTTGGTAGGGGGTACGACCCTGCAATTGCTCGGAGAAAAGGCCCGGCATTGGCGCTCTATGCTGCCTGCGCTGGTGTTCACCCTGTTGATGGGCGCAATAACACTGTGGATCAGTTACCGCGAGTCTGCAGGAGCCGGCGGTGTGAATGTTTTTGTGTGGCTGTTCAGTCTGCTGCCGCTCAGTTACATCGGCGCCAGCTTTTTGTCTGCATGGCCTGTCACCAAGGGGCAACGCTGGCGGTATGAAGACTTGTTTCATCACGCCTGGAACAGCGTGTTCATTGTGCTGGGCGCACTGATCCTGGTGGGTTTGTACGTGTTGTTGGTCACGTTATGGAGCCAACTGTTCCTGATGCTGGGCATCGAATTCTTCAAGCACCACTTCTGGAGCAATGGGTTCATGTCCATCAGCCTGCCGCTGGTGTTCGCGCTGGGCATGCACATGGGCATGCGCAACGAGAAAGTTATCGGCCAGATGCGCAGCATGTTCTTTGGCGTCTGTAGATTGTTATTGCCGATGATTGCACTGATCAGCCTGCTGTTTACGCTGACCTTGCCGTTCACCGGGCTCGGGCAGATCTGGGCAACTGGCTACTCCACGCCGATTCTGCTGGTGCTGGCCGGAGCTCAATTATTCTTGCTCAACGGCGTGTTCCAAGCGGGCGACCAGCCTCGGCCCTATCCGAAATGGCTGACGCACTTTATCGAGTTGAGCCTGCTGTGCCTGCCGATTCTCGCCGGGCTGGCGTTTTACTCAAGCTGGCTGCGTGTAGAGCAATACGCGTTGTCGCCGCAACGCTTTATCGCCCTGGTGCTGGCCTTGCTGTGTGGTGTGTATGGTTTGGCCGCGGTGTGGGCGGTGGCGCTGCGTTCGCCGGTCTGGCTAAACAACTTGCGCCTGACGAACCCGCCATTGGCGCTGCTTTTTTGTGGGCTGCTGGTGTTGATCCATACGCCGTTGCTCGACCCGGTGCGGCTCAGTGTCGACGATCAGGTCCGTCGCTTGCTCGACGGGCGAACCAAGCCTGAGGCGTTTGATGCGCACTACCTGCGCTTTAATCTGGAAAAGGCCGGTGAGGAAGCTTATGCCAAGCTGCGAATTGACTTGGATCAGGAGCGTATTCTGGACCCGGAAGCGCGTCGCTTATTGCGTGAGCGAATGGAGCGTACGGCGTTGAGTTACAGTGAGCGGTATGCCAAGGCAGAGGCCCAACGACTCAAACCAGAGCTGGAGTGGATCGGTCCTCAACCCACAGAAAGCGCGTATTTTGCTGTAGCCAGCGGGTTCGCTGACTCGCCGTGCAGAAACGGCTGTGTGTTATGGGCGGTCGACCTCGACCAGGATGGGCGTGATGAGGTGCTGGTGGTGTCCCGGACCGATCCGGGTCACAACTCCAAGCCGCCGCGCATTTTTGTGCAGGATGATATGGGCAGATGGAACGATCGCGGCCCGATGTTTTGGACGCAACAGCAGGACGGCTATATAGACACCGAGGCGCTGGTTCACGATATCCGTGACGGCAAGGTCTCGCTGGTCCAACCGCGCTACATGCAATTGCAGTCCAGCGACAGGCTATTCACGCCGGTGATTCGCGAGCCTTAGCGGCGCCCGATCCGCCGGTTAGTGAGCAGCCCCCAAAGGCTGAACCCGATGAAGCTGAGGGCGATGGTCATCAGCAAATGGCTGCCAGTCTGCGCAAGGGCGGCGCTGCTGACGGCGGCGGTGAGGAACATGATGCTATTGCCCGCCGATGCCGCCGTTCCCGCGCTGCTCGAAAACAACAGCATCGCGGCCGAAATGGCGGCAGGCCTTACCAGCGTGACCGCCAGGGCGCTGATCAGCATGGGAAGCAGCAGGGTGATGGTCGTTATGGCCTCGTAGTGAATGATCAGCGCCAGCAGCACGCCTGAAACACTGAGCAAGCCGAGGCCGATGTTGATTTGCCGGGACAGTGAGATGCGTTTTTGCAGATACGAAGCCGCCACGCCACCGAGCAGGTAGGCAATGCCGTACACCATCAGCACCAGTGCATATTGGTATTCGGACAGCTTCAACGCATCCATGAAAATCAGCGGCGTTACGCTGATCAAGGCGAAATAGCAGGCGAACACCAGCGCGGCGATCCACCAGTAACGCAGGAAGACGCGGTTGCTGGCGACGGCTTTCAGCGTGCCGATGATCGACACCGGCGCGCGGTGCGGGCTGGCGGACTTGGATGGCAGGATGCAGAACGCATGAATCAACATGCCCAGTGCCATGAGCGCAAAGCCATAGAAGCTGCCCTGCCAGTCGAAGGTGGTTTGCAGCCATGAGCCGATCAGCGGCGAGAGTGCGACAAACGAGCCACTCAGGGTCATGTAGTAGAGGCGCACGCGGGCGCGGTCTTGTTCTTCGAACAGGTCTTCCACCAGTGCGTGGCCCAACACGAAAAAGCCGCAGCCCATGGCCTGCACCGTACGAAACAGCAGGAAGGTCAGGTAGTCAGACGCCAGCGCGCAGCCAATCGCACCGAGGATCGACAGCGTGATGCAGCCGAGCAGGACTTCCTTGCGCCCCCATTTATCCGACAGCGGGCCCGCGACCAGTTGGGAGATAGAAAACACCAGCGTAAATAAGCTGATCGAGAGCGCGATGTCTGCGGTGGGCGTGTCGAACCGGGCAGCCAGAGCAGGGAACGAGGGCAGCAGAATATTGATCGGGAAGAAGCTGATCAGTGAAATGCAGGTGATGAGGATGAAGCGCGAGCGCTGTTGGCGTTTTACGTCGGCACTGGGCTGGGCGTAGGACTCAGACATTGTTTTTGTTTTCCGGAGTAATTCCAGAAACCGATACTAGTCTGCGAAATGTGGAATTCAATCAAAACCGTTGCGAGAAGCTGCCTCCACTTGCATGGCTTGCGGCAATATTTCTGACACAGCACAAAAAATGTGGGAGCTGGCTTGCCTGCGATAGCGGTGCAACAGGTTAAAAGTCTGTACCTGATACACCGCTATCGCGGGCAAGCCCGCTCCCACAGTTTGATCTGCGCTTATGGCTTAGCTATTAGGCAGCAACCGGCACGTAATGCTCTTGATGTAACGCGTCTCGGCAATCGCCGGGTGCACCGGGTGATCCGGGCCCTGGCCGCCGCGTTCGAGCATCTGGATATTGCGGTCCAGGTGGCGGGCGCTGGTCAGCAGGATGTTTTGCAGGTCGTCTTCCGGCAGGTGCATCGAGCACGATGCGCTGACCAGAATGCCGTCCTTGCTGAGCAGGCGCATGGCTTGCTCGTTCAGGCGGCGGTAGGCGCCTTCGCCGTTTTTCATGTCTTTTTTGCGTTTGATGAAGGCCGGTGGGTCGGCGACGATCACGTCGAAGCGTTCTTCGCTGGCTTTCAGTTCTTTCAAGGCTTCGAAGACGTCGCCTTCGATGCAGGTCATTTTCTCGGCAACGCCGTTCAGCGCGGCGTTGCGCTCTACGCCGTCGAGGGCGAAGGCGGAGGCGTCGACGCAGAACACTTCACTGGCGCCGAAGGCCGCGGCTTGCACGCCCCAGCCGCCGATGTAGCTGTAGAGGTCGAGCACGCGTTTGCCTTTGGCATACGGGGCCAGGCGCGCGCGGTTCATGCGGTGGTCGTAGAACCAGCCAGTCTTCTGGCCCTGGATCACCGGGGCTTCGAATTTCACGCCGTTTTCTTCCAGCGCGACCCACTCCGGCACCAGGCCGAACACGGTTTCAACGTAGCGGTTGAGGCCTTCGGCATCGCGCGCGGCGGAGTCGTTCTTGAACAGGATGCCGCTCGGCTTGAGCACTTGGGTCAGGGCGGCGATCACGTCTTCTTTGTGCGCTTCCATGGTCGCCGAAGCGATCTGGACCACCAGGATGTCGCCGAAACGGTCGACTACCAGGCCCGGCAACAGGTCGGAATCGCCGTAGACCAAGCGGTAGAACGGCTTGTCGAACAGGCGATCACGCAGGGACAGGGCGACGTTGATGCGGTGCACCAGCAGCGACTTGTCCAAAGGCAACTTGATGTCGCGCGACAGCAGGCGCGCGCAGATCAGGTTGTTCGGGCTCATGGCCACGATGCCCAGGGTCTTGCCGCCGGCCGCTTCCAGGATAGCCTGGTCGCCCGCCTGGAAGCCGTGAAGTGGGGTGGCGGCCACGTCGATTTCGTTGCTGTAGACCCACAGGTGGCCGTTGCGCAAACGACGATCGGCGTTGGCTTTGAGACGCAGGCTTGGCAGGGACATGACGTCGCTCCGGAAAAAAGAGCGGGAGTATACCTGTTGCGCAGATATTCATGTGGGAGCTGGCTTGCCTGCGATGCAGGCGGCTCGATGTATCTGACGTACGGTGGTGATGCCATCGCAGCGGTGCGGCGACCCGACAAGCCAGCTCCCACATTTGATCCGGTTTCAGTTCGGTTTTTTGAGGTGTCGGTCAGCTTCCCATAGAGGTTAGAATCCCCGCCTAGCCCAGAGTGTGTACTTATGTCCCAAGAGCTTTCCGCCGAACAGATCCAACAGGCCCTGCAAGGCATCAGCGTGCCGCCCCAACCGCAAATCATGGTGGATTTGCAGATGGAGCAGTACATGCCCGACCCGGACCTGGACGTGATCGCGCGGTTGATCTCCCAGGACCCAGGCCTGTCCGGCGCTTTGCTGAAAATCGTCAACTCGTCGTATTACGGGCTGAGCAACAAGATCGCCTCAATCCAGCGCGCGGTGAACCTGCTGGGCAGCCGTTCGATCATCAACCTGATCAACGCCCTGTCGATCAAGGGCGAGATGAGCGATGACACCATCGTCACGCTCAACCGCTTCTGGGACACCGCCCAGGATGTGGCCATGACCTGCCTGACCTTGGCCAAACGCACCGGCTCGCAAGCGGTCGACGAGGCGTATGCCTTAGGCTTGTTCCACGATTGTGGTGTGCCGTTGATGCTCAAGCGCTTCCCCAATTACATGACGGTGCTGGAACAGGCCTACGCCAATGCCGGCCCCGACTGCCGCGTGGTCGATACCGAAAACAACGCCTTCAACACCAACCATGCCGTGGTGGGCTATTACACGGCCAAATCCTGGCGCCTGCCGGAGCATGTGACCGACGCCATCGCCAACCACCACAACGCCCTGGCGATTTTCAGCGATGAGTCGACGCGCAACCCGCAACTGAAAAACCTGCTGGCGATCCTCAAAATGGCTGAGCACATCTGCTCGTCCTATCGCGTGCTGGGTAACCAGACCGTGGACCATGAGTGGAATGCCATCGGCCATCTGGTGCTGGATTACCTGGGCCTGTCGGACTACGACTTCGAAAGCATGAAGTTGTCGATCCGCGAACTGGGCGCGCACTGACCCTTTCTTCACGAGGTACACATGCCCGAGTTACCAGAAGTCGAAACCACCCGGCGCGGTATTGCGCCGCACCTGGAGGGCCAGCGCGTCAGCCGCGTGGTGATACGTGAGCGGCGCCTGCGCTGGCCGATCCCGGAAGACCTCGATGTACGCCTGTCGGGGCAGCGCATTGTGCTGGTGGAACGGCGGGCCAAGTACCTGTTGATCAATGCCGAAGTGGGCACCTTGATCAGCCACTTGGGCATGTCGGGCAACTTGCGTCTGGTGGAAGTCGGCATGCCGGCGGCCAAGCATGAGCATGTGGATATCGAGTTGGAATCCGGCATGGCCCTGCGTTACACCGACCCACGGCGCTTCGGCGCGATGCTGTGGAGCCAGGACCCGCACAACCACGAACTGTTGATTCGCCTGGGCCCGGAGCCGTTGACCGACCTGTTTGATGGCGAGCGCCTGTTCCAGCGGTCCCGTGGCAAGTCGATGGCGGTGAAGCCGTTCATCATGGACAACGCGGTGGTGGTGGGCGTGGGCAATATCTATGCGACGGAAGCGTTGTTTGCCGCCGGGATTGACCCGCGTCGGGCCGCCGGTGGTATTTCACGCGGGCGTTACCTGAAGCTGGCGATCGAAATCAAGCGCGTGCTGGCGGCCGCCATTGAACGTGGCGGCACCACATTGCGGGACTTTATCGGGGGTGATGGGCAGCCGGGGTATTTCCAGCAGGAACTGTTCGTCTATGGCCGGGGCGGCGAGGGGTGCAAGGTTTGCGGGACCGAGTTGCGCAATGTGGTGCTGGGGCAGCGGGCGAGTGTGTTTTGCCCTAAATGTCAGAGCTGATTGCTGTGTGATGGCTGATGCCGCCATCGCAGGCAAGCCAGCTCCCACACTTGAATGTATTCACACGTCTAAATGTGGGAGCTGGCTTGCCTGCGATGAGGCCCTAATGGGCGCCATAAAGCCTCAGGCCTTACCGGTAATCAACCGATATTTCTCCATCAACTGCTCTTCCGTTTCCGGATGGGCTTCATCCAGCGGAATGCAATCCACCGGGCACACTTGCTGGCACTGAGGCTCGTCATAGTGGCCGACGCACTGGGTGCACAGGTTGGGGTCGATCACGTAGATCTCTTCGCCCTGGGAAATCGCAGCGTTCGGGCACTCGGGTTCGCAGACGTCGCAGTTGATGCAATCGTCGGTGATGATCAAGGACATGGAAACTCCTGCCAGGGCTGTCAGCCAGGGCATCTGAAAACTAATGCGCGCAATTGTGCCGCATTGGCGCCCGCAGTGCGAGTGCACATGACCTGAGGTCAACTGGCATGTCTGTGTGGGCGCTCACCTGTGGCGAGCGCTTATTAGGGCAAGCCCGCTCGCCACAACAAGCCCACTCATCAGAAATTACTTCTTGAAGCGCAGCGTCAGCGCATCCGCGACAGCCGGGTGCACGAACTTGGTGATATCCCCGCCCAAAGCGGCAATTTCACGCACCAACGTCGAGGAAATGAACGAATAACGCTCCGACGGCGTGAGAAACAGGCTTTCCACGTCCGGCGCCAGTTGGCGGTTCATGTTGGCCAGCTGGAATTCGTATTCGAAGTCCGATACCGCACGCAGGCCGCGCAGGAATACATTGGCGTTCTGCTCTTTGGCGAAGTGCGCGAGCAAGGTCGAGAAACCCACCACTTCTACGTTGGGCAGGTGCTTGGTGACCTCACGCGCCAGTTCCACGCGCTGTTCCAGGGGAAACAGCGGGTTTTTCTTGGGGCTGGCAGCGACTGCGATGATCACATGGTCGAACAGGCGAGAGGCGCGTTCGACCAGATCGCCATGGCCTTTGGTAATCGGGTCGAAGGTTCCTGGGTACAACACTCGGTTCATCGCGTCGTCCTGGCGGAGTCCGTTGGGGAACCGGATGGTATCGCAGCCATCCCGGTCGGCCAAGTCAACTTATGCAGAAGAAAGCAGTATAGACATGGCGAATACCGTGTTTTTTCACGCTGTTTTCAGACGTTCGGCCAACGCTGTCGCCAGTTGCGCGGTTAATCCATACACCGACAATTGCGGATTAGCCCCAATGCTGGTGGGGAATAACGAGCCGTCGTGGATCGACAGGTTGCGCAGTTGGTGATGGCGACCGAGGCTGTCGGCCACTGCGGTTTTCGGGTCTTCACCCATGGCGCAACCGCCCATCACATGGGCACTGCCCAGCGTGGTTCGGTGCAGTTCCAGGCTCAGGCCGTCAATCAGGTTGCGTGCCTCAGCCAGGGTGTTCACGTAGCGCGCATCGTGATGCAGCGGCTTGACTGACTTGGCGCCCGCCGCGAACTGAATCTCGGCCATGCTGTGGAAGGCACGGCGCAGGCCGTCCCACGCGTAGGGCGAAACCTGGTAGTCGAGCACCGGCGTGCCGTCTGCGCGTAATTCCACTGTGCCGCCGGGGCTGTCGGGGTGGAAACCGTCGCGCAGCAGCGCGAGCATGGCGTGGGTGTGGGGCAATTGGCTCATGTCGAGCGCGTTCCCTGTGCCGTAGCCGCCGAACAGGGTGCTGGCCAATCCCGGGTGTAACGGCGGTGCCTCCAGCTTGTAGGACATTTTGCCGGTGGTACCGTCCTGCCATTGGAAGTGGTCGGAGTAGATCGACTGCGGCGCGCCGTAGAACGGGTTGATCACGTCGTCGAACAAGCCGGCGGAGAAGTTCACCAAGTGCAGGAACGTTCGCTTGCCCAGCCGAGAATGCGGGTCAGGCGCGTCCGAGCGCATCAGCAGCGCCGGGCTGTTGATGCCGCCGCCCGCGAGCACGTAATGCTTGGCCTTGACCGTAATCTTGCGCCCGGTGGGTGCCACGCAGCGTTCGTCCATCGCCACGCATTCCAGGCTGCTGATGGTGTCGCCGCTGAATTTGAGGCGCTCGGCGCGGGCCAGGTACAGCAGCTCGCCGCCCTTTTCCAGGGTGGACGGGATGGTAGTTACCAGCATTGATTGCTTGGCGTTGACCGGGCAGCCCATGCCGCAGTAGCCCAGGTTGAAGCAGCCACGCACGTTGCGTGGGATCACGTGCCAGCTGTAACCGAGTTTTTCGCAGCCTTTGCGGATCACATCATTGTTGGCATTCGGTGGAATGGCCCACGGGGCGATGCCCAGGCGCTGTTCCATCTTCTCGAACCACGGTGCCATTTCGGCGCTGCTGTGGCCTTTTACTGCGTATTCACTGGCCCAGTGGGAAAGAGTGGCGTCGGGTGTACGAAAGCTCGACGTCCAGTTGATCAAGGTGGTGCCGCCTACGGCCCGGCCCTGCAGGATGGTGATCGCGCCGTCCTTGCTCATGCGGCCGATGCCTTCCTGATAGAGGCTGGCGTAGGCCTCGTCTTCGAGCAGCTTGAAGTCGCTGCTGGTCTTGAGCGGGCCTTCTTCGATCAGCAGCACCTTGTAGCCGGCGGCGCTGAGGACCTCGGCGGTGGTGCCGCCACCGGCGCCGCTGCCGATAATTGCCACATCGGCTTCCAGGGTCAGATCGCCGTCAAGGGCAGCGCCATTGTGGGTTTTCCAGCCGCGGGCCAGGCCGTCGCGGAACAGATCGGGTACGGGCATAGGTGTGCACTCTTATTTTTTTGTACGAAGTGGCAACCAATGTGGGAGCTGGCTTACCTGCGATAGCGGTCTGCCTGCCGATCAATTCATCGCTGGCCCGCCGCTATCGCAGGCAAGCCAGCTCCCACCTGTCTGAATGGGTTATCAACGTCAAATTTTGGGTGGCCCGGGGTAGCCGCAATGCGCCCAGGACTGCGGGCGGAAGTACCAAGCCATGATCACCAGCTTGAGCAGCGAGCCCTGGCCCATGCGCAGCAGGTTCAGGTAGCTGTTTTCCCAGCGGTGCAGGAAGTTGCGGATCTGCTCGCTACTGGCGTTTTCCCAACTGCCCCAGATACCGGTCAGTGGGCCGCGGGTGATGCCCATGCTCAATACGTCGAACAGTTGCTGGGTGAGCTTGAACATTTCCGGCGACAGGTGCTGCAGGCTGTAGTCGAGCTTTTTCAGGGTGTCTTCGATCCCGGCGACCACGTCCTGGGCGCTGGCCGCGCCTTCGAGCAGCACGGGGATTACCGCGCGCAAGAACGGTAAGTCACTGCTGCGCAACAGGGCAAAGCCGCTGGCCGGGGTGCTGCTGGAGCAGCCGCTGAGGCTGGCGCCTAGCCCGGCGGTGGCCAGGAATGCGCTGGCGCACAGGCCGATTTTCAGGACGCCGCGCCGCGACAGCGCAGGTGAATCAGTCAGGCTAGGGTTCATTGTTATTGTTACCCCGAGGTTGGCGGAATCAGCGAATAAACAGTTTTTGAATCAACGTCTGGATCGACTTGCCGTAAGGCGGGTAGATCAGCTTTGCCGCGTTCAGGCGCTGTTTCACCAGTACGCCCTTGGCTTTGCTGAACGTGAGGAAGCCTTCATGGCCGTGGTAGTGGCCCATGCCCGAGGGGCCGATGCCGCCAAAGGGCATGTCGTCCTGGGCCACATGCAGCAGGGTGTCGTTCAGGCACACGCCACCGGAGTGGGTTTCATGGAGTACGCGGTTCTGCTCGCCCTTGTTGTAGCCGAAGTAGTACAGGGCCAATGGGCGAGGGCGCTGGTTGATGTAGGCAAACGCCTGGTCAATGCCGCGATACGGCACGATCGGCAGCACCGGGCCGAAGATTTCGTCCTGCATCACGGTCATTTCATCGCTGACATTTAGCAGCAGGCTGTGGGCCATACGCCGTGCCTGGCCTTGGTCGTACAGCGGAATCAGGGTGGCGCCTTTGTCGGTGGCGTCTTTGACGTAGGCATTCAGCCGTGCCTGCTGCCTTTCGTTGATGATGGCGGTGTAGTCCGGGTTGTCGGCCAGGGTCGGATAAAACCCGCGAACGGCTTTGCTGTAGGCCTCGACGAACCCTTCGACGCGATCTTCCGGCACCAGCACGTAGTCCGGCGCTACACAGGTTTGCCCGGCATTCAGGCATTTGCCGAAGGCGATGCGCTCGGCGGCGTCCTTGAGCGGTACGTCGGCGGAGACAATCGCCGGCGACTTGCCGCCCAGCTCCAGCGTAACCGGTGTGAGGTGCTCGGCAGCGGCGCGCATCACGTGCTTGCCGATGCTGGTGGCGCCGGTAAACAGCAGGTGATCGAAGCGCAATTTGGAGAACGCCATGCCCACTTCGGCTTCGCCCAGCACCACGCATACCAAGTCTTCGGGGAAGATTTTCGCCAACAGCGCCTTGAGCAGTTCACCCGTGGCGGGCGTGGATTCGCTGAGCTTGAGCATCACCCGGTTACCGGCCGCCAGAGCGCCGACCAACGGGCCAATGGCCAAATACAGTGGGTAGTTCCACGGCACGATCACCCCAACCACGCCCAGCGGTTGGTAGATGACTTTGGCCGACGCGGGTTGGAAGGCAATGCCTACGGCGCGGCGGGAAGGTTTCATCCAGCCCTTTAGGTGTTTACTGGCGTAGTGAATGCCATGCAAGCTCGGCATCAGTTCGGCGAACAGGGTTTCGTCTGCGCTGCGATGGCTGAAGTCCTGGCTGATCGCGTTGATCAGGGCTTGGCGTTCGTCGCTGAGCAAGTCGCGCAAGGCTTTGAGCCATTGCTGACGCTGCGCCGCCGGCGGCATCGGGTTGGCGGCATAGGCGCGGCGTTGGGCGTCGAACAGGTCCTGGAGTTGATCCAGCGCCTGGGAATCTTGCAGGTAGGCAACGGTGGCAGACATGGTGCAGTTCCCAATTGTTATAGGTCTGCCTGGATTTTTAGAGTCATTGCTCTAAATTGTCAAATGTCATTGCAGCAACAAGCGGATTTATCCAGACAAGGATAGGCCGTAAGATGCCCCATCACGTGTTTAGAAGCTGATCCCCTATGGCACCACGAGTAAAGACCAGCGAGCGCATTGTGCAAACCAGCCTGGAGCTTTTTAACCAGCAGGGCGAGCGCAGCATCAGCACCAACCACATTGCCGCCCACATGGAGATTTCCCCGGGCAACCTGTACTACCACTTCCCCAACAAGCAGGCGATCATCGCCGTGCTGTTTCGCGAATACGAAGTGTTGGTGGACAGTTTCCTGCGCCCGCCTCAAGGCCGTGCGGTAACCGTTGAAGACAAACGCTTCTACCTGCAGGCCGTGCTGGCCGGCATGTGGCGCTACCGTTTCCTGCACCGTGACCTCGAACACCTGCTGGAAAGCGACCCGGAACTGGCCACCGGCTACCGGCGTTTCTCTCAGCGTTGCCTGATCCAGGGCGGCGCTATCTATCAGGGGTTCGTGGATGCCGGCATCCTCAATATGGACCCGATACAAACCGAGGCCCTGACCCTCAATGCCTGGATCATCCTCACTTCCTGGGTGCGTTTCCTGTGCACCACCAATGAAAACTCCACCCATTTGAGCGCCGAGGCGATCAAGCGCGGGGTGTATCAGGTGCTAGTGCTGGAAGCAGGGTTTGTCACGCCCCAGGCGAAAGAGGCGGTGGACGCCTTGTTCAAAGAGTTTTACGTGCCGTTGAACCAGGCACTGGAAGAAGTGAAGTAGGACCTTTCCCGAATGTGTTCACAGGAGTCCGTCATGCCGCTTGCCCAACTGATCAGCCCCCAGCAATTAGCCGAGCGCCAGCAGGCTGCCGGGCTGGTGATCCTGGATTGCCGCTTTGCCTTGGAAGACCCGGACTACGGGCTTTGCAGCTATGCCGAAGGGCATATTGAGGGGGCGCAATACGCTGACCTGGAGCGCCACCTCAGCGGTCCGGTGACCAAAGGCGTGACCGGCCGACACCCATTGCCAGCCGCGGACACGTTCACCGAGCAACTGCGGGCTTGGGGCATCAACGCCGACACCGACATCGTGTTGTATGACGACGGCCCCGGTGCCTATGCCGCCCGCGCCTGGTGGCTGCTGGCCTGGCTGGGCAAGCGTGATGCTGTGTTTATCCTGGACGGTGGCCTCAAGGCCTGGCACGCCGCCGGTTTCCCGCTGAGCCTGGACGCGCCGGTGGTTGAGCCGGGGACGTTTGCCGGTACGCCGGACAATCACTTGGTGCTGGACGCCGAACACCTGCAAAAACGCCTGGGCGAACCGGGCATGACCTTGATTGATGCCCGCGCCCAGGCGCGTTTCCGTGGTGACGTGGAACCTATCGACCCCATCGCCGGGCACATTCCCGGTGCGCAATGTGCGGCGTTCAATGAAAACCTGGGCAGTGATGGCCGCTTTCTTCCGGCTGAGCAGCTCAAGCAGCGCTTCGCCGCGCAGTTGCAGGGCCGTTCGCCGGATGCGCTGGTGGCGTATTGCGGTTCGGGCGTGACGGCGTGTCATAACCTGTTTGCGTTGAGCTTGGCGGGTTATCCGTTGGGCAAGCTGTATGCGGGGTCGTGGAGCGAGTGGATTACTGATCCGGCGCGGGAAATTGCGACCGGCGACTGAGCTGTCAGGCCTGTAAACCCAATCAAAATGTGGGAGCTGGCTTGCCTGCGATGCCGGTGTGTCAGCTAAAAATCGGCTAACTGATAAGCCCGCTCGCCACGAAAGCCCATCTGCTACAGATTTTGCGCTCACCGAAAGTTGTGTAGATACCTATGCGCATCGCAGGCAAGCCCGCTCCCACATTATTTATCGTGTTTCTCCAGTAGCCACTGGGGGATTCGGCGCTCCAGGTAGTAGCTGGGGCGCTTGAGCGAACCATCGACAAACCCCACATGCCCACCCTTGGCCAATAACTCGAACTCGGTGCATTCCGACAATTCACTGGCCTCGGGCAAGCTGTGGGCGAACACGAACGGGTCATCGGCGGCCTGGATAATCAGGGTGGGGGTGCGGATAGCACCCAGGTAATACCGACTGGATGCGCGGCGGTAATAGTCCTCGGCGCTGAGGAAACCGTGCAGCGGCGCGGTCACCCGCCCATCGAAGTCCCAGAACGTGCGCATCTTCTCCAGCGAGCCCAGTGCCTCCAGGGTTTTCAGCCCGTCAGCCTGGCCATCCTGTAAAAAGCGCCGCTGCTTGGCGCGGATATACGCCAGCATCTCGCGCATAAAGTGCTTCTGATAAACCCGCGAAAAGCCCAGCCCGATGCGATCGGCGCATTGATCCAGCCGAAACGGCACCGACACCGCCGCGGCGCCGTGCAACCCCGAGGCCTCGCCGGTTTCCCCCAAATGCTTGAGCAGCACATTGCCGCCCAGGGAATAACCCACTGCGTACAGCGGCGCCAACGGCCGCTTGGCCCGCAGATGGGCAATCGCTGCCGCCAGGTCTTCGCTGGCGCCCGAGTGGTAACTGCGCGCTAGCAGGTTCGGCTCGCCCGAGCACCCGCGCCAGTTCAACGCTGCGCTGGCCCAGCCTTGAGCCGCGAGGGTTTTTTGCAGGCCGGCCACGTAGGGCGAGTTGGATGAACCCGTCAGCCCATGCAGTACCAGCACTAATGGCGCTTGTGCGTCGTGGGGGCCGTGCCAGTCGAGGTCGAGGAAGTCGCCGTCGTCCAGCCACAAGCGTTCGCGTTGGCGTTCGATATGGGTGGTGGTGCGCCACAGCGGCCCCCACAGCGTTTGCAGATGGGGGTTGCCGAGGCCGAAGGCGGGTTTGAACAGGTCGGAAGAAGGGGTCATGTAACTCTCGGTAGCAAGCTCCCTCGCCACAATTGAAGCCAGGCTGAAAGACTAGGCAGCGATTTCGACCAACCGATGCCACAACGCGTAATACACCCGCCCGGACTTCTGCTCCCGGTGCAGGCGCCAGCTGCCCGGCAGGCCGAGGGTAGACGGGGCGGTCTCACTCTCAGTGTAGATCCACGCATCCGCAGCCAGCCACTGTCGCTCTTCCAGCAACGCACACACCGTCGGCAACAGGTTTTGATTGAACGGCGGGTCGAGGAACACCACGTCGTACTCAGTCGCCGCCTGGGTTTCCAGGTAGCGCAGCGCGTCGGCGGTCTGAACCTGGCCGGTGGTGCAACGCAGCGTGCCCAGGTGTTCCTTGAGGCTGGACACCGCCACATTGCTGGCATCCAGCGCCTGGCCCTGGGCCGCGCCACGGGACAGCGCCTCCAGGAACAGCGCGCCGCTGCCGGCGAACGGGTCCAGCACTTTGGCCCCGCCGATGTACGGCGCGAGCCAGTTGAACAGGGTTTCACGCACGCGATCCGGCGTCGGGCGCAGGCCTACGACGTCAGGGAAGCTCAGCTTGCGACTGCCCCATTCACCGCCAATGATGCGCAGTTGGCCCACACCGTTATGCACGTTGTGGACAGGTTTTTTTGGGCGAGATGAACTGGCCATTAATGCTCCGGAACCCCGAGCGGCTGCTCGGCAGGTTTATCAGTGGGGGGCGGTAGTGGCTTTTGCGCAATCGTCGGGCCGGCGGTCACGATGACCATCTTGTCGGCGCTCAAGTGTTTGTTCAATGCAGCCTTGACCTGCTCTACGGTCAGGGCCTGGGATTGTTTCATGAAATCTTCCAGATAGCTCAGCGGCAGGTTGTAGAAACCCATCGCGCCCAGTTGCCCGGCAATATCGGCGTTGCTGGCGGTGGACAGCGGGAAGCTGCCGGCCAGCTCACGCTTGGCGTCATCCAGTTCCTTTTGCGTCGGGCCGGTCTTGAGGTAGTCGGCCAGTACGTCCTCAACCAGGCGCAGGGTGCCGCCGCTCATTTCGGCGCGGGTCTGCAGGTTGATCATGAACGGGCCGCGTACTTGCATCGGCGAGAAACCGGAGTACACGCCATAGGTCAGGCCGCGTTTCTCGCGCACTTCGCTCATCAAGCGGGTGCCGAAACCACCGCCGCCGAGGATCTGGTTGCCCAGGGACAAGGCTGCGTAGTCCGGGTCGGCGCGGTCGATGCCCAGTTGCGCGAACAGCAGGTGCGTCTGCTTGGATGGGAACTCAATATGGCTCAGGCCGGCTTTGGGTTCGGTCGGTTGGGCGATCTTCGCCAGGGCCGGGCCTTTAGGCAGCGATGCGGAGACCTTGGCGGTCATGGCTTCGGCCTCGGCGCGGGTCAGGTCGCCTACAACGGCAATCACCGCGTTACCGGCGGCGTAAGCCTTGGCGTGGAAGGCCTGCAGCTGCGCGAGGGTAATCTTCGGAATGCTTTCAGGCGTGCCTTCGCTCGGGTGAGCGTAAGGGTGGTCGCCGTACAGGCGCTTGAACAGCTCAAGGCTGGCCAGTTTAGCCGGGTTCTGTTTCTGGTATTCAAAACCGGCAAGGATCTGGTTCTTGATCCGCGCCAGGGAGTCGGCCGGGAAGGTCGGCTTGCCGATCACGTCGTCGAACAGCGCCAGGGCTGCGTCGCGCTTGTCGCTGTCACTCAGGCTGCGCAGGGACACCAGCGCCATGTCGCGGTAGGCGCCATTGCCAAAGTCGGCGCCCAGGCTTTCAAAGCCACTGGCGATCTGGCTGACGCCCTTGCCCGGCACACCTTCATTGAGCATGGCGTTGGTCAGCAGGGCCACACCGGGCGTGTTGCCGTCCTGGCTGCTGCCGGCGGCGAACAGAATGCGCACGTCGAACATCGGCAATTCGTGGGCTTCGACGAACAGCACCTTGGCGCCTTCGGCGGTGGTCCAGGTTTGCACGTCGAGCTTGCGGTTGGTCGGCGCCTTGCCGTCCAGCTCCGCCAAAGATTGCAGTTTGCTGGCCGATTGGGCCTTGTCCAGCGCCTGGCTGGCCACGGATTCGCTCGGGCGCAGGAAATACACGGCGCTGGCGGCGATCGCGGTGACGGCGATCAGGGCTGGCAGGATCAGGCGGCTGCTTTTGCGATCACTCATGAGCGGTCTCCTCAGGCAAAACATGGGCGACGCTCAAACGCTCGCGGGTGAAATAAGTACGTGCGGCCTTCTGGATATCTTCCGGGGTCACGCTTTGCAGGTCGGCCAACTCGGTGTCCATCAGTTTCCAGGACAGCCCGACAGTTTCCAGGGAGCCAATGGCCGTGGCCTGGCTGGTGATGGAATCGCGCTGGTAGACCACGCCGGCGATGACCTGGGCGCGGATACGCTCCAGTTCTTCGGTGGTCGGCGGTTTGGCTTTCAATTCGTCCAGCAGGCGCCACAGGCCGGCTTCGGCTTGGGCAATGGTCTTTTTCTTCTGCTGGTTCGGCGTGGCCGTCAGGGTGAACAGGCTGTCACCCCGGGTGTAGGCGTCGTAGCTGGTGGAGGCGGCGGATACCAGCTCTTCACCGCGTTCCAGTTGCTCGGAAATACGTGCACTGTAGCCGCCATCGAGCAGGGCCGAGAGCAGGCGCAGGGCCTGTACCGAGCGTTTGTCTTCGGCGGTGGCCAGGCCTGGCACGTTGAAGCCCAGGATCACGCTCGGCAGTTGGGTCTGCACGTGCAGGGTCAGCAGGCGTTCGCCAGGCTCGGCGAGCTCCAGTGGGATTTTCGCGGGTGGCACATCACGCTTGGGGATTGGGCCGAAATAACGCTGAGCCAGGTTCTTGACCTCATCCGGGGTCACGTCACCGACTACCACCAGCGTGGCGTTGTTCGGTACATACCAGGATTGATACCAGTGGCGCAGCTCTTCGACTTTCATGCGCTCCAGGTCAGCCATCCAGCCGATGGTCGGCGTGTGGTAACCGCTGGCCGGGTAGGCCATGGCCTTGAAGCGCTCGTAGGCCTTGGACATCGGGTTATCGTCGGTGCGCAGGCGGCGCTCCTCCTTGATGACCTCGATCTCGCGGCTGAACTCATCCGCCGGCAGGCGCAGGCTGGCCATACGGTCGGCTTCCAGCTCGAAAGCGACGCCCAGGCGATCACGGGCCAGTACTTGGTAGTAGGCGGTGTAGTCATCGCTGGTGAAGGCGTTTTCTTCGGCGCCTAGGTCGCGCAGGATCAGTGAGGCTTCGCCGGGGCCGACTTTCGCGCTGCCCTTGAACATCATGTGTTCCAGGGCGTGGGACAAACCGGTCTGGCCCGGGGTTTCGTAGCTCGAACCAACCTTGTACCAGACCTGGGAAACCACCACCGGCGCGCGATGATCTTCGCGCACGACCACTTTAAGGCCGTTATCCAGGGTGAATTCATGGGTGGGTTGTGGGTCGGCAGCCAAAGCTGAAAGGGGCAGACAAACTGTGCTGAACAGCAGGCCTGCAGCGCGGCGGGCTAGAGCATTCATTCGTTTTTAAACCTGTTGGGCTGCCCGCTTGGTCTTAGCGTCGGCGGGCGAGGAGGTTAGGGCGTGTCATTCCTCATTACCAGTACCGCGCCGCAGCCTGCTAGTGTGCAGGGCAAGGCGCGAGGAGCGCGATTTGGTTTTTCCAAATAAGCTCCGAGTAACGCAGCCCAGCACACTAACAGGCCCGGCCCTTCGGGTTGTGCCTAAAAGCAAGCCAGGCTGCGTTTGCAGGCCTGGGCAAGGGAAGCACATTCCCGGCGGCCTGCGCCTTGCCTGGCTTGCTTTTAGGCGGCAACGCGGTACTGGTAATGAGGAATGACACGCCCTAGGATACTGATCCGATTTGGACACGGCCACCATGGCGGTCATCTTGTTCCGGATCCAGTCGTAGGAACGTGGAGGTTAAAGGTGTTTTTTCCCGACAATCTTCCACTTTTCGCCGATTTTATCGCTTCAGTCCTTTATTGAAACGATTTGTTGAGGCCTTTATTTACGCCTTACAAAATGTTGCGCATGAACAAGCGAGCGTTAAAGCAGTCTGTTCTGCATCGAATTTATTTACCGAGGCGCCCTGGCGCATCGCTACTTTGAGATAGCCGTCCTCCATGTTTGGTTCCAACGACGACAAGAAGAGCCCAGCTGCCGCTGGCGAGAAAAAAGGCCTGTTCGGATGGCTGCGCAAAAAGCCGCAGGAAACCGTCGTCGAACAGCCGCAGGTTCAACCTGAGCCTATCCCTGAACCGATAGTAGAAGCCGAACCGGTTGCTGAAATCCCGGCGCCGGTGGTGTTGCCGATGGCCGAGCCGGTGTTGCAGCCGGTGGCTGAAGCCGCGCCGGAACCTGAGCCCGAGCACAAGCCGTGGCTTGAGCTGCCGGTGGCCGAAGAGCCCGTAGCGCTGGTTGACGATGTGCAGGCCGAACATGTCGCGCCGCCGATTCCGTCGGTGGTTGAGCCGGTGGAAGTGGTGGTTGAAGCGCTGCCGGTAGTCGAAGTGCCTGCGCCGGTCGCTGTTGAGCCGACGCCTGTGCCTGTCGTCGTGGCCGCGCCTGCCGTTATCGAGCCGCCTGTCGAACAAGAACCGGTCACCGCTGCTGTCGAAACCAGCAAAACCGGCTTCTTCGCGCGCCTCAAGCAGGGCCTGAGCAAGACCAGCGCCAGCATTGGCGAAGGCATGGCCAGCCTGTTCCTGGGCAAGAAGGTCATCGATGACGAGCTGCTGGAAGACATTGAAACCCGCCTGCTGACGGCTGACGTGGGCGTTGAAGCCACCGCCGTGATCATCCAGAGCCTGACCCAGAAGGTCGCACGCAAGCAACTGACCGACGCCGACGCGCTCTACAAATCCCTGCAGGCAGAGCTGGCTGCGATGCTCAAACCGGTAGAAGCCCCGCTGGTGATCACGCCGAACAAGCCGTTTGTGATCCTGGTGGTCGGCGTCAACGGCGCCGGCAAAACCACCACCATCGGCAAGCTGGCCAAAAAGCTGCAGTTGGAAGGCAAGAAAGTCATGCTCGCCGCCGGCGACACCTTCCGCGCCGCTGCCGTGGAGCAACTGCAGGTCTGGGGTGAGCGCAACAAGATCCCGGTGATCGCCCAGCACACCGGCGCCGACTCTGCCTCGGTGATCTTCGACGCCGTGCAAGCCGCCAAGGCGCGCAACATCGACGTGCTGATCGCCGATACCGCCGGTCGCCTGCACACCAAAGACAACTTGATGGAAGAGTTGAAGAAAGTACGCCGCGTGATCAGCAAGCTCGACGCCGAGGCGCCGCATGAAGTCTTGCTGGTGCTTGACGCCGGCACCGGCCAGAACGCCATCAGCCAGGCCAAACAATTCAACCAGACGGTGCAACTGACCGGCCTGGCATTGACTAAGCTCGACGGCACAGCCAAAGGCGGCGTGATCTTCGCCCTGGCTAAACAGTTCGGGTTGCCGATTCGTTACATCGGCGTCGGTGAAGGTATCGACGACCTGCGCACCTTTGAAGCCGAACCCTTTGTACAGGCACTCTTTGCCGAGCGGGAGCGTTCATGATTCGATTCGAACAGGTCGGTAAACGCTATGCCAACGGGCATGTGGGCTTGCATGAGCTGAGCTTTCGAGTGCGTCGCGGCGAATTCTTGTTCGTGACCGGTCACTCGGGCGCGGGCAAAAGTACGCTGTTGCGCCTGCTGCTGGCCATGGAGCGTCCGACCACTGGCAAGTTGCTGCTGGCGGGCCAGGATCTGGCCACTATCAGCAACGCACAGATTCCTTTCCTGCGCCGTCAGATCGGCGTGGTGTTTCAGAACCACCAGTTGCTGTTCGATCGCACGGTGTTCAACAACATTGCCTTGCCGTTGCAGATCCTGGGGCTGTCCAAGGCCGAGATCGTCAAGCGTGTGGATTCGGCGCTGGAGCGCGTGGCGCTGTCGGATAAAACCGATCTGTACCCAGGCGACCTGTCCACCGGCCAGCAACAACGCGTCGGCATTGCCCGCGCCATCGTCCACCGCCCGGCCTTGCTGCTGGCGGACGAACCCACCGGTAACCTCGACCCGCGCCTGGCGGCCGAGATCATGGGCGTGTTCGAAGACATCAACCGCCTGGGCACCAGCGTGCTGATCGCCAGTCACGACCTGGCGTTGATCGCGCGTATGCGCCATCGCATGCTGACCCTGCAACGCGGCCGCCTGATCGGCGACGGGGAGGCCGGCGTATGAGTGCAACACGCAGCCCTAAAGTCTCCGAACGCGTGGCGCCAAAAGCCGCCGACCCGCAACCGCAGAAGAAAAAACGCGATGAAGACGATGGCCCGGATTTCAGCACACTGCTGCGCGCCTGGATCGAAAGCCATCGCGCCAGCCTGCTCGACAGCCTGCGCCGCCTGGCCAAGCAGCCGATTGGCAGCTTTTTCACCTGCCTGGTGATGGCCGTGGCGCTGAGCCTGCCGATGGGTTTGTCGCTGCTGCTTAATAATGTCGAGCGTCTGGGCGGTTCCTGGCAGCGTGCGGCGCAGATTTCGCTGTACCTGAACCTCGACGCCAGCGCCAAAGATGGCGAAAGCTTGCGCGACGACATCAAAAACCTGCCGGGTGTGGCGGACGCCGAATACATCAGCCGCGACCAGGCCCTTGAGGAGTTTCAGCAGCAGTCTGGCCTGGGCGAGGCGCTCAAGGAGCTGCCGCAGAACCCGCTGCCGGGCGTGGTGCTTGTGACGCCGAATGAAGTCGACAAGCCGGCGCTTGAGGCCCTGCGACAAAAACTCGCAGAGATGCCCAAGGTGCAACAGGCGCAACTTGATCTAGTCTGGGTAGAGCGTCTTGCCGCGATTCTCAAGCTGGGCGACCGCTTTGTGTTCGGTTTGACGGTGCTGTTGGTGTCTGCATTACTTTTGGTGATAGGTAATACCATTCGTCTTCATATTGAAAACCGTCGCATCGAGATAGAAGTGATTAAACTGGTCGGCGGCACGGACAGCTATGTGCGTCGTCCTTTTCTGTACATGGGCGCGCTTTATGGCTTTGGTGCCGGGATTTTGTCCTGGGGCGTGCTAGCGTTTGGCCTTGACTGGCTGAACGACGCGGTAGTCGGGCTTGCCGGCTTGTACGGCAGCGATTTCGCCTTGGCCGGCGTGCCGGTTGCCGATGGTTTGTCACTCTTGCTTGGCGCGGTATTGTTGGGGTATATCGGTGCGTGGATTGCGGTCGCTCGTCATTTACGTGAGTTGGCGCCGAAGTAGTTAATGTCAGATTAATGTGGTTTCGTTTGTATTGACCGTATCAGTGGTTTAGGGAACTTGTCCTACGGTTCCCGGTCAATTTTCGCAGTGCTGAACTGCACGAGTTATGTGAGTCGGAGGTTTTTTCGTATGACCACTTCTTTGCAACCTGCTTATGCCTTGGTCCCAGGTGCGAACCTGGAAGCCTATGTGCACACGGTCAACAGCATTCCATTGCTGACGCCCGAGCAGGAGCGTGAACTGGCCGAGAGTCTCTACTATGAGCAGGATTTGGGGGCGGCTCGGCAGATGGTGCTCGCCCACCTGCGTTTTGTCGTACATATCGCCCGTAGCTATAGCGGCTACGGCCTGGCCCAGGCTGACCTGATCCAGGAAGGCAACGTCGGCCTGATGAAGGCTGTAAAACGCTTCAACCCGGAAATGGGTGTGCGTCTGGTGTCGTTTGCTGTGCACTGGATCAAGGCGGAAATCCACGAGTTCATCCTGCGCAACTGGCGCATCGTGAAGGTGGCGACCACCAAGGCCCAGCGCAAACTGTTCTTCAACCTGCGCAGCCAGAAAAAACGCCTGGCGTGGCTGAATAACGAGGAAGTCCACCGTGTGGCCGAAAGCCTCGGTGTGGAGCCGCGTGAAGTGCGCGAGATGGAAAGCCGCCTGACCGGCCATGATATGGCCTTCGACCCGGCCGCAGAAGCGGACGACGACAGCGCCTTCCAATCGCCGGCCAACTACCTGGAAGACCACCGGTACGACCCGGCGCGTCAACTGGAAGACGCCGACTGGAGCGACAACTCCAATCACAACCTGCACGAAGCGTTGGAAGTGTTGGACGACCGCAGCCGTGACATCCTCTACCAGCGCTGGCTGGCAGAAGAAAAAGCCACGCTGCACGACCTGGCGCAGAAGTACAACGTGTCAGCCGAGCGAATTCGTCAGCTTGAGAAAAGCGCGATGAATAAGCTGAAGTTGTCGATCGCTGCTTAAAGGCTGCGAAAAGACAAAAAAATGCCCCGATCGAAAGATCGGGGCATTTTTGTTTGCATTCGAAAATCTCAAGTCCAACTCGGCCAGCTCCCACAGGGGGATGTGGTGTCAGTCGGACCAAGGTGCCTTGCGAGAGTTGTTCAACTCCACCAGATAACCATCCCCGCCCAATTGGCTCATCTGCTGGCGAATCCACGCCGCTCGCCGCGCCACATACGCGGTCGGATGGCTGGCACTCCACACCCGTGGGTTCGGCAACACCGCCGCCAAATAGCTGGCCTGCTGGCGAGAAAGCGCCTTGGCACTCACCCCAAAGTGATGCCGCGCCGCCGCTTCTGCGCCGAAAACACCTTCATCCCACTCCACGCTGTTGAGGTACACCTCAAGAATCCGCTGCTTGGGCCAGAACACTTCGATCAACCCGGTAAACCAAGCCTCCAGGCCTTTGCGCAAGTAACTGCGCCCGGCCCACAGGAACAGGTTCTTCGACACCTGTTGGCTCAACGTGCTGGCGCCGCGAATCGAACCGCCGCGCTCGTTGTGCAGCAGCGCCGCCTGAATCGCGCCAAAATCAAAACCCCAGTGCTGCGGGAAGCGCTGGTCTTCACCGGCCATCACCGCCACTTTGAGGTCATCGGAGATCTCGTCCCACGCCACCCACGTGCGTTGCAGGTCGATCGGCTCGCCGTCGATCCAGGATTCGACCTTGCGCTCCACCATCAGCGCGGTGAACGGTGGCGGCACGACACGAAACAGCAGCACCAGCAGCACACTGCCGATGGCAAACCATTTCACGACTTTGAGAAAACGCTTGAAGAGGAGACGCAGCATAGAGATGGCTTGGCCGAACCCGTTGAGCGGGCCATTATACAGACCCGGCCCTTTGAGTCTGATTGGAGTTCCTCATGCTGCGTAGCTTTCTGATGCTGGCTGCCTTTTTCGGCTTCACCGGCGTCGCCCTCGGCGCCTTTGCTGCTCACGGCCTGAAAAACCGCCTGAGCGCCGAGTACCTGGCGATCTTCCACACCGGCGTGACTTACCAACTGGTGCATGCCCTGGCGCTGTTCGGCGTGGCGTTGTTGGCTGCGCATATTCCTGGCCGACTGATCGGCTGGGCGGGTATCTCCTTTACTGTCGGCATCCTGCTGTTCTCCGGCAGTTTGTATGCGCTGACCCTGACCGGCATCAGCAAACTGGGGATCATCACGCCATTTGGCGGGCTGGCGTTTCTGCTCGGCTGGTTCTTCCTCGGTCTTGCTGCATGGCGCCTGCAGGCCATCTGACCGAGGGGCTTCTGACCAAGGGGCTTGGGCCGACAACCATGATCGGGCTAGAATGCTGGCCCCTAAAAACGATGGCGGCCCGTGGCATGCGCATTCAGTTGAACGGCGAATCCTTTGAACTGCCCGACGGTGAAACCGTTGCGGCCCTGCTGACCCGTCTGGACCTGACCGGGCGTCGCGTCGCAGTGGAGCTCAACCTGGATATCGTCCCGCGTAGCCTGCACGTCGAAACCGCGCTCACCGAAGGTGATCAGGTCGAAGTGGTCCACGCCATCGGTGGCGGCTAGCCGCCCGGCGCTCAAGGGCGCCATCCCGCATTCTGCAGAACCTCACTCCAATTCGAGGATTTCCCATGAGCATCGTTCGTAGCGACAAGCCCTTCGTCCTGGCCGGTCGCACCTACCAGTCCCGTCTGCTGGTCGGCACCGGCAAGTACCGTGACATGGAAGAAACCCGCCTGGCCATCGAAGCCTCGGGTGCCGAGATCGTCACCTTCGCCGTGCGCCGTACCAACCTCGGCCAGATCGAAGGCGAGCCGAACCTGCTCGAAGTGCTGTCGCCGGATCGCTACACTTTCTTGCCGAACACCGCCGGTTGCTACGACGCCATCGAAGCCGTGCGCACTTGCCGCCTGGCCCGTGAGCTGCTCGACGGCCACAACCTGGTGAAGCTGGAAGTGCTGGCCGACCAGAAAACCCTGTTCCCCAACGTGATCGAAACCCTCAAGGCCGCCGAAACGCTGGTCAAGGAAGGTTTCGACGTGATGGTCTACACCAGCGATGACCCGATCATTGCCCGCCAACTGGCGGAAATCGGTTGCATCGCGGTGATGCCGCTGGCTGGTCTGATCGGTTCCGGCCTGGGTATCTGCAATCCGTATAACCTGCAGATCATCCTCGAAGAAGCCAAGATCCCGGTGCTGGTGGATGCGGGCGTGGGCACTGCCTCCGACGCCACCATCGCCATGGAACTGGGCTGCGATGCGGTGCTGATGAACTCGGCCATCGCCCATGCCCAGCAGCCGATCATGATGGCCGAAGCCATGAATCACGCGATCGTCGCAGGCCGCTTGGCCTACCTCGCCGGCCGCATGCCGAAAAAACTGTACGCCAGCGCCTCCTCGCCGCTGGATGGTCTGATCAAGTAAGAGCCATTGATGACTGAATCAAACGAAACGCCGAACACCGTGGAAGAAGGCGACGAGTCCAAGCACCGCCGCATCAAGAGTTTTGTGATGCGCGCCGGTCGCATGACCGAAGGCCAGCAAAAGGGCTTGGAGCAGGGCACGCCGCTGTTCGTATTGCCATTGGCCGACGCGCCGGTGGATTACGACCAGGTGTTCGGCCGTTCGGCCCCGCGTTCCCTCGAAATCGGTTTCGGCATGGGCCACTCCCTGTTGGAAATGGCCGCAGCCTCGCCGGAGCAGGACTTCATCGGTGTGGAAGTACACCGCCCGGGTGTCGGCGCGCTGCTCAACGGCGTGCTCACCCAGGGCCTGACTAACCTGCGGGTCTATGACTGCGACGCGATTGAAGTGCTCAACCGCTGCATCGCCGACAACAGCCTCGACCGCCTGATGCTGTTCTTCCCGGACCCTTGGCACAAATCCCGTCACCACAAGCGCCGTATCGTCCAGGCGTCCTTCGCGGAACTGGTGCGCAGCAAGTTGAAAGTCGGCGGCATCCTGCACATGGCCACCGACTGGGAACCGTACGCGCAATACATGCTGGAAGTGATGAACGTCGCCCCTGGCTACCGCAACCTGGCCGAAGACGGCAAATGCGTGCCACGCCCGGCTGAGCGCCCGATCACCAAGTTCGAACGCCGCGGCGAGCGGTTGGGGCATGGGGTTTGGGATTTGAAGTTCGAGAAATTGGCGTAACTCGCCACTGATTTGAAATGCAATCCAATGTGGGAGCTGGCTTGCCTGCGATGCAGACACCTCGGTGTATCAGTGATACCCAGGTGATGCTATCGCAGGCAAGCCAGCTCCCACATTTGGTTTTGTGTTGGGTTTGGGGTCAGCGGCGGTCTGCGACGACGCCAATCAACACCAGCACCACCACCAACACGGGTGCCAGGCTGTAGTTATTGAACTGGCTCAGGCCCCGCACAATCCACGGTGTGGCATAGATCAACGCCGCACCGCTACCGATCATGCACACCAGCGCCATCAACGGTACGCGCAATGCACCGGCGATGCTGCCCAGTCGCGCCTCAACCCAGCCTTTGATGTCCGCGCCGAACAGCACCAGCAAGCAGCCGACGAGGGCCAGGGAGATTTCCGACAGGTTGCTACGGCTCCAGCGGGAGACGGTGGCGAGCAGGTCGAGTACCAAATCCATTCGATTTCCTTAAGAGCGATCAGCTCAAAAACGTCTGCAACAGGTCATTGAGAAAGAGTTGCCCGCGGTCGGTCGCCGCCAGGCGTGACGGTTCGACCTGCATTAAGCCACTTTGTTCTGCCTCACGGCGGCCTTCGTCCAGGCTCGCCAGATCAAGGCCGGTGCGCTCGGCGTAGAGCTTGGCGTCAACGCCTTCGGTGAGCCGCAATGCGTTCATCAGAAACTCGAACGGCAGTTCTTCGTTGGTCAGTTCTTTCGCCCCTGCCTGGAAGCTTTTGGCCGGGTTGAGGTAGTCCTTCGGTGCGCGGGTCTTCCAGGTGCGCACGATGCGCCCGTCCGGGTGGCTGAGCTTGCCATGGGCACCGGCGCCGATGCCGATAAAATCGCCGAAGCTCCAGTAATTCAGGTTATGCCGCGCCGGGCGACCCGGTTGGGCATAGGCCGACACTTCATATTGCGCGTAACCGTGTTCGGCCAGCAGCGCCTGGCCGGCTTCCTGGATGTCCCACAATGTGTCGTCTTCCGGCAGCGCGGGCGGCTGGTTCCAGAACACGGTGTTGGGTTCCAGGGTCAGTTGGTACCAGGACAAGTGCGTCGGCTTCAGTGCGATAGCCTGGCGCAAGTCGCTCAGGGCATCGTCCAAGGACTGATCGGGCAAGCCGTGCATCAAGTCCAAGTTGAAGTTATCGAACCCGGCCTGGCGCGCCATGCCCGCTGCGCGCACCGCTTCGTCGCCATTGTGAATGCGGCCCAGGGCCTCGAGCTTTTGCTGCTGGAAGCTCTGGATGCCGATGGACAGACGATTGATCCCCAGCTTGCGGTATGCCACGAACTTCTCTTGCTCGAAGGTCCCGGGGTTGGCTTCCAGGGTGATCTCGATGTCGCCGGCAAACGGGATACGCGCTTGCACACCCTTGAGCAAGCGCCCCAGCGCGGTGGCGCTGAACAGGCTCGGCGTGCCGCCACCGAAAAAGATCGAGCTGAGTTCACGGCCGTAAACCGCGTGCAGGTCTTGATCAAGGTCAGCCAGTAACGCGTCCACATACTCTTCTTCCGGCAGCACTTTGCTCGCGGTGTGGGAGTTGAAGTCGCAATAAGGGCATTTGCGCACGCACCACGGGATGTGGATGTACAGCGCCAAGGGCGGCAGCTGGGGCAGGGCCGCCCGAGGTGTTTGCGCGCCGCCGTGGATCAGCGGCTGCGCAGAGGTGTTTTGGGTCATTTCAGGCTCAGGCGTTGGCGCAGCAAATCCATTGCGCGGGCGCGGTGGCTGATCTGGTTCTTGTCGGCCGGGCTCAGTTCGGCGCTGGAGACATTGCGCTCCGGCACCCAGAACAGCGGGTCATAGCCGAAGCCATGCTCGCCACTGGCTGTATGCAGAATGCGCCCGTGCCACAGGCCTTCGCAGAGGATCGGCAACGGGTCATCGGCATGCCGCACCAGTGCCAGCACGCAGACGAACTGCGCGCCACGTTCCGCATCCGGCACGCCCTTGAGGGCGTCCAGCAGCTTGGCGTTGTTGGCCGCGTCACCCTTGCCGTCAGCGTAACGCGCCGAGTAGATGCCCGGCGCGCCGCCGAGGAAATCCACCGCCAGGCCCGAATCATCCGCCAATGCAGGCAAGCCGGAGATACGCGCGGCATTGCGCGCCTTGAGGATGGCGTTTTCGACAAACGACAGGCCGGTTTCTTCAGGCTCCACCTGGCTGAATTCGCCAATCGAGCGCAATTGCACGGATTCACCGAGCATGGCCTGCAATTCTTTGAGTTTGCCGGCGTTATGGCTGGCCAGTACGAGTTGGGTCAGGTTCATTATTCGGCCGGAAACAGTTCTTGGTTGAATTGGAAGCTATGGGCTTTTCCGCCGGTTTCAACGTTGATGGTAAACGTCTTGTATTCACGCTGCGGCACGGAGTAGGGCGCGAGGTAGTTGATTCCGCCTTTCTCGGTGATTTGCTTGAACGTCAATATCTCGGTCTTGCCGCCCAAATCCTTGATGGTGCCGGTCACTTGCGCCGCCACAGGGGTCACGCCCTTGACCACGGTTACATTGATCAAACCTTTGTTCTTGCTGCGCACAACGCCAACTGCCTGGGCGGTTTCCGGTTGCAGGAAGCTGGAGGTGAAGGTGTTGTAATGCACGGTGATATCGCCGAATTCTTTCTGGCGATTACCGTCGATAGTGTCCGCCGCCATGGCGCTGGCGCCCAGGCACGCAGTGAGCAGGAATACAGCCAAACGACTCATGTTCGTCCTCCTTGAAAATGGTTAGACGGCGATTTTGTGGTCTGTGAGGCCAGGACTGCTGACCCGGTAGATACCAATTTCGCCCAATAGGTTGGGCCATAGCTTACTCGCCCAGCCGTGGCGGTGCTGTTGATCGACAGCAAGGCGGTTGATCACCTTGGCTTCACGCTCGCCGCACAAGGCTTCGAAGTCTTCGAAGGTGCAGAAGTGGATGTTCGGCGTGTTGTACCACGTGTACGGCAGGAAATCCGACACCGGCATCCGGCCCTTGGTGGCCAGGTACCAGCGGCAGCGCCAGTGGCCGAAGTTGGGGAAGGTGATGATGCACTGGCGACCCACGCGCAGCATTTCGTCGAGGATGCGGTCCGGGTAGTGCACCGCTTGCAGGGCCTGGGTCATCACCACGATATCGAAGCTGTTGCTGGCAAAGTTGCCCAGACCCTTGTCCAGGTCCTGCTCGATCACGTTGATGCCCTTGGCCACGCACTGGGCGATGTTGTCCGGGTCGTTTTCCAGGCCATAGCCGGTGACTTGCTTGTTGTCGCGCAGCCAGCTCAGCAGTTCGCCATCACCGCAGCCAAGGTCGAGCACGCGGCTGCCGGCGGGGATCCAGTCTTGGATGATTTCCAGGTCGGCTCTCATGGCGTTCTCACAAAGAAATGCGGTTCATGTAGTTGCGAAAGGCCTGCAAGTAACGCGGGATCGGGATCAGGAAGGCGTCGTGGCCTTGCGGAGCATCGATCTCCAGGTAGCAGACGTCTTTCTTGGCGGCCATCAAGGCATCCACCAGTTCCCGCGAGCGGGCCGGCGAGAAGCGCCAGTCGGTAGTGAACGACATCACGCAGAACTTGGCCGTGGCGCCCTCGAAGGTTTTCGCCAAGTCATCGTTGAAGTTGGCGGCCGGGTCGAAATAGTCCAACGCCTTAGTCATCAGCAAGTAGGTATTGGCGTCGAAACGCCCGGAAAACTCCTCGCCCTGATAACGCAGGTAGCTTTCCACCTGAAACTCGACGCTGTGGAAGTCGTAGTTGAGCTTCTCGCTCTTGAGGCCGCGGCCGAATTTCTCGCCCATAGAGTCATCGGACAGGTAAGTGATGTGCCCGACCATTCGCGCCAGCATCAAGCCACGTTTGGGGATCACGCCCGCTTCCTGGAACGAACCACCGTGGAACTCGGGGTCAGTGAGGATCGCCTGGCGTGCCACTTCGTTGAAGGCGATGTTCTGCGCCGAGAGTTTTGGTGCCGAGGCGATGGCCAGGCAATGGCGTACGCGGTCTGGGTAGGTGATGGTCCATTGCAGCGCCTGCATGCCGCCCAGGCTGCCGCCGATCACCGCGGCCCATTGGCCGATGCCCAGCAGGTCAGCCAGGCGCGCCTGGCTGTGCACCCAGTCTTCCACGGTCAGTACCGGGAAATCCGCGCCGAACGGTTTGCCGGTTTCCGGGTTGAGGCTGCTGGGGCCGGTGGAACCATTGCAGCCGCCGAGGTTGTTCAGGCTGACCACAAAGAATTTATTGGTGTCGATGGGTTTGCCGGGGCCGATGCAGCTGTCCCACCAGCCGGGCTTGCGCTCGTCGGCACTGTGGAAACCCGCGGCGTGATGGTGCCCGGATAAGGCGTGGCAGATCAGCACGGCGTTGCTCGCCGTGGCGTTCAGTTGGCCGTAGGTTTCGTAGATCAGGTCATAGGCCGGCAGCGAACGACCGCAGGCCAGGGCCAGCGGTTCGCTGAAGTGCGCCATTTGGGGCACGACCAGTCCAACAGAATCGGGGGGGAAGGCAGTTGGCATCGACCCTGCTCTCGTTTAAATGAGGCGTAAGTCTAAAGACCACTGCACCCAGCGGCAAGCAAAGGCCGGAGGTTTAGAGAACGTTCCTGCGCGGGTGCGCAGGAACGAATCGCCAATCAGATCAAGCTGTACAGCAGCGGCGGCATGCCGGTGAACTCGGCGAGGTAGGGGACTACCCAGATTTGCAGCAACTGCAGCGCGATAAATGCAAAAATCGGCGAGATGTCGAGGCCACCCAGGTTAGGCACCCATCGACGAAACGGCGCAAGTACCGGTTCGGTGATCTGCTTAACCAGCTCGGCACCCGGGCTGCGGCTGTCCGGAGCGACCCAGGACAAAATCACGCTGATGATCATTGACCAGAACAGGATCTTCAAAAATAGCGACAAGATACCAATCAGCGCCCATGGCACCATCAGCACCGTGTCAGGTCGCGAGCCCTTGAGCACTACGACCACCGCGAAAAGTGCCAGCTGCAACAGGAACGCCAACACCAGTGATGACATGTCCAGGCCAAACATGCTCGGCACGATGCGGCGCAGTGGCTTGAGCAGCGGTTGCGTAGCTTTCACCACGAATTGGCACAGCGGGTTATAAAAGTTCGCCCGCACCACCTGCAGGATAAAACGCATCAGCACGATCAGCAGATACAGGCTGCCCAGGGTCTTGATGATGAAAATGACAGCGTCATTGAGTCCGAGCATCATTGTTTCCTTCGTAAGGGGCGACTACTTGCCCAGTTGTTCGGCCATTTCTGCCGAGCGATGCGCGGCGGCGCCGAGGGCTTTTTCCACCAGGGCTTCAAAGCCCCCGGCCTGGAACGATTCGATGGCGGCCTGCGTGGTGCCGCCCGGCGAGGTTACGCGGCGGCGCAACTCGGCGGCGTCCACGTCGCTGCCAACGGCCATCTTCGCAGCGCCCAGCGCGGTTTGCTCAGCCAGTTGCTCAGCCACTTCGTGTGGCAGGCCCAGTTTCACGCCAGCGGCGGTCATGGCTTCGATCAGCAGGAAGAAGTAGGCCGGGCCGCTACCGGAGACGGCGGTGACCGCATCCAGTTGCTGTTCCTGTTCCAGCCACACGGCGATGCCCACGGCAGACAGCAGTTCTTGAGCCTGGTCACGCTGTTCGGCGCTCACTTCGGACGTAGCGTACAAACCACTCACGCCCTGGCGCAGCAGCGCCGGGGTGTTGGGCATGCAACGCACGATCGGCTGGGCGCCCAGCCAGGTGTTCATGCTGGCACAGGTGATACCGGCGGCGATGGAGACCACCAACTGATGCGGCTGCAGGCTCGGGCGCAGGCTCTCACACACCGCCTTCATGGCCTGCGGCTTGACCGCCAGTACGATCACGTCAACGCCTTGGATGGCCTCGGCGTTGTCGGCAAAGGTTTCAATACCGTGCTCGGTGCTGACGCGGGCGCGGGTGTCGGCGCCCGGGTCGCTGGCGCGGATCTGTGTGGCTTCGAGGCCTTTGGCCCGCAGGCCACCGATCAGGCTGGCCGCCATGTTGCCGGCGCCGATAAAGGCAATACGCGTGTTGCTCATGACAGGTCCTTATTCAGAGGAAAGTCAGCCATTTCACGGCTGGCCGTAGTCGCGGGCACCAAACAGGGCGGTACCGATCCGCACCCAGGTAGCGCCTTGGGCGATGGCTGATTCAAGGTCGTGGCTCATGCCCATAGAAAGTGTGTCCAGGCCCAGGTTCAGGCTCGCTTGCAGGTCGCGTACTGTCGCGAAGGGTGCATCCTGCTCGGCACGGTCGTCAGTCGGTTCGGGGATCGCCATCAAACCACGCAACGTCAGGCGCGGCAGGGCGCTGATTGCGTTAGCCAGTGCCGGCAGGTCGGCGGGCGTACAGCCGGACTTGCTGGCTTCGCCACTGACGTTGACCTGAATGCAGATGTTCAGCGGCGGCAGGTCGGCCGGGCGTTGTTCGGACAAACGTTGAGCGATTTTCAAGCGGTCCACGGAATGCACCCAAGCGAAGTTCTCGGCGATCGCACGAGTCTTGTTCGATTGAATGGGGCCGATGAAGTGCCAACTCAAGGGCAGGTCGGTTAATTCGGCCTGTTTGCCCAAGGCTTCCTGCAGGTAGTTCTCGCCAAAATCACGCATTCCGGCGGCATAGGCTTCGCGCACGGCTTGTGCAGGTTTGGTCTTGCTCACGGCCAGCAGGTGAATACTGCTTTCGTCACGTTGCACGGCGTGGGCCGCGGCGCGGATCCGCTCGCTAACCAGGCCAATGTTGTCTGCTATCGTCGACATTCAAGATGCACCCGTGGATATGGAGTCCGCGGCATTCTACTGGAAATGGAAAGCCCTATGGATATCACTGAACTGCTGACGGCCAGCGTGCGCCGTGGCGCCTCCGACCTGCATTTGTCAGCCGGCCTGGCGCCGATGCTGCGCGTCGATGGCGAAGTCTGGCCACTGGAAGGACCGACGCTTTCGCCTACGCAAGTTGCGGACTTACTAAGCCCTTTGCTCAACCAGCACCAACAAAAGGATTTCGAAACATCTCTTGAAACGGATTTTGCCTTCGAACTGCCCGGCGTGGCGCGGTTCCGGGCCAATGTGTTTCAGCAGGACCGCGGCATGGGCGCGGTGTTTCGCACCATCCCCGCTGAGGTGCAGAGCCTTGAAGGCCTCGGGCTGGGCGAGGTGTTCCGGCGTATCGCGCAACTGCCGCGCGGCCTGGTGCTGGTGACCGGGCCGACCGGGTCGGGCAAGTCCACGACATTGGCGGCGATGATCGACTACCTCAACCAGCACCGGCGCCAGCACATCCTCACCCTGGAAGACCCCATCGAATTTATCCACAGCCCGAAAATGGCCCTGATCAACCAGCGGCAGGTACACCGAGATACCCACAGCTTTTCGGCGGCCCTGCGTTCCGCGCTGCGCGAAGACCCAGATGTGATCCTGGTAGGCGAGTTGCGCGACTTGGAAACCATCCGCCTGGCGCTGACGGCCGCTGAGACCGGGCACTTGGTGTTTGGCACCCTGCACACCAACTCGGCGGCAAAGACCGTGGGCCGGTTGGTGGACGTGTTCCCGGTGGGGGAAAAGGCCATGGTGCGCTCGATGCTCTCGGAGTCGCTACAGGCGGTGGTGTCGCAGGTGCTGGTAAAGAAGGTCGGCGGCGGGCGGGTGGCGGCTCACGAGATCATGCTGGGCACGCCAGCCATTCGTAACCTGATCCGCGAGGACAAAGTGGCGCAGATGGTCTCGGCGATTCAGACCGGTGGGGCGTTGGGGATGAAGACGTTGGACATGAGCTTGAAGGCGCTGGTCAGCGAGGGGCTGGTCAGCCGGGAGGAAGCGCGGGGGCAGGCGAGGGTGCCTGGGGATATCTAAAGGACACTGAGATCGCTGTGGGAGATGGCTTGCACGCGATGACGGTGTGTCAGCTTGCAGAGATGTAACCTGTCAGCCCGCTATCGCAGGCAAGCCAGCTCCCACATTTGATTGCATTTCAAATGGGGAGCTCAGTGCCTATTGGCTTAGCGCTGCACAACCCGCAGGTTGCTGTTCTGCTCTTTCGGCAGAACTCGTTTGGCAATCACGTAGTTCTTGTCCCAGAACGGCTTTTTCAGCGTGTCGATGCTCACCGACTTGCCACGACGCGGTGCGTGGATAAAGCGGTCGTTGCCCAGGTAGATGGCAACATGGTTGACCTGGCGGCTCTTCAATTTGAAGAACAACAGGTCGCCCGGTTTCAGGTCTTTGCGATCAACCTTCACGCCGTGGCCGGCGGCCATGGCGTTGGAGGTGCGTGGCAAATCCACCGCTTTGACGTCGTTAAACGCATATTTCACTAAACCACTGCAGTCGAACCCTTTACTTGGGCTGCTGCCGCCCCAACGATAAGGAGTACCGAGCACATTCACGGCGCGGCTCAAAACGTTGCTGCTTTGTTTGGTGTTGACTGCCATCAGGCCAGGAACTGCTTTACCGTTGTGGGCCTTGCTCACGTGAGTCGGGCGGTTGACGGTCAGCTTTACCGATTTGGCAGTGCTTGGCGTGCTGTGAACTTTAGGGGTGAAACCGTTAACGTTAGGAAGACGTTGCTCACGATTGGTGGCGTGGGCGGCCAGTGGCATTAATAGGCAGATGGTCAGCCATGTCTTGAAAAATGGTCGCATTCGGCGTGGCTCTTTTTGGTTTGCGCGCAACTTTATAACAGCTTTTTGTGTCGTTCTAAGGCCGTTTGTCGACTGAACCCTGGGGTCAAATTCAGGAAAAACGCGACGAATTGCCGCTATTGTCCTACAGAGGTCAGGTGGCATAAGGCTT
The DNA here is from genome assembly GCF_045447305.1 of Pseudomonas sp. D47. Classification (NCBI taxonomy): domain Bacteria; kingdom Pseudomonadati; phylum Pseudomonadota; class Gammaproteobacteria; order Pseudomonadales; family Pseudomonadaceae; genus Pseudomonas; species Pseudomonas sp. D47. The sequence continues at coordinate 196,209 of NZ_JBJGXU010000001.1, read as the reverse complement.
TGCGGGAAGGAAGATACCATTTGCCGTACGTCGGGCGCCCGTAAAAAAGTCACAAAGAAAATGAAAAAATTTATCTATCGAGGCAAAAGAGGTACTCCATGAACACCTATCGACAGGATGTGATGCAGCAGGACACCCACAGCAAGCTGATCGGTTACCTGCTGTGGATTTTCGGTTTTACTGGGGCGCACCGCTTCTATTACGGCAAGCCTGTGACCGGGACAATCTGGTTTTTTACCTTTGGTCTTTTCGGTATTGGCTGGCTGATCGACTTGTTTCTGATCCCCGCCATGGACCGCGAGGCGGACCTGCGGTTTACCGCCGGGCCTATCGAATACAACGTGGCCTGGATACTGTTGGCGTTCCTGGGTGTGTTCGGCTTGCACCGCATGTACCAGGGCAAATGGATCACCGGCCTGATCTACCTGCTGACCGGTGGGTTGTTCCTGATCGGGGTGCTGTATGACTTCTGGACGTTGAATACGCAGATTTCGATCCGCAATGCCGAGCGCAATAACGGGCGATAAATCGCTCAAGTCATACTGATCGTTCCCACGCTCTGCGTGGGAATGCCGCCCTGGACGCTCCGCGTCCGCTCTTAAGGCCATGACGCAGAGCGTCACAGGATGCATTCCCACGCAGAGCGTGGGAACGATCATTTATCAGGCCTGGTAGCTGATCCGCCCATCCACCAAGGTGTACCGCACCGTCGCTGGCAGGCTATGGCCGATGAACGGGCAGTTTTCACCCTTGGACAACCAGTGCTCTCCGGCAACCGTAGAGCTGGCCGGGTCAAACAGCACCAGATCCGCCGCCGAACCCACTGCCAACTTACCCGCCGGCAGGCGCAGGGCCTCAGCCGGACCAGCGCTCAGGCGCGCGAGCAACGTCGGCAGGTCGAGCAAACCGTCTTCCACCAACGTCATCGCCAACGGCAGCAACAACTCAACGCTGCTGATGCCCGGCTCTGTCGCGCCAAACGGCGCCAGCTTGGCGTCACGCTCGTGGGGCTGGTGGTGGCTGGAGATTGCCGACACCACACCCGACTTCACGGCCGCACGCAACCCTTCACGGTCGGCCAGGGTGCGCAGCGGTGGTTGCACGTGGTAGAGGCTGGAGAAGTCGATCAGCGCCTCATCGGTCAAAATCAGCTGGTACAACGCCACGTCCGCCGTCACCCGCATGCCGCGAGCCTGTGCCTGGGCGATTAATGCCACGCCGCGAGCACTGGTCAACTGGCTGAAGTGCGCACGCACGCCGCTTTGTTCCACCAACAGCAGGTCACGGGCCAGGGCCACGGTTTCAGCGGTTTCCGGAATGCCCGGTAGGCCGAGGAAGCTGGCAACGGCGCCTTCATGGGCCAGGCCGCCTTCGGCCAAGTCGCGGTCCTGGGAGTGGAAGATCACTGTCAGGTCGAAAGTGGCCGCGTATTCCAGGGCACGGCACAGCGTGCGCGTGCTGCGAAAGCTTTCCAGGCCATTGCCGAACGCCACGCAGCCGGCGTCGCGCAGGGCGATCAGCTCGGCGAGTTGTTCGCCTTCCAGGCCTTTGCTCAGGGCGCCGATGGGGAACACTTTGCAATTGCCGGCTTCACGGGCGCGGTCGAGGATCAGTTCGGTCACCGCCGAGGTGTCCAGGATTGGCTTGGTGTGCGGCGGGCAGCACAGGCTGGTGACGCCACCGGCAGCGGCGGCGCGGGTTTCACTGGCGATAGTGCCTTTGCGGCTGTAGCCCGGCTCGCGCAGGGCGACGTTCAGGTCCACCAGCCCAGGCGCGGCCACCAGGCCTTTGGCGTCGATCGTCTGGCTGGCGCTGAAGCCCGCAGGCGCGGCGCCGATGGCGATGATCTTGCCGGCTTCCAGATGAAGGTCGGTGACGTGATCCAGGCCACTGGCCGGATCGATGACGCGAGCGCCAAGTATGCTGAGCTTCACTGGGCGTTCTCCTGCTCGAATTGACGTTGCGCGGTTTGCCCGCTCATGGCCATGGACAACACTGCCATGCGCACGGCGATGCCGTAAGTCACCTGATTCAAGATCACCGACTGGTTGCCGTCGGCCACCGCCGACTCAATCTCCACGCCACGGTTGATCGGGCCTGGGTGCATCACGATGGCATCCGGCTTGGCGCCGGCCAAACGCGCGGTGGTCAGGCCAAACAGGCGGTAGAACTCACCTTCGCTCGGCAGCAGGCCACCGGACATGCGCTCGCGTTGCAGGCGCAGCATGATCACCACGTCCACATCCTTAAGGCCTTCGGTCATGTCGGTGTAAACCTTCACGCCGTATTGCTCGATGCCGATGGGCAGCAGGGTTTTCGGCGCGATCACGCGGATGTCCGGGCAGCCCAGGGCTTTGAGGGCCAGCATGTTCGAGCGCGCCACCCGCGAGTGCAGGATGTCGCCGACGATGGCCACCGAGAGGTTTTCAAAGCCACCCTTGTGCCGACGAATTGTCAGCATGTCGAGCATGCCCTGGGTCGGGTGCGCGTGACGGCCGTCGCCGCCATTGATAATCGCCACGTTCGGGCACACGTGCTCGGCGATGAAATGCGCGGCGCCGGAGTCGCCGTGGCGCACCACGAACATGTCGGCGGCCATGGCTTCCAAGTTGCGCAGGGTGTCGAGCAGGGTTTCGCCCTTGCTCGCCGACGAGGTCGACACGTTCAGTGTGATCACGTCGGCCGACAACCGCTGGGCCGCCAGTTCAAAGGTGGTGCGGGTGCGGGTGGAGTTCTCGAAGAACACATTGCAGATGGTCTTGCCGCGCAAAAGCGGGACCTTCTTCACCGCGCGGCCACCGACTTCGAGGAACGAGTCGGCGGTGTCGAGGATTTCGGTCAGCAGTTCGCGGGGCAAACCGTCGAGGGACAGGAAGTGTTGCAACTGGCCCTGAGCATTGAGCTGCAGCGGGCGCTTGGCATCTAGAGGCGTCATCGCGGGGACTCTGTACAAGGCGGTTTAAAGGGCAAGGTCTTGCAGTTCGAGTTCGAGCGGCGTGGGACCTGACAATTTTACCCGTTGGTGGGCTTCCAAGGACAGGGTGGCGCCGACCACATCCGGGCTGATTGGCAATTCGCCGGCCTCCAGGTCCAGCAGGCACACCAAGGTCACGCTGGCCGGGCGGCCGTAGTCGAACAACTCGTTCATGGCGGCGCGGATGGTGCGGCCGCTCATCAACACGTCGTCGATCAGCACCAGGTGTTGGCCTTCGATCTCGAACGGCAGGGCCGAAGGGCGTACTTGCGGGTGCAGGCCGTTCTGGCTGAAGTCGTCGCGGTAGAAGGACACGTCCAGCGTGCCCAGCGGCGAATCACTGCCCAGTTCGTCCAGCAACGCTTGGGCCACCCACACACCGCCAGTGCGAATGCCGATAAAGCGCGGCTCGCTGATGGCACGGTGTTGCAGGTGCGCCTTGAGGCGAATCGCCATTTGGCTGATCAGTTCGGCGGGATTGGGCAGGCTCATGGTGGCTCCTTCAGGGCCTTGCGCAGGCAAGGTCCGGGCTCAAACGTAAAAAGACGCGGCAAGCCGCGTCAGTCAGGATTCAAATAAAGCGGTGTTTTCATCCAGCCAACCCTGCAACAGCAAGGCGGCGGCGATGGCGTCCACGGGGTTGTCGCGGTAGCTGCCTTTCTGCCCACCTCGGTCGCGACGTTCACCCTTGGCTTCAAAGGTGGTCAGGCGCTCGTCGTGGGTATAGAAGGGCAGGTTGTAGCGGCCATTGAGGCGGCGCGCGAACTTTTCGGCGCGCAGGCACATGTCGCTGGGGGTGCCGTCCATGTTCAAGGGCAGGCCGACCACGACGGCATCGGGCTTCCACTCCTTGATCAGGGCTTCGACCTGATTCCAGTCCGGCACGCCGTTCTGGGCTTTCAAGGTGCACAGCTCGCGGGCCTGGCCGGTAATCACCTGGCCGACCGCTACGCCGATCTGTTTGGTGCCGTAGTCAAAACCGAGGATCAAACGCAAGGCCATCAGGCGTGCCCCGCCTGGGTGGTCAGCAGGCTGAGGTTAACCCGCAGCTTGGCCGCCGCCGCTTCCAGGCGCAGTTCGCTGGCCGTGTTGAACAGAATGTCGGCGTCGAACGGGCAGGTCAGCCAGGCATTGCTGGCCAGTTCCGCCTCAAGCTGCCCGGCTTCCCAACCGGCGTAGCCGAGGGTGATCACGCTTTGTTCAGGCCCCACGCCGTCGGCGATGGCGAACAACACGTCCTGGGAGGTGGACAGCGACACACCTTCGAGGTCCACCGTGGCCTGAAACTTGGGCCCGGTGGGGTGCAGCACAAAACCGCGATCGGTCTGCACCGGCCCGCCGATATAGATCGGTACGTTTTGGCAGCGCGCCGGCGGATCGATCTCAGGGCGCAATTGCTCAAGAATGTCCGCCAGGCTCAGCTCTTGCGGGCGGTTCACCACCAACCCCATGGCACCATTGGCCGTGTGCTCGACGATGTAGGTCAAGGTTTGCGCAAAGTTCGGGTCGGCCATATGGGGCATAGCGATCAGGAATTGGTGCTTGAGGTAGGTCGGGCTGACATTTTTCATGTCCGCTAGTGTGGCGTTGGAGGGGCGAACTGACAAGCTGCGGTGGACGCTAATTGTGGGGGGCGGGCTCGCCACAAGGGCCCGCAGCCTTTGGCAGAGCGCAGGAACGATCAGTTACTGGACAGCCGATCACCCCGGGCAAACTTCCAGGTGCGGATGATTTCCAGGCGGTCGATGTCGTTCAGGTCGCCGGTAAACGGTGCAAAAGGTGCGGCCAGGCGCACGATGCGTTGGGCGGCCTGGTCCAGCAACGGTTGGCCGGACGACTCCAGCACCTGCACTTCATATAACGAACCGTCACGGTTGATCGACACCAGTAAGCGCAAATTGCCATAGATCTGCTGGCGCCGGGCTTCGTCCGGGTAGTTGAGGTTGCCGATGCGCTCGACCTTCTTGCGCCACTCGTCCTTATACCAGGCGCCTTTGTCGCGCATGGTCGAGGCGGCATTCAAGCGGTAGATACGCGGGCGCTTGGCGTACAGCTGTTGTTCGTTGGCCAGTTCGGCTTCGAGGCTGGAAATCTGGTCGGAGAGCTGCGAGCTGTCGAAGGTCGGCGCCGGTTTTACTGGCTCGGGTTGCGGCTCGGTCTTGGCTTTCTCGCGCTGGGTCGGGGCTTTTTGCGGTCTCGGCGCGACGGTGGTCACAGCGGCCTTGGGCTCGGCCTGCTTGACCTCGGGCTTGGGCGTGGGCGGCGGGGTGACTTTATTGACCTTATTGTCCTGGAACGGCGCCACTTCGGTGGTCTTGGGCACGGCTTTCTTGTCGAGGGTGCCGCTGCCTTGCTGATTGTCCTGGGCGAGAAAGTCAGCCTTTTCGGGCTTCTTTTCGCTCTTGAACGTGGCGAGGGTGATTTCCAGGGTTTTGGTGATCTGCTTGGGTTCGACGAAGGTGAAGCCCAGGCCGAGCAACAACGCGAGGTGGATCAGGGCTGCCAGGAACAGGGTAAATCCGAGCCGATCAGCCGGGCGCACGCCGCTGTGGGAGAGTTCGGGGGGCAGATCGGGCGGGAGCGTCATGACAAAAAAACCAACATCGCGCGTTTCACAGGTGCCGCATGATAGCGCAATGTTGGTGTGTGTCCGGCTGTTCTATGTCACTTGGCTTGTAGCTTGCGCTCGATGGCCGCCATGAGCATTTCGCCGATGTTCGTGCCAAATGCGTTGTCGATCTCGCGAATACAGGTCGGGCTGGTGACGTTGATTTCGGTGAGGCTCTCACCAATTACGTCAAGTCCTACGAACAGCAGGCCTTTTTCCCGCAGGGTCGGGCCAACCTGAGCGGCGATCCAACGGTCTTTGTCCGACAAAGGCCGTGCCTCACCGCGACCGCCGGCTGCCAGGTTGCCGCGTGTTTCGCCCGCCGCCGGGATACGCGCCAGGCAGTAATCCACCGGCTCGCCGTCGATCATCAGGATGCGCTTGTCGCCGTCCTTGATCGCCGGCAGGTACGCCTGGCCCATGATCTGCTGGGTGCCCAGCGCAGTCAGGGTTTCCAGGATCACCGACAGGTTCGGGTCGCCGGCACGGTGACGGAAGATCGAAGTGCCGCCCATGCCGTCCAGCGGCTTGAGGATCACATCGCCATGTTTGGCGGCGAATTCACGCAGCACATCGGCGCGACGGCTGACCACGGTCGGCGGCGTGCACTGTGGGAAAAGGGTGGCGAACAGCTTTTCATTGCAGTCGCGCAGGCTCTGCGGCTTGTTGACGATCAGCACGCCGGCGCGCTCGGCCTGCTCCAGCAGGTAAGTGGAGTAGACGAACTCCATGTCGAACGGCGGGTCCTTGCGCATCAGGATCACGTCCAGATCGCTCAGCGGGCTGTCGATTTCATCCGCAAGCTCGAACCACTTTTCAGGGTTGGCGAACACCTGCAGCGGGCGCATGCGTGCGCGGGCTTCGCCGTCACCTTGATAAAGGTCGCGCTGCTCCATGTAGAACAGGGTCCAGCCGCGGGCCTGGGCGGCCAGGAGCATGGCCAGCGAGCTGTCCTTTTTATAGGAGATGCTGGCGATAGGGTCCATGACAATGCCGACGCGAACGCTCATGGGGATTTCCTCTAGCAAATTAGGGCGCATAAAAGTGGCGTCAGAGTGGCGCTGCGGCTGTTGTGGGTCAAGGAAAAACCACCTGGCCGGTTGCTCGATAGATTGCGCCCGGAGACTGTGCTAAAAAGACTCCCACGGTGCAGCAGCCCTTGAATTCCAAGGCTTGCAGCGCTCATCCTGTGCAACATCAGGCAGTACACACCGAAAACCGATTCGCTGTGGCGATGGTAGAGCAGATATGGAACAGCATTCCAACGCCTTGAGAGTGATGGTGATCGACGATTCGAAAACGATCCGCCGCACCGCCGAGACCCTGTTGAAGAACGTGGGGTGCGATGTGATCACGGCCATCGACGGTTTCGATGCACTGGCCCGGATTGTTGATCATCACCCGCACATTATCTTTGTCGACATCATGATGCCGCGCCTGGATGGCTATCAAACCTGCGCGCTGGTGAAGAACAACCCGGCGTTCAAGTCGATTCCGGTGATCATGTTGTCCTCCAAGGACGGCCTGTTCGACAAGGCCAAGGGGCGCATCGTTGGTGTCGATCAGTTTTTGACCAAGCCTTTCAGTAAGGAAGAACTGCTGAGTGCGATCAAGGCCTACGTGCCGGGCTTCGCCGCAGTAGAACAAGCACACTGACACCGCCTCACAAGGGCCGGCGTCCACCAATGTAGTGGGGAAAACCATGGCACGTGTTCTGATCGTCGACGATTCGCCGACCGAAATGTACAAACTGACCGGCATGCTGGAAAAGCACGGCCACCAGGTCCTCAAAGCCGAAAACGGCGCGGACGGCGTGGCCCTGGCCCGTCAGGAAAAACCCGACGCCGTGCTGATGGACATCGTGATGCCGGGCCTCAATGGCTTCCAGGCCACCCGCCAGCTGTCCAAGGAGCCGGAAACCAACGGTATCCCGATCATCATCATTACCACCAAGGATCAGGAAACCGACAAAATCTGGGGCGCGCGCCAGGGCGCCAAGGATTACCTGACCAAGCCTGTGGACGAAGAAACCCTGATCGCCACCCTGAACAAGGTGCTGGCCGGCTAACGGCACGCCATCATGACCGAGTCGCAAACCGCCTTCGAGCTGCTGCTGGACATCGACCGCCGCTGCCGCCTGCTGGCCGCCGACCTGCCGTCCCAGGAAACCCGCCTGCAACGTTGGAGCGGGATCGGTTTTCGCCTGGGGCCGTATTGGTATGTGGCGCCGATGGGCGAAGTCGCCGAGGTGTTGCATGAGCCGCGCTGCACCTTGATGCCCGGGGTCAAACCCTGGGTCAAAGGCGTGGCCAACCTGCGCGGGCGCTTGCTGCCGGTGATGGACCTGGGTGGGTTTCTCGAGCTGGGGCAGTCCAAGGCGGGCAAGCAGCGGCGGGTGCTGGTGGTGGAATTCAACGACTTGTTTGTCGGGCTGCTGGTGGACGAGGTGGTGGGCATGCAGCATTTCGCACAAGACGCATTATTAGCGAGCGCCGCGCCCACTGCGCCGTTTATCCAGGGCCAGTTCGACAGCGACCAGCTGTGGCAGGTCTTCAGCCCCTTCGCTTTGGCCCAGGCCCCAGGCTTCATGGATGTTGCCGCATGACCACCGTTACCACGCCCAAACCGCAAGCCGCCTCGCGCAGCCGTTCGCAGATCATCGTGCTGTTTATTGCACTGATCGTGTTCATCATGCTGCTGTTCGCCAACTTCGCGTACCTCAACACCCAGTCCACCTATGACAAGCAGTACATCGGCCACGCCGGTGAGCTGCGCGTGCTGTCCCAGCGCATCGCCAAGAACGCCACCGAAGCCGCCGCCGGCAAGGCTGCCGCGTTCAAGCTGCTGGGCGATGCGCGCAACGATTTCGCCCAACGCTGGGGCTACCTGAAAAAAGGTGATACCGAGACCGGCCTGCCGGCCGCGCCCAGTGCCGTACGCGCCGAGATGCGCGCGGTGCAGACTGACTGGGAAGCGCTGCTGAAAAACACCGACGCGATTCTCGCCAGCGAGCAGACCGTGCTGTCGTTGCACCAAGTGGCCGCCACCCTCGCCGAAACCGTGCCGCAATTGCAGATGGAATCGGAGAAGGTCGTCGACATCCTGCTGCAACGCGGCGCCCCGGCCAGCCAGGTGGCGTTGGCCCAGCGCCAGTCGCTGCTGGCTGAACGCATTCTTGGCGCGGTTAACACCGTGCTGGCCGGTGACGAAACCGCCGTACAGGCTGCCGACGCCTTTGGTCGCGATGCCAACCGCTTCGGCGTGGTACTCAACGGCATGCTCAACGGCAACCCAGGCTTGCGTATCACCCAGGTCGAAGACCACGACGCGCGTGCGCGACTGGCGGAAATCGCCGAGCTGTTCGAGTTTGTCTCCGGCTCCGTGGATGAAATTCTCGAGACCTCGCCGCAGCTGTTCCAGGTGCGCGCTTCAGCGAGCAATATCTTCAACCTGTCGCAAACCCTGCTCGATGAAGCCTCGCACCTGGCCACAGGTTTTGAAAACCTCGCCAGCGGGCGCAGCTTCGACACCATCGGCGGCTATGTGCTGGGCCTGTTGGCACTGGCCTCGATCATCCTGATCGGCCTGGTGATGGTGCGCGAAACCAACCGCCAGTTGCGTGAAACCGCCGAGAAAAACGAGCGCAACCAGAACGCGATCATGCGCCTGCTCGATGAAATCGAAGACCTGGCTGATGGAGACCTGACGGTGACGGCCTCGGTGACTGAAGACTTCACCGGCACCATCGCCGACTCCATCAATTACTCCGTGGACCAGCTGCGCGATCTGGTCGCCACCATCAACCTCACCGCCGGCCAAGTGGCCGGCGCGGTGCAGGAAACGCAGGCCACCGCCATGCACCTGGCACAGGCCTCGGAGCATCAGGCCCAGCAAATTGCCGAAGCGTCTACCGCGATCAACCAGATGGCTCAGTCCATCGACCAGGTATCGGCCAACGCCGCCGAGTCCTCGGCGGTGGCGGAGCGTTCGGTGGAAATCGCCAACAAGGGCAACGAGGTGGTGCACAACACCATCCATGGCATGGACAACATTCGCGAACAGATCCAGGACACCGCCAAGCGCATCAAACGTCTTGGCGAGTCTTCGCAGGAGATTGGCGACATTGTTAGCTTGATTGACGACATTGCCGACCAGACCAACATCCTCGCCCTCAACGCCGCAATCCAGGCGAGCATGGCCGGGGACGCCGGGCGCGGGTTTGCGGTGGTGGCCGACGAAGTGCAGCGGCTGGCCGAGCGTTCATCGGCGGCCACGCGGCAGATTGAAACCTTGGTGCGGGCGATCCAGACCGACACCAATGAGGCAGTTATTTCCATGGAGCAGACCACCACTGAAGTGGTGCGCGGTGCGCGGCTGGCGCAGGACGCCGGGGTGGCGCTGGAAGAGATCGAAGGCGTGTCGAAAACCCTGGCGGCGTTGATCCAGAGTATTTCCAATGCGGCGCAGCAACAGACCTCGTCGGCGGGGCAGATTTCGTTGACCATGAACGTGATTCAGCAGATCACCACGCAGACGTCGTCGGGCTCGACTGCCACGGCGGAAAGCATCGGCAACCTGGCGAAAATGGCCAGTCAGTTGCGCAGGTCGGTGTCAGGTTTCACCCTGCCACCGCCAAAACAGGTAGACGATTGAAAGGCTATCTGGAGAACACCACAGTCCAACTGTGGGAGCTGGCTTGCCTGCGATAGCGGACTGTCAGTTGATACATCTGCAACTGACCCACCGCCATCGCAGGCAAGCCAGCTCCCACAGTGGTTCTCCATTGTTCTTGGCAATACCAGCAATTCACGAATTCTAAGCGGAGCAGTTATGGTTGATCGGCACGACTACGTGGCCCTCGAATGGGTCAAGGGCGACATTGCCGAAACCCTGAAACAGGCCCGTTCGGCGCTGGACGCGTTTGTCGAAACCCGCGACAGCGACGCCATCGCTGAGAGCCTGGCCGGCATCCACCAAGTGCATGGCGCGCTGCAAATGATCGAGTTCTACGGCGCGGCGCTGCTCGCCGAAGAGATCGAAGCACTGGCCCTGGCCCTGCAAGCCGAGCGCGTCGGTCAGCGCGATGAAAGCATCCGCTTGCTGCAACAGGCCCTCGGCCAACTGCCGCTGTACCTCGACCGCGTGCACAGCGCCCGCCGCGACCTGCCGCTGGTGGTGTTGCCGTTGCTCAACGACCTGCGCAGTGCGCGCGGTGAAAGCCTGCTGTCGGAGACCAGCCTGTTCAGCCCGCAACTGTTGTCGATTGCGCCGTTGCCCGATGAGGCCTTGGCCCAGCGCACGCTGCCGGACCTTCACGAGCAGCTGCGCCAGTGGCACCAACTGCTGCTGCAAGCGCTGGCCGGTTTGCTGCGCGAAGACCACGGCCCCAGCAACCTGGAAGACATGGCGCGGGTATTCGCGCGTCTCGAAGCGCTGTGCCAGGGCGCGCCGCTGCTGCCGTTGTGGCAAGTCACCTCGGCACTGGTCGAAGGCATGCTCACCGGTGTGATTGCCAACAGCCCGGCGCTGCGCAGCCTGCTCAAGGCCAGCGGCAAACAACTCAAGCGCCTGCTGGCCCAGGGCATTGGCGGCATCAACCAACCGGCGCCGGATGAACTGCTCAAGAGCCTGCTGTTCTACGTCGCCAAGGTCACCCGGCCGACGCCGCGCATGCAAAGCCTCAAGGAACGCTACGGCCTGGATGAGGCCTTGCCCGACAGCGCCGTGGTCGATGCCGAGCGCGCGCGCTTGGCCGGGCCGGGCCGCAATGCCATGGGCTCGGTGCTCGGTGCCTTGTGCGAGGAACTGGTGCGGGTCAAGGAACGCCTCGACCTGTTCGTGCGCAGCGACCGCCAACACACCCACGACCTCGATGCCTTGCTGGCGCCGCTGCGGCAGATCGCCGATACCTTGGCCGTGCTGGGTTTCGGCCAGCCGCGCAAGGTCATCATCGACCAGCTCGCCGTGGTGCTGAGCCTGGTCCAGGGCCAGCGCGAACCCAATGACGCCGTGCTGATGGACGTCGCCGGCGCCTTGCTCTACGTCGAAGCCACGCTGGCGGGCATGGTCGGCACCGTCGAACCGGAAAGCCGTGAAGAAAGCCGCCTGCCCACCACCGACCTGACCCAGATTCACCAGTTGGTGATCCGCGAATCCTGCCAGTGCTTGCGCCAGGCCAAAGAGCTGGTGATCGACTGCATCGAAGCCGATTGGGACCGCCAGCGCCTGGAGTCGCTGCCGGAACTGCTGAGCCAAGTGCGCGGCGCGTTAGCGATGATCCCGCTGCCACGCGCGGCGAGCCTGATGCGCGGCTGCACCGATTACGTCGATGAACAGTTGATGGCCAGTGATACCGCACCGCCCGAGGCGCAGCTGGCGCACTTTGCCGACGTGATCAGCAGCCTGGAGTACTACCTGGAACGCATGCTCCAGGACCCCGACGCCGCTGGCGAACGGGTGCTGGAATTGGCCACCCAAGGCCTGGCGGCACTCGGCTATTTGCCCGCCGCAAAACCTTGGCGCCAAGCGCTGGTGGCGCCGGATGGCGCGCTGTCCAGCGAGATCACGCCGAGCCAATCACAGTTCGATGCCTTGGCCAGCCCCACTTCGCGCCTGAACCCACCGGCCCTGCAGCGTCCGGGCAGCCTGCTGCCGCCACCCGCTGGCGAAGAGCCCATCGACGATGAACTGCGCGACGTCTTCCTTGAAGAAACCGACGAAGTCCTCGAAGTGCTGCATCGCTATTTGCCCAACAGCGCCGACAAAACCGCTCAAGGCGAAATGCGCCGTGCCTTCCACACCTTGAAAGGCAGTGGCCGTATGGTCCGCGCCCTAGTGCTGGCGGAGTTGGCCTGGGCGGTGGAAAACCTGCTTAACCGCGTGCTCGAACGCAGCGTGACCCTCGGCCCTGACGTGCAACAGGTGCTGGATGAGGCCGTGGCCCTGCTGCCGGAACTGATCGCCGACTTCGCGGCCGACGACCAGCGCCAGCGCAATGAAGTCGACGCCCTGGCGGCCCGTGCACACGCTTTGGCCAGCGGCACCGAGCCGGCCGCAGAGCCCCACGACCCGATGTTGCTGGAGATCTTCCGCAACGAAGCCCAGAGCCACCTGGAAAGCCTCAACCACTTCCTGCAACAGGCCGCCGAACACGTGCCGCTGCAAGTCAGCGATGAACTGCAGCGCGCCCTGCACACCCTCAAGGGCAGCGCCTACATGGCCGGCGTGTTGCCAATTGCTGAACTGGCGCGGCCGCTGGATCACCTGACCCGCGAATACAAAGCCCACCGACTGCCGCTGGACCTGGATGAAGTGGAGCTGCTGCTGGAAGCCGAGGGCCTATTCCAGCGTGGCTTGCGCCAACTCGACAGTGACCCACTGGTGCCGATCAAGGGCGCGCCAGACCTGATCAGCCGCACCCAAAGCCTGCTCGATCAACAGCTGCAAGCCTTGCTCGACGCGCCCAACACCGGGCTTCGCATCAAGCGCGACCCGCAGCTGATTGCCAACTTCCTGGCCCAAGGCATGGACATCCTGCTGGACGCCGAAAGCCTGCTGCGCCGCTGGCAGCAACACCCCGGCGAGCGACAGGAACTGACTGCGCTGCTGGACGAATTGACCACCTTGGGCGAGGGCGCGCACATCGCCGACCTGCACGCCATCGACGCGCTGTGCGAAGCCTTGCTGGATCTGTATGGCGCCGTGGAGGAGAGCAGCCTGGCGGTCAGCGAACGATTTTTCCATGAGGCCGAACAGGCCCATGAAGCGCTGATCAACATGCTCGACCAACTCGCAGCCGGCCAGGAAATCAACCCGGCCCCGGCGCGGGTGCAAGCCCTGCGCGAACTGCTCGATGAAGCCCTCGACCCGTCCGCCACCGGCCTGATCAAAAGCGACGGCAGCCGCGCCCTGAGTATCTGCGAACTGGGCGCCGCCACGGCCCAGTTGGACCAGGACACGGTGATGGACGACGAGATCGTCGAGATCTTCCTGGAAGAGGCGGTGGACATCCTCGACAGCGCCGGGCAGTCGCTCAAACGTTGGTTGTTGGAGCCGGATAGCACCGCACCGTTGTCGTCGTTACATCGGGATTTGCACACCCTCAAGGGCGGCGCGCGCATGGCCGAAATCGGCCCGATTGGCGACCTGGCCCATGAGTTGGAATGCCTTTACGAAGGGTTGGTGGACCGTCGCTACAGCTACTCGACCGAACTGTCCCAAGTGCTGATGGCCAGCCATGAACGGCTGGCCTTGCAGTTGGATGAACTGCAAGACCATCAGCCCCTTAGCGACTCCGGCGACTTGATCGCCCAACTGCGCGAGTTACGCCAGAGCAGCACGCCCGCTACGCCTACCGCTGCACCGGAAGCGGCGACGGCTGATCCTGAATTGCTGGATATCTTCCTCGAAGAAGCCGCCGATATTCTCGACAGCTCAAGCAGCGCTTTGCTGCGCTGGCAGGCCGAGCCGAGCAACCGCCAGGAAGTGGAAACCCTGCTGCGCGACCTGCACACCCTCAAGGGCGGCGCGCGCATGGTCGAGATCGGGCCGATTGGCGATCTGGCCCATGAGTTGGAGTTTCTCTACGAAGGGCTGTCTGCTGGTTTGCTCGCGCCGTCGCCGGAGCTGTTCGCGTTGCTGCAAGGTTGCCATGACCGCCTGGCGCAGATGATCGACGCCGTGGCGGGCGGGGCGCCGGTGGGGTCGGTGGACAAACTCATCGAGCGCATCAAAAGCCTGGTGCACCCCAGCGATGAATCGCTAGCGCCGGTAGCCTTGCCGGCCGGCAAGGCCGAGGCGGCGGTTGATCCCGCCGCCGACATGGTGAAAATCTCCGCCGATTTGCTCGATGACTTGGTCAACCTGGCCGGTGAAACCTCGATCTTCCGTGGCCGTATCGAGCAACAGGTCAACGACGCTCGCGTTGCTCTTAACGAGGTCGAAACCACCATCGAGCGCATGCGCGACCAGCTGCGCCGCCTCGACACCGAAACCCAGGGCCGTATCCTCAGCCGTCAGCAGGCCGAGGCCGAGCGCCTGGGTTACGAAGAGTTCGACCCGCTGGAAATGGACCGCCATTCGCAGTTGCAGCAGTTGTCGCGTGCGCTGTCCGAATCGGCCTCCGACCTGTTGGACCTCAAGGAAACCCTCGACCGCCGCAACCAGGATGCGCACACCCTGTTGCAGCAACAGGCGCGTATCAACACCGAGTTGCAGGAAGGCCTGATGCGCACGCGCATGGTGCCGTTTGAACGCATGCTGCCGCGCCTCAAACGCATCGTGCGCCAGGTGGCGGAGGAGTTGGGCAAGGACGTTGAGTTTGTGGTCGGCAACGCCGAAGGCGAGATGGACCGCAACGTGCTGGAACGCATGGTGGCGCCGCTGGAACATATGCTGCGCAACGCCGTCGACCATGGCCTGGAGTCCCGCGAGGCACGCGTGCTGGCCGGTAAACCAGAGAAGGGCCGTATCAGCCTGGACCTGACCCACGAAGGCGGCGACATCGTCTTCGACATGCGCGACGACGGTGCCGGTGTGCCGCTGGACGCGGTGCGGCGCAAGGCGATCAAGCGCGGCTTGCTCACGCCTGATCAAGACATCAGCGACCGCGACGTGTTGCAGTTCATCCTGCAGCCGGGCTTCTCCACGGCGGAAAAAATCACCCAGATTTCCGGGCGCGGCGTGGGCATGGACGTAGTGCACGAAGAAGTGCGCCAGCTTGGCGGCTCGATGTTCATCGACTCGACGCCGGGCTCGGGCGTGCACTTTCGCATTCGCCTGCCGTTTACCGTGTCGGTCAACCGCGCGCTGATGGTGCAGTGCGCGGACGACCAATACGCGATCCCGCTCAACACCATCGAAGGCTTGGTGCGTGTACTGCCCCACGAGCTGGCCGGGCACTATCAGCAAGACCCACCGCGCTACGAGTACGCCGGCCAGCGCTATGAATTGTTTTACCTGGGCGACTTGCTGCACACCGTCGCCCGGCCGAAACTGCTGGGCCAGTTCCAACCGGTGCCGGTGTTGCTGGTGCAATGCAACGAGCGGCGCGTGGCGGTGCATGTGGATGACATGGCCGGTACGCGCGAGATCGTGGTCAAGGGCTTGGGGCCGCAGTTTGCCGGCGTGCAAGGGTTGTCCGGGGCGACCATTCTGGGCGATGGCCGCGTGGTGCTGATTATCGACTTGCTGGCGCACATCCGCGCACGGCAACCGGCGTTGCCGGCCCAGTCAGTCGACGCGCCGCTGATCCTCAACGACCCGCTGAAAAAGCGCCCGCTGCTGGTGCTGGTGGTGGACGACTCGGTCACCGTGCGCAAAGTCACCAGCCGCCTGCTGGAGCGTAACGGCATGAACGTGCTCACCGCCAAAGACGGCATCGACGCCATCGCACTGCTCGAAGAACACACCCCGGACCTGATGCTGCTCGACATCGAAATGCCGCGCATGGACGGCTTCGAAGTGGCTATCCAGGTGCGCAACGACCCCCGGCTGATGCGCTTGCCGATCATCATGATCACCTCGCGCACTGGCCAGAAACACCGCGACCGTGCCATGGCCATCGGCGTCAACGACTACCTCGGCAAGCCGTACCAAGAGTCGGTGCTGCTGGAAAGCATCGCCTACTGGAGCAAGTCCCATGCTTGATCACCGCACCAGCCAACTCACCGGCCTGCTGCTGCCCCTGGCCGACCGCCACCTGGTGCTGCCCAACGTCGCCATCGCCGAACTGATCGACTACCAACGCGGCGAGCCAGCCAGCGATGCACCGCCGTGGTATCTGCGGCAAGTGACATGGCGCGACCGGCAATTGCCGTTGATCAGCTTTGAAGCGGCGTGCGGTGAGGCCAGCGTGACCGGCGAGCGCTCGCGGATTGTGGTGTTGAACGCGCTGGGTGGGCGGCCGACGTTGAAGTTTATTGCGATGGTGATTCAGGGAATTCCGCGTTCGTACAAGTTGGATAGCCAATTGAGTTACGTCGACGTGCCGCTGTGCCCGCTGGAGCTGGCGGCGGTGCAAGTGGGGGAACATGTGGCGAAGGTGCCTGACCTTATGGGGCTTGAAGCCTTGTTGGTGGAGTCCGGTCTGGCCTGACTGCGATGATCGTTCCTACGCTCCGCGTGGGAATGCATCCCGTGACGCTCCGCGTCACCTTTGTGCTGAACTTGAGCGTTGCACTGTCTGGCGGGACGCGGAGCGTCCCAGGCGGCATTCCCACGCAGAGCGTGGGAACGATCGAATCAAGCTAGGTGGGTTCCTTCGGATTTTTCCCGCAAGATTTCGGGCTGTGCATGAACTTGTTGCGGGTAGTCATGGCGGCTAGTCTTCGTCCCGTCATCGAAAAAACGGTGACACGGACGTGCAAGTCCGAGAAATCTGTTTAGGCGTTCAAGACGCCTAGATTCAAAGGCGTTCCTCAATGATTCGTTTAGGAACCGCACATCATGTCGAATTCGTCCTCGTCCAATATTTTCACCGTTAACCCCGATCAAAACACCGAAGCTCTACTGGTCAACGCCAGCGAAACCTTATCGTCGCTAAACGCCATGACCTGCAATCTTGCCTTCAACCTGGACACCTCCCAGCGCGCAATCATGCTCGGCATTCAGCAAATGGCCGACTTGGGTCAGTTGCTGGTCGATAGAGCGCTGGAACAAGTCAGCCCTGCACCGGAAGGTTAAATCGGTCCCTGTTTGGGACCGCTATCTAACACCCACCACCCAACAAATGTGGGAGCTGGCAAGCCAGCTCCCACATTTTCAGTCTTTGTTTGGCTCAAGCCCGTATTTGCTCATGGTCCGTTACTCCAACCGTAACGATTCAGCGTTGGGCTTGATTGATACCCCCCAATTTCACTCCTAAGGTACAGCCCACGACAGCAAACCCCGTGGAGCGACCATGACAACAACCATCACCCCCGACTCGCGCTGGACGCGGCGGCGCGACGAGAAGCAGCGGCGTCTCGGGCTGGTCAAAAAATACGCAGACGGGGCGGTGTTGCCCAGCGACAAAATCGTCGAGGCCCTGGAAGCCCTGATCCTCCCTGGCGACCGTGTGGTGCTGGAGGGCAATAACCAAAAGCAAGCCGATTTCCTCTCGCGCTCCCTGGCCAAGGCCAACCCGGCCAAGCTCCACGATTTGCACATGATCATGCCCAGTGTCGGCCGCTCCGAGCACTTGGACCTGTTTGAAAAGGGTATCGCGCGCAAGCTGGATTTCTCCTTTGCCGGCACCCAATCCTTGCGCATCAGCCAGTTGCTGGAAGACGGCTTGCTGGAAATCGGCGCGATCCACACCTATATCGAACTCTACGCACGGCTGGTGGTGGATTTGATCCCCAGCGTCGTACTGTCGGCCGGTTTCATGGCCGACCGCGCCGGCAATATCTACACTGGCGCCAGCACCGAAGACACGCCGGCGCTGATCGAGCCTGCCGCGTTCAGCGATGGCATCGTGATCGTGCAGGTCAACCAGTTGGTGGATGACGTCACGGATTTGCCCCGCGTCGACATCCCAGCCAGCTGGGTGGATTTTGTGGTGGTGGCCGACAAGCCGTTCTACATCGAGCCGTTGTTCACCCGCGACCCGCGCCATATCAAGCCGGTGCATGTGCTGATGGCGATGATGGCGATCCGTGGCATCTATGAAAAACACAATGTGCAGTCGCTTAACCACGGCATCGGCTTCAACACGGCCGCTATCGAATTGATCCTGCCGACCTACGGCGAATCCCTCGGTCTTAAAGGTAAAATCTGCCGCAACTGGACCCTCAACCCGCACCCGACACTGATCCCCGCTATCGAAAGCGGCTGGGTGCAAAGCGTGCATTGCTTCGGCACCGAACTGGGCATGGAGAACTACATCGCCGCAAGGCCGGATGTGTTCTTCACCGGCCGTGACGGCTCGATGCGTTCCAACCGGATGTTCTGCCAACTCGCCGGCCAGTACGCGGTGGACCTGTTTATCGGCGCCACCCTGCAAGTGGATGGCGACGGGCATTCCTCCACCGTAACCCGTGGCCGCCTCGCCGGTTTTGGTGGTGCGCCGAACATGGGTCATGACCCGCGCGGCCGTCGCCATGGCACCCCGGCGTGGCTGGATATGCGCCACGATGACGCGCCGCAAGCCTTGCTTGAACGTGGCAAAAAGTTGGTTGTACAAATGGTTGAAACCTTCCAGGAAGGCGGCAAACCTACGTTCGTCGAAACCCTCGACGCAGTGGAAGTGGCGCGCAAAAGCGGCATGCCGCTGGCGCCGATCATGATCTACGGCGACGACGTCACCCACTTGCTCACCGAAGAAGGCATCGCCTACCTGTACAAGGCGCGCTCCTTGGAAGAGCGCCAGGCGATGATCGCCGCCGTGGCAGGCGTCACCGCCATCGGCATGCGCCACAACCCCAAGGACACCGCGCGCATGCGCCGCGAAGGCTTGATCGCCTTGCCCGAAGACCTCGGCATCCGCCGCACCGACGCCACCCGTGAGCTGTTGGCCGCCAAGAGTGTGGCCGACTTGGTGGAGTGGTCCGGTGGCTTGTACAACCCGCCCGCCAAGTTCAGGAGCTGGTAAATGCGCGCGCTCAAATTGCATGAAATAAGCCTCGCTGATCGCCTGGCGGATAGGGCCGTCGATGCGCTGATCGATGAGGCTGACCTGTCGCCCAAACCCGCCTTGGTGGACCGTCGCGGCAACGGCGCCCACAGCGATTTGCACCTGGGCCTGATGCACGCTTCGGCACTGTCACTGTGGCCGATGTTCAAAGAAATGGCGGAAGCCGCGCTTGAATTCGGTGAAGTCGGTTTACCTCTGCGCGAAGCCCTCGGGCGTATCGGTCGTGAAGGTGAACAGGCCATGCTCACCACCACCCACGGCGTGAACACCCATCGCGGCGCGATCTGGGCGCTCGGTTTACTTACCGCTGCCGCCGCCCTGGAGCCACGCGCCGTCACGCTGACGGCGGCCAAACTGGCCCTGCTCAACGACCGCTACGCCCCGCAGCCCCTGAGCCACGGCGCCCACGTTGCGCAACGCTACGGCGCGCGCGGCGCCCGTGAAGAAGCGCAACTGGGCTTCCCGTCGGTGATGCAACGCGGCCTGCCGCAACTGCACAAAAGCCGCCGGCAAAACGCTGGCGAACAGAACGCCCGCCTGGACGCCTTGCTCGCGATCATGACCGACCTGGCCGACACCTGCGTGCTCTACCGCGCAGGCACCGAAGGCTTGCACGCCATGCAACGCGGTGCCCAAGCCGTGCTGGATGCGGGCGGCAGCGCAACCCTCGCCGGCCGGCGCCAACTGCACGCACTCGATCTCCAATTGCTGGCCCTGAATGCCTCCCCCGGCGGCGCCGCCGACCTGTTGGCCGCCTGCCTGTTTATCGACCGCCTCGACGGAGCGTTGTGATGGAAACCTTATCCTTTGAATTTCCCGCCGGGCAGCCGCCCAAGGGCCGTGCGCTGGTGGGGTGTGTCGGCTCCGGCGACCTGGAAGTGCTGCTGGAACCGGGCACGCCCGGCACGCTGACTATCCAGGTGCAGACCTCGGTGAATGGCGCCGAACAACGCTGGCAGCATCTGTTCGAGCGGATCTTCCAGGCGTACACGCCGCCGGCCTTGAAGATTGATATCCACGACTTTGGCGCCACGCCCGGCGTGGTGCGCTTGCGTCTGGAGCAAGGCTTCGAGGAGATCGGCCATGACTGACTTGCTCAACAAACACAGCTTCGTTGAACTGGGCGCACGGCAGCGGGCCAAGGCCTTGCTGGACGCCGGCTCTTATCGCGAACTGATCGACCCCTTTCAACGCGTGATGTCGCCCTGGCTCAGCCGCCAAGGCGTGGTGCCCCAGGCCGATGACGGCGTGGTGATTGCCAAGGGCAACATCGCCGGATTGCCAGTCGTGGTCGCTGCTATCGAAGGCAACTTCCAGGGCGGCAGCCTGGGTGAAGTCGGCGGCGCGAAAATCGCCGGTGCCCTTGAACTGGCGGCTGAAGACAACCGCAAGGGCATCCCGACCCGCGCGGTGCTGTTGCTGGAAACCGGCGGCGTGCGCTTGCAGGAAGCCAACCTCGGCCTGGCGGCGATTGCCGATATCCACGCGGCGATTGTCGACCTGCGTCAGTACCAGCCGGTGATCGGTGTGGTGGCGGGCAGTGTTGGTTGCTTTGGCGGCATGTCCATCGCCGCGGGGTTGTGCAGTTACCTCGTCGTTACCCGCGAAGCGCGCCTGGGCCTTAACGGCCCGCAAGTGATCGAGCAGGAAGCGGGCCTGGACGAATACGACTCTCGCGACCGCCCGTTTATCTGGAGCCTCACCGGAGGCGAGCAACGTTTTAACAGCGGCTTGGCTGACCGTTATGTGGCGGACGATGTGGCGCAGGTGCAACAGACCGTCACCGCGCTGTTGCAACAAGGCTTGCCCGAACATCAGCGCAGCCGTCAGGCCGATGTCTACCTGGCGCGCCTGGCCGAACTCGACGCCACGCCGCAAATCGACGCGGCCACGGTGCGCGACCTGTATCAAGGAGACCGCTCATGAGAGGGTTGCAGTGGTTCAACGCATTGAGCGCCGGCGCCACGCCTGTGGAAGGGCTGCCGGCCTCGCTGAAAGTCGCCGACGGCGTGTTAGGTGAACAAGCCGTGCGCTTCATCGCCGTGGTCACCGACGCGCAAAACCGTTTCCCGCGTGCGCGCAATGGCGAAGTCGGCTTGCTCGAAGGCTGGGGCTTGGCCAAGACCGTGGACGAAGCCATCGCCCGTGGCGACAAGCGCCCGATCATCGCCATCGTCGATGTGCCCAGCCAAGCTTACGGCCGTCGCGAAGAAGCCCTCGGCATCCATCAAGCCCTGGCCGCCGCCGCCGACAGCTACGCCCGCGCTCGGTTGGCCGGCCACCCGGTAATCGCGCTGCTGGTGGGCAAGGCCATGTCCGGGGCGTTTCTCGCCCACGGCTATCAGGCCAACCGGATGATCGCCCTGCGTGACCCCGGCGTGATGGTGCACGCCATGGGCAAGGCCTCGGCGGCGCGGGTGACCCTGCGCAGCGTCGAAGAGCTGGAAGCCCTGGCCGCCAGCGTACCGCCCATGGCCTACGACATCGACAGTTATGCCAGCCTCGGTTTGCTCTGGGAAACGCTGTCGGTCAGGCAGATTGAACAACCCACGGCGGACGATGTGGTGCGGGTCAGTGATTGCTTGCTGCACGCTATCAACGATGTCGCTGGCCCGGATTTAAAAGGACGCCTGGGCGCCACCCATCGCGCCGCTTCCAGCCACGTACGCCAACTGCTGCGGGAGCAGTGGTGAACGCGCACGATTTGCTCTGGGGCATGGCCCCGGCGCATCTGCCCACCGATGCGCCGGCCTGGGCGCTGGATGTGATCAGCGCCGGCCACCCGGTGGTGGTGCGTCGTGCCATCGCCGAGTCGGGCCAGGTGGCGATCGGCGTGCGCGGGCGTTTGCGTGAGCAGCGGTTTGCGGCAGTGATGCCCGTCGCGGCCGTGCAGCGGCGAGTAACGCCGGAGGCTTTGCGTGGGGTGATCTCGCGTCGGGATCTACCGGCGTTGCGCGCGCTCGATCTACTGCGCCCGGTGTTGGCGCAGGAGGCGTGGGGCGTCACAGGCAGCGCGGGTTTCGAGCTGGCCAGCGGAATTGAAGCGCTGCATGAGCAGAGCGACCTGGATTTGATCCTGCGCACGCCCGAGCGGCTGGCGCGCGGCGATGCCGAGGATCTGCTGGCGATACTGGACACCGCACCGTGTGCCGTGGACCTGCAACTGCAAACCCCATTTGGCGCCGTTGCCTTGCGCGAATGGGCCGGCGGCTCACGCCGGGTACTGCTGAAAACCCTCAGCGGCGCGCATTTGGTGGTGGACCCGTGGCAGGCCGTGGCATGAGCAGCCTTCTGGTGTTTCCGGGGCAGGGCGCCCAACGCACGGGCATGCTCCAGGCGCTGGCGGCTGACATTCTGCAAGAAGCCAGTGATGCCTTGGGCGAAGACGTTCGCACGCTCGATTCGGCGCAAGCCTTGGCAAGCACGCGTGCCGTTCAGCTATGCCTGCTGATCGTCGGTGTCGCCCATGCCCGCCAGTTGCAACACACGCCCGATTACGTCGCGGGCCTGTCCATCGGCGCCTACCCGGCGGCGGTGATCGCGGGCGCCCTGGATTTTGCCGACGCAGTAAAACTGGTCAGCCTGCGCGGCGAACTGATGCAAAGCGCTTATCCACAAGGCTTTGGGATGACCGCGATCATCGGCCCGGAGTTATCCACAGTCGAAAATGTGCTCGCCGAAATCCACAGCCCGCAAACCCCGGTGTATTTGGCCAATATCAACGCCGACAACCAAACCGTCATCGCCGGCAGCGACGAGGCAATGAAGCTCGTCGCAGCACGCATCAAAGGCAACGGCGTTGCCAAGCGCCTGGCCGTCAGCGTGCCGTCCCATTGCGCGCTGCTGGAGGCGCCTGCCCAGGCGCTGGCCCAAGCGTTCGTGACGCTCAAAGCGCCGCGTATTACCTACCTGAGCAGCACCCGCGCGCGGCCGATCCACAACCCTGAGCAACTGCGCGACGACCTGGCCTTCAACATGTGCCGCATTGTCGATTGGCGCGGCACCGTGCAGAGCGCCTACGAGCGTGGCGTGCGCTTGCAAATCGAACTGCCGCCGGGCGCGGTGCTGACCGGCCTGTCACGCCGTGTCTTCGAACAAGGCACGGTGATCGCCTGCGAAGGCGCACGCCTGGACACCTTGCAGGCCCTGCTGCAAGAGGAGGAGCGCCGCCACCGATAAAGCATTACCCAAGGCTTTCGAAGCACAAAAACAACAATTTCGATGAAGCACTTTGAGGAAAAACACGATGATTATTTACGGTGTAGCGTTTCTAGCGTTTTGTACGCTGGTGGGGCTGTTTGTGGGCGAGGTGCTGGGTAAGTTACTGGGCATCCCAGCCAACGTTGGTGGCGTGGGTATCGCCATGTTGTTGCTGATCGGCCTGGGCAGTTATTTGCAAAAACGCGGCCTGTTTGTCGGCAAGTCCGAGCAGGGCCTGACGTTCTGGGCGGCGATTTACATTCCTATTGTGGTCGCCATGGCTGCCCAGCAAAACGTCTACGGCGCGATCAAGGGCGGCCCTATGGCGATTCTGGCTGGCACGCTTGCAGTGGTGCTGGGCTTTGCCTTAGTGCCGGTGCTGTCACGCATCGGCAACCGTGAGCCGCGCGCGGTTGTTCCCACCAAAGAAGCCGGGTGATCGTCATGTACGAATCGATGATGAAAGTGATCACCGGCTACGGCCTGATCAGTGGTTTTGCCGTGATCGGCCTGACCATGTGGGTGTCCTACTGGATCTCCAATAACTTTACCAAAGGCCGTCTGCACGGCTCGGCCATCGCTATTTTGCTTGGGCTGGCGCTGTCCTATGTCGGTGGCGCATTTACCGGTGGCTCCAAAGGGGTGGTGGATATTCCGTTGCTGTCGGGCATCGGCCTGTTGGGCGGTGCGATGCTGCGGGACTTTGCGATTGTCGCCACGGCGTTTGGGGTGAGTGTCGATGAGCTCAAACGCGCCGGCTATGCCGGTGTGCTGGCACTGTTTGTCGGCGTGGGTTCATCATTTATCGCCGGGGTCGGCGTGGCCATGGCGTTCGGTTATACCGATGCGGTGAGTCTGACCACGATCGGTGCTGGCGCCGTGACTTATATTGTCGGGCCGGTCACCGGTGCGGCGATTGGCGCCAGCTCCGAGGTGATGGCGCTGTCCATTGCCGCGGGGTTGATCAAGGCGATTCTGGTGATGGTCATGACGCCGTTCGTGGCGCCGTTTATCGGCCTTAACAACCCTCGCAGCGCAGTGATTTTCGGAGGCTTGATGGGTACGTCCAGCGGCGTGGCCGGCGGGTTAGCGGCAACCGATCCGAAACTGGTGCCGTATGGCTGCCTCACAGCCGCGTTTTATACGGCGCTGGGGTGTTTGCTGGGGCCGTCGTTGTTGTTTCTGATCATGCGTGGCTTGGTGGGTTAGCCGCCCCGATTGGCATACATCCGACACTCGGCCAACAGCGCCAGCAAATTCGGGTCGCGCTCCTTGGCCTTCAAAAACGCCACGCCAATATGCTGCTGCAACCGATACCTGGGTTGCAGCGGTATCAGCTTCACGCGGTTCTCATACACCGCCGCAATCCGCCCCGGCAGCAGCGCATAACCCACGCCCGAACTGACCATGCTCAGCAGCGTGAAGATGTCATTGACCTGCATCGCCACCTTCGGCTCAAACCCCGCCTGCTTGAACACCCGGTTGCCATCCTGATGGGTGGCGAAGCCTTGGGTGAGGGTGATGAAGGTCGCGTCGCGCACGTCGGCCAGGTCGATTTCCTGTTCGCGGTCGAAGGGTGAATCGGCCGGCGTGGCGAGGAATATGTCGTCGGTGAATAGCGCGATCTGTTCGCAATCAGGGTCGTTGGCGCGTTCGTCGAGGGAGATCAGGATCGCGTCCACTTCCATGTTCTTGAGCTTGTAGAGCAGGTCGAAGTTGGAGCCCAGGATCAGGTCGATATTAAGTTCGCTGCGACGGATTTTCAGGCCCATGATCAGCTGCGGTACGGTTTTGACCGTCAGCGAATACAGCGAGCCGAGCTTGAAGCGCTCAGCTGAAAAGCCCGCGGCTTCGCGGGTCAGGCGCACGCTGTCGACCACGTCGGCCACCAGCTTTTGCGCGCGTTCCTCCAACACGTAAGCGCTTTCCAGCGGGGTGAGGTTGCGCCCTTCGTGTTTGAACAAGGGGCAGCGCAGCGCGTTTTCCAGCGAGTGGATGGCGCGGTGCACGCTGACGTTGCTGGTTTGCAGCTCGGCGGCGGCGCGGGCCAGGTTGCCGGTGCGCATGAACGCCAGGAAGATCTCGAGCTTCTTGAGGGTGAATTCTTCGTCGATCAGCATGGCCGTGGCTCTTATTTGAATGCCGTCGATTGTGCCTCTAAAACCAGTTTGCTCCCAGCCATGCACTGCACCGCCACTTGGCATAGGCCAAACCTGCGCACGCGGACATCAATGAGGGGAACAGGTACCGCCTGCACACGGTCACAACCGCACCCGCCAAGCTAAGCAGGCGTCGGCCGAAGAGAATGCCGACGTTGGCGAAGTTGGGGCCCAGGCATGAAGCGAATCATCTATCGGCGTATGCGTTTGGGAAAATGAAAAAAAGGTTGTTACCTGCCGAGCCGCCCAGCGCGTCAGAATGCAGGTAGCACAACCAAGTGGTAACCGTTATTCGAGGTGAGTGACACATGTATCACGGGGAACGATTCAACGCCTGGAGCCATTTGTTCGGGGCGGTTGCAGCTTTTGTGGGGGCAGTGTGGATGTTGGTGGTGGCGAGCCTGGACGGCAGCCCCTGGAAGATCGTCAGCGTGGCGATTTATGGCTTTACGCTGCTGGTGCTGTACAGCGCGTCCACCGTGTACCACAGCGTGCGCGGGCGGCGAAAAGCGATCATGCAGAAGGTCGACCACTTTTCGATCTACCTGCTGATCGCCGGCAGCTACACGCCGTTTTGCCTGGTGACGCTGCGCGGGCCGTGGGGGTGGACGCTGTTCGGGATCGTGTGGGGGCTGGCGGTGATTGGCATCCTGCAAGAGATCAAACCGCGCTCCGAGGCGCGCATTCTGTCGATTGTGATCTACGCGGTGATGGGCTGGATCGTGCTGGTGGCGGTCAAGCCGCTGCTTGCCGCGTTGGGTACGGCGGGCTTTGTGTGGCTGGCCTCGGGCGGGGTGTTGTACACCGTGGGCATCATCTTTTTTGCTCTGGAAGATCGTATGCGCCATTCCCATGGGATCTGGCACTTGTTCGTGATCGGCGGCAGCGTGCTGCATTTTGTGGCGATCATGCATTACGTGCTGTAACAGGCAACGCGGTTAAAAAATGTGGGAGCGGGCTTGCTCGCGAATGCGGTGTATCAGTGACGGATGAAGTGGCTGACACGCCGCATTCGCGAGCAAGCCCGCTCCCACATTAGTTTTGTGGTGTTCTCATAAGCGTTCCAGCAGTTCACGCGCGCGCTTGCCGAAAATCTGCAGCAGGTTCGCCAGCATATGCGGCGGCGGTTCATCGGCGCGGGTCAGCGCGTACAGGGTGATCGGCAGCGGTGGGGTAAGCGTACGGATGCAGGTAGTGGCCGTCGACGCGCCGAGGGCGGTGAACGGGTCGATCACGGTCAAACCGGCGCCGGACTCCACCATGGCCCGGGCCAGGGAATAGGTCTGTACGGAAATGGTCACCCGCGGCGGCGGGTCGACATTTTCCAGGTAACTGTCGAGTTTGGCCGCCAACGGGTCGGCGCTGGACAGGCCAATCAACGGCGCCCCCGCCAGATCGGCCAGTGGCAGTGGTTGGTGCAATTGCGCCTGCGGCCAATAGCCTTTTGAAGCCAACGCCACCAACACCCCATTAGCCAACACTTGCGTGGTCAAGCCGGGGTGGCCGGAGAAGTTGAGGGTCAGCGCCAGGTCGATCTCACGCATCAACAGCTTCTGTACCAACTCGCGGCTGTGGTCGCTGGACAGCTCGCAGGCGATGTCCGGGTAGTCGCGCGTCCACTCCAGAATCGCCGGCGGCAGCAGCGACAGGGCCAGCGCCGGAATGGCGCCTATGCGCACGCTCTGGCCTGGCTCGCGGCGCAAGCTCTTGGCCAGGCGCCGCACACCTTGCAGGCTCTGGGTGACTTTCTCGACTTCGCTTTCCAGCGCCAGGGCTTCCGGGGTGGGCTGCAACTTGCCGCGCACGCGCAGAAACAGCGGGAAACCCAATTGCAGCTCGGCGTGCTGCAACACTTTAGTCACCGCCGGTTGCGAGACGTGCAGCAACTGCGCGGCGGCGCTGACCGAGCCGGTTTGGCGAATAGCCTGGAAGATTTCGATATGACGTAAGCGCATGGCACGTCCATAACCTTTGTTTATAGGTGACCCATCTTTATTCATTGTCGCGGGCCTGTCACCTGGCCCTACGCTTGAGGCCTATTCATTCAACGGTAGGGGCGGGCATGGCCAAGCGCATTTGCATCATCGGCGGTGGCGTCATCGGCTTGGCGACTGCCTACGCGCTGGTGCGTGCCGGGCACGCGGTAACGGTGATCGAGGCGCGCGACAGCCTGGGCAGCGAGACCAGTTTCGCCAACGGTGGGCAATTGTCCTACCGCTACGTCGCGCCGTTGGCCGATAAAGGCGTGCCGCTGCAAGCCCTTGGCTGGCTGCTGCGTGGTGATTCGCCGCTGAAGCTGCGCCCGCGCCTCGACCCGCAGCAATGGCGCTGGATGGCGGCGTTTCTCGGCGCCTGCCGTGGCTCGGTGAACCAGCGTAATGCCGCTCACCTGCTGCGCCTGGCGTCCTTGAGCCAGGCCACCTTGCAACAGTGGCGCGAGGATGACCGCCTGGGCGACTTCGACTGGCGGCGCAACGGCAAGCTGGTGACCTTTCGCAGCGCTGGTACTTTCGACAAGGCACGCAGCAAGGTCACCGATATTCTGCAGCAACAGGTGCTGTTGGCCGCCGACTGCGCGCGCCTGGAACCGGCGTTGGCGGGCGGTGATTTTGTCGGTGGCATCTACACGCCCAATGAAGAAGTCGCGGACTGTCATGCCTTCTGCCAGCGGCTGGCCGCGCGGCTTGAGGCCTCGGGGCTTTGCACCTTTTTGCTGGGGCGCAAGGTCACGCAAATCCGCCACGCCGACGGTGCGGTGCAGGCCATCGTGCTCGGCGATGAAGTGCTGCCGGTGGAACACGTGGTACTGGCGGCCGGGCATCGCAGTGCGCAGTTGGGGTTGCCTGGCCTGTCGCTGCCGCTGTATCCGCTCAAGGGCTACAGCCTGAGCGTGCCGATTGGGGCGCAGCACCAGGCGCCGAGCGTGAGCATCACCGACTATGACCGCAAGATTGTTTATGCGCGGATTGGCGAGCAGCTGCGTGTGGCCGCCATGGTCGATATCGTCGGCTTTGACGCGAGCCTTGAGCCCAAGCGCCTGGCGCTGATCAAACGCCAGGCGCTGGAGACGTTTCCCCATGCCGGCGACTACGCCCACGCTGTCGAATGGGCCGGCATGCGCCCCGCCACGCCAACCGGGGTGCCGCTGATTGGCGCCAGTGCTTATCGCAACCTGTGGCTGAACCTGGGCCACGGCGCGCTCGGCTTTACCCTGGCCTGCGGCAGCGGCCAACTGCTGGCCGAGTTGATCGGCCAGCACGTTCCTTCCATTGATATGCAGGGCCTGACGCCCCGCGCCGCTTGAGGATGCAGCCATGACCATCAACCGAATCAGCAGCAATGAGCGCCTATCTGGCGCCGTCACCTTCAAGGACCTGGTGTTTCTTTCGGGCCAGGTGCCGGGTGAGGGCCAGGATGTGGCCACGCAAACCCGCGAAGTATTGGCCAAGATCGATGCATTGCTGGCGCAAGCCGGCAGTGATAAGGATCACCTGCTCAACGCAACGATTTACCTGAAAAACATCGGTGACGGTTTTGCGCCGATGAATGCAGTGTGGGCCGCGTGGCTGTCGCCAGGCATGGCGCCAACGCGCACGACCTTGCAGGCAGAACTGGCGCGCCCGACTGTGCTGGTGGAAATCAGCGTGATTGCTATCCGTAAATAACCGCAAGACCAACGGAGAATAACAATGAAAAAAATCCTGTTGACCGGCTGCACCCTGGGGCTTTTGTTTGGCGCCCAGGTTCAGGCGACTGAAACCCCGCTGGACGGCACGTTGAGCAAGATCGCCAGTGCCAAGTCCATCACCTTGGGTTATCGCGATGCGTCGGTGCCGTTCTCCTACGTTGGGGATCACAGCGGCAAGCCCATGGGCTATTCGGTCGACCTGGCGAGCAAGATCGTCGAGCGTATCCAGCAGAAAACCGGGCTGGCCAACCTCGGCGTGAAGTACAACCTGGTGACTTCCCAAACCCGTATCCCGCTGGTGCAAAACGGCACGGTGGACCTGGAATGCGGCTCCACCGGCGTGACCGCCGAGCGGCAGAAGCAGGTGGCGTTTTCGTACGGGTTTATCTACGTGAAGGGCCAGTTGCTGACCGCCAAGGACAGCGGGATTCAAGGCTTTGAAGACCTCAAAGGCAAGAATGTGGTGACCACCGCCGGCACCACTAACGAACGCTTTCTGAAGAGCTATAACGCCGAACACAAGGCCAATATGTTTGTGATCAGCGCCAAGGACCACGGCGAAGCCTTCAAGATGCTCGAGACCGGACGTGCGGTGGCGTTTTACATGGATGACGCGTTGCTCTACGGCGAGCGCGCCAAGGCGCGTGACCCGCATCGCTGGGTGGTGGTGGGCAAGGAGCAGTCGCGGGAGATCTACAGTTGCATGGTGCGCAAGGACGACCCGCAGTTTCTCGCGGTGGTCAACGAAACACTCGGCGACCTGTATCGCTCCGGGGAGATCAACGGAATTTACCAGCGTTGGTTTGAACAGCCGATTCCGCCCAAGGGCTTGAACCTGGAATTCCCGATGACGGCTGAGTTGAAGGCGATTATTGCCAAGCCGGTCAGTGATCCGGTGGACTGACAGCCCGGTTCAAAATGTGGGAGCAGGCAAGCCAGCTCCCACAGTTGAATGGGGTTCACACGGCAGGACTAGAAGTCGCCCCAGAGTTGCTGTGCGACGGCCAGCGCCACCACTGGCGCTGTTTCAGTGCGCAGCACCCGCGGGCCGAGGCGGGCGGCGTGGAAACCGGCGCCTTGGGCAGTTTGGACTTCGTTATCGGTCAACCCACCTTCAGGCCCGATCAGGAACGCCAGGCTCGCAGGCTTGGCATGGCTGATCATCGGCTCGGCCACTGGGTGCAGCACCAGTTTCAAATCGGCCTCGGCCTGCTTTAACCAGTCCGCCAGCAGCAGCGGCGGGTGAATCACCGGCACCGTTGAGCGCCCGCATTGCTCACACGCACTGATTGCCACCTGGCGCCAGTGCAGCAGGCGTTTGTCGGCGCGTTCGTCCTTGAGGCGTACTTCGCAGCGGTCGCTGAAGATCGGCGTGATTTCATTCACGCCCAGTTCGGTGGCTTTCTGGATCGCCCAATCCATCCGCTCGCCCCGGGACAAGCCCTGGCCGAGGTGGATGTGCAGCGGCGATTCGGTCTGGCCTGCGAAGCTTTCGGTGAGTTGCACGCTGACACGTTTTTTACCAACCTCCAGCAACGTGCCCAAAAACTCCTGGCCGGAGCCGTCAAACAGTTGCACGGCATCGCCTTCGCCCATGCGCAATACGCGGCTGATGTAATGCGCCTGGGCTTCGGGCAGTTCGTGCTCGCCGAGGCTCAGCGGGGTGTCGGTGAAAAAGCGGGACAGTCTCATTTCTGTTCTCTGGAGAAGGTTGTGCACAGCGGACGCGCAGCGTCTTGGGCTGCATTCCCACGCAGAGCGTGGGAAGGATCGTTGGGACCGTCAGCCTGGATCGCGGAAGCCTGGGTGGAAGTCTTTGGGCACCGCAACGCTGACTTTACTGTTGGTGGCGATATCGATGCCTTCGCTGGCCACTTCGGCCAGAAAGTCGATCTGCTCCGGTGTGATCACATACGGCGGCAGGAAATACACCACGCTGCCCAACGGCCGCAACAGTGCGCCGCGCTCCAACGCGTGTTCGAACACCTTCAGGCCACGGCGCTCCTGCCACGGGTAGGCGGTCTTGGTGGCTTTGTCCTGCACCATCTCGATGGCCAGCACCATGCCGGTCTGGCGCACTTCCGACACGTGCGGGTGGTCCACCAGGTGTGCGGTGGCCGTGGCCATGCGCTGGGCCAGGGCCTTGTTATTTTCGATGACGTTGTCTTCTTCGAAAATATCCAGGGTCGCCAGCGCCGCAGCACACGCCAGCGGGTTGCCGGTGTAGCTGTGGGAGTGCAGGAAGGCGCGCAGGGTTGGGTAGTCGTCGTAGAAAGCGTCGTAGACATCGTCGGTGGTGACCACCGCCGCCAGCGGCAAATAGCCGCCGGTGAGGGCCTTGGACAAGCACAGGAAATCCGGGCGGATGCCGGCCTGTTCACAGGCGAACATCGTGCCGGTGCGGCCAAAGCCCACGGCGATTTCGTCGTGTATCAGGTGCACGCCGTATTTGTCGCAGGCTTCGCGCAGCAGCTTGAGGTACACCGGGTGGTACATGCGCATGCCGCCGGCGCCTTGGATCAGCGGTTCGAGGATAACGGCGGCGACGCTGTCGTGGTTCTCGGCCAGGGTCTGTTCCATGGCCAGGAACATGTTGCGCGAGTGCTCTTCCCAGCTCATGCCCTCGGGGCGCAGGTAGCAATCCGGGCTGGGCACTTTAATAGTGTCCAGCAGCAGTGCTTTGTAGGTTTCAGTAAACAGCGGCACGTCGCCCACCGACATCGCGGCGATAGTTTCGCCGTGGTAGCCGTTGGTCAGGGTCACGAAGCGCTTTTTGTTCGGCAGGCCGCGGTTGAGCCAGTAGTGAAAGCTCATCTTCAGCGCGACTTCGATGCACGACGAACCGTTATCGGCATAGAAGCAGCGGGTCAGGCCTTCGGGCGTCATTTTGACCAAGCGCTCGGACAGCTCGATCACCGGCTGGTGGCTGAAACCGGCGAGGATCACGTGTTCCAGCTGATCAACTTGATCTTTGATGCGCTGGTTGATGCGCGGGTTGGCGTGGCCGAACACATTGACCCACCAGGAACTGACGGCGTCGAGGTAGCGCTTGCCTTCGAAGTCTTCCAGCCATACGCCTTCACCGCGTTTGATCGGGATCAGCGGCAATTGCTGGTGGTCTTTCATCTGGGTGCAGGGATGCCACAGCACCGCGAGGTCGCGTTGCATCCACTGGTTGTTCAAGCCCATCGTCTATCTCCTCGAAGCGGTCCTGCGGCCTGCGCAGGTGAAACAATCGCGCAAGCCTATGCAATGGTCGGCTGTGTCACAACCCATTACGGATAAATTCGTAGTAAACGCAGGACGGTCTGTCACGTTTCTTAGCAATAGTCCTTAATCCATTGTTAACGTACTGTGCATAACCTCTTGATCGTATTTCTCGATATTTCAAAGCGAAATTTTGAGCTTTAATTCGATAGGTAAATCGCTAGTCTTGGGCACAGTTCTTACGGGATTTGGAACATGCAGCTACGTAATTCACCGGCCCGCTATGGCTGGGTCAGTATGGTTTTGCACTGGGGTGTGGCCCTGGTGGTGTTCAGTTTGTTCGCCTTGGGCCTGTGGATGGTCGGTCTCGACTACTACAGCGCCTGGCGCAAAGACGCGCCCGACCTGCACAAGAGCATTGGCATCACGCTGTTCGCCATCATGCTGGTGCGCATCGTCTGGCGTCTGGTCAGCCCACCGCCACCACCGCTGGCCAGTTACAGCCGCTTGACCCGCATGGGGGCCGCGTTTGGCCATGTTTTTCTTTATCTCGGGCTGTTTGCCGTGATGATTGCCGGTTACCTGATTTCCACCGCAGACGGTGTCGGTATTCCGGTATTTGGCCTGTTTGAAATCCCTGCCGTGGTTTCCGGGCTACCGGACCAGGCAGACACCGCCGGCGTGGTGCACCTGTACCTCGCCTGGGTGTTGGTGGTCTTCGCCGGTTTGCACGGCGTGGCTGCGTTGAAACACCACTTTATCGATCGTGATGCGACCCTCAACCGAATGCTGGGGCGCAAAGCCTGATGTTCAACCTCGACTCATAAGGAATAGAAAGCATGTTGAAAAAGACTCTCGCTGCTCTGGCACTTGGTACTGCTCTGCTGTCTGCAGGTCAGGTCATGGCCGCTGACTACAAGATCGATAAGGAAGGCCAGCACGCCTTCATCGACTGGAAAATCAGCCACCTTGGCTACAGCTTCATCCACGGTACCTTCAAGGACTGGGATGGTTCGTTCAGCTGGGATGCCGCCAAGCCTGAAGCCAGCAAAATCGCCGTCGACGTGAAAACCGCCAGCCTGTGGTCCAACCACGCAGAGCGTGACAAGCACATCGCCAGCAAAGATTTCCTGGACGTCGCCAAGTTCGCTGATGCCAAGTTCGTGTCTACCGCGGTTAAATCAACCGGCGAAAAAACTGCTGACGTGACCGGCGACCTGACCTTTCATGGCGTGACCAAACCTGTGACCTTCAAGGCCACTTTCAACGGTGAAGGCAAAGACCCATGGGGCGGCGAACGTGCTGGCTTCAACGCCACCACCACGCTGAACCTGAACGACTTCGGCGTCAAAGGCCCAGGCCCGACTTCCCAGACCGTGGACCTGGACATCTCGCTGGAAGGTGTCAAAGCGAAGTAATTACTTTCGCTGCTTCACACTCAAAACGCCGACCTCAGGGTCGGCGTTTTACTGTCTGCCTGCTTATAAACTGGCCTTATAGATCACCACTTGCTCTTTGAGCCAGGTGTGCAGCGAGGTTAACTGCGCTGAATGTTTACTGCCGACCGGCCAGACCAGAAAGTAGCGTGAAGTGTGCACCGGTTCGATATCGGTGAGCCTGACCAAGTCCCCACGTTGAATCAGTGAGTGAGCAATCGAGCGGCGGGTCAGCGCGACGCCGTACCCCAGCCTGACCGCTTCAAGCATCAACGTAGAGTCGGTGAACTCCAGCGAGGCTTGAGGGCGTTGTTCTTCCGCGCCGGCTGCGCCGAGCCAAATTGGCCAGCTTTCACTGGCGTGCAGCAGTGGCTGCTCCAGGATGGCTTGCGCAGTGTCGGGCAACACGCCGTGATTGAAGTCGCGCGCGGCGACCACCAGCAATGAGTCATCCATCAGCGTTTCGCAATGCACATCGGGCCATTGCCCATGGCCGAAGCGGATGGCGCAGTCGAGCGGGCCCTGCCCGAAGCTGGCGAACTCCATGCCCGACTCCAATCTCAGGTGCAGTTCGGGGTGGGCGCTTCTGAAATCATGCAAACGCGGCAGCAACCAATGCATGGCATAGGAGGGCAGCACCGACACGGTCAGTTGCGGGTGCTTGGTCTTCGCCAGGAGCTTTTCCGTGACGCCTGCGATCTCGCCCAGTGCTTGCCTGATCTGGTAGGCATACACACGTCCCTCATCAGTCAGTATCAGGGAGCGTTTGTTGCGCATCACCAAGGCGATACCCAAATACTCCTCGAGAGAGCGAATCTGGTGGCTGACCGCACTGTGGGTCACATGCAGTTCAATCGCTGCCAGGTTCACCTTGCCCAGTCGAGCCAATGCCTCGAATGCACGTAACGCGGCGAGAGGAGGGAGTTTCATTGTGTGAATTCCTTTCACATAAAAACCCAATAATAGCCGCTATACGTGAAATAAAGGGACTAACGATAATGCGCGACCGGTTATTTATTTAAATAGCCCTGTGTTGAAATCGGGAGTTTTGAATCGTGATAGATGAAATTCAGGCGTTTCTGAAAGACTACTTTGATGTGTTGCAAACCCAGGACTTGAACAAGTTCGATCAGGTGTTTCACCGTGGCTGCGTGCTCTATAGCGCGCAGAATGCGGACGTGGTTGTGCGGCCTTTTGCTGAGTATCGCGCCATGGTTCAAGGCCGTAAGTCGCCCTATGAGGGCGGTTTTCCGCAACTTGATGAAGTGCTGATGATTGACGTGATGTCCTCGGAAATGGCCATCGTGAAGGTGCGCCTGCGCTTGTTCAATAATGTAATGGTCGACTATTTGAATCTTATGAAAGTTGAGGGGCGCTGGATGATCTTCGCCAAACTTTTTCATAAGGCGGGTGACGCGACTGAACAATAACTTAACCGCCGGATGCAAAAACGCCCCGATTAATCGGGGCGTTTTTTTTTTGCCGTCTAAAACTCAGCGGTTGCGGGTGAGCAGCGCTGGTTTTTCACCACGAGGGCGGCCTGGCAACTGATCCAGCTGCTCAGGTGTCGGGAAGCGGTCAGCTTTCGACTCCTTGTGGATGATCTTCGGCGCCGGGCCACCGCGCGGGTTCTGCACGGCGGGTTCGGACAGACTCGGCTGCTCATCACGGGCTGGGCGGCGGTTGTTGCTGCGCGAATCGTCGCGACGAGCTTGGCCGTCACGTGGCGCACCGCTACGTGGACCGCTGCGCTTGGCAGGCGGAGTGCCGGTGGTGCCGCCGCTGCTGTTGCGCGGAGCATTCTGACGACCGCCCTGTGGCTGGCCGCCACGTGGAGCGCCGGAACCTGTGCCCGCGCCCGGCGCTGGTGCACCTGGACGACGGCCACGGCCCTGGGCCGGCTTGGCCTGGGGCACGTAGTCGACGCGGTTACCGAAGTTATCCACGTCGTCGTCGAGGAACTCGTCCGGCGCGCGGTCGGCTGTGGCGCGTGGCGGCTGGCTCGGCTGGCGCTGTTCGCGGGCCGGGGTGCCTTCACGGGGCTTTTGCTCACGGGCTGGGCGTTCGCCACGGCCGTTGGTAGGCGCTTTTTCCTTGCCGCCTTTGTCTTTGCCCTTATCGCGACGACCACCGCCACCACCGCCGCCGTTCGGGCCATCGCCCTTCGGACCGCGTGGGTTGCGTGGGTTGCGCACATCCGGACGCTCGCGCACTTCAGGCTTCTCAGCCTCAACGGCGCTTGAGTCGAAGCCCATCAGGTCGCCGTCGGCGATTTTCTGCTTGGTCATGCGCTCGATGCTTTTCAGCAGCTTTTCTTCGTCCGGTGCGACCAGGGAAATGGCCTCGCCCGAACGACCAGCCCGGCCGGTACGGCCGATACGGTGCACATAGTCTTCGTCGACGTTTGGCAGTTCGAAGTTGACCACGTGTGGCAACTGGTCGATATCCAGGCCGCGGGCGGCGATATCGGTGGCAACCAGGATGCGCACTTCACCGGCCTTGAAGTCAGCCAGGGCTTTGGTGCGCGCGTTCTGGCTCTTGTTGCCGTGGATGGCGACGGCGGTGAG
The DNA here is from genome assembly GCF_045447305.1 of Pseudomonas sp. D47. Classification (NCBI taxonomy): domain Bacteria; kingdom Pseudomonadati; phylum Pseudomonadota; class Gammaproteobacteria; order Pseudomonadales; family Pseudomonadaceae; genus Pseudomonas; species Pseudomonas sp. D47. Next base: position 159,758 of record NZ_JBJGXU010000001.1, on the reverse strand, counting down.
GCCGTGCTTGTCCAGGTACTCGGCCAGGCGGTTGGCGCCGTGCTTGGTGCGGGTGAACACCAGCACCTGTTCCCAGGCGCCTGCGGTGATCAGGTGGGCCAGCAGCGAACGCTTGTGGCTGGCGGCCAGGCGGAAGACACGCTGCTCGATACGCTCAACCGTGGTGTTCGGCGGCGTGACTTCAATGCGCTCTGGGTTGTGCAACAACTTGCCCGCCAAAGCGGTGATGTCGTTGGAGAACGTGGCCGAGAACAGCAGGTTCTGACGTTTGGCCGGCAGGCGCGCGAGGACCTTTTTCACGTCATGGACAAAGCCCATGTCGAGCATACGGTCGGCTTCGTCCAGCACGAGGATTTCCACGTGGGACAAGTCAACGCTGCCTTGGCCGCACAGGTCGAGCAAGCGACCCGGGCAGGCGACCAGCACGTCAACACCGCGGGACATGGCCTGGACCTGTGGGTTCATGCCGACGCCGCCGAAGATGCAGGCGCTGACGAACTTCAAGTCGCGGGCATACAGCTTGAAGCTGTCGTGCACTTGGGCAGCGAGTTCGCGGGTAGGGGTCAGGACCAGTACGCGCGGTTGGCGCGGGCCGTGACGCTGGGATTTGTCCGGGTGACCGTTGGGGAACAAGCGCTCCAGAATCGGGAGGGCGAAACCACCGGTTTTACCAGTACCTGTCTGAGCCGCAACCATCAGGTCGCGACCTTGCAACACGGCGGGAATGGCCCGCTGTTGCACCGGAGTAGGCTCGGTATAGCCCGCCGCCTCGATGGCGCGGACTAAAGCCTCGGAGAGACCGAGGGAAGCAAAGGACATGAGTAATCCTGTTTTAGTTAGGGCTTGGCCCAAAGGGATAATCTTGCCGGGCGTGAATGGCGCTTAGGGGAGCGCAACCCCGTCCGGTCCTGCTGCGTCTGGCGGGCACTCCACTGGCTCGCGCGGGCTGAAAGCTGCGCAGTAGCTAGGTTAGGTGCCTTTTTCAAGACCTCAGCGGCCGGGCGTGAGCCTGGCGGAAAGGTCGGAGTATAACAGAGCAATCACGGCGCGCCGCTTTCCTGCTGCTCAACGGTGTGTTCTGAGGCCGTAATCGCTTGAATTCCGCCATATTTGGCGCTCAAGGCGGCGTAGGTGGGCTCTTGTTTAAAGCGCTTGAGCTCGGCGGCGAAGCGTTGCACCAGCAGGTCCATGCCCGCGCCACGGCGCACGGCGAGAAATTGCGGCTGGCGGCTGACCACGAGGGGCGCCTGGCTGACCTTGCCTTCCAGGCCCATGGCCTTGATCACATGCTGGCCGACCCGGCGGTCCGTGATCACCAGATCGACACGCCCCAGCGACAGTTTGCCGAAGTTGGCTTCATGGCTGGGCGCAGGCTCGCGGTTGAACAGGGTGGAGTCGCTGAAGGCGTCGCCATACAGGTAGCCCGGCGAATTGCCGACAGTCAGCCCGCGCAGGTCGTCGAGGGTTTCGGCCGGGTGAGGGCGGTCGTTGGCGTAGAACAGTACGAACTCGACGTCCGACAGCGGCTCGCTGGGGTAAAGCAGCAGGGCGTCGCGCTCATGGCTGTGGAAAATGTCCAGCGCGCCATCGGCGTGGCCTTGCTCGAGCATGGCCAGGCAGCGTTTCCAGGGCAGGAATTGCCACTCCACGTCCACGCCCAGGCGCTGGAACACGATCACCGTGGTTTCATAATCCAGGCCGCGCATGCTGCCGTTATCGTCGTACACATAAGGTGCCCAGGGCTCGGTGACAATGCGCAGTTTCTCGCCGTAAGCGGTGAAGCTCAGGCAAGTAAAAAGCACAGCGGTCAACAGCTTAAGAATGACGGGCATACCCTGAGGTTACGATGCTAGAGCGCTAAAGAGAAGCTCTGGCACGAGCATTTGCGAGCGAGTCGATGCGGCGTATTTAAAACTAAAAGGCCCTCGTATTGACGAGGGCCCTTGAGTAACGGAGCAAGCCTTAGCGCGGCAGTTTGAGGTTGTTCCAGATGGCCAGGCTAGGCTCAGCCTGGTTCAGGGTGTAGAAGTGCAACCCTGGTGCGCCACCTTGCAGCAGTTGTTCGCACATCTGGCTGATAACCTGCTCGCCGAATGCCTGGATGCTCTTGACGTCATCGCCATAGGCTTCCAGTTGCTTGCGCACCCAGCGTGGGATTTCAGCACCGCAAGCGTCGGAGAAGCGCGCCAGCTTGCTGTAGTTGGTGATCGGCATGATGCCCGGCACGATCGGGATGTTCACACCCATGGCCCGTACACGCTCGACGAAGTAGAAGTAGCTGTCGGCGTTGAAGAAGTACTGGGTGATCGCGCTGTTGGCGCCGGCGTTGGCCTTGCGCACGAAGTTCTGCAGATCGTCTTCGAAATTGCGTGCCTGGGGGTGCATCTCCGGGTAAGCCGCCACTTCGATATGGAAGTGATCGCCGCTCTCTTCACGGATGAAACTCACCAGGTCATTGGCGTAGCGCAGCTCGCCGCTGGCCATGCCCATGCCGGACGGCAAGTCACCACGCAGGGCGACGATGCGCTTGATGCCGGCTTGTTTGTACTGGGTCAGCAGGCTGCGCAGGTCGGCCTTGCTGTCGCCTACGCACGACAAGTGCGGAGCGGCGGGAATTTTGACTTCGCTTTCCAGCTGCAACACGGTGTTGATCGTGCGATCACGGGTAGAGCCGCCGGCGCCGTAGGTGCAGGAGAAGAAGTCGGGGTTGTAGCTGGCCAACTGCTTGGCAGTCGCCATCAGTTTTTCATGCCCAGCATCGGTCTTGGTCGGGAAGAACTCGAAGCTGTAGCGACGGTCTTGGGACATGGTCGTACCTATGGAAACTCAGAATACCGGTGTGAGAGCGGGCTTGCCCGCGATGCAGTCACCTCGGTGTTTCAGTCATACCGAGGCGATGCTATCGCAGGCAAGCCAGCGCCCACAAAAGCCAGCTCCCCTATGGAAGCTGGCACTAGGCCGATCAGTAGCGGTAAGCGTGCGGCTTGAACGGACCTTCGACGGTCACGCCGATGTAGTCGGCCTGGGTCTTGGTCAGTTGAGTCACCACGCCGCCGAAGCCGCGGACCATTTCCAGGGCCACTTCTTCGTCGAGTTTCTTCGGCAGCACTTCCACGGTCAGGCGCTCGGCTTTCTGGGCTGGCGACAGGTCGGCGTACTTCTGGTCGAACAGGAAGATTTGCGCCAGTACCTGGTTGGCGAACGAGCCGTCCATGATGCGGCTTGGGTGGCCGGTGGCGTTGCCCAGGTTAACCAGGCGGCCTTCAGCCAGCAGGATCAGGTAGTCGTCGTTCTGTGGGTCGAAATCACCCGCACCGGTACGGTGAACCTTGTGTACCTGTGGCTTCACTTCTTCCCATGCCCAGTTTTTGCGCATGAAAGCGGTGTCGATTTCGTTGTCGAAGTGACCGATGTTGCACACCACGGCGCGCTTTTTCAGGGCCTTGAGCATGTTCGCGTCGCAAACATTGACGTTACCGGTGGTGGTCACGATCAGGTCGATCTTGCCCAGCAGGGCCTTGTCGATGCTGGCTGCAGTGCCGTCGTTGATGCCGTCGATGAACGGCGAAACCACTTCGAAACCGTCCATGCAGGCTTGCATGGCGCAGATCGGGTCAACTTCGGAGACCTTAACGATCATGCCTTCCTGACGCAGGGACTGGGACGAACCCTTGCCCACGTCACCGTAGCCGATCACCAGGGCTTGTTTGCCCGACAGCAGGTGGTCGGTACCGCGCTTGATCGCATCGTTCAGGCTGTGACGGCAGCCGTACTTGTTGTCGTTCTTGCTCTTGGTCACCGAGTCGTTGACGTTGATGGCCGGGATTTTCAGCTCGCCCTTGGCCAGCATGTCCAGCAGGCGGTGCACGCCGGTGGTGGTTTCTTCGGTCACGCCGTGGACGCGGTCGAGAATCTGCGGGTACTTCTTGTGCAGCAGCTCGGTCAGGTCGCCGCCGTCGTCGAGGATCATGTTGGCGTCCCATGGCTTGCCATCTTTCAAGATGGTTTGCTCCAGGCACCACTCGTACTCTTCTTCGGTCTCGCCTTTCCAGGCATAAACCGCGATACCGGCAGCAGCGATAGCGGCAGCGGCCTGGTCTTGAGTCGAGAAAATGTTGCAGGACGACCAACGCACTTCGGCGCCCAGGGCAACCAGGGTTTCGATCAGTACGGCAGTCTGGATGGTCATGTGGATGCAGCCGAGGATCTTCGCGCCTTTGAGCGGAAGCTCTGCGGCGTACTTGCGGCGCAGGCCCATCAAGGCAGGCATTTCGGATTCGGCGATAAAGGTTTCGCGACGGCCCCAGGCAGCGAGGGACATGTCGGCGACTTTGTAGTCGTTGAAATCTGCAGGCGTAATTACAGCGCTCATGAAGAGCCTCCATTCGTAGTGTGCGAATGGGCGCCGTTGTGCGTTTAGTATCCAGCCAGTAACCAGGCTGGACAACGCCCGATCCGAGCCTGACAGGTTGAACCTGCTGCAGCGCCCCTCGGACAGGTGGCGGGAGAACGGAATAGCCGTTCGAAATCGGAGACGATTATAGCTTTCTTTGTCCGGCTAGTGGCAAGCGACAAGCTACAAGCGGCAAGTTAAAACGATTTGGCTTTTACTTGCAGCTTGTCGCTTAAAACTTGAAGCTGGGGCCATTACTCTATCTCCCAAGCACCTCAACCCCGGAGCCCCCATGAACTTCCACACCCGCAAATGGGTAAAACCTGAAGACCTCAACCCCAACGGCACCCTGTTCGGCGGCAGCTTGCTGCGCTGGATCGATGAAGAAGCGGCCATTTATGCGATTGTCCAATTGGGCAACCAGCGGGTGGTGACCAAGTACATCTCCGAAATCAACTTCGTCAGCGCCTCGCGCCAGGGCGATATCATCGAGCTGGGCATCACCGCCACCGAGTTCGGCCGCACCTCGATCACCCTGACCTGCGAAGTGCGCAACAAGATCACCCGCAAGAGCATTTTGACCGTGGAAAAAATGGTCTTCGTCAACCTGGGTGAAGACGGCTTGCCGGCGCCCCACGGCCGTACCGAGATCAAGTACGTGAAAGACCAGTTTCAAGAAGACGGCATCAAAGACTAATCGTGTGGCTGACCAGTGAACGCTCTTGATGGGCGACAGGTCGTACCTGAACAACACCCCCGTTCAGGTACGACCCATGGCCACGCAAGAAGACGGCAAGACCCCCAACTTGTCGCAGGAAGAGCAACACGACGTCGACAAGAACCAGCCGCCTCGCGCGGCAGTGCTGCACGAAATCATCCGTACCCAGGGCGATCAGGAACTGGAGCGCAGCGTCGCCGCTTTATGGTGGTCGGCGTTGGCCGCCGGCCTGACCATGGGCTTGTCGTTGATGGGGATGGGCCTGCTAAATTCACGGCTGCCGGACGGTGAAGGGTTCAAGGTGATTGCCAGCTTCGGTTACTGCGCAGGTTTTCTGGCGGTGATCCTCGCCCGTCAGCAGTTGTTTACCGAAAACACCCTGACGGCCGTGCTGCCGGTAATGAGCAAGCCCACCCTGAGCAATGCCGGGCGATTGCTGCGGTTGTGGACGGTGGTGCTAGTCGGCAACCTGTGCGGCACCTTGCTGGTGGCCTACGTGATGCTGCACTTGCCGATTTTCGACACCAAGACCGACATGGCCTTCCTCGAAATCGGCCGTAAGGTCATGGAAAACGACCCCGGCCAGATGTTCGCCAAGGGCATAATTTCCGGCTGGATGATCGCCACCATGGTGTGGATGATCCCGTCCATGGAAAGCGCGAAGATGTTCATCATCGTCCTGATCACCTACCTGATGGCGCTTGGGGATTTCACCCATATCGTGGTGGGTTCGGCGGAAGTCTCGTACCTGGTATTTGCCGGCGAACTACCGTGGAAGGACTTCTGGCTGATATTTGCCGGGCCGACCCTGGCGGGCAATATCATCGGCGGCAGTTTTATCTTTGCCCTGATCAGCCATGCGCAGATTCGCAGCGAAAGCAGCTTGCCGGGCAAAGCGGCTGCGGACCCGAGGCATCCGCAGCAGATCAACAAGGGTCAGTGAGGCTCAGGCGTGGCCTGGGGCTCGTCCCGGGTCACGCGCTTGACCAGCTTGCCGATGCTCAACCCCTGCAACAGGATCGACGACAGCACCACGATGTAGGTGATGCTCAGCAACAGGTCGCGCTCCGGGCCCAGTGGCAAGGCCAGCGCCAGTGCCACCGAAACCCCGCCGCGCAAGCCGCCCCAGGTGAGGATGCGGATGGTGCCGCGCGGCACTGTGCGCCAGCGGCGCAGCAGCAGGATCGCCGGGGCCACGGTCAGTAGGCGTGAGAGCAAAATCGCCACGGCCAGCAAACTGGCGGCCAAGACGTGCAGCCAGTTGAACGGCAACAGCAACAGCTCCATGCCGATCAGCGCGAACAGCAGGGCGTTGAGCATGTCATCAAGCAATTCCCAGAAGCCGTCCAGATAGCGTCGGGTCATGTCGTTCATCGCCAGCGTGCGGCCCAGGTTGCCGATGATCAGCCCAGCGACCACCATCGCAATCGGCGCTGAGACGTGCAGTTCGGTGGCCATTGCCGAGCCGCCGATCACCAGCGCCAGGGTCAGCATGACTTCGATCTGGTGTTGCTCGATGCTCTTGATCATCAAGTACACCAAGTAGCCGATCAGCCCGCCGAACACCACACCGCCAATCGCCTCATGGGCGAACAGCATGGCGGTGGCGCCCACGGTCGGTGTTTCGCCTAACTGCGCGATGCCCAGCAGCACGGTAAACACCACCACGGCCGTACCGTCGTTGAACAGTGACTCGCCGACAATGGTGGTTTTCAGCGGTTTCGACGCGTTGGCGGTTCGCAGCACACCCAACACCGCAATCGGGTCGGTGGGCGAAATCAGCGCGCCGAACAGCAGGCAGTAGAGGAAGCTCACGTGCCAGCCAAACAGGGCAAAGATGTAGTACGCCAAGCTGCCGATTACCACGGTGGCAATCAACACGCCGAAGGTCGCCAGCAGGCCGATGGGCCAGCGGTAACTGCGCAGGTCGTTCAAGTTGACGTGCAAGGCGCCGGCGAACAGCAGGAACGACAGCATCCAATTCATCAGCAGGTCGCCGAAGTCGATCTGGCCGATTAACTGCTGGATACGTTCTTCCAGGCCTGGGTAGCCGATAAAACTCAGGCCTTGCAGGAGCAGCGAGAACAGCAGGGCCGTGACCATCACACCGATGGTGGGCGGCAGGCCGATAAAACGGAAGTTCACATACGTGAGCAGGGTGGTGAGGCAAATGAAGGCGGCGACAAGTTCAAGCATCCGGGGTCCTTGGAAGGTGGAGTGAGCGTTAGTTAATGGGTGGATGGACCGCAGCAGTGGCGGGAGGTTGCAAGCCATGGGGCAGAAGGCCGGTAGAACCTTTTGCGGTGGCGTGGTTCATAGCGGTTAAGTGCGGCGTGGCATTTTTAGTGCTAAAACTCTAACCGCTGGCTAAAACTACAAAAGGAATCAGTAATGACGGTGGCTTTCTGGTGTGTGTTGATCGCAATTTTCCTGCCTTACCTGTGCACGGGTGTGGCCAAGTTCAGCGGCGGCAAGTTCGGCCCACGCCAGAACCACGACCCCCGCGGCTTCCTGGCCACGCTCGAGGGGTTCGCCAAACGCGCCCACAATGCGCAACTCAACAGCTTTGAAGTGACACCTGCGTTTTCGGCGGCGGTGATCATTGCGCACCTGGCCGGCACGGCCTCGCTGGTTACCATCAATGTGCTGGCGGTGTTGTTTATCACCAGCCGCTTGCTGTACGTCATTTGCTACCTGGCGGACTGGGCGATGCTGCGCTCGCTGGTGTGGGCGGTGGGCATGGCGTTGATTGCGAGTTTCTTTTTTGTCTCGATCTAAGGCTTAACGCAGCGAGCGGGCTTGTTTGTGGCGAGCGGGCTCGCCACAGCAAGCCCGCTCCCACACTTGATCTTCAGGTTCCGGCAGGCGCATCCGGCACCTGCGGCAACGCCGCGCCCTTCGGCCACAACATCCAGATCTGCCCCTGCTGCTTCATATTCCCGGCCAATTCCCCCGCCGCATCGCCGGTGCCCCAGAACAAGTCCGCGCGCACTTCGCCGATGATTGCCCCGCCGGTGTCTTGGGCGGCCACAGGTCGGGCAATCGGCGAGCCGTCAGGTTTGGTGGTCGACAACCATAGCAGGCTGCCGAGCGGGATCACTTTGCGGTCCACCGCCACGCTGTAGCCGGCCGTCAACGGCACATTCAGCGAGCCGCGTGGGCCTTCATTGCTGTCCGGGCGGGCACTGAAGAATACGTAGCTGGGGTTGCTCGCCAGCAGTTCGGGGATGCGCTGCGGATGTGCCTTGGCCCACGCACTGATCGCACCCATGGTCACGTCTTCTTTCTTCAGTTCGCCTTGCTCCACCAGCCAGCGGCCGATCGGGCGGTAAGGGTGGCCGTTCTGGTCGCCATAACCCACGCGCAGTTGGCGCCCGCTTGCCAGTTGAATGCGGCCCGAGCCTTGGATCTGCAGGAATTGCAGGTCCATCGGGTTGGTCAGCCAGGCAATCGGCTTGGCGCTGGAGCCTTGGCCGTTGATGGTGTTGGCGTCGTCATAAGGTTTGAGCACACGGCCTTCGAGGCGACCGCGCAGGCGCTTGCCCTTGAGTTCCGGGTAGATGCTTTCCAGGTTGACGATGATCAAGTCATCCGGCACGCCATACACCGGCACATGGGCAGTGGCGGTTTCGGTCAGGCTGCCGGGGTACACCGGTTCGTAGTAGCCGGTGATCAAGCCGTTGGGCGTGTTATCGGCCGAACGCAGGCCGAACACATCCAGGCGCTCTTTGAGGAAGCTGCGCACCGCCGGGGCATTACCCGGCACGGTCGCCGCCGCCGCACATGTCGCGCCCCAGGTCGGATCAGCCTTGAGGCGTTGGCAAGCGCTGCGCCAGGATTCAAACCCGGCCAACAGGTCGCTGTCGGAAACAGCCGGCAGCGCGTCCCACGGTGCATTTACATAGGTGGCGACGGCATGAGGTTTAACGGTTTCATCTTTGCCGGCGTCTTTGCCGCCATCGCAACCGGCCAGCAGTGCAATCATCGGCAGAGCCCAGGCCAGGCGGCGGCTCCAAGGTTTCAAGGTGACATTCATACACGCAATTCCTGAAGCGATTGCCCGTGCCGTAGCGCTTTTGGGCAACCCTTATTAATAATAGGGCTATTGGCCTTTACGGGCGGGGCGAGGATACTGGCCGCCGTTTTCCGTGACCTTGAAGCCATGATGACCTTTAAAAAACTGACCCTGGTATTGCTGGCCTGCCTGACCTTGTCCGCCTGTGGCGGTGTTGATCCGAACTCGCCCTTGGGTCAGCGCAAGGCGATTTTCAAACAGATGCTCAAGACCGGCGAAGACCTGGGCGGCATGTTGCGTGGGCGTCTGCCGTTCGACGGCGCGAAGTTCGCCGAAGGCGCGGTCAAGCTCGATGCGTTGTCCCACGAACCGTGGAAACATTTCCCGAGCGTGCGCGAAGAAGATCACACCAGCGCCAAGGACAACGTGTGGCAGCAACAGGCACGTTTCCAGGAACTGGCCCGAAACCTTGAAACGGCCACCGGTGAATTGGTGATCGCAAGCCAGGTGCAGCCTTACAAGGCCAGCAATCTGGGGCCTGCGGTGCAGAAAGTCGAAGATGCCTGCACGGCTTGCCATAAACAGTTTCGGGACCACTGACCGGGCTTACTGGTCGAGTTCTTCGACGGCGTCCTGCAGTTCTTTGCGCGACTGGGCGAGCTTGTCTTTGCGCTTGTTGATCTTGTCCGCATCGCCCTTTTTCATGGCTTTGTCGAGGTCGGCCTGACGGCGGCTGACTTCGTGCTTGGCGTCGAGCACTTTGTTTTCACGCTCTTTACGCAAGGACGCGTCGGTGCAATGGGCGGTGACTTCACTCAGGGCTTTTTCCAGGCCTGCCTGTTGTTCGCTGTTGCCATGGGCCTTGGCTTGCTCGATCTGGGTGCTGATGGCTTGGCGCTTGGCGGCGCAGCCGGCCAGGGGTTGTGCATCTTCAGCGGCCAGCAGTGGCGTAGTCATGAAGCTTGCGACGGTGAGCAAGGCAAGCGGGGCAAGGAATTTCATGTGAGGCTCCAGAAACGCAATTAAATGGCAGGGTGAATTCTGCCGAGGGTTAGAGGTGGCAAGGCCGGGTTTAAAACCCTTCAACCCCCGCCACGCGTAATGTTTCAGCCAAAGCCTGTACCTGCGGGTCGCGAAAAAAAGCGCTCAGTTGCGCTGCGCGGCCCGGGCCGATGCCGTCGGTAGCCAGCCAGGCCTGGGTGTCTTTGGCGACCAGGCTCTGCCAGCCGCCAGCCAGGTCGTTACGTGCCGAAGGCGGTACGCCCAGGGCTTTGAGCCATTGTGCAAAGGGCCGTTGCCGCGCGCTTTGAAGGCTGTTGAGCAATCGCGCACGGCTGCGATCACCGAAGCCCTCAATGTTAGCAAGCTCTGCCGCATCCAGGGTCAACCAATCGAGAATGCCTACGATTAGACCCGCCTGGATCAAGGCGTTCCAGGTCTCGCGGCCGATATGCGGCAAGGACAAGCCCTGGCTGCCGCTTAACCAGGCCAGGCGCGCCAGCAATTGTTCCTCACAACCGGGGTCCAGTTGCCAGCAGCTCAACGCGTGAAAGTCCCGTGCATCGGGCGCTTGGACCTGCACCCTGGTTTCATTGCGCAGGATCACCTGCTCCAACTGTGGGATCACTTGGCCGGCAAGGCTGATGGACACCTGATCGCCGGGCCGGATATCCAGCGTTTGCCAGCGTTTCAGCGAGCCGACGCTGACGCGGCTGATTTGCCGATCGTCCAGTTGTACCGGCTCCAGTTCCAGGATAGGTGTAATGCGCCCGGTGCGGCCGATCTTGAACTGTACCTTGCGCACCAGCGCCAGCGCCTTGGCGGCCGGGTACTTCCAGGCGACCGCCCAGTAAGGCGTGCTGGCTTGCCAGCGTTTGGCGGGTGCGCGCAACGCTTGGTGCAATACCACGCCATCGCTGGCGAAAGGCAGTGGGTGGTTGTACCAGTACGTGCGCCAGTGCGCGGCATCGGTGATGTTTTGGATAGGCTGGCTGTAGCGACGGCTGTCGGTAAAGCCCCAGCGCGCCAAGGTGTCCAGGCGCTCGGTGAAGTCGGTTGGGCCGTCAGGCCAGGCCCAGACGAATAAGCCGATCCTCGCGGCCTCGGTATCGCTCAGCTGCCGGCGGTTCATCAAGCCGGCCACTTTGCTGCGTGCATTCAGCCCGCCATCGGTTGACTGCACATGATCGTCGAGGCGCCAGTAGAGTTCGCCTTGCAGCACCAGGTTGATGGGCTCAGGCAGTTGCTGGAGGATGCCGGGGATCTGCCGTGCGGCAGTTGACCAGTCCTGGCCGAGCAGGCCATTACCTCGGCTGATAAGTCGGCTCAACCGGCCCTGGCGATAGACCAATGTCACTGCAACGCCGTCGACCTTGGGTTGAACCCACACGTCTCGGCGTGTCCTGAGCCAGTCATCGACTGCCTGCTCATTCAACAGCTTTTCCAGACCGGTATGAGCGACCGGGTGCGGTTGCGTACCCCGTGAACTCGCCAGAGGGTTGTCAGCCGCCTTTGGCGTTTGGGTGAAACATTGGCGCCAGTGAGCCAGGCGCAGGCGGGCCTGATCGTAGAGCTCGTCGCTGACCGGGGATTGGCCAAGTCGGTGATAGCTGTCATCCCACAGCTTGATCTGTTCAGCCAGAGTGTCGACCTGTGAGCGGGCTTCTTCGGGGCATTCTTCGGCCCACGCCAAAAAAGGTAGGGCGCTGAGTAAAAGCGTAATCAGTAAACGCACGATGAGCATCCTTGCTCGAGAAGGGTGCCCAGCCTAAGTGATCCACACCGCCATAAAAAAGCCCCGCCAGTGCGGGGCTTTTTACCGGGTGTTTCAGATTACTTGAACAGACCGCCCAGTGCTTTCACGGTGTCGTTCTTATCGGCCTTAGCTTCCTGTGTTTGCTGCTTGGCGTCGACTTTGGCTTGGGTTTCAGCAAGTTTGTTGCAACCTTTGTTGACCTGGTCCTGCGCTGCTTTAAACGCCTTCACTTTCAGGGTGTCGTTCGCGGCTTCGGCGGCATCGATCTTGGTTTGCAGGTCTTTGGCTTGCTGCTGGCAGTTGCCGGAGTTGCCGCCCAATTGGGAGCTCAGGGCGCCACTCAATGCGCTCAGGTCGGCGGCATGCGCCGGCAGGGTGAACAGGCTGAGCAGAAGGGCGGCAGGGGCGAGCGTGGAAATGCGCATGAAAACCTCAATGTTCGATTGCCTGCGCGTTTATCTGTCCCGGGCTGGCGCAGGGCAATATCCAAGTAAGGTGAAGGGCCCGAGAGGGCGCGGATTCTAGAGGGCCATTATTTGGCCTGCAAGCATTGGATCCAAAAACATGAGCGTCGCCGGTTAATCATCCGGCAATAAAAAAGCCCCGCCGGTAAACCGACAGGGCTTTGTGTACCGCGAGCGATTACAGACCGGCAGCCGTGCGCAGGTCGTTGGCGCGGTCGGTTTTTTCCCAGGTAAACGTGGTGAAGGTGTCGTCGCCGACAGTCTTCTGTGCAGGCGTGCGACCGAAGTGGCCGTAGGCTGCAGTTTCCTGGTACATCGGGTGCAGCAGGTCGAGCATGGTGGTGATCGCGTAAGGACGCAGGTCGAAGATCTCACGCACCAGCTTGACGATCTTGTCATCGCTGATCTTGCCGGTGCCGAAGGTATTCAGCGAGATCGACGTAGGCTGGGCCACGCCGATAGCGTAGGAAACCTGGATTTCGCAACGCTCGGCCAGGCCGGCCGCGACGATGTTCTTGGCCACGTAACGACCGGCGTACGCCGCCGAGCGGTCAACCTTGGACGGGTCTTTACCCGAGAACGCGCCACCGCCGTGACGGGCCATGCCGCCGTAGCTGTCGACGATGATCTTGCGGCCGGTCAAACCGCAGTCGCCCACTGGGCCGCCGATGATGAACTGACCGGTCGGGTTGATGTGGAACTGGGTGTCTTTGCTCAGCAGTTCGGCAGGCAGTACGTGCTTGACGATCAGCTCCATGACGCCTTCGCGCAGGTCGGCGTAGGAAACATCCGGGTTGTGCTGGGTCGACAGCACAACCGCGTCGATACCCACGACTTTGCCGCCTTCGTAACGGCAGGTTACTTGGGACTTGGCGTCCGGGCGCAGCCATGGCAGCAGGCCGGATTTACGCGCTTCGGCTTGGCGCTGCACCAACTGGTGCGAGAAGGTGATCGGCGCCGGCATCAGTACATCAGTTTCGTTGCTGGCGTAGCCGAACATCAGGCCCTGGTCGCCGGCACCCTGATCTTCAGGCTTGGCACGGTCCACACCTTGGTTGATGTCGGGCGACTGCTTGCCGATGATGTTCATCACGCCGCAGGTCGCGCCGTCGAAGCCGACGTCGGAGCTGTTGTAGCCAATGTCAGTGATCACGTCACGGACGATCTGTTCCAGGTCGACCCAGGCGGTGGTGGTGACTTCGCCGGCGATGATCGCCACGCCCGTTTTCACCAGAGTCTCGCACGCCACACGGGCGAACTTGTCTTCAGCAATGATGGCGTCCAGCACCGCGTCAGAAATCTGGTCGGCGATTTTGTCCGGATGCCCTTCAGACACGGACTCGGAGGTGAAAAGGGAGTATTCGCTCATCTCGATGTTTTCCTGATATTTACCGATGGTGAGTGTCGCCAGCCGGCCGCTGAAAATGGCGGACCTGAATCTGGAAACCATTACGTAAACCTACATAGAGGCTTTCCCCGGGAACGAGTCCCGCAGCGGTGGCCCAACGGGCCAGATCGTCCTGTTCAAAACCCAACCAGAGATCACCGCAGGCCTCCTTGGCCCAACTCTGGTTGTGGCTGCATAAATCTGTGACCAGCAGGCTACCGCCGGGTTGCAGCAAATTTGCCATCTGCTTGAGGGCGTCGGCAGGGGCGGCGAAATGGTGCAAGACCATGTTCAGCACCACGCAATCGGCCCGCAGGCTGGTGTCATTCAACGCGTCCGCCAGCTGCAGGCTGACGTTGCCCAGTGCTTCGCGCTCACAGAGCTGGCGCGCCAGTTCGAGCATCGCCGGGCTGTTATCCAGCGCGGTGACGTGCGCAAAGCGGCGTGCCAGTTCTGGCAGGAAACCGCCATCACCAGGGCCGACTTCCAGCGCCGTGGCCTCATCACTGAAGCCTAGCTTGTCCAACAGTGCCAGTACGCTTTCGCGGTACTGCGGCAACCCTGCGATCAAGTCCTGCTGGGCGCGAAACTTCTCGGCGACCCGTGAGAAAAAGTCCTGGCTGGCAGCGGCGCGTTGCCCGTGGACTTGGCTGATGCGCGACTGCACTTCAGTCGGCAGGCTCAAGTTGTCCACTTCTTCGAGCAGGGCGGTGTGCAGCTTGCCGCCGAGCAGTTCAGTGTGGGGCAGGGCGCGGCGGTAAAAAATCGCATTGCCTTCACGGCGAGTAGCCACCAGATCGGCCTGGGCCAAGACCTTGAGGTGGTGGCTCATGCCGGACTGGCCGATGGCGAAGATCTGCGCCAGTTCCAATACACCGAAAGAGTCGTTGGCCAGTGCGCGCAATACGTTCAGGCGCAACGGATCACCAGCGGCCTTGCACAAGGCAGCCAGCTCATCGCCGTCGTCGGAACGTAGGGAGGGCACGGGTAGGTTCATAAGGCCAGCAGTCTAGTGACGGGTGGAACTCCCCGCAAGACCAATATCAAAAAGTTTTGATATTGGTCGATAATCGGTAGTTATGAGCAGCCGCTATAACCTTTAGACGAAGCCGGGGCGCTTTTCTGCAAGGGAATGCCGGGCAAACCGCAGGAAAAACACCTACAAGTGACTATCTATCATTGCCCGCAGGCGGTGGCTGAGGGAAAATGCCGGTCCTTTTTTCCGTTTCTTTTATTCAACCCCCTAGGAGATCAGCGATGCCCAGCCGTCGTGAGCGTGCCAACGCCATTCGTGCCCTCAGCATGGATGCCGTGCAAAAAGCCAACAGCGGCCATCCCGGTGCCCCGATGGGCATGGCGGATATCGCCGAGGTACTTTGGCGTGACTACCTGAAACACAACCCGAGCAACCCGTCGTTCGCCGACCGTGACCGCTTCGTGCTGTCCAACGGCCATGGCTCGATGCTGATCTATTCGCTGCTGCACCTGACCGGCTACGACGTCACCATTGATGACCTCAAGAGCTTCCGCCAGCTGCACAGCCGCACCCCGGGCCACCCGGAATTCGGCTACACCCCAGGCGTCGAGACCACGACCGGTCCCCTGGGCCAAGGCCTGGCCAACGCCGTGGGCTTCGCCCTGGCTGAAAAAGTATTGGGCGCGCAGTTCAACCGCCCTGGCCACAACATCGTCGACCACCACACCTACGTGTTCCTGGGTGATGGCTGCATGATGGAAGGCATTTCCCACGAAGTCGCTTCCCTGGCCGGCACCCTTGGCCTGGGCAAGCTGATCGCTTTCTACGATGACAACGGCATCTCCATCGACGGCGAAGTCGAAGGCTGGTTCACCGACGACACCCCGAAGCGTTTCGAAGCCTACAACTGGCAGGTGATCCGCAACGTCGACGGCCACGATCCGGAAGAGATCAAGACCGCCATCGACACCGCGCGCAAAAGCGAGCAGCCGACCCTGATCTGCTGCAAGACCACCATCGGCTTCGGCTCGCCGAACAAGCAAGGTAAAGAAGACTGCCACGGCGCCCCACTGGGTGACGCGGAAATCGCCCTGACCCGCGAAGCACTGAAGTGGAACCACGGCCCGTTCGAAATCCCGGCTGACATCTACGCCGAGTGGAGCGCCAAGGAAAAAGGCCTGGCGACCGAAGCCGAGTGGGACCAGCGTTTTGCTGCCTACTCCGCCGAATTCCCGGAACTGGCCAACGAACTGGTGCGCCGCCTGGCCGGTGACCTGCCTGCCGACTTCTCGGAAAAAGCCTCGGCCTACATCGCCGAAGTCGCGGCCAAGGGCGAGACCATCGCCAGCCGTAAAGCCAGCCAGAACACCCTGAACGCCTTTGGCCCATTGCTGCCGGAAATTCTTGGCGGTTCGGCTGACCTGGCCGGTTCCAACCTGACCCTGTGGAAAGGTTGCAAAGGTGTCTCGGCTGAAGACGCCAGCGGCAACTACATGTACTACGGCGTGCGCGAGTTCGGCATGAGCGCCATCATGAACGGCGTGTCCCTGCACGGCGGCCTGGTGCCGTACGGCGCAACCTTCCTGATGTTCATGGAATACGCACGTAACGCCGTACGTATGGCCGCGCTGATGAAGAAGCGTGTTATCCATGTGTACACCCACGACTCCATCGGCCTGGGCGAAGACGGCCCGACGCACCAGCCGGTCGAGCAACTGACCAGCCTGCGCACCACGCCGAACCTGGATTGCTGGCGCCCAGCCGACGCGGTCGAATCCGCCGTGGCCTGGAAGCACGCCATCGAGCGTAAGGACGGCCCTTCGGCGCTGATCTTCTCGCGCCAGAACCTGCAGCACCAAGTGCGTACCGACGCGCAGATCGCTGCGATCAGCCGTGGTGGCTACGTGCTCAAGGACTGCGTTGGCGAGCCGGAGCTGATCCTGATCTCCACCGGTTCCGAAGTGGGCCTGACCGTTCAGGCGTACGACAAGCTGACTGCCCAGGGCCGTAACGTGCGCGTTGTGTCCATGCCGTGCACCAGCCTGTTCGAAGCCCAGGATGCTGACTACAAGCAATCGGTTCTGCCGTTGCAGGTCAGTGCGCGTATCGCCATCGAAGCGGCTCACGCCGACTACTGGTACAAGTACGTGGGCCTGGAAGGCCGCGTGATCGGCATGACCACCTACGGTGAGTCGGCGCCGGCGCCAGCGTTGTTCGAAGAGTTCGGCTTCACCCTGGAAAACATCCTGGGTCAGGCTGAAGAGCTGCTGGAAGACTAAGTCAGTCTGCGTTGTTTGCACTGGCGCTATCGCGGGCAAGCCCGCTCCCACATTTGATCTCGGTCTAAGGTGGGGGCGGGCTTGCCCGCGATGGCGTCAGAACATTCAACTCCGAACTAACATTGATCGAGAACCCCATGCCCCAACCGCGTCCCTACAAAGTTGCACTCAACGGCTACGGCCGCATTGGTCGTTGCGTCTTGCGTGCTCTGTTCGAGCGAGGGGCGGCGGCCGGGTTTGAAATTGTGGCGATCAACGATTTGGCCGACATGGCCAGCATCGAATACCTGACACGCTTTGACTCCACCCACGGCCGGTTCCCCGGCGAAGTGCGGGTTGAAGGCGATTGTCTGCATATCAATGGCGACTGCGTGAAAGTCTTGCGCAGTGCCACCCCCGAGGGCATCGACTGGGCGGCGCTGGGCGTCGACCTGGTGTTGGAATGCTCCGGTGCTTACCACACCCGTGCCGATGGCCAGCGTTTTCTCGACGCCGGCGCACCGCGTGTGTTGTTTTCCCAGCCGATGGCCAGCGAGGCGGATGTCGACGCCACCATCGTCTACGGCATCAACCAGGATTGCCTGACCGGCGCCGAGCTGCTGGTGTCCAACGCCTCCTGCACCACCAATTGCAGCGTGCCGCTGTTGCGCCTGCTGGATCAGGCGATCGGCCTGGATTACGTGTCGATCACCACGATTCACTCGGCGATGAACGACCAGCCGGTCATCGACGCCTATCACCACGAAGACCTGCGCCGCACACGCTCGGCGTTCCAGTCGGTGATTCCGGTGTCTACCGGCCTGGCTCGCGGCATCGAAAGATTGTTACCGGAACTTGCCGGGCGAATTCAGGCCAAAGCCGTACGCGTGCCGACAGTGAACGTGTCGTGCCTGGATATCACCATGCAAACTGTCAGTGACACCGATGCCACTGAGGTCAACCGGATACTGCGCGACGCCGCCACCAGCGGCCCGCTCAAGGGGCTTTTGGCCTACACCGAGTTGCCGCACGCCAGTTGTGATTTCAACCATGACCCGCATTCGGCCATTGTCGATGCCAGCCAGACCCGCGTTTCCGGCCCACGGCTGGTGAACATCCTGGCTTGGTTCGACAACGAATGGGGGTTTGCCAACCGAATGCTGGATGTTGCCGAACATTATCTGCACATCGCCTCTGCTAAATCAGCCCTTTAAATCAGCCAATTCAGGAACTGCGACCCATGACCGTGTTGAAGATGACCGACCTCGATCTGCAAGGTAAGCGCGTACTGATTCGCGAAGACCTCAACGTCCCAGTCAAGGACGGTGTTGTCACCAGCGATGCGCGAATCCTGGCCTCGCTGCCGACCATCAAGCTGGCCCTGGAAAAAGGCGCGGCCGTGATGGTCTGCTCCCACCTGGGTCGCCCGACCGAAGGTGAGTTTTCCGCCGAAAACAGCCTCAAGCCGGTCGCTGACTACCTGAGCAAGGCCTTGGGCCGCGATGTGCCGCTGGTGGTTGACTACCTGGGTGGCGTCGACGTTAAGCCTGGCGACATCGTGTTGTTCGAAAACGTGCGCTTCAACAAGGGCGAGAAAAAGAACAGCGACGAACTGGCCCAGCAATACGCGGCCCTGTGCGACGTGTTCGTGATGGACGCCTTCGGCACCGCGCACCGCGCTGAAGGCTCGACCCACGGCGTGGCCAAGTTCGCCAAAGTCGCCGCTGCTGGCCCACTGCTGGCTGCTGAACTGGATGCACTGGGCAAAGCCCTGGGCGCTCCGGCCCAGCCAATGGCCGCCATCGTTGCCGGTTCCAAAGTCTCCACCAAGCTGGACGTGCTCAACAGCCTGAGCCAGATCTGCAACCAGCTGATCGTCGGCGGCGGCATTGCCAACACCTTCCTGGCGGCTGCCGGCCACCCGGTGGGCAAGTCACTGTACGAACCGGACCTGCTCGACACCGCCCGCGCCATCGCTGCCAAAGTCAGCGTACCGCTGCCGGTGGACGTGGTGGTTGCCAAGGAATTTGCTGAAAGCGCCGCAGCCACCGTCAAGCTCATCGCTGACGTGGCGGCCGACGACATGATCCTGGACATCGGCCCGCAAACCGCAGCCAATTTCGCTGAGTTGCTGAAGTCGTCCAAGACCATTTTGTGGAACGGCCCGGTTGGCGTGTTCGAGTTCGATCAGTTCGGCAACGGCACCAAAGTACTGGCGCACGCCATTGCTGAAAGCTCGGCCTTCTCCATCGCCGGTGGTGGCGACACCCTGGCGGCCATCGATAAATATGGCGTTGCTGACCAAATCTCCTACATTTCTACCGGTGGCGGCGCGTTCCTCGAATTCGTCGAAGGCAAAGTTCTGCCAGCCGTTGAAGTGCTGGAAACCCGAGCCAAAGGCTAAGGCTCGTGATCCGGAAAAGGAGCATTCCCATGATCAAGTCGTTGGCACTGGTGATCGCAGCGGGCCTGTTGGCCGGCTGCGGCAGCACGCCAAGCGCTAAGCCTGCGGGCGCAGAGTCTGCGCCGGGGCAGAAAAAGAGCTGCTACCAGGCTGACTGGCAAGCCGAAACCATGCCGGTGATCAACAAGCGCATCGGCAACGAACGGCTGGAGCAATACGGCGCCGCGCCCAACGGTCAGGAACAGGGTTGCCCCTGACGGGTCTGATCAACTAACCGACAGCAGTGGCGGCCCTTGGGCCGTCGTTCGAGGATTGGCAATGAAAGGCGTTTTCGCCCTGGCAGCCCTGGCTTTATTGGCCGGTTGCAGCAACATGAACATGTTCAACAAGGCAGAGCCTGCCGACAAGTGGACCACTTGGACCTGCGACAGCAAGGCCGAGGTCAACTGGCGCTTTGCCAACCAGGCTCGTTCCGAAGTGGATGTACGCCTCGGCGGTTCGGACCAGGTTTACCGTCTTAAAGAAGACGTTGCCGCCTCGGGCGTGCTGTACAGCAACGACCAGTTGGCGTTTCACACAAAAGGTGAAGAAGGCCTGATTTACTGGGTCGCCACCGATGATTTGATCGGGCGAGGCTGCAAAGCTCAGTGAGAACACTATCTCAAGATAAATGAGATCTAAATGTGGGAGCTGGCTTGCCTGCGATTGCGGTGGGTCAGCAAAACAAATGTTGTCTGATCTGCCCCTATCGCAGGCAAGCCAGCTCCCACATTGATCGGCTTTTTCAGTGGCGTTAGCACACGGCCATGCCAGCAATAACGATTCAGCAGGCCAAGCCTTAACCCCTTGATCTGCAATAACTTGAATAGCAGCCGCCGCTACGGCAGGCTTGCACGATTAACGACCCTCGATCGGGAGAGACAACACAATGGCACTTATCAGCATGCGTCAAATGCTGGACCACGCAGCCGAGTTCGGCTACGGCGTCCCAGCTTTTAACGTCAACAACCTTGAGCAGATGCGCGCCATCATGGAAGCCGCTGACAAGACCGACTCCCCAGTGATCGTCCAGGCTTCGGCCGGTGCCCGCAAATACGCTGGCGCGCCTTTCCTGCGTCACCTGATCCTCGCCGCGATCGAAGAATTCCCGCACATCCCGGTGTGCATGCACCAGGACCACGGCACCAGCCCTGACGTGTGCCAGCGCTCCATCCAACTGGGCTTCAGCTCTGTGATGATGGACGGCTCCCTCGGCGAAGACGGCAAGACCCCAACCGACTACGAGTACAACGTACGCGTTACCCAACAAACCGTGGCCATGGCTCACGCCTGCGGCGTTTCGGTTGAAGGCGAACTGGGCTGCCTGGGTTCGTTGGAAACCGGTATGGCCGGCGAAGAAGACGGTATCGGCGCCGAAGGCGTGCTGGATCACAGCCAGATGCTGACCGACCCGGAAGAAGCCGCTGACTTCGTCAAGAAGACCCAGGTGGACGCCCTGGCCATCGCCATCGGCACCAGCCACGGCGCCTACAAGTTCACCAAGCCGCCTACCGGCGACGTGCTGGCTATCGACCGTATCAAGGAAATCCACAAACGCATCCCGAACACACACCTGGTGATGCACGGTTCTTCCTCGGTACCGCAAGAGTGGCTGGCGATCATCAACCAGTACGGCGGCGACATCAAAGAAACCTACGGCGTACCGGTTGAAGAAATTGTCGAAGGCATCAAGTACGGCGTGCGCAAGGTCAACATCGACACCGACCTGCGCCTGGCGTCCACCGGTGCGATGCGTCGCCTGATGGCTACCAACCCGAGCGAATTTGACCCACGTAAATTCTTCGGCGCCACCGTGACCGCGATGCGTGATGTATGTATCGCGCGTTATGAAGCGTTTGGTACGGCCGGTAATGCTTCGAAGATCAAGCCGATCTCCTTGGAAGCGATGTACCAGCGTTACCTCAAAGGTGAGTTGAACGCTAAGGTGAACTGAGCCTAAGGCGTTTGAAAAGAAGCCCGCAGCGATGCGGGCTTTTTTGTTGCTGGGATTTGATCAGGCCGCGTCAGGTGTATCGAAGCCGCGGTGCTCAATCACCCGGAACACATCACTCACGTCCTGCACCAGAATGCGCGCGGTGTTGGCCACGTTGTTCAGGTCGCGCTCGGCGAAGTCCGGCAGGCTGGAGCAGGCGATCAGGTTGAGGTGTTCGAGGGCGGCGTTGAGGCGTTCGCGCAGGCAGGCGTGGAGTTCAAGCAGTGGGGCGTCGCTGTCGATTAACAGTACGGGGTAATCGGTTGCGGTTTCGGTGCATGGGGTGAAGCGGCGGGGTGGCAGTTGTGGCGTCATGGCAAATATTCCTCGTATCTAAAAAGGACTACCGCCGTTCGCTGCGAAACGAATGGGTGGCAGCTGTGTGCGGGTTCGCAGACCGAGGATACGAGGAACCCGGCAGACCCGAAGGTCTCCCACACACAGCCACCATAAAATAAACGCCGGGCGCCGAAGCGTCGTCGTTGCATTCATGCTGCTTGGTTACACACGTATCGTTAGGGCTGCGAAACCCTATCGCCAGGCAATGCCAGCGACGGGGGGAACTATAAGCGCCGATCTGGCTTGCCGCAACGGTCGTGTAGGACGAGCACTTAACCCTCAACCGACGCAGGGCAACTGTGGGAGCCGGGCTTGCCCGCGATGGCGGTGTGTCAGCCGCCGCAAAGACTGGCTGATCCACCGCCATCGCGGGCAAGCCGGGCTACCACAGGGACTGGCGGTGCGTTTAAGAGGTTGGATCACCCCATGAATTGTCCTTGGGTTTGCCGGACATTACCTACGAATCGAAACGCTCCTGAGTTGTTTGCAGTCGGAACTGTCCTGAATACTAATAAGTTGATGTTCCGGCGGCGCTACAGCCTTTCTGTTTTATTGGTAGGTCATTGAAAGTGCGCTTTTATCGGCCTTGGATCATTTAAGGTGAGGCCTTGATGATGTTCAATGATGGAGCGTTGATGATGGGTTTTATTAAAGCCGCTGGCGTTATTCTGGCGTTGGCAGCCGCAGGGTCTTTTGCATGCGCGGAAAGTCGGATATTTACCGCCTCTATTGATGATAAAGGCCAGGTCACTGCGCAATCGCCCCAGTGGCTGAAAGAGGTAAAGTTGACTGCGCAGCCTGATTACTTTTCGGAGTACAAAGTCCGCTTCGTGCCCGGCGTCTTTAAACAGCCGCCACGCTTCTGTTCGGTCTCGGTAACCGATGTCAGTACCACTGAGCATGTGTTCTATGGTCATGCGAAGTTGGGCAGTGTGCCCGCGATCAACTACGTGAATGTCTTGACCCTCAAGGTGGGCGATAATAACCCTGCCGGTGATTCATCGATGGGCTTCATGTTGATATGCATTGAATAACTTTCTGTCACTGGCAGGCGTTGGTAGGGCTTCCTTTAGGAGGAGGGTAGGTCACTAAAAACGTGGCTGCCATGCGCTTATTATTTGGTTTTATCAACTGTCAAACTTACCAGTTGTTTTTCAGTGCCGGGTCTCTATGTTCATCGTGTAAACCACCCTGGTTTAAGCATGGTCGCAAGGTGAGGTGCAGGATGCCGCCCAGATATCGCGTACTTTCAGTAGCGCTTGACGGATATTATTCGGACTTTTTTACGGACAGGCTTGAAGATGAGCTGGGCTTTGATCCAGTTAATCCAGCAAACGTTGCCTACGCCAAATATAATAAGCCCTATGCTCGATTTCAATATTTGGGCGGCTTTGGTCTGGCGGTACCCGCCACTGCATTGCCCGTTACGCCACAGCCTGGCGATAAGTGGGACGTTGATATTCAAAATTTAACAACGGGTAGTCCTTCGGCGGTTTTTAATTATTCATACACCTTTTTGTCGGGCAGTGTGGGCCGGTCACTGCGTACATTGGTGGGTATGCCCGCTATGCAAGTGCTCGGTCCGGGCCTAATTGAAATCAACGCTTCATTCACATCAAACGCCGCCAATACGGTCTATATTTTCCAGCCTAAACAGATAACGTTGGTAGCGCCGTAATGATAACGTTCAGGCTAACAAACCATTACGTAGAGATACATCGACCTGTTGGAACTTGGCTGCTTACGTAATGCGAACCCCTATGGGGGCGATGAAAGCCCGCCCCACAGTTGGTCGGCTATGCAATGATCATTGGGTTCAAAGGTTGAGGCTTATGTCGATTGAAGCCTGGCTTACTCGTGATCAATATCCAACTTCGCAAATGTCACCCGCGCGCCTTCTTTATTGTCCCCACTGTTGTCTTGCACATACGCCCCCGCCTTGAAATACAACGGTTTGGCGCCCCACGCGGCACCGATGCGTTCATTCCACTGCCCGTCAGCGGCCTCCACACTCAGCAAGCCGGCCTTATTGAGGTTGATCACATAGGTAAAGCTCTTCTCCAGCGGCACATTGGAGGCCACGATAACCACGCGGCCTTCGTCTTCATCCGGGCGCATGCGCACCTTGGCGATGATGTTGCCAGTCTGGGTTTTTTCCTTGAATTGGTATTCCAGTTTGATCAGCGGTTTTTGGCTGTCATAGGCGTGGATCTGGCCGATCACGACTTTGCCGGAAGAGGGCACCTGATTGACGGCCAGGGTTGCGCGCAGGAAGTTGTCGGCGTCGGGGTAGGTCCAGTTACGCAAACGCCCGTCGGCGTAGGTTTCGCGCAGTTCGCTGCGCGGGTAAACGGCGTTTTCGGTGCGGGTACCGGTCACCGGTGTCCAGAATTGCACGTTGCTGCCTTCGGCCTGGAAATACTGATCCTTGAAGCCGCTAAGCAGTTTCGGCGTGTCGATGGTCGCGGGCGGCGAGCCGACCGGAATGCTCAGGTTCCAGGTGGAAAGGTCGATCATGGTGTTGGCCTTTTACAGAGGGTGAAGG
Organism: Pseudomonas sp. D47; assembly: GCF_045447305.1. NCBI lineage: Bacteria > Pseudomonadati > Pseudomonadota > Gammaproteobacteria > Pseudomonadales > Pseudomonadaceae > Pseudomonas > Pseudomonas sp. D47. Next base: position 135,472 of record NZ_JBJGXU010000001.1, on the reverse strand, counting down.
CTTTGGCCCGAGGGCCTTGCAGGTTCTTTATAGGCGGTGATCGTCCGGTTGTTAAACGATTACTGGCAATTTATTGGCGTCAGAGGAGTGCCAAAAAGCCATGTTTCCCATGAACCGTGGCCTGTAGGGCTTGACCGTTAGTCGGCTTCCAGGGCTTTGGCGCAATGATGGCACCCACGTCACTTCTGCTTTTTTGGAACCGGGGCTAGAGTGAGGCCTCATTGTTTGTCCGGTTTTTATATCAGAAGTGACCGGTGCAGCCCCTCAAGGAAGAGACGTAGCATGGATTGCGCTCCACACCCAGGCGATGGCAGTTCGGTACTCTTGGTGGTAGATGACTACCCGGAGAACCTCGTCAGCATGCGTGCGCTTTTGCAGCGTGAAGATTGGCACGTGATGACTGCAGCGTCGGGGCTTGAAGCCTTGGAGCTGCTGCTGGCGCACGAAATCGACCTGGTGTTGCTGGATGTGCGCATGCCCGGCATGGACGGCTTCGAAGTCGCCCGCCTGATGCGCGGCAGCCAACGTACGCGCATGACGCCGATTATCTTCCTGACCGCCCACGCCCAATCGCCCGCCGCGGTGCTGGAAGGCTATGCCAGCGGCGCCATCGATTACCTGTTTAAACCGTTTGACCCGCATATTCTCAAGCCCAAGGTGCAAGCCCTGCTGGAGCACCAGCGTAACCGCCGGGCCTTGCAGCGCTTGAGCCATGACCTGGAATCCGCGCGAGCCTTCAATGCCTCGGTACTGGACAACGCCGCCGAAGGCATCCTGGTGGTGGGCGAGGGCAGTGTGATTGAGTACGCCAACCCGGCAGTTTCGCGGCTGCTTAACGCCACGATGGCGGAGTTGCAGGGCGAGAGCTTCCTGAGTTTCTTGCAAAAGCCCCATGTGCCCGCCTGGCTGGGCTTCCCGATGTACGAGGCGTATCGCAAGGGTGAGACGTGGCGCCAGCACGACGCCATTTTGCGCACCGGGCGCGGCCAGCAGGTGCCGGTGGCGTTGTCCTGCGCGCCCTTGCCCGCCGAGCAGAAGGCCATGGTGGTGACGGTGCTGGACATGTCCGAGGTGCGCCACCTGCATCAGCAACTGGAGTTCCAGGCGGTGACCGACCCGTTGACCGGGCTGCTGAACCGGCGTGGCTTCCACCAGGCGGTGGAGAACATGCTGCTGCGCAGCGAGCGTAACGAGTTGTCGCTGGTGTTGCTCTACCTGGACCTCGACGGTTTCAAGCGGGTCAACGACTCGTTGGGCCACGATGCTGGGGATCGGGTGCTGCGCTGGGTCTCGGAGCAGATGCAGGCGTGTCTGCGTTCCTACGACATTCTCGGGCGCATGGGCGGGGATGAATTCACTGCATTGTTAGAGCTGGAGTTCCCGGAGCAGGCGGCGAAAATTTCGGAAAAACTGATCGAGCGCGTGTCTGTGTGCCAGCAGGTCGACGGTTTGGATGTAATGCTCGGTGTCAGTATCGGCATTGCGACCTTCCCGGACTGCGGCTCGGATTTGAACGGCCTGCTGCGCGCGGCGGACATCGCCATGTACGAAGCCAAGCGCGCGGGGCGTCAGCAATATCGCTATTACGATCAGGAAATGAACGGCCGCGCCCGCTCGCGCCTGATGCTTGAAGACAGCGTGCGTACCGCGATTCAGAACAAGGACTTCACTTTGGTGTACCAGCCCCAGGTGTCGCTGGAGGACGGGCGTTTGCGCGGCGTCGAGGCGCTGCTGCGCTGGCAGCACCCGAGTGTCGGCGATGTGCCGCCGGGCCTGTTTTTGCCGCTGTTGGAAGAGGCGCGGCTGATCAGCCAGTTGAGCGCCTGGATCTACCAGCAAGTCGCCGCCCAACGGCAAGCCTGGCAAGCGAGTTTCCATGAAGAGCTGGTGCTGAGCGTGAGCTTGAGCAGCAGCCAGTTCAACATGCCCAACCTGGCCAGCCAGCTGCAGCAGGTACTCGACCGACATGGGTTGCAGGGGCGGCAGTTGGAGGTGGAAATCAGTGAAGACAGCCTGATGAGTAACCTTGAAGAAACCAACAAGCAGTTCAAATTATTGCGTCAGGTCGGCGTGCGTATCGCGCTGGATGACTTTGGTTTGGGGCAGTGTTCCCTGGCCCACCTGCGTGACCTGGAGTTCGACACGCTCAAGCTGGACCCACAACTGGTGGCGCGCCTGCCGGGCTCGATGCGGGACGCGGCCATGGCCCGTAGCATCATCCAGCTGTGCGGGCATTTTGATGTGCTGGTGATCGCCGAGGGCGTGGATACCCTCGAACAGTCGCAGTGGCTCAAGGCCAATGGTTGCTCATTTATCCAGGGGCCGTGGGCGGCGCAGCTGCTGCGGCCTGAGGAAATGGCCGATTGGTCCCACCCTGGGCCGCTTTGAATTCGCTACACTGGCGGCCATTCGAACCTTGTTGCTGAACTCATGACCGCGCTGAAATACCTCCAGGCCTACCCCGCAGCTCTTCAGGAACAAGTGCGCCAGATGATCGCCAAGGACCAGTTGGGCGCCTATCTGGAACAACGTTACCCCGAACGCCATGCGGTGCAGAGTGACAAGGCGTTGTACAGCTACGCCCTGGCCTTGAAGCAGGAACACCTGCGTAACGCGCCGGCCATCGACAAAGTGCTGTTCGACAACCGCCTGGACCTGACTCACCGCGCGTTGGGCCTGCACACCACGATTTCACGGGTGCAGGGTGGCAACCTCAAATCCAAGAAAGAGATTCGTATTGCCGCACTGTTCAAGGAGGCGGCGCCGGAGTTTCTGCGCATGATCGTGGTGCACGAGCTGGCGCACTTCAAGGAATCGGACCACAACAAGGCGTTCTACAAACTCTGCGAATACATGATGCCCGGCTACCATCAGGTGGAATTCGACCTGCGGGTGTACCTCACGTATCGCGACTTGCAGGGCAAGCCCTAACCTCAGTAGGCGATCAAGCATGGACGTGAGCAAGACCAAAAGCAGTTTCTACCGCCGCCTGTATGTGGCGTACCTGATCGACAGCGGGCAAGCCAGCAGCGTCCCGGCGTTGACCGACGCCACCGGCATGCCTCGGCGCACGGCGCAGGACACGATTGCCGCGCTGGCCGACCTGGATATCGTGTGCGAGTTCGAGCAGGAAGACGGTGCGCGCAACCATGCCGGGCACTATCGGATTCGCAGTTGGGGGGCGATTGATCGGAAGTGGATCGAGGCGAACCTGGCGGGGATCAAGCAGGTGTTGGGTTATCCCTGAATGTGGCGGTGATTGGGCTGACGCTTTCGCGAGCAAGCCCGCTCCCACATTCGACCGCGTTTCAAAGGGTGTACACGGTTAAATGCGGGAGCGGGCTTGCTCGCGAAAAGGGGCTCAAGCGCGCCGCATACCAATATGTGGAATATCATCTTCCAAATATTGCTCACCCTCCACCACAAACCCATACCGCGCGTAATACCCCTGCAAGTGCGCCTGGGCTGACAGAAAGATCGGCGTCTCAGGCCAGATATCTTCAATGCGCTTGAGGGCCTCTTCCATCATCTGATGGCCCAGCCCGGTGCCGCGTGCCACTGGCGCGACGATCACGCGGCCGATCACCACATCATCGTCCTGGGTCTGCGGGTCCAGCAGGCGCAGGTAGGCCACCAGTTCGTCATCTTTCCAGGCCATCAAGTGGTGGGTATCGCCCGAAAGGTCCTGCCCGTCGAGGTCCAGGTAAACGCACTGCTGTTCAACGACAAAGACCTCGCTGCGCAGACGCAGAATGGCGTACAGCTGTTCCTTGCCTAAGTCATCGTGATGCTTGCAGACCCAATCAACCGTCATGGTGTGCTCTCTCAATTAATGGCTGTTGCCGATAGTAAGCGCGACGGGCCCCCCTGTCTAAATTCGTCATTTTTGTGAATGGCGTCAATTTGCCATCATTCAGTGCAATCCCCGCTGAGTTCTTTGTGTAATCTGCAATACAGGCTCATTGATGAGCTACTGTTATCAGGCCACTGCCTGCCCGCCAAGGACTTTAAGCATGCCGCGATTTTCTCGTGCCGTTGCTTTGATAGGAGTGTTGCTGCTGACCACGCCTGCGGTCGCACAACGTCTGCGCCTGGTAGCGGATGCCTGGCCCCCGTTCACCGATGCCACCTTGGTCAACGGTGGGTTGGCCACCGATATCGTCAGCACCGCCTTGGCTCGCGCCGGCTACGCCAGTGATTTCGAACAGGTGCCCTGGGCGCGAGCGCTGATGGGCGTGGGCGACGGGCGTTATGACGTGCTGGTCAATGCCTGGTACGACGATTCACGCACGCAATTGGGGCAGTTTTCCGCGGAATACCTGTTGAACCGTGTGCGCTTTATCAAGCGCCGCGACGATCCCATCGATTATCAGAGCCTGAAACAACTGCACGACCAGCCCATCGCGGTGGTGCGCGGTTATGCCTACTCGGCGGCCTTCGACCAGGATGCGCAGTTGCAGAAAGTGCCGGTGCATAACTTTGCCATGGCCGTGCGCATGCTCGCGGCGCAGCGCGTAAAGCTGACGCTGGAAGATGAATATGTTGCGCGCTATTACCTGGCGCGCGAATCGCCCCGGGTGCGCAATACGGTGGAGTTTTTACCCAAGCCGCTGAGTGAGAACAGCCTGCATATTCTGGTCAGCCTGAAGAACCCTGAGCATGAGCAAATTGTCGCCAGTTTCGACCGGGAGATTGCCAAGATGAAGGTCGATGGCAGTTATGCGCGGTTGATGAAGGCGCACGGGATGTAGGGTGCTTGAGGGCCACATCGCGGGCAAGCCCGGCTCCCACAGGTAACCGCATTCCAATGTGGGAGCTGGCTTGCCTGCGATAGCGATTTAGGCCGCGCTGGTATCTTTGATCAGGTGCGCCGCCAACGTGCGCAATGGCCCCAACTGCCGGCAGATCAACGCCAACTGGGTCTGCACCAACCGTTGCCCTTCATCAATCTCATCCGGCATCTGTTCCAGCTCCGCCGCCAACGCTTCCTCAGCATCGCTCTGAATCGCAACCGGCTGCTTGTTGGCCAGCCCCGTGGCGATCTCGTCGATGCTCGCCGCCAGGCTGTTACCGGCGCCGTCGATCAAATGTTCACGCACCTCGGCCGGCAGTTGCGTCTCGCGGTGCGCGCCCAGCCCCGACAGGTAACTGAGCAAGGTGTGCGACAGCACCAGGAAACGGAAGCCTACGTCAGCCTCTTTGCGAAAGTGCCCCGGCTCCATCAGCATATTTGCCAGCGTGGTGGACAGCGCCGCGTCGGCGTTGTGGGCGTTGCGCCGGGCCAAGCGGTAGGCCAGGTCGTCGCTCTTGCCCGCGGCGTATTGCTGCATGATCTGGCGCAGGTAGATGCTGTTGCAGGTCAGGGTGTTGGCCAGCACCTTGTTCAGGCGGCGGCCTTGCCAGTCTGGCAAGAACAGGAACACCGCGAGGCCCGCGATCAGGCTGCCGAGCAGGGTATCGAACAGCCGTGGCAGGAACAGCCCGTAGCCATCACCCACTTGGTTGAAGCAGAACAACACCATCAAGGTGATCGCCGCCGTGGCCAAGGTGTAGCGGGTGGTGCGGTTGATAAAGAACACCAGCCCTGCGGCGATGGCGAACAGCGATTGCACCACGGGGCTTGGGAACAGGTCGAACAGCGCCCAGGCCACGGTCAAACCGATGGCGGTGCCGATGATCCGCTGGCCGAGCTTGCGCCGGGTGGCGCCGTAGTTGGGCTGGCAGACGAACAGGGTGGTGAGGATGATCCAATAACCCTGGGAGGCGTGAATCGCATGCAAGGTGCCGTAGCCGATGGTTAACGCCAGGGCCAGGCGCAAGGCATGGCGGAACAGCAGCGAGGTCGGCGTCAGTTGCGTGCGCAGGCGCGTCCACATTTCCTTGAGGTTGCGCGGGGCGCGGTCCAGCAGGTTGCTGTCGGTGGCGTCGGCGAGTGCGTCGGGGTTGCTGGCGTCGCCGAGCAGGCGGTCGAGTGTCGACAGGTTGGCCGCCAGGGCGCGCAATGAGCGCAGCAGGCCGCGCCAGGCCGGGTTGCTCTGGACGCGCAGGTGTTCCAGCGAGGCATTCAGGTCGCCGAGGGCTTCGGCGAAGCTGTCGTCGTAAATGAACGGCTGGCGCAGTTGAATCGACTCGCCCAAGGTCTGGCAGGCCTTGCCTTGCTGGCGCAACAGGCGCTGGCAGCGGAACAGCACGTCGCTGTGGAAGAAGGCATCGGCCAAGGCGTTATACGGGTAGTGAGACGAGCTGGCGCGTTCGTGGATGTCCTGGGCCAGGAAATACAGCTTCAGGTAGCGGCTGACCTTGGAGCCTGGGCGGCCATTACCGACGCGGTGCAGGATGATTTCCTTCGCCGCATTCAGCGCCGCCACCACCCGGCCATTTTGCTGGGCCAGTTCCAGGCGGCGCGCTTCTACGTCCAGCTGACGGATCGGTTCGAACAGCGATGATTTGAGCTTGAGGTAACGCCCCAGCTCGCGAAACAGCCGCGCCAGGCTTTGCTGCACTGGCTGGTTGGAAAACAGCGCCTGCCACAGCACCGACAGCACGCCATACCACGCGGCACCGGCCACCAGCAGCAGCGGTTCATGCCAGAAATCAGACACGGCACCACCGCGCTGGTCCACACCGATCATGGTGTACACCGACAGAATCAGCGTCGCCGAGGCAATCGCACCATAGCGCTCGCCCAGCGCCCCGAGCATGGTCAGGCAGAAACTGGCCAGGGCCAGAGCGATCGCGAAGATCCAGGGGTAAGGGAACAGCAGTTCCACCGACAGCGCGGCGATGCTGAAACACACCAGCGTCACCGCCAGGGCATTGAGGCGGCCTTGCCAACTGTCATCGGTCTCGGCCAGGGCGCTGGCGATGATCCCCAGGAACAGCGGGATGAGCAGCGTCATTTCATCCTGATACCAGCACAGCGCCATGCTGCCGGTGAGGGCGATGAATACCCGCACGCTGTAACTGAATTTATCCAGCGCCCACAGGCGCCGCATGGACTGCTTGAACGAGGTCGATGACATGAAGTCTGGTGTCTTCCGGGACGATGCCGTTAAATTGAGCTATCAAGGACGCCACGGCAAGCGTAGCGATCACATCAATTGCGCAAAATAACTTCCAAGCACACCACAAAAGCAATGTGGGAGCTGGCTTGCCTGCGCTAGCGATGTTGGATTCACCACCGCTATCGCAGGCAAGCCAGCTCCCACATTTTGACCGCGTACACCTTTAGGCGTATTGCGCAGCCGCGTAGCCCGAAGCCCACGCCCACTGGAAGTTGAACCCACCCAAGTGGCCGGTCACATCCAGCACTTCACCGATGAAGTACAACCCCGGGCTTTTCAGCGACTCCATGGTCTTGGACGACACTTCGCGCGTATCCACCCCACCCAACGTCACCTCGGCCGTGCGATAGCCTTCAGTGCCGGCCGGCACCAGTTGCCAGCTGCCGAGTTTTTGCGCGATATCGGCGATTTCGGCGTGGGTGTACTGCTTCATCGGCTTGGACACAAACCAGGTTTCCGCCAGCAGGTTGGCCATCTTCTTGGTGAAGATCTCACCCAGCAGGGTTTTCAACTCGCTATTGGGGCGCTCGACCTGTTGCTGTTGCAGCCAGGCGTGGGCGTCGTGGTCGGGCAGCAGGTTGATTTCCACGGTGTCGCCGGTTTCCCAGTACGAGGAGATCTGCAGAATCGCCGGCCCGCTCAGGCCGCGGTGGGTAAACAGGATGTTCTCGCGAAAGCTTTGGTCGTTGCAGCTGACCAGGCAGTCCACCGAGGTGCCGGACAGCTCGCCACACAAGTCCTTGAGCTGGTCGGTGATGGTGAACGGCACCAATCCTGCGCGGGTCGGCAGCAGTTCATGGCCGAACTGCTTGGCCACTTGATAACCAAACCCGGTAGCGCCCAAGGTCGGGATCGACAGGCCGCCCGTGGCAATTACCAAAGACTCGCAGCGCAGTTCACCCAACGTTGTTTGCAACTGATAACCGGCGTCCAGCTTGGCAATCTCCTGGACCGACGTGTCCAAGTGCATGCTCACGCCAACTTGAATGCATTCATCCAGCAGCATGCCGAGGATGTCGCTGGATTTGTTATCGCAGAACAGTTGGCCGAGCTTCTTCTCGTGGTACGGCACGCCGTGCTTGGCCACCAGCCCTATGAAATCCCACTGGGTGTAGCGGGCCAGGGCGGACTTGCAGAAGTGGGCGTTGTGCGAGAGGAAGTTGGCAGGCTCGGTGTACATATTGGTGAAATTGCAGCGGCCACCGCCGGACATCAGGATCTTTTTGCCGGCCTTGTTCGCGTGGTCGATCAACATCACCTTGCGCCCACGCCCGGCGGCGGTCAGCGCGCACATCAAACCTGCGGCGCCGGCGCCAATGATCACAACTTCGGTCGAGCGCAAAACGGTGTCCTCATACAAATTCTGAATTGGAATACAGTCAAATGTGGGAGCGGGCTTGTGTGGGAGCCGGGCTTGCCCGCGATGCAGGCACCTCGGTATGTCAGGTACACCGAGGTGATGCTATCGCAGGCAAGCCAGCTCCCACACAAGCCCGCTCCCACATTTAGATCTCTGTATAGCTTGAGATCTTTACAGGATCCGCACGCGCAACGAACGGCCTTTGATCTTGCCGTCATTCAAGCGCTGCAGCGCCTGCTTGGCGATCCCGCGCTCCACGGCCACGAAGGCCTGGAAGTCAAAGATCGCGATCTTGCCGACCTGGGCACCGGGGATGCCGGCATCACCGGTCAAGGCGCCGAGGATGTCGCCCGGGCGAACCTTGTCTTTACGGCCGGCGGCGATGCACAGGGTGCTCATCACCGGCAGCAACGGGCCGCCGCTCTGAGGCTTGAGGTTGTCCAACTGGTCCCAGTTCAACGGCGATTTGTGCAGCTGCTCGATGGCCTGGGCGCGGTGCGCTTCGGACGGCGCCACCAAGCTGATGGCGAGGCCGGTCTCACCGGCGCGGCCAGTACGGCCTACACGGTGAATGTGGATTTCCGAGTCACGGGCCAGTTCGACGTTGATCACCATGTCCAGCGAGTCAATGTCCAAACCACGCGCGGCCACGTCGGTGGCTACCAGTACCGAGGTACTGCGGTTGGCGAACATCGCCAGTACCTGGTCGCGGTCGCGCTGTTCCAGGTCGCCATGCAGGCCGACGGCGGAAATGCCCTTGGACGTCAGGTGGTCCACAGTTTCCTGCACTTGCTGCTTGGTGAAGCAGAACGCCACGCAAGAGGCTGGACGGAAATGCGCCAGTACCTTGGTCACGGCGTCCATGCGCTCTTCCGGAGAAATCTCGTAGAAGCGCTGCTCGATCTGGTCGTCGGAGTGGAACGCTTCGGCCTTCACTTGCTGCGGCGCGCGCATGAATTTCGAGGCCAGCTGCTTGATGCTCACCGGGTAGGTGGCCGAGAACAGCAGGGTCTGGCGGCGCGCCGGGGTCTTGCTGATGATGTCTTCGATGGCGTCGTAGAAGCCCATGTCGAGCATGCGGTCGGCTTCGTCGAGGATCAGCGTGTTCAAGCCGTCCAGCACCAGCGAACCTTTGCGCAGGTGCTGCTGGATGCGGCCCGGGGTGCCGACGATGACGTGGGCGCCGTGTTCCAGCGAGGCGATCTGCGGGCCGAGGGACACGCCGCCACACAGGGTCAGCACCTTGATGTTGTCTTCGGCACGCGCCAGGCGACGGATTTCCTTGGCGACTTGGTCGGCCAGCTCACGCGTCGGGCACATCACCAGGGCCTGGCAGCCGAAGTAGCGCGGGTTGATCGGGTTCAACAGGCCGATGCCGAAGGCGGCGGTCTTGCCGCTGCCGGTCTTGGCCTGGGCAATCAGGTCCAGCCCTTTGAGGATCACCGGCAAGCTTTGCGCCTGGATCTGCGTCATCTCGACATAACCCAGCGAGTCGAGGTTAGCCAGCATGGCGGCGGAGAGCGGCAAAGTATTAAAAGCGGTGGCGATGGTAGTCACGGGACTGGCTCTGCAAAACAAAATGTCGCGCAGTGTACCAGTCTCGTGGGAATTTCCCTGCAAGTTCTAGACGAGAAGCCTGTTAATGCTCGATGTCGTGCTCGCGGCTGACCACGCGTTTGCCGTCCGTTGGCGACAGTTGCAGGAAGATCGCCGCCGCCAGCATGGCCATGATGCCCACGGTGAGGAAGGTCAACTGGAATGCGCCGAGCACGCTTTCCACGCCATCGTTACCGGCCTCAGCGGTAAAGCCGCCGAGCAACGCACCGGCACAGGCCACGCCCAGGCTCAGGGACAATTGCGCTACCACTGAGAGCAAACTGTTGCCGCTGCTGGCCTGGGCGTCGTCGAGGTCGATCAGGGTGACGGTGTTCATCGCGGTGAACTGCAAGGAGTTGATCGCCCCCAGTACCGCCAGCATCCCCAGTAGAAGCGGATAAGGCGTGTGCTCGCTGACCAAGCCCATGCTCGCCAGCATGATACCCAGTGCCAGCGTATTGCCGGTCAGCACGATGCGGTATCCCAGGCGCTCGATCAGTGGCCGGGCGACTGACTTGGCAAACATCGCCGCCGCCGCCAGCGGCAGCATGCTCATCCCGGCTTGCGATGGCGAGTACCCCAGCGCCACCTGCAACAGCAGTGGCACCAGAAACGGCAGGGCGCCGCTGCCGAGGCGCGCAAACAGGTTGCCGAGAATGCCCACGGCAAAGGTGCGGGTCTTGAACAGCACCGGCGAGAACAGCGGATTATCGATATGCCCGGCGCGCAGCCAGTACGCCGCCAGGCACGCCAGCCCGCCGAACAGCAGCAACATCACGCGCAAATGCGGCAGGTGCAGTTCGCCCAAGCCTTCCATGGCGATGGTGATCAGCACCATCGCCGCACCAAACAGCACAAACCCCACGCTGTCGAAACGTGTGCGCTCGCTGCCGCGCAGGTCGGGGATGAGTTTCCACACGGCGTAGCAACCGATCATGCCCACCGGCAGGTTGATCAGGAAGATCCAGTGCCAAGTCAGGTATTGCACCATCCAGCCGCCCAGGGTCGGGCCGAGCAACGGGCCAAGCAGGCCGGGGATGGTAATAAAGCCCATGATCCGCACGAGTTCGGAGCGCGGATAAGCGCGTAAGACGACCAGGCGCCCCACCGGCAGCATCAGCGCACCGCCCAAGCCCTGGATGACCCGCGCGCCCACCAGCATGGTCAAGCTGCTGGACAGGGCGCACAGCAACGAGCCGATGCTGAACAGCATGATCGCGCCAAAGAAGATTTTCTTGGTGCCGAAGCGGTCGGCGACCCAGCCCGACGCAGGGATCAGCAAGGCGACGGTGAGCATGTAGGCGATCACCACCCCTTGCATGCGCAGCGGGTTTTCCGCGAGGTCCCGGGCCATAGCCGGCAGTGCCGTGTTGAGAATCGTCCCATCCAGCGACTGCATGAAGAAGGCAATCGCCACCACCCAGGGGAGCCAGCGGGCGGTCTTGGCATCGAGAGGGGCACGATTGGGCATGAGCTACCTTTTTGTTAGCAGGCTATGTGTCGGCGATTATGCGCCTTCCGTTACTCCTTTTCCCACTGGCGGTTCGTCTAAGTCTGACAATGTCGCGTGCTCTCCGACGAGGAAATCCAACAGCGCTCGGTGCACCGCCAGCGCCGCCTCGCGGGACTCAAGGTCGAGTAAGTGGCCGGTGTGTTCGGCGACGGCGAAGCTGCTGCGACCGACGTACTTTTTGAACAGTTGGGCTTCGGCAGCTGGGGTGTACTCATCCAACGTACCGTTGAGGAAATGCACCGGGGTTTCGATCTGCGCGAGCGCCGGCAGGTAGTTGCCATCGCCCAGGCCCAGCACCTGGTGGATATGAAAGCGCGCTTGGCGGTACTCGTTGGTGGCCATGCTCGACAGGTGCCGGTGGTTATTGCGCTTGAGGCGGGGCGAGAGGTATTTGCCGACTGTTTCGTTGAGCAAATGGCCGACGGCGGACTTGTCATCGGCCTCAATTAGCACGCGCACGCGCTCCACATAATCGAGCATGGCCTGGTTGAGGTTGGGTGCCAGGGCCATCACCACCGAGCTTTCGATGGAGGGCGGGTTGTGCGCCAGGGTCAGCAATGTGGAGATGCCGCCCCACGAGGCTGATACCAAGTGGTTGACCTGGAAGCGCTCCACCAGCGCGCGCAGGATCTGCACCTCGTCGTCCTTGGTCACCAGGTCAAGGTCGGTGTTGTGCTCGCGCGAAAGGCCGGAGAACGGCAGGTCGAACAGCAGCACGTTGAAGTGTTCCGCCAGGCATTTGCTGGTGCGGGCGAAGGAGCGGGTGGTGGACAGCGCTCCGTTGACCATCAGCACTGTTTTTTTTTCCGGATGCTCTTGTGAATGCTTACCTAGCTGCTCTACGTGCACGTTGTAGTGCTTGTAAAGCTTTTCAATGACAAAACTTCCATGGTCCATGTCAACGCTCCAGCTTGCCCAATCCAGGCAAGGTCATGCATCACGTGCGGGCACGTGGGGTTGGTGGCGGGATGCCACTAACCGTTATAACGAGGTTTTTTGCGGGCGACAACCGGCCGCATGGGGAGAAGTGTGAGATGGGATTTTGCGGTAGGAAGGGGTGAAGCGGGGGGGGCAGAAACGAACATAGAACAGTGTGGGAGCTGGCTTGCCTGCGATGGCATCACGGCGGTCCTACTGACACACCGAGGTATCTACATCGCAGGCAAACCAGCTCCCACATAAGCCAGTTGCCACATTGGGTTTTGTGTTTACAGGGTGAGGGTCAGGCGTTTTACCAACGCGCCCGGCAACAGATTGGACGCCGTATTGCGCTGGCTGTACGTACTGGCCGACAACAACAGCTCCCGCTCAGCGGTCAGCGCTTCAAGCTGCGAACCGAGCAGGCTATAGACGCTGTCATCAAAACGCATGGTGCTCACCGGCGCCTTGATCTCGCCGTCTTCCACCCAGAACGTGGCGAAGCGCGTCATCCCGGTCAGGCGTGCTGCGGGCAAGTCCGAGTAGTTCAAATACCACAGGTTGCTGATGTACAGCCCAGTGCCCAACTGCTTGAGGATATCGGCCTGGGCCAAGCTGCCTGCCGCCATCTGCAAGGCGCTGGGCGACTCGTCGCTGCTGGCGCCGTTGGTGCTCAGGCCGTATTCGGCGGCGCTGCGCGAGTTGATCAACTGGCCGCAGGCGGTGCCCGCGTTAATCAGCGTGACATCCCCGCGCGGGTAGCCTTCGGTGGAAAACGCCTGGCTCAGCGAGCCGCTGATCTGCTCATCGACTTTTACCAATGGGCTCAACGACTGCTCACCGGCATACAGCTTTTGTAGCGAGCTGCCTTTGCTGGCGATGGCCTGGGCGGAAAACCCGCCCCAGGTGATGATGCCGATGATTTCTTCCAACGCTGCCGGGGCGAGGTAGGCGCGGTATTGGCCGGGGGCCAGGTTGTGCAAAGGGCGACCCAGAAATTCCAACTGTTCGCGCGCTTGCTGCAAGCGTGCGGCAAACTCGGCGCTGTTCCAGGTGTGCCCGGCGTAGCTGGCTTTAACCGCTTCGCCATTGGCGTGGAACAGGCTGAAATCGAAATTGAAGCTGTTGGCCTGATGCCAGCCAAACGCGCCGTCCGAACTGGCGAAGCCACGGCTGATCGGGCCTGCGGCATAGAAGCCGACCAAGTCCACGCCGGCGGCGGCCTGGCTGATGTCTTCCAGCACCTGGGCCAGTTCCGGTAAGGGCCGAAGCTGCTCGTTGTGGCTTTGCCAGGCGTTGTGATTAAGCAGCAAATACGGATCTTGCGGCAGCAAGGGCAAGGTTTCGCGCAATTGTTGCAGGCCATCGGCGAGGCGCTGGCGGTCCAGTTCCGGGGAGCCTGCCAAGGTAATGCGGAGGTCCGCATGGCGGCCGTCGTTGATCAGCTTGAGGTTCAGGCTGGCCTGTTGCACCTGGCCGGCTTGGCGTACCTGAGCGTGGTTGAAGCGCACGAACTCGGAGGATTCGTCCGCATAACCCAAGTGAAACTGTTCCTTGTCGGTGACGGCCTGCTTGAGCCATTGCACCAGTGCCTTAAAGTTGTTCATCAGGCATCTCCCCCAAATACGTCGACATCACTGAATACACACGCAGGTGACGCGTGGCCCACGCGGATCACTTGGTTAGGTTCGCCTTTGCCGCAGTTCGGCGTGCCCAATACCTTAAAGGTGCTGGCATCGCCGACGGCGCTGAGCTTGCGCCAGAACTGCGCGGAAATGGCACGGTAGTTGGGGTTTTTCACCACGCCTTTGAGCTCGCCGTTTTCGATCAGTTGGCCCCACTCGCAGCCGAACTGGAATTTATTGCGCGCGTCATCAATGGACCAGGAGCGGTTAGTACTCATCAGAATGCCGTGCTCGATACCGCTGATCAGCTCGGCCTGAGTCTTGTCGCCGGCCTCGATGTTCAGGTTGGCCATACGGTCGATCGGCGCGCGGTTCCAGCTGCACGCGCGGCTGTTGGCGACGCCGCCCAGGCCTGAGCGAAATTGCGACAGCGCGCCGCCCAATGGCTTGAGCAGCAGGCCGTCACGGATCAGGAACTGCTTGGTGGCGCGGGTGCCGTCGTCGTCATGGCTGTAGCTGGCGAGCTGCTCGGGGATGTCCGGGTCGAAGGTCACGTTGAGCAACGGCGAGCCGTATTGCAGGTGGCCGAAGTCGCTGGCTTTCACAAAGCTGGTGCCGGCGTAATTGCGCTCATCGCCCAGGATGCGGTCCAGTTCCAGCGGGTGGCCGATGGACTCGTGGATCTGCAGGATCATCTGGTCGGGCATCAGCAGCAGGTCGCGCGGGCCGTGGGGTGTGTTTGGCGCGAGCAACAGTTGCAGGGCTTCATCGGCCACTGTGCGGGCGGCGCCGGCCAGGCCGAAGCGGCGAATCACGTTCGCGCTGCCTTGCTGGCCGAAGTTGGTGCCGCCCAGGGTGCGAGTCTGGCTGTCGTTGCCGTCGAACGCGGTGACGCTCAGGCCCGGGTAGACGAAGCGCTGGGCCTGACGCAGCTCGGCACCGGCACTGTTGAGGTAGATCTGTTCCACGTGGGTGGTGCCCAGGCTGACTTCCCAGCTGACCAGGCGTTCGTCCTTGGGCACGCTGGCGGACTCATCGCCCAACAGTTGGTAGCAGTCGCTTAAGGAGGGGAAGGGCTGGTCAAGGTCAGGCGACAGGTAGTCGGCAACGTCGCTGGCCACCGGCTGCGTGTGCAGGTCGAGCAGGGCGTGGGGCAATATCCGCTGGGCTTGCTGTTCAGCGCGCTCAAGGGCGGCTTGCAGGCCGGCCAGGGAGATGTCGTGGGTGGCGGCGTAGGCTTCCACGCCATTGAGGCGCACGGTGAGCATGGCGCCCTCATCGTGGTTCAGGTGTGGCGGCTCGGCGACGTTCTTGCGTACCGACAGGTATTGGCCGGATTCGCGCACGTAACGCAGCGAGAAGAATTCGGCGCGGGTGCGCAGGGCACTGAAGTGCTTTTTGAGTGTGGCGTGTTGGTCGAACATGGGGCCTTCCTTGTGGGCGGCTCATCGCGGGCAGGCAACAGATTAGGCCTGGGGCGGGGAGGTGAT
The DNA here is from genome assembly GCF_045447305.1 of Pseudomonas sp. D47. Taxonomy (NCBI): domain Bacteria; kingdom Pseudomonadati; phylum Pseudomonadota; class Gammaproteobacteria; order Pseudomonadales; family Pseudomonadaceae; genus Pseudomonas; species Pseudomonas sp. D47. The sequence continues at coordinate 119,906 of NZ_JBJGXU010000001.1, read as the reverse complement.
CAAGGAAAGTGTAGGGCGGGGAACTTGCGGTGTGGGGTCGGGCCTCATCGCGGGCAAGCCCGGTTCCCACAGTTGACCGAGTTGTTCAGATGAACTCGGTCAACTGTGGGAGCTGGCTTGCCTGCGATACAGGCACCGCGGTGCGTCAGTTACTGCGCGGTAGGGCCTACTTCACGCATCGGCTTGCCACGCACCGGCGCATCGCCGGCCACGTAGTAGTCGGCGGTGCTGCGCGGCAGCGGCTTGCGGCCACGGATCTTGTCGGCGATTTTCTCGGCGATCATGATCGTCGGCGCGTTGAGGTTACCGGTGGTGATGATCGGCATGATCGACGCATCGACCACACGCAAGCCCTGCATGCCATGCACGCGGCCTTCGCCATCCACTACAGCCATCTCGTCGTCGCCCATCTTGCACGAGCAGGACGGGTGGAACGCGGTTTCGGCGTGTTCGCGGATGAACTTGTCCAGCTGCTCATCGGTTTGCACGTCAATACCCGGGCTGATTTCGCGGCCACGGTATTGGTCCAGTGCCGGCTGCTGCATGATTTCGCGGGTCAGGCGGATGCCGTCGCGAAATTCCTGCCAGTCTTGCTCGGTGGCCATGTAGTTGAAGAGGATGCTCGGGTAGTCCCGTGGGTTCTTCGACTTCAATTGCACGCGGCCACGGCTTGGCGAACGCATGGAACCCATGTGCGCCTGGAAACCGTGCTCTTTCACACCGTTGCTGCCGTTGTAGTTAATCGCGACCGGCAGGAAGTGGTACTGGATGTTCGGCCAATCGAATTCTTCACGGGTACGGATAAAACCGCCCGCTTCGAACTGGTTGCTGGCGCCGATGCCGGTGCCGTTGAACAGCCATTCGGCACCAATGGCCGGCTGGTTGTACCAGAGCAGCGACGGGTACAGCGACACCGGTTGGGTGCAGGCGTATTGCAGGTACAGCTCAAGGTGGTCCTGCAGGTTTTCGCCGACGCCTGGCAGGTCGTGGACCACCGGGATGTCGAGGCTTTCCAGCAGTTTGGCCGGGCCCACACCGGAGCGTTGCAGCAGTTGCGGCGAAGCGATTGCGCCGCTGCACACCAGCACTTCTTTACGCGCACGGGCTTCAACGCGCTCTTCGGCGGCGCCGATCAGGTAGCGCACGCCAACGGCACGCTTGCCTTCGAACAGCACTTTGTCGGTCAGGGCGTGGGTGACGATGGTCAGGGTCGAACGCTTTTTAGCCGTGTCCAGGTAACCGCGAGCGGTGCTGGCGCGACGGCCTTTAGGCGTGACGGTACGGTCCATCGGGCCGAAGCCTTCTTGCTGGTAGCCGTTCAAGTCGTTGGTGCGCGGGTAACCGGCTTGTACGCCAGCTTCAACCATCGCGTGGAACAGCGGGTTGTTGCCGGCTTTAGGCGTGGTCACGCTGACCGGGCCGTCGCCACCGTGGTAGTCGTTGGGGCCGATGTCGCGGGTTTCGGCCTTACGGAAATACGGCAGGCAGTCGAGGTAGGACCAGTTTTCCAGGCCTGGCAGTTTCGACCAGTTGTCGTAGTCCATCGCGTTGCCGCGGATGTAGCACATGCCGTTGATCAGCGAGGAACCGCCGAGGCCCTTGCCGCGACCGCATTCCATCCGGCGGCCGTCCATATGTGGCTCTGGGTCGGTTTCGTAGGCCCAGTTGTAGCGGCGGCCTTGCAGCGGGAACGCCAGGGCGGCCGGCATTTGGGTACGGAAGTCGAAACGGTAGTCTGGGCCACCGGCTTCCAGCAGCAAAACAGTGACGCCTTCGTCTTCGGTCAGACGGGTCGCCAGGGTGTTACCGGCGGAGCCGGCACCCACAATGATGTAATCGTATTCTTGGGACATAATGCGCCCTCGTAAAAGTTGGTTCAGGCTGTTTTTTGTGGCGAGGGGGCTTTTCCCCCGTTCGACTGCGCAGCAGTCGCAAATTCAGCGATCGAGTTCTATCTGAAAGACTGCGGTGGCTGGAATGGGGCTGCTTCGCAGCCCAACGCGGGGCAAGCCCGCTCGCCACAGAGGCCAATCCGCTTGGCTTTAGAACACCGAGGCGTAGTCGCCCAGCTCTACCTGTACCGATTTGATGCGGGTGAAGTTGTTCAGCGAGCTGATGCCGTTCTCACGGCCCACACCGGATTGCTTGTAGCCACCGACCGGCATCTTGGCGTCGGATTCGCCCCAGGCGTTGATCCAGCAGATACCCGCTTCCAGCTGATGAATCACGCGGTGAGCGCGGTTCAGGTCTTTGGTGACCAAGCCGGCAGCGAGGCCGAAGTCAGTGTCGTTGGCGCGGCGGATCACTTCTTCTTCGGTCTCGTAAGTGAGGATGCTCATCACTGGGCCGAAGATTTCTTCACGGACGATGGTCATTTCGTCGGTGCAATCGGTGAACACGGTCGGGGCCACGTAGGCGCCTTTGGCGAATGCACCGTCGGTCAGACGGTCGCCGCCGCACAGGACGCGGGCGCCTTCTTCCTTACCTTTGGCGATGTAGCCGAGCACGCTTTCCATGTGGGCGAAGCTGACCAGCGGGCCGAAGTTGGTGTTCTCGTCTTGCGGGTCGCCAACGCGAATGCGCGCAACACGCTCAACGATCTTGGCTTCGAAGGCTGCTTGCAGGTGCTTAGGCACGAACACGCGAGTGCCGTTGGTGCAGACCTGACCGGAGCTGTAGAAGTTGGCCATCATCGCGATGTCGGCCGCACGATCCAGGTCGGCGTCTTCGAACACGATCAGTGGCGACTTGCCGCCCAGTTCCATGGTCACTTCTTTGAGCGAGGAGCTCGAAGCGCTGGCCATGACTTTCTTGCCGGTGTCGGTGCCGCCGGTGAACGAGACTTTCTCGATGCGCGGGTGCTCGGTCAGCCAAGTGCCGACTTCACGGCCGCTGCCGGTCAGGACGTTGAACACGCCATCCGGAACGCCGGCTGCGGTGTAGATTTCAGCCAGTTTCAGGGTGGTCAGCGAGGTGACTTCGCTCGGCTTGAAGATCATCGCGTTACCGGCGGCCAGGGCCGGTGCGGATTTCCACAGGGCGATCTGGATCGGGTAGTTCCACGCGCCGATACCGGCAACCACGCCCAGCGGCTCGCGGCGGGTGTAGACGAACGAAGTGTCGCGCAGTGGGATCTGCTCGCCTTCGATGGCTGGCACCAGGCCTGCGTAGTATTCCAGCACGTCAGCGCCGGTGACGATGTCGACGTATTGGGTTTCGGAGAAGGCTTTACCGGTGTCCAGGGTTTCCAGCGCGGCCAGCTCGTCGTTGCGCTCACGCAGGATGTCGACGGCACGGCGGAGGATGCGCGAACGCTCCATGGCGGTCATCGCAGCCCAGATTTTCTGGCCTTTTTCAGCGCTGACCACGGCACGTTCAACGTCTTCCTTCGTGGCACGTTGCACTTGGGCGAGAACTTCACCGTTAGCCGGGTTGATGGCTTCGAAGGTGGCATCGCTGCCAGCGTCGCTGTAGCCGCCGTCAATGTAGAGTTTTTGCAGTTCGAAACGGGCCATAAAGTCCTCGCAAGTGCATAAGTGGTTGGCGTTACCCGCCGCCAGTGGGCCATGGTGTTCTGGCAACACTGAGCGGCAGACGTTCAGGGGTTGAGCGGTTATGTGTGCTCTAACTCACCTGCTTGGCCAATTGGAAATCCATGTATTCGTAAGCGATCCGTTGCGCCTGCTCCGTGTCGAAAGCGTCTCCCGACAGGGCGCCGCGCAACCACAAACCGTCGATCAGGGCCGCCAGGCCTCTGGCTGCTTTGCGTGCGTGCGGCAGCGGTAGCACTCGGCGGAACTGGCAGCACAGGTTGGAATACAGACGTTGATCGTTGATCCGCTGCAACCTGTGCAATGACGGGTGATGCATGCTGGTGGCCCAGAAGGCCAGCCAGGTTTTCATTGCCGGTCCGTTGACCTGGCTGGCGTCGAAGTTGCCCTCGATGATCACCCGAAGGTGTGCCCGTGGGCTGTCGTCCTTCAGCGCAAGCCTGCGTTCGTGGACGTTCTCGATCAGCACATTCATCAAGTACCGCATCGTTGCGGCGATCAGGCCGTTCTTGTCCTGAAAGTAGTGACTGATGATGCCGTTCGAGACACCGGCCAAACGGGCGATCAGCGCAATGCTGGCATCTCCCATCCCAACCTGATCGATGGCCGTCAAGGTGGCTTCGATCAACTGCTGGCGGCGTATGGGTTGCATACCGACCTTGGGCATGTAGCACCTCTCCTTAGGCCTGCCGGTGGGCGATAAACGTCCGTCGGCTTGAAGGCCAGTCTATTTTGTTTTGATTGAACGTTCAATCAACAAAGAATAAGATCTGCGACAAATGGTCGCTCCCTACAGATATTTCCTACCTGTGAGCAGCAGCCTCTGACACCTGCAAAAATACTTGAAACCGGCCATATCAGGGCCTGCCACCGCTTCGGCGGGGCTCAAGAATTTTCGGGGTGTCTTTATAACACCCGTCCGTCGACTGCCGAAAAATCGATGTCCCGGGATAACCGTTGCCTTGTGTTTCTCTCTCGCACTGCCCGGAGCATCTGCGCCATGAGTTCTGCCTCTCTTATAAAGACCCCACCGGAAAAGGTCCGGGTCAACGGTTGGGTGTTCTACACCTCCACCGCGCTCATTCTGTTGTTGACCGCCATTCTGATCATCGCCCCGCAGGAGGCCGGGCGCATGCTCGGCGTAGCACAGGCTTGGCTTTCCAAAAGCTTTGGCTGGTACTACATGGTGGTCATCGCCGCTTACCTGGTGTTTGTGGTCGGCCTGGCGTTTTCGTCCTACGGTAAATTGAAACTGGGCAGCAAGGACGACACCCCGGACTTCAGCTACGGCGCCTGGGCCGGCATGTTGTTCTCGTCGGGTATCGGCATCTCGCTGCTGTACTTCGGCGCCTCGGAACCGTTGGACCACTACTTCAACCCGCCCGAAGGCGCGGCTGCCAGTAATGGTGCGGCACGCCAGGCGCTGCAGTTGACCTTCCTGCACTGGGGCCTGCATGGCTGGGCGATCTATGCTTTGGTGGGCCTGGCCGTGGCGTACTTCGCCTACCGTCACAACCAGCCGCTGGCCTTGCGTTCGGCGCTGTACCCGCTGGTAGGCGAGCGTTGGGTGAAAGGCGCGGCCGGCCACGCGGTTGACGGTTTCGGCATGTTCGTGACCTTGCTGGGCCTGGTGACGAACCTGGGGATTGGTGCGATGCAAGTGTCGTCCGGGTTGGAAAACCTGTTCGGCATGGAGCACAACAACACCAACCTGCTGATCGTGATCATCGTGATGAGCACCGTGGCGACCATCGCCGCCGTGTCGGGTGTGGAAAACGGCATTCGCCGCCTGTCCAACCTCAACATTGTGCTGTTCAGCGGCTTGCTGATTTTCGTGCTGTTGTTCGGCCCGACGCTGCACCTGCTCAATGGCTTGGTGCAGAACACGGGTGATTATCTCAACGGCATCGTGCTGAAGACTTTCGACCTGTATGTGTACGAAGGCGACGCCGACAAGACCGAGCGTTGGATGGGCCTGTGGACCCTGTTCTACTGGGCCTGGTGGATTTCCTGGGCGCCATTCGTAGGCATGTTCATCGCGCGTATTTCCCGTGGTCGCACCGTGCGTGAACTGGTGGCCGGCGTGCTGCTGATCCCGCTGGGCTTCACCTTGGCGTGGTTGTCGATCTTCGGTAACTCGGCCCTGGACCTGGCGCTCAACCACGGTGCCGTCGAGTTGGGCAAGACGGCGCTGGAACAACCGTCGATGGCCATCTACCAATTGCTGGAGCATTACCCAGCGTCGAAAATCGTCATCGGTGTGTCGATCTTCGTGGGCTTTGTGTTGTTCTTGACCCCGGCGGATTCCGGCGCGGTGATGATGGCCAACCTTTCCTGCAAAGGCGGCAATGTGGATGAAGATGCGCCGCACTGGTTGCGTATCTTCTGGTCGGCCGTGATCACCCTGGTGACCATCGGCCTGTTGTTTGCTGGCAACTTCGAAGCCATGCAAACCATGGTGGTGCTGGCGGGGCTGCCGTTCTCGGTGGTGCTGATTTTGTTCATGTTCGGTTTGCACAAGGCGATGCGCCAGGATGTGGCCATCGAACAGGAGCAGGCGCAATTGGCCGAACGTGGCCGCCGTGGTTTCAGCGAGCGCTTGACCGCCCTGGACCTGCAACCGAGCCAGGCCACCGTGCAGCGCTTTATGGACAAGCACGTAACGCCGGCGCTGGAAGAAGCGGCGGTTGCGTTGCGTGATCAAGGGCTGGAAGTGCAGACCTTGTTGGGCAAATCCAAGCGTTGCATCGGTGTGCGCATCGAGATGGAAGAGGGCAACCCGTTTGTCTATGAAGTGAGCCTGGATGCTTATTCGGCGGCACCGAGCGACTTGCCCGAAGAAGAGCGCACGCGTTACTACCGGGCCGAGGTCTACCTGCACAACGGACCTCAGGAATACGACCTGATGGGCTTTGCCCAGGAACAGATCACCCGGGACGTGCTCGACCAGTTTGAAAGCCATCGGCAGCTCCTTGGCCGTGTCTATAGCTGATAGTTGAGTTTGAATGATCATTCCCACGCTCCGCGTGGGAATGCATCTTGTGACGCTCTGCGTCACGACTTAAGAGCGTCCAGGGCGGCATTCCCACGCAGAGCGTGGGAACGATCAAGCGACTAGCCCAGGTTCTTGCCCAGCAGGGCATGGTAAAGCTCACTGTCCCCCAAGATCCCCACCACCTGGTGGTTGCTGTCATGCAACACCAACTTATTCCCGGTGTGATAACGAATCTGCAACGCATCGCGCATGCCGATATTCGAGTCCACCAGCGTCGGCACACGGCCCAAACCTTCTACCGGTTGCCCTGGTGCCCAGTTCTGCAGGTTCATCACCGCGCCATTCTGGCGGGCACCCTTGATGGTGTTGCCTTCTGCCAGGTCCAGCCACGAATCGCCGCCCGGGTCCAGGCACACTGAACCGTTGATGCGTTTGCAGTTGTCCAGGGTGCGCATCAGGCTGCGACCGCACAATACGTTCAGCGGGTTGGTATGCGCGACGAAGGTGCGCACATAGTCGTCCGCCGGGTTCAGCACGATCTCTTCCGGCACGCTGTACTGGATGATCTTGCCGTCTTTCATGATCGCGATGCGGCTGCCGAGTTTCAGTGCCTCATCCAGGTCGTGGCTCACGAACACGATGGTCTTGCTCAGCTTGCGTTGCAGCTCCAGCAGTTCATCTTGCAGGCCTTGGCGGATCAGCGGGTCGAGGGCGGAGAAGGGTTCGTCCATCAGCAGGATATCGGCGTCCATCGCCAGCGCGCGGGCCAGGCCGACGCGTTGCTGCATGCCGCCGGACAGCTCGTCGGGCTTCTTGTTGCGCCATTGGGCCAGGCCCACCAGCTCGAGTTTTTCATCCACCAGCGCGCGCCGTTCTTTCTCGGGGCGGCCCTGCATCTCAAGGCCAAAGCTGATGTTTTCGCGCACCGTCAGCCAGGGCATCAGGGCGAACTTCTGGAACACCATGGCGATGCGCTTGGTGCGCATCATTTTCAGCTCCGCAGGCGTGCAGGACGCGATGTCGATCTGGCGCCCTTCATGCTCCACAAACAGCTGGCCACGGCTCACGGTGTTGAGGCCGTTGATACAGCGCAGCAAGCTCGACTTGCCGGAGCCCGACAGGCCCATCAGCACGCAGATCTCGCCTTTCTCCACGTCCAGGCTGGCTTTTTCAACGCCGACAATCTGCCCGGTCTTTTTCAGGATCTCGTTGCGGTGCATGCCCTGGTCGAGCAGCTTGAGCGCTTCGCGCGGGTCTTTGGAGAAGATCACATCGACATTGTCGAATCGGATAATGCTCATGCATCACCCCCTACTTTGGCGTCGGGTTGTTTGCAGATGCGGTCGAGCATGATCGCCAGCAATACGATTGCCAGGCCGGCTTCAAAGCCCAGGGCGATGTCGGCGGTGTTCAGTGCGTTGACCACTGGCTTGCCGAGGCCGTCGGCGCCTACCAGGGCCGCGATCACCACCATCGACAACGACAGCATGATGCATTGGGTAATGCCGGCGGCAATGCTCGGCATAGCGTGGGGCAGTTCAATCCGTGAGAGCAACTGGCGGCGCGAGCAGCCAAAGGCCTTGCCGGCGTCCATTAACTCTTGCGGCACATCGCGGATACCCAGGTAAGTCAGACGGATAGGTGCGGCAATCGCGAACACCACCGTGGAAATCAGCCCGGGCACCACACCCAGCCCGAAGAGGGTCAGGGTAGGGATGAGGTAGACGAAGGTCGGTACGGTCTGCATCAGATCGAGCACCGGCCGCATCAGGGTGTAGAACATGGGTTTGTGCGCGGCAACAATGCCCAGTGGCACACCGATGACCACGCAGACCAGGGTGGCGAACAGCACCTGGGCGAGGGTCTCCATGGTTTCCTGCCAGTACCCAAGGTTCAGGATCAGCAGGAAGGAGGCAATGACAAATACCGTCAGGCCCCATTTACGTTGAATAAAGTGAGCGAGTAGCGCAATCAGACCGATCAATGCCAGCGGATTGAACCAGGTCAGCGCAAACGTCACGCCGTGGATCATCGTTTCCAGAGTCGATGCGATTGCGTCGAAGTAGTTGGCACCGTGTTGGGTCAACCATTCGACGAAGGCAGCGATGTACTGGCCTAGTGGGAGTTTATGTTCAGTCAGCATGGTAGTGAATGTCCACATGCGAAGGGGAAAACATCCCAGGCCAGCGCACCGGCCTGGGGTCAGCGGGTGCTAGTTGGCGAGATACGCTTTTACGGCCTCCAGCCCAGGTTTGCCGTCAACCGTAGTCACACCGGCGAGCCAGGTGTCGAGCACTTGCGGGTTCTTCTGCAGCCAGGCCTTGGCCGCGGCGTCGGGCTTCATCTTGTCGTCTAGGACGTTACCCATCAGGGTGCTTTCCATGTTCAACGTGAACGCCAGGTTTTTCAGCAGTTGGCCAACGTTGCTGCATTCCTGGGTGTAGCCCTTGCGGGTGTTGGTGTAGATGGTGGCCTGGCCGTAGTTGGGGCCGAACGAATCGTCACCGCCGGTCAGGTACTTCATCTTGAAGCGGGTGTTCATCGGGTGCGGTTCCCAGCCAAGGAACACGATGGCCTGGCCGCGCTTGGTGGCCCGTTCGACCTGGGAGAGCATCCCGGCTTCGCTGGATTCCACGATCTTGAAGCCCGCGTCTTTCAAACCGAACTGGTTCTTGTCGATCACGGTCTGGATGGTGCGGTTGCCGTCGTTACCCGGCTCGATGCCGTAGATCTTGCCGCCTAGCTCATCCTTGAATTTGGCGATATCGGCGAAGTCTTTCAGGCCCTTGTCATACAGCGCCTCGGGGACCGCCAGGGTGTACTTGGCGTTTTCCAGGTTGGCGCGCACGGTTTCCACGGTGCCGGCATCACGGTACTGCTTGATGTCGTTTTCCATGGTCGGCATCCAGTTGCCGAGGAAGATGTCCATGTTTTTGCCGTCGGCCAGCGACTTGTAGGTCACAGGTACCGAAATCATCGTGGTGCGCGGCTTGTAGCCTAGGCCCTTGAGGATTTCGCTGGTGGTCGCGGTGGTGACGGTAATGTCGGTCCAGCCGACATCGGAGAAGTTAACGGTCTTGCACTGTTCCGGTTCTGCAGCGTTTGCCAGGACTGGCAGACTCAGCATGGCGGCCAACAACAACGAGGGTGAACCTTTCATCGGGGTAGACTCCTGTGTCTTTTTTCTGGCGGCTTTCGCCGCGCTTTATAAGTGTTGCGGTTGGGGCGTGCGATGAAGCGCCGGCACGGTGCCTTGCCATCGAGTCGAGACTGATCATGTACCAGTGAAAATCTGACGCCTACAGGGGGCGTCGTATCCAGTACAGGGATGGTCGTATCCAGTGTCGGTGACGTCGCTTACAGATTTTTCCGAAGGCAAAACTGCAGTTTTTATCGATCTGCACCGCTAAAAACGGCCAAAACGCTTGATCGCACGGGAGCGACGCTGTTGAGCATGGGTGCGTCGGTGTGAGACGCCGTGAGGGCGGATAAAAGCTTGATGATGCCGCCATCTGGGCGATCTGAGCGTAGCAGCTTGTTCATGCCTAGCCTGCTCACCGAGGAGTTTCACGGCAATGGCTATCAGCGTTTTCGACCTGTTCAAGATCGGCATCGGGCCTTCTAGTTCTCACACCGTCGGCCCCATGCGCGCCGCAGCGTTGTTCGTCCAAGCATTACGTGAACGTGAACTGTTGGAACAAGTCAGGCGCGTCGAAGTTCAGCTGTATGGCTCATTGTCGGCCACCGGCATCGGCCACGGCAGCGACACCGCCACCATCATGGGCCTGATGGGCGAGTGGCCGGACGCTATCGACCCGACGCAAATTGGCCTGCGTATTCACACCCTGCGCGAGACCGACACACTGTTGCTCGACGGCCGCCTGCCGGTGCCCTTCATCTGGGCGCGCGACATGCGCCTGCTCGACGAAAACCTGCCGTTCCACCCCAACGCCATGACCCTGGTGGTGTTTGGCGATGATGGCGAGTTGCACCGCGATACCTACTATTCGGTCGGTGGCGGTTTTGTGGTGGACCACGCCCAGGCGCAAAGCGGCGTGGCCGATATGGACCGCACCGAGCTGCCGTATGATTTTTCCAGCGCGGTGGAGCTGTTGCAGCTGTGCAAGACCCACAACCTGCGCGTGGCCGAGTTGATGCTGGCGAATGAAAAGACTTGGCGCAGCGAGGAAGAAATCCGCAGCGGCCTGATGAAGCTCTGGCGCGCCATGCAAGATTGCGTGGAGCAGGGCCTCAAGCACGAGGGCATCTTGCCCGGCGGCTTGAACGTGCGGCGTCGCGCCGCCAAATTGCACCGCAGCTTGCAGGAGTTGGGCAAGCCAAATGTGATTGGCTCGACCTTGAGTGCGATGGAGTGGGTCAACCTGTTCGCCCTGGCGGTGAATGAAGAAAACGCCGCCGGCGGGCGCATGGTCACCGCACCGACGAATGGCGCGGCGGGGATCATCCCGGCGGTGCTGCACTACTTTATGAAGTTCAGCGACGAAGTGACTGAAGCCAACGTGGTCGACTATTTGCTCAGCGCGGCGGCCGTGGGAATTTTGTGTAAAAAGAATGCCTCGATTTCCGGCGCCGAAGTCGGCTGCCAAGGCGAAGTTGGTTCGGCCTGCGCCATGGCCGCAGCCGGGTTGGCCGAAATCCTCGGTGCCACGCCGGAGCAGCTGTGCAACGCCGCCGAAATCGGCCTGGAACATAACCTCGGCCTGACCTGCGACCCGGTGGGCGGGCTGGTGCAAGTGCCGTGCATCGAGCGCAATGCGATTGCAGCGGTGAAAGCGATCAACGCGGCGCAGATGGCGCTGCGCGGCGATGGCCAGCACTTTATCTCCCTGGACCGGGTGATCCGTACCATGCGCGATACCGGCGCAGACATGCATGACAAGTACAAGGAAACATCGCGGGGTGGGTTGGCGGTAAGTGCGGTGGAGTGTTGAGCGCTTTCTTCGGGTGAGCGGCTTGTTGTGGCAAGCCCGCTCGCCACAATTGATTGGCAAACTGCTCATAAAGTGAACACCCGGATTCAAAAGCGCCACCTTTTAGCGCGTCGCAAACAGATAAGTAGCTCCAGAACGAATTCCCGCCCGACCACCCGTCACCCGTGCGTGCGGTGACAGACTCTTCCTACGCCCGCAAAGCGCCTTCCCACAAGTGCTACCGATCTGCTCACACCCCGTGAGCAGGCGCACGCCAGCGTCCTTTTCGAGGCATATCCCGCACTTCCTGCGCGGGCTTAAATAGACGCGTCATCAGGTCGTTTTCAGGAGTTATTGAATGCCCATTCAATTTTAGGCATGGCATTTGCTCTATCTATTCAAAGCCTCTCCTTTCCAGGGCGAGCGCAATAACAAGAGCCTCGCCTGAGGCCATCACCCGCTTTGTGTGAGGAGATACCGCGATGACGTCGTTCAACTCAGGGGCCCAACCCCAGAACCGTGCGCCTCAATCCATCGGCTTTTTGCTGCTGGACAATTTCACGCTGATTTCCCTGGCGTCCGCAGTGGAACCGCTGCGCATGGCCAACCAGTTGTCCGGCCGGGAGCTGTATCGCTGGTCAACCCTGAGTGTCGACGGCAACCAAGTGTGGGCCAGCGATGGTCTGCAAATCACCCCCGATGCCTCCATGCACAAAGCCCCGGCCCTGGACACTGTGATTGTGTGCGGCGGCGTGGGTATCCAGCGCACTGTTACCCGTGAACACGTGTCGTGGCTGCAAAGCCAGGCGCGCCAGTCGCGTCGCCTCGGCGCCGTGTGCACTGGCAGTTGGGCCCTGGCCTGCGCCGGTTTGCTCGACGGTTTCGATTGCAGCGTGCACTGGGAATGCCTGGCGTCGATGCAGGAAGCGTTCCCGCGTGTCGCCATGAGCACACGCCTGTTCACCCTTGACCGCAACCGCTTCACCAGCTCGGGCGGCACCGCGCCGCTGGACATGATGCTGCACCTGATCAGCCGCGACCACGGCCGTGAATTGTCGGCAGCGATCTCCGAGATGTTTGTGTACGAACGCATCCGCAACGAACAGGATCACCAGCGTGTGCCGCTCAAACACATGCTCGGCACCAACCAGCCGAAACTGCAGGAAATCGTCGCGCTGATGGAAGCCAACCTGGAAGAGCCGATCGACCTGGACGAGCTGGCGGTGTACGTCGCCGTGTCGCGTCGCCAGTTGGAGCGGCTGTTCCAGAAATACCTGCACTGCTCGCCGTCGCGTTATTACTTAAAGCTGCGCTTGATCCGTGCACGGCAACTGCTCAAGCAAACGCCGATGTCGATCATCGAAGTGGCCTCGGTGTGCGGGTTTGTGTCCACGCCGCACTTCTCCAAGTGCTACCGCGAATACTTCGGCATACCGCCACGGGATGAACGCGTAGGTTCCAACACCACCCAGCAAGTGGCGATGATGCCGATTCCGCAGGCGCTGGTGTTGTCACCGTTGTCGGGGCCGATGTCGGCGTTGAGTCAGGCCAGGAATGAGTCGACTTTCGCGAGTGTAAGGCTCTAGACCGAAGGTACTTCATCGCAGGCAAGCCAGTTCCCACATTTTGATCTGTGAATACATTCAAATGTGGGGGCTGGCTTGCCTGCGATAGCGATCTATCAGACGCCAGAGTTCTGCTTGAACTGCCCCAACGCCGGCAACAACTGCTTATCGATCGCCTGGCGCACAGCCGGCAAGATCGTCGCGCTGCCGGTGTACATCTGTTCCACCATGCCCTTGAGCGCCTTGGCCCGCGCGGCACTCAAGCCGCGCACCGCACACTCGCAAGCCTGCTCGGCGGTGGCGCCGCTGGACACTTCAAAACCCAGTGAGCGCAGTTGGCCCAGCAAGTCATCCTGGTCAATCAAATCCGCGTGCATCATGACGTTCATCCTGGTGTAGGGAGCGGGGACTGACTGGGATTCTGGTAGGCCCTCGGCCGGTCGGCAAGGGCAGATTCAACGAATGGCTCAGATGGCTATGAACAGGTCGTTTTCGGGTCATTTACCGACACAAGTAATAGGCACACTGAACGCCAGGCACGCACCTTGAAGGTTTGGTCACCCTCGGGATGTCACGCTCACACCAAGCACTCTGCCCCGATCCAGTCACGGCTGGATCGGGGCTTTTTTTGCCTGGGGTTTGTGGTGAGTTCACGGGCCCCCTCGCAGGCAAGCCAGCTCCCACATTTTGGCTTGTGAACGCAGTCAAATGTGTGAGCTGGCTTGCCTGCGAGGGGCGCGCCGCGGTCTACCGCTGCAACACCAGAATCCGTGAGAGCAACTCATCCCGGTCGATGTAACAACCCTGAAAGTGCCGCGCTCCGGAAGCCGGGTCAAACGCATTGCGCGCATGCAACGTGCGGCGGTTATCAAAGCACCACAACTCGCCCGGATTCAAACGCTTGACCAACCGAAACCGCTCCTCCCGCGTCATCGCAATAAAGCGCCGATACGCGCGATACAACAACGGCATCTGTTCCACCGGCGCCTCGAATGGCCCACGCAGAAAGTTGGCCATGCGGATCTCCGCCACTTCACCCAAGGCATCCAGCGCAATGATCGGCGCGAGGCGGCGATAGTCGCTGTGACGGTCCTTGTTGCGAAACTCCACTGGTATTTCACACAGCGCGCGAAACGCCTCGGGGTCTTCGCTGCGCAGCGCATTGGCGATGGCGAACCCATCGACAAAAATGCTCTCGCCGCCCGTGGCCTCGTTCACCAGGCAGTGCAAAAACTGCAGCCCCGGTTGCAGCTCCCGCGTCGGCAAATCGCTGTGCAATGGCAGGTTGAAAGCGGTGTAGGCATTGCTGTCGGCATCGGCCTTGGATTGCACGTTGAACAGCACGCCGAAGTTGCTCTCACGGATAAACGAAATACGCTTGGCGATCAGCGCCAGGGAGCCGGGTTCGGTGGGTACGCCACGGATTTGCGTGAGGCCGCCGTCACGCAAGGCCAGCAACCATTGCAGCAGGACCTTGGGGTCTTCCATCACCGCCGCGTAGTCGAAAATCGGCAGCGTGAAGTGCTGGTCCCACAGCAGGGATTTGGGTTTCGCCGCACGGCGCTCAGCGCGGGATTCATCGTCGTAGGCGTGCGCCCGCAGCCAGCCGGGATCGTACTGGCTCAGGTGGCCGCCGTTCCATTCCACACTCAGCAAGCCCTGATCAATGCGCGCGCTGACGGCGCTGAGATGTTCATCCACATCGACAATCTCCAGCACCTGCTCACGGGTCACGCTGTACACGCACTCCGCGCACGGGCAGTTGTCCCGCAGCCACTGATGATGAAACGGGCTCACCCGGCCATCGGCCCAATGCACACGAAGCTGATCCTCCAGCACCTGCACCTCGGCGAGGTCGCAGATCGTTGGGTAAGTACGAAAGTCGGCAACAGCGGCTGCAGTGCGCATGACGGCTCCTTAGGTTTTTTTGGGCGGCAAACCGATCACACGGCCGAGGAGGGCAGGCCTTGGCAGGTCGGCCTGCGCAGCGCGGATAGCGATGAGTTTTTCCAGGGTGGCCGCGGTGAACGGCGCCGAATGCGGGCCGGCGAGGTCGACGTGCAGCAGCATCTGTTCGTTGCCGGCCAGTTCTTTTTCATCGCCCGCTAAATGCAGGCTGTGATACAGGTGCAGGCGCTTGGCATCGTGGGCGATCAGTTGGGTGTGCACCTCTACCTCGGCACCGAGTTTTACCTCGTGCAGGTAGTTGAGGTGCAGTTCCAGGGTGAACAATGAATTGCCGCTGGCCTCGCGGTTTTCACTGTCCAAACCCAGGGTGTCCATCAGCGCGTCGGTGGCGTAGCTGAAGATCAGCAGGTAGAACGCATCGCGCAGATGGCCGTTGTAATCCACCCAGTCGGGGAGGATTTTTGTGGTGTAAGTCGTCAGTGCAGGCATCACATAAATTCCGGCTATGTACTCGGTCAAATGTGGGAGCTGGCTTGCCTGCGATAGCCATGTACGACTCACCGCCGCTATCGCAGGCAAGCCAGCTCCCACAGGAAATCAACAGCGGTTACTCAGCGAAGCTCATGCCGTGTTTGGCTTTGGTGGTTTTCACCGCTTCAAGCACCGCCAACAGGCAATCATCACGATAGCGTTCCAGCGCCGAAATGCTGTGCTTGCCCAACTGCTCGCTGGTGCCATCGACCACATCATCAATCAACTTGTCAGTCAATTCCGGCGCCGGCAGGTACGTCCACGGCAACTGCAGCGCCGGGCCGAACTGCGCCATGAAATGCCGCATCCCGGCATCACCGCCGGCCAGGGTGTAGGTTAGGAAGGTGCCCATGAACGACCAGCGCAAGCCGGCGCCAAAACGGATGGCGTCATCGATCTCTCCGGTGGTCGCCACGCCGTCGTTGACCAAGTGCAGCGCCTCACGCCACAGCGCTTCAAGCAGGCGGTCTGCGATAAACCCCGGCACTTCCTTACGCACATGCAACGGGCGCATGCCGAGGGATTCATACACCTTGATCGCCGCCTGAACAGCCTCCGGCGCGGTATTTTTGCCGCCCACCACTTCCACCAGCGGCAACAGGTAAACCGGGTTAAACGGGTGGCCGACCACGCAGCGTTCCGGGTGGGTGGAACCCTCGTAGAACTCGCTTGGCAACAGGCCCGAGGTACTCGAACCAATCAGCGCATTCGGCTTGGCCGCCGCGCTGATCTTGCTGTGCAACTCCAGTTTCAGCTCCAGGCGTTCCGGGGCGCTTTCCTGGATGAAGTCGGCGTCTTTCACACACGCTTCAATGGTGGCGACAAAGCGCAGGCGGTCCTGGGATGCACCCGGTGCCAGGCCTTGTTTTTCCAAAGCGCCCCAGGCGTTGGCGACGCGTTTGCGCAGGGCCGCTTCGGCGCCGGGCGCCGGGTCCCAGGCGACTACATCCAGGCCGTGGGCCAGGGCGCGGGATACCCAGCCGCTGCCGATGACGCCGCTGCCGAGGGCGGCGAAGGTTTTGATTTCGGTGATAAAGCTCATAGTGACGATCCTGAAAAGTCCGGTGATTCAATGTGGGAGCTGGCTTGCCTGCGATAGCGGTGTGTCAGTTGGAGTATCCGGTGCAGGTGTACCGCCATCGCGGGCAAGCCCGGCTCCCACAGGGTTCAGCGGTGGTTGGAAAAATTAGCCGCGCTTGGTCAGGCCCATCTTGACTCGGCCTTCCGCCGGGCTCATGACCCGCGCGCCCAGGCGGCTGAGGATTTCACTCGCCCGCTCCACGAGCTGGCCGTTGGTGGCGAGCACGCCTTTGTCCAGCCACAGGTTGTCCTCCAGACCGACCCGTACGTTGCCGCCCAGCAGCACCGCTTGCGCCGCCATCGGCATTTGCATGCGGCCGATACCGAAGCCGGCCCACACCGCGTCGGCGGGCAGGTTGTCGACCATGG
This sequence comes from Pseudomonas sp. D47, assembly GCF_045447305.1. Taxonomy (NCBI): domain Bacteria; kingdom Pseudomonadati; phylum Pseudomonadota; class Gammaproteobacteria; order Pseudomonadales; family Pseudomonadaceae; genus Pseudomonas; species Pseudomonas sp. D47. Next base: position 102,976 of record NZ_JBJGXU010000001.1, on the reverse strand, counting down.
CTTTCATCGTGGTGGTGTCAGCCGGTGCGCCCCATGGGATGCCCAGGCACAGTTGGAACAACGGGTTGTCGAGCAGGCCTTCCTTGATCATCTGCTTGGCGAACCACAGGTGGCCGGTGTCGAAAATTTCCAGCTCGGCCTTAACGCCCAGTTCCTGAATGCGCTTGGCGCCAGCGCGCAGTTGGGCTGGGGTGGATACGTAAATGGTGTCGCCATCGCCGAAGTTCAGGGTGCCGCAGTCCAGGGTGCAGATTTCCGGCAGCAGCGCTTCCACGTGGGCCAGGCGGGTCAGCGGGCCGACTAGGTCGGTGTTGGGGCCGAACTCCATCGGGTTCTCGCCACCGCCGATTTCCAGGTCGCCACCCATGCCAGCGGTGAGGTTGACGATGATGTCGATATCGGCCTCGCGGATGCGCTCCATCACCTCGCGGTACAGCGCGACGTCGCGGCTGAACTTGCCGGTTTCGGGGTCACGCACGTGGCAGTGCACCACGGTCGCGCCAGCCTTGGCGGCTTCCACGGCGGCAGCGGCGATTTGTTTGGGAGTGACCGGCACGTGTGGGCTTCTGCCGGTCGTGTCGCCAGCACCGGTGAGTGCGCAGGTGATGATGACGTCGTGGTTCATGAGTCGGTTCCTTACAGGCGAGCGTAGTGATGCCGCTCGCAGCCAACAGCGGCTGCGACACGGTGATTCGGATCAGGTTATTTGCGGGTCAATTGCAGGTTGGCCGCAGCCGGTTTGCCGTCGAAGGTGGTCACGCCTTCAAGCCAGCGCTGCTGGTCTTGCGGGTGGTCCTTGAGCCACTGCTTGGCGGACTCGAGCGCGTCTTTGTGATCCAGCAACGGCTGCATCATTCGGCTCTCGTCGGCGGCGGTGAAGGTCAGGTTGGTCAGCAGCTTGTGCACGTTCGGGCATTGTTCGGCGTAGGTCGGCGAGGTGACGCTCCACACCGTGGCCATGCCTTCGTTCGGGCCCAGGGCGTCGTCGCTGCCGGTGAGGTAAGTCATCGCCACGTTGACGTTCATTGGGTGCGGCGCCCAGCCGAAGAACACCACGGCTTCCTTGCGGCGTACCGCACGGTCGACAGCGGCGAGCATGCCGGCTTCGCTGGATTCCACCAGTTGGAATTTGCCCAGGCCGAACTGGTTCTTGGCGATCATCGCCTTGATCTGGGTGTTGGCGCCCGAGCCTGGCTCGATGCCGTAGATCTTGGCGCCCAGTTCTTTCTCAAACTTGGCGATGTCGGCAAAGGTTTTCAGGCCCTTGTCCGCCAGGTAAGTCGGCACGGCGAGAGTGGCGCGCGCGTCTTCCAGGCTGGGTTTTTCGAGGACTTTGACTTGCTTGGCGTCGACGAACGGCGTGATGGTCTGGGTCATCAGCGGGTTCCAGTAGCCCAGGAACAGGTCCAGGCGCTGGTCACGGATGCCAGCGAAGATGATTTGCTGGGACGCGCTGGTTTGTTTGGTCTTGTAGCCGAGGCCGTCGAGCAACACTTGGGTCATGGCGCTGGTCGCGATCACGTCGGTCCAGTTCACCACGCCCATGCGCACGTTTTGGCAAGACGCCGCATCGGCTGCCATCACGTGGGTGCTCAAAATGGCGCTGGCGCTGAGTGCAAGCACGCAGCGGCTGATCAGTCGGTTCATGGTGGATCCCTCGGCAGGTCGTTATTGTGGGGGCCGGCGTCTTTGTGCACCGTCGGATCAAGGTACGCAGCTTAAAGGGCGGCAAAGCGCACGGCGGCGACCAGCTCTTGCACTGCAGCGACCTGTGCTCTTGAATGGCCTGTTGAACTGGCGTATCACAGTGACCACGCTGCCCGTCCTACGAGAGCGCCACCATGTCCCAGGATTTCTACTTTCTGCTGATGCCGGGTTTCTCGGCCATCGGCTTTATCTCCGCGCTGGAACCGCTGCGCGTGGCAAACCGCTTTCGCGGCGAGCTGTACCGCTGGCATGTACTCAGCGCCGACGGCGGCGCGGTGCTGGCGAGCAATGGCATGTCGGTCAATGCCGACGCCGCACTGGAACCGCTGAAAAAAGGCGCGACGCTGATGGTGGTCGCCGGCTTCGAACCCTTGAAGTTCACCACGCCCGCGCTGGAACACTGGCTGCGCCGGCTCGACCACGATGGCGTCACCCTCGGCGCCATCGACACCGGCGCCTGTGTGCTCGCCGAAGCCGGTTTGCTCGACGGCCACCGCCTGACCCTGCACTGGGAAGCCATCGATGCCTTCAAGGAATCTTATCCACAGCTCACCGTGACCCAGGAGCTGTTCGAAATCGACCGTCGCCGCATCACCTGCGCCGGCGGCACCGCCTCCATCGACCTGATGCTCGACCTGATCGCACAGGCTCATGGCCCCGACTTGGCGATCCAAGTCTCCGAACAATTCGTGCTCGGGCGAATCCGCCCACGCAAAGACCACCAGCGCATGCAGATCGCCACGCGCTACGGCATCAACAATAAGAAGTTGGTGCAGGTCATCGGCGAAATGGAGCAACACACCGAGCCGCCGCTGAGCACCTTGGCATTGGCCGATGCGATCAAGGTGACGCGGCGCCAGTTGGAGCGGCTGTTTCGTCTGCACTTGAACGACACGCCGAGCAACTTCTACCTCGGCCTGCGCCTGGAAAAAGCCCGGCAGCTATTGCGACAGAGCGATATGAGTGTGCTGGAGGTGAGTATCGCGTGCGGGTTTGAGTCGCCGTCTTACTTCACCCGTAGCTATCGAGCGCGGTTTGCCAAATGCCCGAGGGAGGATCGGCGACGGGAGGTGGTTTGACGGGCAATTATAGTCAATTATACTCGTCACTATAATTTATAGTCCTTTCCATAATTGAGTATAAAAGTATGTCGAAGAACAGCGGCTTCGTGTTCCGCCGCCCCGCCCTGGCAAGCAGCATTGCTGACGGATTGGTGGGGGCCGGTATTCAGGATTTTACGTCCGGCCTGTTCCTTGCGGCGCCGCGTCGCACCGGCAAAAGCACCTTTTTGCGCGAAGACCTGATCCCCGAGTGCCAACTGCGGGGTTGGTTGGCGGTGTATGTCGATCTCTGGGCGGACAAAGAGAAAGATCCCGCTGAGTTGATCGCCAGCGCTATTGCCGCTGCTCTGGTGCCCTATGAAAAAGGCATTCGCAAACTGGCCAAGAATATTGGAATCGAGAAACTCAGCTTTCTGCGTACCCTCTCCTGGGACTTTACCAAGCCACAATTGCCCGTCGGCGCCACGCTGACCCAAGCCTTGGAATTGCTCCACAGCGCGGCGGAAAAACCCGTGGTGCTGGTGATTGACGAAGCGCAGCACGCCTTAACCACCGAGTCCGGTATCAACGCGATGTTCGCGTTGAAGGCCGCCCGGGATCAGCTCAATCAAGGTCGTGACGAGGAAGGCAGTGGCTTGCGCCTGGTGTTTACCGGCTCCAACCGCGACAAGCTGGCTCACTTGGTGTTGGGCAAAAGCCAGCCATTCTTCGGCTCCAGCATCACGCCGTTCCCCTTGCTCGGCAAAGAGTTTACCCAGGCCTATACCCTGCACCTCAACGCGCATTTGGCCAAAACCAATCAATTCAACGCCGCCGACATTGATGAGGCATTCGAGTTGGTAGGCCGCCGCCCCGAGATGCTGCGCACCATCATCGGTGAAGTGGCGCTGGAGCTGGGCGAGGCAAGCAATTTGGGCCAACTGCTGCACAGCCGTGCCGAACTGCTGCGTGCGGGCGTGTGGACCGAATTTGAAAGCGCCTGGAACAACCTCACCATCCCCCAGCGCGCCGTGTTGGAAGTGATGGTGGAGCGTTCGCAACACAACCAACCGTTCGCGCCGTTTACCGACAGCACCCTGACGGCAGTCAGCAAAGCGCTGGAAGACATGGGCAGCGACGTGGTGCCAGGCACCCAGACCATTCAGGCCTGCATCGATGCGTTGCGCGACAAGGAGCTGGTGTGGAAGTCGAGCCGGGGCGGCTATGCCCTGGAAGACAAAACGTTCGGCGATTGGCTGCAGCACAAGAACCGCACAAGGATTTAAACGCAACAAGGTTCAAAGGTGGGAGCTGGCTTGCCTGCGATAGCCATAGATCAGGCAGTACAGCGTTCTCTGGCAGACCGCTATCGCAGGCAAGCCAGCTCCCACATTGATCTTCGGTGTGGCCTATTTCTTTACCAGCGCCGAACACGCCGCCTTAAAGGCCTCATGCTGATACTTGTTCAGCGAGGCCGGCAGGGGAAAATCGTGCTTCTTGTTCTGCGCATTAATGGTCTGTGGCGACAACAACGTCACCTCAACCCCCTCCAGCAACTGAAACACTCCTTCAATCTTGAACGTGGTCGGGCCACCGGCGAACTCGCCTTTCTTGCTGCGCTTCTTGATCGCGATGCGGGTGATGGCGTTTGCCTGTACAAACGCTTTCACTTGGGCGGCGAAGGCTTTGACGTTGGCCGCCTCATCGTCGTCTTCCAGGGCGATTTTCTTGGTGGCCACCGTGATGTGGGTCAGCGCCTGGTTGTCCAGGGAGGCGACGGCGATGATGGCTTCGCTGCCTTTGATTTCGATGCCGCAGATAGTCATGAAAGGCCTTGGTTGGGAAAGAGGGAGTGGAAAAAGGATTGTCACCTATCTACTCCCAGATGCACTACCGCTTCTATAGCGTAAGGTCGTCACGGCCTACAATTTTGAAGTGTCCGTCGTTGATCACCAGGATGCTTCCATCCGGGTTGGTGGACTTGAAGCTGAAGGTTCCTTCGACAGTCTCGAGTGCGTCATTGAAAGCCACGTTGATGAAACCGGAGTCTGCGTCATGGGTGTAGAAAACCGATTCGTCGTTTTCTGCCAATAATTGCCAATAAACGGCACTTACCTTCTTATCTTCAATCGTGTGTTTACCGTCGGTGAGCGTGCTGAGAAAGGTGATTTCGACGCCGTGAATCATGTCGGGCAAGTGCTGCAGCACCGAGAGCGTCATACGCATTTGTCGGTCGGTCGTGTAGTAGTCCCGTGCGAAATTGATGCCTTCGGCCGTTAACGTCAGGGAAGGGGACGTTCCAATGTTGGCGCTCAGATTGCCCTGGGATGGGGTTGTATAGATTTGAGGAATGACGTGTCGAGTCAGCATGATCAGCTCCTTGGAGTAGCTCCTTGATGATCGGATAATCCGTATCACCGGCTAAACTTAGGCGCTGCCTGGCACATCGTAAACTGTGAGAGTTGACAGTTGACATGTGCCTGGCAATTAAAATGACAGCGCATTTTGTATGCGCTTATTCCTGCCCAATCGACTCCAAAAACTCCGACCGCTCGTCGCTCATCCGCGCCAGGCAATCATTCTGTTGAATCGCATACTCCTTGCTACCGTTCACCGCCGGGAAGGTGTCCACTGCACAATCGGCATCGCGCAATTTTTCCCATTTCTGCTGGGCATCCTTCAGACGAGCGGTAATGTCGGCCAGTTGCGACTTGTTGCTGCCATAGGTCGAACCCATGCGTTCCAGCAGGCCTTGATAGTTATCCTTGAGCAATTGCTCGGCGGTGGTTTTGTTATAGGTGGCGCATTCCAGGGTTTGCTTGTCGTTCTCGATGCCATCGCACGGCGTGCTGTCGGTGTCTTCGGCCGCGTGGACGCCGGTTGCGATGAGTGCCAAAGCCAGGAAAATCGATTTCATTGCGCCGTCTCATATCAGGTGATACGGAATTCTGGCTCAAGCGTCAGACAAAGAACAGTCGTCAGTCGGACGTGTCATGTAGGCCTTTGTCGCGGATTGACGCTTTCGGCAATTCCCCTGTCGTTTTTGCACCCGGTTCGTTCAGCCCCTGGGCATATGCTGGCCCCAAAGCGCCGGCAGACGATTCGGCGCACGAATCGCCAAAAAGGGGACAGCCTGATGAGCCCAGCCGAACTGCACGCCGACAGCATCGTTATCGACGGGCTGATCATTGCCAAGTGGAACCGCGACCTGTTCGAGGACATGCGCAAAGGTGGGCTGACCGCCGCCAACTGCACCGTGTCGGTGTGGGAAGGCTTCCAGGCCACGATCAATAACATCGTGGCCAGCCAGACCCTGATCCGTGAAAACAGCGATTTGGTGATCCCGGTGAAAACCACCGCCGACATCCGCAAAGCCAAGGAACAGGGCAAGACCGGCATCATCTTCGGCTTTCAGAACGCCCATGCGTTTGAAGACCAGCTCGGCTATGTGGAGATCTTCAAGCAGCTCGGCGTGGGCGTGGTGCAGATGTGCTACAACACCCAGAACCTGGTCGGCACCGGTTGCTACGAGCGTGACGGCGGCCTGTCGGGCTTTGGCCGTGAGGTTGTCGGTGAGATGAACCGCGTCGGCATCATGTGCGACCTGTCCCACGTCGGTTCCAAGACCAGCGAAGAAGTCATCCTCGAATCGAAAAAACCGGTGTGCTATTCCCACTGCCTGCCGTCCGGCCTTAAAGAACACCCGCGCAACAAGTCCGATGAAGAGCTGAAGTTCATCGCCGACCACGGCGGTTTTGTCGGTGTGACCATGTTTGCGCCGTTCCTGGCCAAAGGCATCGATTCGACCATCGACGACTACGCCGAAGCCATCGAATACACCATGAACATCGTCGGCGAGGACGCCATTGGCATCGGCACCGACTTCACCCAGGGCCATGGCCAGGATTTCTTCGAAATGCTGACCCATGACAAGGGCTACGCCCGCCGCCTGACCAGCTTCGGCAAGATCATCAACCCGCTGGGCATCCGCACCGTGGGCGAGTTCCCCAACCTCACCGAGACCCTGCTCAAGCGCGGCCACAGCGAGCGCGTGGTGCGCAAGATCATGGGTGAAAACTGGGTCAATGTCCTCAAGGACGTTTGGGGCGAATAAGCCAACCTCTCTTTTCCTCCGGCCATCTGTGCCGGGGGCATCAAAACGAATTTTTTGGAGTTAAGTTTCCATGGCCAAGATCGCCCCGCAATTGCCAATCGAAGTCGACAGTGAAACCGGTGTCTGGACCTCCGACGCCCTGCCGATGCTGTATGTGCCACGCCATTTCTTCGTCAACAATCACATGGGGATTGAAGAAGTATTGGGCGCCGACGCCTACGCCGAAATCCTCTACAAGGCCGGCTACAAATCCGCTTGGCACTGGTGTGAAAAAGAAGCTGAATGCCACGGCCTGGAAGGCGTTGCGGTGTTTGAGCACTACATGAAGCGCCTGTCGCAGCGCGGCTGGGGCCTGTTCAAGATCCAGGACATCGACCTCGACAAAGGCACCGCCAGCGTCAAGCTCGAGCACTCGGCGTTTGTCTACGTGTATGGCAAGGTCGGACGCAAGGTCGACTACATGTTCACCGGCTGGTTTGCCGGCGCCATGGACCAGATTCTGCAGGCGCGTGGCAGCAAGATCCGCACGGTGGCCGAGCAAGTCTACGGCGGCTCCGAAGAAGGCCACGACGACGGCCTATTCACCGTTAAGCCGTTGTAAGTCGAGGACCCTGCCATGGCTTTCGAAGCAATGTTCGCACCGATCCAGATCGGCAAACTGACCATCCGCAACCGCGTGCTCAGTACCGCCCACGCCGAGGTGTATGCCACCGACGGCGGCATGACCACCGACCGCTATGTGAAGTACTACGAAGAGAAAGCCAAGGGCGGGATTGGCCTGGCGATCTGCGGCGGGTCTTCCAGTGTGGCCATCGACAGCCCGCAAGGCTGGTGGAAATCGGTGAACCTGGCCGACGACCGGATCATCCCGCACTTCCAGAACCTGGCCGATGCCATGCACAAGCATGGCGCCAAGATCATGATCCAGATTACCCACATGGGCCGTCGCTCGCGCTGGGACGGCGAGCATTGGCCGACCCTGCTGTCGCCGTCGGGCATCCGTGAGCCGGTGCACCGTGCGACCTGCAAAACCATCGAGCCGGAAGAAATCTGGCGCGTGATCGGCAACTACGCCAGCGCCGCCGCGCGGGCCAAAGCCGGTGGCCTGGATGGCGTGGAGCTGTCGGCGGTGCACCAGCACATGATCGACCAGTTCTGGAGCCCACGGGTCAACAAGCGCACCGACGAATGGGGCGGCAGCTTTGAAAACCGCATGCGCTTCGGCTTGGAAGTCCTGAAGGCTGTGCGCAAGGAAGTCGGCCCGGATTTCTGCGTGGGCATCCGCCTGTGCGGCGATGAATTCCACCCGGACGGCTTGTCCCACGAGGACATGAAACAGATCGCCAAGTATTACGACAACACCGGCATGTTGGACTTTATCGGCGTGGTGGGCTCGGGTTGCGACACCCATAACACTTTGGCCAACGTGATCCCAAACATGAGTTACCCGCCGGAGCCGTTCCTGCACTTGGCAGCCGGTATCAAGGAAGTGGTCAAGTCGCCGGTGCTGCACGCGCAGAACATCAAGGACCCGAACCAGGCCACGCGCATTCTGGAAGGCGGCTACGTAGACATGGTCGGCATGACCCGTGCGCACATCGCCGACCCACACCTTATCGCCAAGATCAAGATGGGCCAGATCGACCAGATCAAGCAGTGCGTCGGCGCCAACTACTGCATCGACCGCCAGTACCAAGGGCTGGACGTGCTGTGCATCCAGAACGCCGCGACCTCGCGTGAGTACATGGGCGTGCCGCACATCATTGAGAAATCCACCGGGCCCAAACGCAAGGTCGTGGTGGTCGGTGCCGGCCCGGCCGGGATGGAAGCTGCGCGCGTCGCCGCCGAGCGTGGCCATGACGTGACGCTGTTCGAGAAGAAAGACTTTATCGGTGGGCAAATCACCACCGCCTCGAAAGCCCCACAACGTGACCAGATCGCCGGCATCACGCGCTGGTTCCAGCTGGAACTGGCACGCCTGAACGTCGACCTGCGCCTGGGCGTGGCGGCGAATGCCGAAGCGATCCTCGATCTGCGCCCGGATGTCGTGGTGCTGGCTGTCGGCGGGCATCCATTCCTGGAGCAGAACGAACACTGGGGCGCGGCGCAAGGCCTGGTGGTCAGCAGTTGGGACGTGCTCGACGGCAAAGTCGCGCCGGGCAAGAACGTGCTGGTGTACGACACCATCTGCGAGTTCACCGGCATGTCGGTGGCGGACTTTTTGGCGGACAAGGGCAGCCAGGTCGAAATCGTCACCGACGACATCAAGCCGGGCGTGGCCGTCGGCGGTACGTCGTTCCCGACCTACTACCGCAGCATGTACCCCAAGGAAGTGATCATGACCGGCGACATGATGCTGGAAAAGGTCTACCGCGAAGGCGACAAGCTGGTGGCGGTGCTGGAGAACGAATACACCGGCGCCAAAGAGGAGCGAGTGGTGGACCAGGTGGTGGTGGAAAACGGCGTGCGCCCGGACGAGGAGATCTACTACGCCCTCAAACCCGGTTCGCGCAACAAGGGCCAGATGGACATCGAAGCCCTGTTCGCGATCAAGCCACAGCCGTGCCTGAGCGAGCCGGGTGAGGGGTACTTGCTGTTCCGCATTGGTGACTGTGTGGCGCAACGTAATACCCACGCCGCCATCTATGACGCCCTGCGCCTGTGCAAGGATTTCTGACCCAACAGGAACGCGATCAATGTGGGAGCCAGCTTTTCTGTGGGAGCCGGGCTTGCCCGCGATGCAGGCAACTCGGTCTATAGGAAGACCGCGTTGATGCCATCGCAGGCAAGCCAGCTCCCACACAAGCCAGCTCTCACATTGAACCGATTCCCATGCAAGACCTGTGTGGTCTTCGGGAGCTTCACCATGTTGAACACCTTGCTGCCTGTTCTCTTGTTTGCCGCCCTGGGCCTTGCCGTCTTGGGCGCCCTGCGCCGGGCAGCCATGTGGCGCCGTGGCCGCGCCTCCAAAGTCGACCTGCTTGGCGGCCTGCTGGCCATGCCCAAGCGCTACATGGTCGACCTGCACCACGTGGTCGCCCGCGACAAATACATTGCTAACACCCACGTCGCTACCGCGCTGGGCTTTGTGCTGTCGGCGCTGTTGGCGATTCTGGTGCACGGTTTCGGCCTGCATAACCGCGTCCTCGGCTATGCCTTGCTGCTGGCCTCGGTGCTGATGTTTGTCGGCGCCACGTTCGTTTACCTGCGGCGGCGTAACCCGCCGTCACGTCTGTCGAAAGGCCCGTGGATGCGCCTGCCGAAAAGCCTGATGGCGTTCTCGGTGAGTTTCTTCCTGGTGACCTTGCCGGTGGCCGGGGTTCTGCCAGCCGACTTCGGCGGCTGGTTGCTGGCCGCCTTGTTGAGCCTGGGCGTGCTGTGGGGCGTGTCGGAAATGTTCTTCGGCATGACCTGGGGCGGCCCGATGAAACACGCCTTCGCCGGTGCCCTGCACCTGGCCTGGCACCGCCGTGCCGAACGTTTTGGTGGCGGCCGTTCCACCGGGTTGAAGCCGCTGGACTTGAGCGATAAAACCGCGCCGCTGGGCGTGGAAAAACCCAAGGATTTCACCTGGAACCAACTGCTCGGCTTCGACGCCTGCGTGCAGTGCGGCAAGTGCGAAGCCGCGTGCCCGGCGTTCGCCGCCGGCCAGCCGCTGAACCCGAAAAAGCTGATCCAGGACATGGTGGTCGGCCTGGCCGGTGGCACCGACGCCAAGTTCGCCGGCAGCCCGTATCCAGGCAAGGTTATTGGCGAACACAGCGGCAACCCGCACCAGCCGATCGTCAACGGCCTGGTGGATGCTGAAACCCTGTGGTCGTGCACCACCTGCCGCGCCTGCGTGGAAGAGTGTCCGATGATGATCGAGCACGTGGACGCCATCGTCGACATGCGCCGCTACCTCACCCTGGAAAAAGGCGCGACCCCGAACAAGGGCGCCGAAGTCCTGGAAAACCTGATCGCCACCGACAACCCTGGCGGCTTCGCACCGGGCGGTCGCCTGAACTGGGCGGCGGATTTGAACCTGCCGTTGTTCAGTGAAAAAGGCAGCGCCGATGTGTTGTTCTGGGTCGGCGACGGCGCCTTCGACATGCGCAACCAGCGTACCCTGCGCGCCTTCGTCAAAGTGCTGAAGGCGGCCAAGGTCGACTTTGCCGTACTCGGCCTTGAAGAGCGCGACAGCGGCGATGTCGCGCGCCGCCTGGGCGATGAAGCCACGTTCCAACTGCTGGCCGCGCGCAATATCCAGACGTTGGCCAAGTACAGCTTCAAGCGCATTGTCACCTGCGACCCGCACAGCTTCCACGTACTGAAAAACGAGTACGGCGCCTTCAACGGCAATTACCTGGTGCAGCATCACAGCACCTTTATGGCCGAGCTGATCGGCGACGGCGCGTTGAACCTGGGCCAGCACAAGGGCAACAGCGTGACGTATCACGACCCTTGCTACCTGGGCCGTTACAACGGCGAATACGAGGCCCCGCGCCAAGTGCTGCGCGCGCTGGGCATCGAGGTCAAGGAGATGCAACGCTCGGGCTTCCGTTCTCGCTGCTGCGGTGGCGGTGGCGGTGCGCCGATCACTGACATTCCCGGCAAGCAACGTATTCCCGATATGCGCATGGAAGACATCCGCGAAACCGGCGCCGAGCTGGTGGCTGTGGGTTGTCCACAGTGCACAGCGATGCTTGAGGGTGTGGTTGAACCGCGCCCATTGATCAAGGACATCGCCGAGTTGGTGGCCGACGCGTTGCTGGAAGACGCCGCCCCGGCCAAGACCCTGAAACGTGAACCTGCGCAGGTGCATTGATGAGCGACATTATCCGCCGCGACCCACGGGCCGAATGGATCGCCCGTAACCGCCTGCACCCGCTGCATGCGGCGATGCAGCCGGTGCAACACAGCTGGATGGGGCCAAACGGCGTCATTCGCAAAAACGTGCATGGCGTCGGTTTTATCGGCCCCAACGGCATCAAACGCATTGACCGCAGCGGCGCCCAGCAGGGCGGCGCGGCCAAACGCACAGGGGCGGTGCAAGTGCAGTTGCCGCTGCATCAGGTGCCTGCGCCGGCGTTCTACATCAACGTGGTGCCGGACATGGTCGGCGGCCGCCTGAGCAGCCACGACCGCGACTTGCTCGGTTTGGCGCGGCAACTCGCCGGCAGCGACGGCGCGGTGTTGGCCGTGGTGTTCGGCGAATACAAAGAAAGTGCGTTCGCCACGGCGGGCGTTGATCGCCTGCTGGTGTTGGAAGGCCATGAATTCGACGGTTATTCACCGGAGCAACGCGTGCAAGGCCTGCGGGCTGTGGATAACCAGTTCAACCCGCGCCATTGGCTGCTGCCGGATAGCCGCAGCGGTGGTGGCGAGTTGGGTCGGCGTTTTGCCGCGAGCCTCAAGGAGCGCCCGGCCACGCGAGTCTGGCAGATCAAGGGCGAGGCGTGTATCGGCCGCGCCGGTGCGGGCCAGGAAGATTTGGCCCGGCCATTGCCGCGCCTGATCCTGGCGGCAGTGGAATGCGCCGAACCGGTCAGCGAAACACGCCATGAAGTATTGCCCGTGGAGTTATCCACAGCCTTGGCGCGCAGCTTGCCGCGTATCGAAGACCTCGGTGCCGTGGCGGTGGACCCCGGCGCGATTCCTATGGCCGAGGCGGAGTTTATTTTCTCCGGCGGCAACGGCGTGAAGGACTGGGCCCTGTTCCATCAGACCGCCGCGGCCCTGGGCGCCACCGAAGGCGCCTCGCGGGTGGCGGTGGATGATGGCTTTATGGCGCGTGATCGCCAGGTTGGCGCCAGCGGCACCTGGGTCACGGCGCGGGTTTACGTGGCCGTGGGGATTTCCGGGGCGATCCAGCACCTGCAAGGCATCGGTGCCTGCGACAAAGTGGTGGCAATCAACCTCGACCCGGGCTGCGACATGATCAAACGTGCCGACCTGTCGGTGATCGGCGACAGCGCCGCGATACTGCAAGCCTTGATCGCTGCGGTCGAGGCCCACCGCAACGGCGCCAAGCGCGATGCGGCTTAAGGACATGACCATGACGACACATGTAATCAGCTTGGTGTCCATCGGCGCCCACCCTACTTCAGGCCGCCCACGCCGCGCCGAGCAAGATGCTCGCGCTGTCGAGCTGGGCTTGCAGATGGCTGGGGATAAGTTGCAGGTGCTGCATGCGGGCAACATTCACGAGCCTACGTTACGCAGCTACCTGGGCATGGGCTTGCCGCAGTTGCACGTGCTGGAGCAGCCGGCAGGTTCTGATGCCTTGCCGGTGCTCAGTGAATACCTGCGTGACGCCGGCGCCCAGGTGGTGCTCACCGGCAGCCAGGCGGAAACCGGCGAGGGCTCTGGCATGTTGCCGTTCCTGCTGGCCGAACAACTGGGCTGGCCGCTGATTGTCGGGCTGGCGCAGGTGGAGTCCATCGATGGCGGTGTGGCCCATGTGCTGCAAGCCTTGCCGCGCGGGCAGCGGCGGCGCTTGAAGGTGCGCTTGCCGTTTCTGGCCACGGTGGATAACGCTGCGCCCAAGCCACGGCAAAGCGCCTACGGCCCTGCGCAACGAGGCGAGCTGGCCGCCCATGAGGTCGAGATTGAGCAAGACGAGTTATTCACAGGTGCGCTGCTGCAACCCGCCAAGCCACGGCCTAAGCGCCTCAAGGTGATCAAGGCCAAGAGCGGCGCCGACCGCATGAAGGCCGCCACGGCCAAGGCCAGCGGCGGCGGTGGGCAAGTGCTCAAGGGCCTCAGCCCCGAGGCGGGCGCCGAAGCAATCCTCAAGCTGCTCATCGAAGAAGGCGTCGTGCGCTAACCCAAGGTGGGAGGAGGCCAGTGTGGAAGCTGGCTTGCCTGCATTGTGGGCAAGCCCGGCTCCCACAGAAAAGCCAGCAGCCAGACTGTTTTTGCGGCGCGCGTGCAGGTTTACCCACAATCCCTGTTGACCCGTCTGTGGATAACCTGTTCGCGGTTGTCCACAGCCCCGGTAAATCAAGCCCTGCAGCCCTCTGTACGAAAAACAACCAGGCTAACTGACGGTTTTTGCTTGGGTTTTTCCACATCTTAAGCCATCGCCCAGTTCAGACTTGCCCCCAAAGTCTGTTGGCGCTTCTGTGGATAAGATGTTCGCTATCATCTGCAGCTCATATAAATAAAGGCTTTCACTGGGTTGATCAAAATATGATCAATTGGTCTTATTTGCCGAAGAAAAACCCTGAATGGCCCGATTTGTGAAGCTTTGACGCGGTTTTCCACAGCGTTGGTAAAGTTGCCCCCAAAGTCTGTTGGTGCTTCTGTGGATAAGGTGTTTGCGTACTGCTACAGGCCACGTGAATAGAGGCTTTCAGAGACTTGGTTAATAAATGATCAGGCGTAGAAAAAATCGCAAGCTTTGAATAAGTCACGGATTTTCTTCATTTAATTTCGGGAGGAAGGTGTACTTGCCCACAATTACTGTGGGTGGCTTTGTGGATAAGTTGTTGGGCGAAGGCTGGAGGGCAGGTTATTAGGGGCCTGTAAAAGGTTTGATCGAAATTTGAACAATGGTGATAGCCAATGTGGGAGCTGGCTTGCCTGCGATGGCATCACCCCAGTGCAACTGAGGCTCCGAGGTGTCCGCATCGTAGGTAAGCCAGCTCCCACACAAGCCCCATATTGATGATCTGTGGGGTGTCAGTTATTCGTGTACGGCCACACCTTTGAGATACGGCGCCGGCGCCGCGCCCAGGTTGCTCAGCATCCGCTCGCTGTACCAATCCACAAAATTCACCACGCCAAACTCATAGGTCTTGGAGTACGGCCCTGGCTGGTAAGCGGTGGAGTTGATCCCGCGCTGGTTTTCTTCGGCCAGTCGACGGTCCTGGTCGTTGGTGGCGTCCCACACTTTGCGCATGCGCTCCACGTCATAGTCCACGCCTTCGACGGCGTCCTTGTGCACGATCCACTTGGTGGTGACCATGGTTTCCTGTGCGCTGATCGGCCACACGGTGAACACGATGATGTGATCGCCCATGCAGTGGTTCCAGGAGTGCGGCAAGTGCAGGATGCGCATCGAGCCCAGGTCCGGGTTCTTGATGCGGCCCATCAGCTTGTTGCAGCCTTGTTTGCCGTCGAGGGTCATCGACACCGTGCCCTTGAGCAGCGGCATGCGCACGATACGGTTACGCAGGCCGAAGCTGGCGTGGGCGTAAGGGATTTTTTCCGCGTCCCAGGCGGCGGCCGACGCCGCGACGTGGTCCTTGAAGGCCTGGTCGGCGCGCGGGTCGGTGACGTCGTCCCATTCCAGCAGGGTTTTCAACAGTTCCGGGTGCGACGCGTTGCAGTGGTAGCACTCGCGGTTATTTTCCAGCACCAGTTTCCAGTTGGCTTTTTCAAACAAGGTGGTCTGGATCGCCACCTTGGTGTTTTCCATGTCGTAGGGTTCCATGTAGTGGTTCAGCGTCGACAGGAAGTCATCGATGGCCGGCGGGTTCTCGGCCAGGCTGATGAAAATGTAGCCGCCGGCGGTCTTCACGTTCACGGGTTTCAAGCCGTACTGCTTCATGTCGAAGTCGGCGCCCATCTCGGTGCCGGCGAACAGCAGGCGGCCGTCCAGTTCGTAGGTCCACTGGTGGTAGTGGCAGACCAGTTTGGCAACCTTGCCCTTGTCGCTGGTGCACAAGCGCGAACCACGGTGGCGGCACACGTTGTGGAACGCATGCACCACGCCTTCGGCGCCACGGATCACGATGATCGGGTTCTTGCCCACTTGCAGGGTCAGGTAGTTGCCCTTGGTGGGGATCTCGCAGGTCATGCCGGCGATCAACCACTCTTTCTGGAAAATCTCCTGCATGTCGATGTCAAACAGCCGCTCGTCAGAGTAAAACGGCTGCGGCAGCGAAAAGGTGCGCTCGCGCTCTTGCAGCATGTGCGCGGTGGCCTTGCGTGCGGGTCCCAGCGGATCGCCCAAGCTTAAGGTTGCGGTGACGTCCATCGTGTGTGTCCTCAGGGCCATTCTGTGTGGCCGGCGAATAGTGGCTACGGTTGTTGCTGTGCAAGGCGTAAAGAAAGTGTCTTTGTTGGGAGTGAGTGTGGGCCCGGCAAAGGCCAGAACCTTGTCCATTAACGACATGGCCCACTCTGATCCCGACGCGCAACCCCCGTGATATGGGGGCTGGTCGCGATAAGTATGTGAATGTCGCAGATAGGTAAATGGGTGGTTCTCGCGTTACGCAGAATCGCCACCATAAGGCCGAATATCGGCGGTGGAGAACAGCATGTCCAACAGCTTCCTGAATCCGGTAACTACCCAGACCTGGGCCAATGGTCGGCACATCGTCCGTTGCGTCAAAGTCATCCAGGAAACCTGGGACGTGCGCACCTTCTGCTTTATGGCCGACCAGCCGATCCTGTTCTTTTTCAAGCCGGGGCAATTCGTCACCCTGGAGCTGGAAATCGATGGCCAGCCGATCATGCGTTCCTACACCATTTCCAGTTCGCCGTCGGTGCCGTACAGCTTTTCGGTGACGATCAAGCGTGTGCCGGGTGGCAAGGTCTCCAACTGGCTGCACGACACCCTGCACGAAGGGCAGGAGCTGGCGGTGCACGGGCCGGTCGGGTTGTTTAATGCCATCGACTTCAGTAACCCCAAAGTCCTCTACCTCAGCGGCGGCGTCGGCATCACGCCGGTGATGTCCATGGCGCGTTGGTATTACGACACCAACGCCAACGTCGACATGACCTTTATCCACAGCGCGCGCTCGCCCAAAGACATCATTTACCACCGTGAGCTGGAACACATGGCGTCGCGGATCGACAACTTCAGCCTGCACCTGATCTGCGAGAAGCACGGCCTGGGCGAGCCCTGGGCCGGTTATCGCGGCTACCTGAACCACAAGATGCTCGAACTGATGGTGCCGGACTTCCTCGAGCGCGAAGTGTTTTGCTGCGGCCCTACGCCGTACATGAACGCGGTGAAGCGCCTGCTGGAAGTGGCGGGCTTCGACATGGCGCGTTACCACGAGGAATCCTTCGGCGCCACGCCTCCCGAGGCGCGTGCCGACGCGGTGGAACAGGCCGAGCAAGCCGCCGACGCCCCGGAAATCGACTTGGCGGATTTGCATCAGGTGGAGTTCATTGCCTCGGGCAAAAGCATCCGTGTGGCCCCGGGCGAAACCGTCCACGCTGCTGCCGCCAAGCTTGGCCTGCTGATCCCCAAGGCCTGCGGCATGGGCATTTGCGGTACGTGCAAGGTGATGAAGCTGGGCGGGGAGGTCGAGATGGAGCACAACGGCGGTATCACCGAAGAAGACGAGGCCGAGGGTTACATCCTGTCGTGCTGCAGCGTGCCGAAGGGTGATGTGCGTATCGAGTTCTGAAAGATCGTTGAAAGATCGTTCCCACGCGGAGCGTGGGAACGATCATCAGTACCACTGTTGTATGTCTATTAAACCCTCACTTCCTGCGTAATTACGGGCGCTGGAATATCGCCAGTGCTCGGCCAAGTCCACATATCCTCGCTTTACTGGGTTGCAATGGATGTAATCAAGTTTTTGGCGCATCACTGTCTCGCTGTACACCAATTCGGCATGTGAGCCTTCCTGCCAAAGCTGATAAACCCGATCTGCCTTGTGTGCTCGTTTGCTGAAGCGCAGGCGTTGTAACACCCGCTCGGCACCTTTGCTTTGCAGGTCATCAATGATGGTACGAGCGGTGAAGGATTTGAATTGACTGACGCACTTGCGCAGGTCCGGCGCTTGGGCGACGAAGTGCAGGTGGTTTTCGAGAATGACGTAGCCAAATAGGCTTAGCGCATGGTGCTTTTGCTGATATCGCCAACAATCCAAGAGATGGCCCACGAGGTAGTCGCGGGTAAACAGCGGTAGCCACTCCATGACAGTGCACGTTAGGAAGTGCGGTTTTTCGGGTTCGGTGATGACGTAGCGGCTTCTACCCATCTATTCGTCCTTGAATGGAGGTGTGGCGTGGACGCGGAGCGTCCCAGGAGGCATTCCCACGCGGAGCGTGGGAACGATCACTACGATGCGACGCGCTCCTTAGTCGTTAGCGGGTGTAGATCTGGATGGAGAACTGATCGCCGGAAGCTGTCAATTCGAAGGCTTTTTCATAGATGGTCAGGGTTCTCGAAGGCTCCCTGATGGTGTCACCGACGTTTGCCAGTTTCCTGAACTCGTCCCAACTTACGAACGTGTCGTTCAGGCTGCCGTCTTGTCGTGCGTTCATGGCGTAGCATTGAGCTTCCATGGTCTAACCCTCTGCTGGATTTCCGTTTCCGGCCGATTATTCGGCAGGCAGTTGTTCCCGAAAGGTGGCCGCTGCAGCGGCCTTTTCCTTCCGAGTTCCAGTAGGCTAGTCGATGAAAATAGGGTTAGATCCTGTCGGAAACACCAAATAACAGTCTCGGCAATCCGCCAGTATTCGTCACGCCTAGGCGCCCATCACTTTCCTAATATCCGCAGCTAATTCTCTTACGCGTTCTTCCTCGGTATCCCACGCACACATGAAGCGCGCGCCGCCTTTGCCGATGAAGGTGTAGAAACGCCAGCCCTTGGCCGTCAGCGCCTCGATGGCCGCTTCAGAGAGCTGTAGGAACACGCCATTGGCCTGTACCGGGAACATTAATTCCACGCCGGGAATATCCGCCACCAGGCTGCTGAGCAGTTGTGCGCAATGGTTGGCGTGGCGTGCGTGTTTGAGCCAGGCGTCGTTTTCCAGCAAGCCCACCCACGGCGCCGAGAGAAAGCGCATTTTCGACGCCAACTGGCCGGCCTGTTTACAGCGGTAGTCGAAGTCTTCGGCCAGTTTGTGGTTGAAGAACAGGATGGCTTCACCCACCGCCATGCCGTTTTTCGTACCGCCGAAGCACAGCACGTCCACGCCGGCTTTCCAGGTCAGGTCGGCTGGGGAGCAGCCGAGGAACGCGCAGGCGTTGGAGAAGCGCGCGCCGTCCATGTGCAGGTTTAGCCCCAGTTCTTTGCAGGTGACGCTGATCGCGCGGATGTCTTCTGGGGTGTACACGCTGCCGACTTCGGTGGCTTGGGTCAGGGTGACCACGCGTGGTTTGGGGTAGTGGATATCCTGGCGCTTGAGGGCGATCTCGCGGATCGACTCCGGGGTCAGCTTGCCGTTTTCGGTGCGCGCGGTGAGCAGCTTGGAACCGTTGGAGAAGAACTCCGGTGCGCCACATTCGTCGGTTTCGACGTGGGCGGTTTCCGAGCAAATCACGCTATGGTAGCTCTGGCACAGCGAGGACAATGCCAAGGAGTTGGCGGCGGTGCCGTTGAAGGCGAAGAACACTTCGCAGTCGGTTTCGAACAGGTTACGGAAACCGTCGGCGGCGCGGTGGGTCCATTCATCATCGCCGTAGGCGCGTTGATGGCCTTGGTTGGCGAGTTCCATGGCGGCCCAGGCTTCCGGGCAGATGCCGGAATAATTGTCGCTGGCGAATTGTTGGCTCTTGTCGGTCATGGCCCATTCCTGTGGTCGATGTTGGTGCGCACTGTACCCAAGATTGTCTGAGGTGCGCACGCACTGTAAATGCAAAGTCACTGGGGAATTATGCACGGTACACAAACGTTGCCTGTCGGACGCGTCCGCGATGGCGCCCTGGATTTGCTCAAGTGGCTGGCACTGCTGAGCATGGTGCTCGACCATTTGCGTTATGTCGGTTTGAACCTGGATGGCCTGTATGTACCCGGCCGCCTGGCGTTTCCCTGGTTTTGCCTGGCGATTGCGGCCAATTTGCACCGAGTCAGGCATGCGCCCGTAACCGGCCAATGGCGATACCTGGGCTGGCTGCTGCTGTTCAGTGTGATCAGCGAAGTGCCCTATCGAATGTTTATCGATGATGCCGATACGTTGAACGTATTACCGACCTTGGCGCTGGGCTTGCTGGTTGCCCGAGGATGGCAGCATAAAGCGCTTTTTGATCGAGGATTGGCGCTGATCGCCCTCATGATCGCCGGTGTGTTTTCCACGCACCTGATGTTCGGTTTCTTCGGTGTCTTGCTGCCGCTGGCGATGCTGCTGGTGTTCAGCCGCCGATGGTATTTCAGCGTGTTGCCGGGTTTGGTCTGTGTGGCTGCCAACCAATGGCAGATTCTGCTCAATAGCGGCACGCTGGTCGCGATACTTGGGCTGGCGGCTTGCCTGCTCGCGCCGTTGGCGGGATTGCTGCTTTTGCGATACGCCAAACACGCCTCTGCACCCGCCATGCACCGCTGGGCCTATGCGCTGTACCCGCTGCATTTTTTACTGCTGTTGTTGGTGCGCAAAGCCATTGGCTGAGCACGCGTGAAGCCAGCGAGGAGGAAACGGGTGAGCCGCGTAAAACTCGCGCATTTTTTGTACGTCGCGTTCGAACCAGTCCCGTAGCCATTGGCAATATTGCAGTGAGATAGCCTGCCTATGCGCTGGGGTGGCATGTTCATCGACAATGCAGCGCGCGGCCATCATTCCCGACATCAAGGCCTTGAGTACCCCGTGAGAAGCCCCCGGGTCCAGCACGGCAGCCGCGTCGCCTATGATGAAGTAGCCATTACCGGCCGCTTGTTCGCAGATTCTCCAGGTGACATCGGCACCCTGGATCGCGCCCTCGCACACCAGTTGTTCAAAACAACCCGGTACCGCTGACGCCTTGGGGGCTTTATCTTGCGCAAAGTGCAGTCGTGTCCAGTGATAAAGCCCTTGGCCTATGTGAGCCGTCCAGTACCAGCCTGATCGGTCAGCGAAGATACCAAGAGCGCGCTCGTCGACCGTTCCGCGCTTATAGCCATACAGGGCCGTCAGTGCGGGTGAGTAGCGACGTGTTGCCAGCCCCAGTTGGCGTGCCAGCCAGCCATGAGCACCGCTGGCATTGATAAGGTGCCTGCAAAACAATTGCTCAGTCTGGGTACGAATACCAACAACGCGATCGTTTTCCACCAACAACTGCTTTGCCTGGCAGGGTTGCAGGGCATGCACGCCCAATGCGATCGCTCTGTCCAACAGCAACTCATCCAGCGTAGCCCTTGGAATCTGAAACCCTCGCCACGGGCCATTTGCGTCTTCCCCGAAGGGCACAAAGCGCCGGTCTTTATCCCACTTCACCCAGGCACCCTCAGGGCGGATGAAGGTATCACCGCCCACTTTTTCAGCCACACCCAACTGCTGGAGCAGCGGTTCTATGCCCGGGTGCAATGTTTCACCTGGGCGATGGCGGGGAAACAACAGGCGCTCAACAAGGGCTACTTTCAGGCCCTGTTGAGCGCAAGAAATAGCGGCCGAACAACCCGCCGGGCCGGCGCCTAGGATGATGACGTCATATGTGTTCATTGAGTCTGGCCTGGATCTCTCTAAACGCGTTGCCAAGGTTTAATACCTTGCTGGCGCAAGATAACGTTCGGCCATACGAAGTAAGTAAAACTCTCGGTCAGTTTGAGACGTACTTGGTCGAACGCCGGTGATTGTGCAGGGAGAAAGCGGAACAGTTCAAGCCGATAACCTGGGCCATATGACGTCGCTGGCAAGTCTGTGTTTGCCGTGACTACTGCGTAGTCGACAGGCATTGCAGGGTTGAACGAGTCGATAAACCAATCCCTTGCGGTGCTTCCCAATGAACGTCTGACTCGCCGCCAGGCATCAACGCGACGTTGATATTCCTGTGAATCGACTTTACCCGTCAGCGCCAGTGAGAACGTCGCGTTTAGCGCGTTTTCCACGTAATCGGTGTAGTGGTAAGTCTCGTAGGCCCTATGTGTCGCGCCATTGGAGATATAGCTTTTCGCAGCGGGTACGCCATCCCAGGGTAATCCGGTTTTCTTGCCGATTTCCTGATCCAACATCGGCTTGACGGTCGGCCCGGCTCTGCCTCCCGGTTCATAGGATTGCGCTGAGTCCGGCGCAACGGCGGGCCAGAAGGAACTCAGGGCTGCGCAAAGTTTGGCATCTTCGGGAAATGGGCTACCCAGTCTGTAAGAGGCCAGGTGCGTAACGTCGTCCAATTCAGAGATGCCAACGTCCCATCCAGGTGCGAATACCCCGGCTCCTGCATCAGTCAGATGCGAGGCACACTTTGCTGATGCGACATTCGGTGTCAGGGGTGTAGCAGGGGCGGGCGAGGTATTAAGCTGGGCGACAATTGCAGTCATGCTGACGTCGGTGCTGGAAAAAGACTCCGGGAAAGACTGGATATTGGCCGCGAAACGAGAGTCGGACAGGCACCTCGGTCGTACGGAAAAGACCGTGAACTGAGAGGCTGCATCCATGCTTTCAAGCCATTCCAGCAGGTGCCGCTGGTCGCACAAAGGGTAAAAGTCAGGTGCGCAGATCAGCGAATACGCGGCCACACGTTGTGGAATCGCGGGGTCCAGCGCCGCGCAATGGGCTTTAATCCCGCCATCGCCAGTGAAGTCCAGATAGTGCAGGGCCTTGAAATTGCCCTTCCTCAATTCGCCAAGCATGTCTGGCCGCCGATTCAGATTGATCACGTTCCCCGTGTCATCGACTTTATGACGAATGTGCACAAATTCCGGCGCATTCCCGTCAATTGCCAAGCTGGAAATCAGAATTCCAGGATTGGCAGGCACATTGAACGTCAACGGTTTGCCCAGGTATTGGGCAGCCTCCGTCAGGCGTTTATGGGGTATGGCAGACATGAGTCCGGGGCCATACGCTTGTTCAGGGAGCCAGTCTGCGAGACCTTCAGTCATGACGAAGGGCGGTTGGCTGATATCGGGTTCGCCCCAGCCCGAACCCGCCCCTAATTCCAAGTGTATGCGGCGTAACTTCTCGTTTTTATGCTGCGCCTGGAGGTTAACCGCCAGCGTCATGCCGGCGATGCACTCGTTGCCGCTGAACAGTTTATGCAGTGGCACCCAGAAATCATTGGCTGCGTCATTTGCCCCAAAACGCATGGGGCCGAAACTGGCGCGGTCGCCTTTAAGCTGCACCGCAACATAAGCACTGTAGCGCGCCGGCAAGACGCGAATAGCGTGGTTTTCCCCTTCTACAAAAGGCAGGAAACCCCTGCTTTTTTCATCGTACAGCGGGGCCGCAGTACCGACTCGTGTTATGCCGGTGCGGGAAAAACACAGATCGGCATGCGCCTTATGCACAGTGTCCGGTGCTGTGCGGTATTCGAGTGCGAAAACCACCACCGCCATGGGCCTGCCATTGGCGCGCGCCTGCAACTGCGCAAGGCTGGGCGCCTGTCTGGCATAAACATAGTTGAGGACGGTTTCAAGTTCTGCCGGCGTGGGGTACGCCTGGAGCGGGTTGCCCCTGGCATCGGTTGTCACGTTGGCATTTGCCAGTGCGTGGTACAGCAGGCTATGTGCGGGTTTGCCAGGCTCAATACCGCGGGTTCCGGCCAAGGCAAAGTCTTCAAAACCTGGAAGTGTTCGGTTTGGGGTCAGCGTTTTACCCAGTTCGGCTTCAAGGCTGGGCGCCAGGATGTCGAGACCATGGCCAAGCAACAAATTTTGCCAGCCATGGGGCGCCAGGCGTTTGCAGATATCAATAACTTGGTTAAGTAGAGCCATGTTGGCATTCCTCGACGTAGCAGGGCGTTCAATCTTTTCGATTGAACCGTGAACGCGTCGAATGCATGAACTGGCGCTTTTGATTGGCAAGCGTAGCTATCTTTTTGTGTTTTGTGCGACTAGGCCGGTTTTTTTGCGTTCCCCGCGCCCTGTGTGACGTGAGCAATCTCAGCGCTTTGTTCGCCTGCACGTCAGGCCATGTCGTAAACGCACCTTTGCGTGGCGTCCGTAGGCATTTGACCTGTCTGCGCCAGCCCTACCATCGCATCAAAGGGCCCTGCACGGGCCTTAACAATACGAAAGGCTGGGAGAGACGCGATGTTCAGCAAAAAAGACCAGATCCAGGGATATGACGACGCCTTGCTGGCGGCGATGAATGCCGAGGAGCAGCGTCAAGAAGATCATATCGAGCTGATCGCGTCAGAGAACTACACCAGCAAACGCGTGATGGAAGCCCAGGGCAGTGGCCTGACCAACAAATACGCCGAAGGCTACCCGGGCAAGCGCTACTACGGTGGCTGCGAGCACGTGGACAAGGTTGAAGCCCTGGCCATCGAGCGCGCCAAGCAACTGTTCGGCGCCGATTACGCCAACGTGCAGCCGCACTCCGGTTCGTCCGCCAACAGCGCGGTGTACCTGGCGCTGCTGAACGCCGGCGACACCATCCTTGGCATGAGCCTGGCCCACGGCGGTCACTTGACCCACGGCGCCAAAGTGTCGTCCTCGGGCAAGCTGTACAACGCAGTGCAGTACGGCATCAACACCGACACCGGCCTGATCGACTACGACGAAGTTGAGCGCCTGGCGGTGGAGCACAAGCCGAAGATGGTGGTGGCCGGTTTCTCCGCTTACTCCAAAACCCTGGATTTCCCACGTTTTCGCGCGATTGCCGACAAGGTTGGTGCGCTGCTGTTCGTCGACATGGCCCACGTCGCCGGCCTGGTGGCTGCTGGTTTGTACCCGAACCCGCTGCCTTACGCTGATGTGGTCACCACCACCACCCACAAGACCCTGCGCGGTCCCCGTGGCGGTTTGATCCTGGCCAAGGCCAACGAAGAGATTGAGAAAAAACTCAACTCTGCGGTGTTCCCCGGTGCCCAGGGTGGCCCGCTGATGCACGTGATCGCCGGCAAGGCCGTGTGCTTCAAGGAAGCGGCAGAGCCGGGCTTCAAGGTTTATCAACAACAGGTGATCGACAACGCCCAGGCCATGGCCAGCGTGTTTATCAAGCGTGGCTACGATGTGGTGTCCGGCGGCACCGATAACCACCTGTTCCTGGTCAGCCTGATTCGCCAGGGCCTCACCGGCAAAGAGGCGGACGCCGCCCTCGGTCGCGCCCACATCACCGTCAACAAGAACGCCGTGCCGAATGACCCGCAGTCGCCGTTCGTGACCTCGGGCCTGCGTATCGGCACCCCGGCGGTGACCACACGTGGCTTCAAAGTACCGCAGTGCATTGAGCTGGCTGGCTGGATCTGCGACATCCTCGATAACCTCGGCGACGCCGATGTCGAGGCCAACGTGGCCAAGCACGTGTCTGCCCTGTGCGCTGATTTCCCGGTTTATCGCTGAGCGCGGTTTTGGAGTAATGACTATGCAACGCTACTCGGGCTTCGGCCTCTTCAAGCACTCACTCAGCCACCACGAAAACTGGCAGAAGATGTGGCGCACCCCCACGCCGAAAAAAGTCTACGACGTGGTCATCGTCGGCGGCGGCGGGCATGGTCTGGCGACCGCCTATTACCTGGCCAAAGAGCACGGCATCACCAACGTGGCCGTGGTCGAGAAAGGCTGGCTGGGCGGCGGTAACACCGCGCGCAACACCACCATCGTGCGCTCCAACTACCTGTGGGACGAGTCAGCGCACCTGTACGAACACGCGATGAAACTATGGGAAGGCCTGTCCCAAGACCTGAACTACAACGTGATGTTCTCCCAGCGTGGCGTCTACAACCTGTGCCACACCCTGCAAGACATCCGTGATTCCGAGCGCCGCGTGAGCGCCAACCGCCTCAATGGCGTGGATGGCGAACTGCTCAACGCCAAACAAGTGGCCGACGAGATCCCGTACCTCGACTGTTCGAAAAACACCCGTTACCCCGTCCTTGGCGCCACCGTGCAACGTCGCGGCGGCGTGGCCCGTCACGATGCCGTGGCCTGGGGCTTTGCCCGCGCGGCTGACGCACTCGGCGTGGACTTGATCCAGCAGACCGAAGTGATCGGTTTCCGCAAGGAAAACGGCGTGTGCATCGGCGTCGAAACCAACAAGGGCTTTATCGGCGCCAAGCGCGTCGGTGTGGTCACCGCCGGTAACTCCGGGCACATGGCTTCGCTCGCCGGTTTCCGCCTGCCGATCGAATCCCACCCGCTGCAAGCGTTGGTGTCGGAGCCGATCAAGCCGATTATCGACAGCGTGATCATGTCCAACGCCGTGCACGGCTACATCAGCCAGTCGGACAAAGGCGACTTGGTGATCGGTGCCGGTATCGACGGTTATAACGGTTATGGCCAACGCGGCTCGTACCCGGTGATCGAACACACCATCCAGGCCATCGTCGAGATGTTCCCGGTGCTGTCGCGCGTGCGCATGAACCGCCAGTGGGGCGGCATCGTCGATACCACGCCGGACGCCTGCCCGATCATCTCCAAAACCCCAGTGCCGAACATGTTCTTCAACTGCGGTTGGGGCACCGGTGGCTTCAAGGCCACGCCGGGCTCAGGCAACGTATTTGCCGCCAGCCTCGCCAAGGGTGAAATGCACCCGTTGGCCGCACCTTTCTCCATCGACCGTTTCCACAACGGTGCGTTGATCGACGAACACGGCGCTGCGGCCGTCGCCCACTAGCTCTCGGCGTATCAAGAGGAGAAATACCCTATGTTGCATATCTTCTGTCCTCACTGTGGCGAACTGCGCTCCGAAGAGGAATTCCACGCGTCCGGCCAAGCGCACATCCCGCGCCCGCTGGACCCGAACGCCTGCACCGACGAGCAGTGGGGCGACTACATGTTCTTTCGCGATAACCCACGAGGCCTGCACCACGAACTGTGGATTCACGCCGCCGGTTGCCGCCAGTATTTCAACGCCACCCGCGACACGCTGACCTACGAAATTCTTGAAACCTACAAGATAGGCACCAAGCCGCAATTCACCGCCAAGGCTTCTGGAGAGAAGGTATGAGCCAGATCAATCGCCTGTCCAACGGTGGCCGCATCGACCGTAATAAAGCCCTGACGTTTACCTTCAACGGCCAGAGCTACAAAGGCTTTGAGGGCGACACGCTTGCCGCTGCCTTGCTGGCCAACGGCGTCGACATCATCGGCCGTAGCTTCAAGTATTCGCGCCCACGCGGCATCTTTGCCGCCGGTGCCGAAGAGCCGAACGCGGTGCTGCAGATCGGCGCCACCGAAGCCACCCAGATTCCCAACGTGCGCGCCACGCAACAGGCGCTGTACCAAGGCTTGGTCGCCACCAGCACCAACGGCTGGCCGAGCGTGAACAACGACATGATGGGCATTCTCGGCAAGGTCGGCGGCAAGCTGATGCCGCCGGGTTTCTACTACAAAACCTTCATGTACCCGCAATCGTTCTGGATGACCTACGAGAAGTACATCCGTAAGGCCGCAGGCCTTGGCCGCTCGCCGACCGAGAACGACCCGGACACCTACGACAACTTCAACCGTCACTGCGACGTGCTGATCGTCGGCGCCGGCCCTGCCGGGCTGTCGGCAGCCTTGGCGGCTGCGCGCAGTGGCGCGCGGGTGATCATTGCCGATGAGCAGGAAGAATTCGGCGGCTCTTTGCTGGACTCCCGCGAAAGCCTCGACGGCAAGCCGGCCACCGAGTGGGTCGCCAGTGTGATCGCAGAACTCAACGCCCTGCCGGACGTGGTGCTGCTGCCTCGCGCCACCGTCAACGGTTACCACGACCATAACTTCCTGACCATCCACGAGCGCCTCACCGATCACCTCGGTGACCGTGCGCCGATTGGCGTGGTGCGTCAGCGTATCCACCGTGTGCGCGCCAAGCGCGTAGTGCTGGCGACCGGCGCGTGCGAGCGCCCGCTGGTGTACGGCAACAACGACGTGCCGGGCAACATGCTCGCTGGCGCCGTCTCCACTTACGTGCGCCGCTACGGCGTGGCGCCGGGCAAAAAACTGGTGCTGTCGACCAACAACGACCACGCCTACCGCGTAGCGCTGGACTGGTTCGACGCAGGTCTTACCGTGGTGGCCGTGGCCGATGCGCGCCACAACCCACGCGGCGCGCTGGTGGAAGAAGCGCGCGCCAAAGGCATTCGTATCCTCACCGGCAGCGCCGTGATCGAAGCCCGTGGCAGCAAACACGTGACCGGCGCCCGCGTGGCGGCCATCGACGTCAACGCGCATAAAGTCACCAGCCCCGGCGAGTGGCTGGAGTGCGACCTGGTCGCCAGCTCCGGCGGCTACAGCCCGGTGGTTCACTTGGCTTCGCACTTGGGCGGCAAGCCGACTTGGCGTGAAGACATTCTCGGTTTCGTACCGGGCGAAGCACCGCAGAAACGCGTGTGCGTCGGTGGCATCAACGGCGTCTACGGCCTTGGCGATTCCCTGGCGGATGGTTTTGAAGGCGGCGTGCGCGCGGCCAGCGAAGCCGGTTTCACGCCGGTGGAAGGCACGCTGCCCAAAGCCTTGAGCCGTCTAGAAGAGCCGACGTTGGCGCTGTTCCAAGTGCCTCACGAGAAAGCTACCGCACGGGCGCCCAAGCAATTTGTCGACCTGCAAAACGACGTGACCGCCGCCGCCATCGAACTGGCGACCCGCGAAGGTTTCGAGTCGGTCGAACACGTCAAACGTTACACCGCGCTGGGCTTCGGCACCGACCAGGGCAAGCTCGGTAACGTCAACGGCCTGGCCATCGCGGCCCGCTCGCTGAACGTGACCATCCCGCAGATGGGCACCACCATGTTCCGTCCCAACTACACGCCGGTGACCTTCGGCGCAGTCGCGGGCCGCCACTGTGGGCATATCTTCGAGCCGGTGCGCTACACCGCGCTGCAAGCCTGGCACGTGAAAAACGGCGCCGAGTTTGAAGACGTCGGCCAGTGGAAACGCCCATGGTATTTCCCGCGTAACGGTGAAGACCTGCACGCGGCGGTGAAACGCGAATGCCTGGCTGTGCGCGACAGCGTCGGCCTACTGGATGCGTCGACCCTCGGCAAGATCGACATTCAAGGCCCGGATGCCCGTGAGTTCCTCAACCGCATCTACAGCAACGCCTGGACCAAGCTCGACGTGGGCAAGGCGCGCTACGGCCTGATGTGCAAGGAAGACGGCATGGTCTTCGACGACGGCGTAACCGCCTGCCTCGCCGACAACCACTTCCTGATGACCACCACCACCGGCGGCGCGGCGCGTGTACTCCAGTGGCTGGAAATCTACCAACAGACCGAATGGCCGGACCTCAAGGTGTACTTCACCTCGGTCACCGACCACTGGGCGACCATGACCTTGTCCGGCCCCAACAGCCGCAAGCTGTTGGCCGAAGTCACTGACATCGACCTGGACAAGGACGGCTTCCCGTTCATGACCTGGAAAGAAGGCTTGGTCGGCGGCGTACCGGCGCGGGTGTTCCGTATCTCGTTCACCGGTGAGCTGTCGTACGAAGTCAACGTGCAGGCCGACTACGCCATGGGCGTGCTTGAACAGATCGTTGAGGCCGGCAAGAAATACAACCTGACGCCGTACGGCACCGAAACCATGCACGTACTGCGCGCCGAGAAGGGCTTCATCATCGTCGGCCAAGACACCGACGGCTCGATGACCCCGGACGACCTGAACATGGGCTGGTGCGTAGGCCGCACCAAACCGTTCTCGTGGATCGGCTGGCGCGGGATGAATCGCGAAGACTGCGTGCGTGAAGAGCGTAAGCAGTTGGTGGGCTTGAAGCCGATTGATCCGACGGTGTGGCTGCCGGAAGGCGCGCAGTTGGTGTTCGATCCGAAGCAGACGATCCCGATGAAGATGGTCGGCCACGTGACCTCAAGCTATGCGCATAACTCGCTGGGTTATTCGTTTGCGATGGCGGTGGTGAAGGGCGGCTTGAAGCGCATCGGTGAGCGGGTGTTTTCGCCGCAAGCGGATGGCAGCGTGATCGAGGCGCAGATTGTGTCTTCGGTGTTCTTTGATCCGAAAGGTGAGCGGCAGAACATCTGACACCTGATCGTTCCCATGCTTCGCGTGGGAATGCATCCCGGGGCGCTCCGCGCCCCAAAAGCGGACGCAGAGCGTCCATGGCGGCATTCCCACGCAGAGCGTGGGAACGATCAAATTAGGAAAGGTGCTTTATGACAGCAGCCAATGTTTACCAGCAACGCCCCACGTCCGGCGCCAAGGCCGAGTCGTCGCTGCACCATGCCGATCTCGCCAGCCTGGTCGGCAAGGGCCGCAAGAACGCCGGCGTGACCGTGCGCGAAAAGAAACTTCTCGGCCACCTGACAATCCGTGGCGATGGCCACGATGCGGCCTTCGCTGCCGGCGTGCACAAAGCCCTGGGCATCGAACTGCCTGGCGCCCTGCAAGTCATCGTCAAAGGCGAAACCAGCCTGCAATGGCTCGGCCCGGACGAGTGGCTGTTGATCGTGCCAAGCGGTGAAGAATTCGCCGCCGAACAAAACCTGCGTGCCGCCCTGGGCGACCTGCATATCCAGATCGTCAACGTCAGCGGCGGCCAGCAGATCCTCGAGCTTAGCGGCCCGAACGTGCGCGACGTGCTGATGAAGTCCACCAGCTACGACGTGCACCCCAACAACTTCCCGGTGGGCAAGGCGGTGGGCACGGTGTTCGCCAAGTCGCAGCTGGTGATCCGCCACACTGCTGAAGACACCTGGGAGCTGTTGATCCGTCGCAGCTTCTCGGACTACTGGTGGTTGTGGTTGCAGGATGCCTCGGCCGAGTTCGGCCTGAATGTCGTCGCATAACGATCATTCCCACGCTCTGCGTGGGAATGCATCCCAGGACGCTCCGCGTCCCAAGAGCGTCCATGGCGGCATTCCCACGCAGAGCGTGGGAACGATCAACGAAGGCCTGAGGATTCACTATGAGCCGCGCACCTGATACATGGATTTTGACCGCCGACTGCCCCAGCGTGCTCGGCACGGTGGACGCGGTCACCCGCTACCTGTTCGAACAGGGCTGCTACGTCACCGAACACCACTCGTTCGATGATCGCCTCTCGGGCCGCTTTTTTATCCGCGTGGAATTCCGTCAGCCCGACGGTTTCGACGAGCAGGCTTTGCGCGATGGCTTGGCCACACGCGGCGAAGCCTTCGGCATGGTCTTCGAGCTGACGGCGCCGAACTACCGGCCAAAAGTGGTGATCATGGTCTCCAAGGCCGACCACTGTCTCAACGACCTGCTGTACCGCCAGCGCATCGGCCAACTGTCGATGGACGTGGTCGCGGTGGTGTCCAATCACCCTGATCTCAAACCCTTGGCCGACTGGCACCAGATTCCCTACTACCATTTCCCCCTCGACCCCAACGACAAGCCGTCCCAGGAGCGTCAGGTGTGGCAAGTGATTGAAGAGACCGGCGCTGAACTGGTGATCCTTGCGCGCTACATGCAAGTGCTGTCGCCGGAGCTGTGCCGCAAGCTGGATGGCAAGGCCATCAACATCCACCACTCGTTACTGCCGGGGTTCAAGGGCGCCAAGCCGTATCACCAGGCGTACAACAAGGGTGTGAAGTTGGTCGGCGCCACCGCGCATTACATCAACAACGACCTGGACGAAGGCCCGATCATCGCCCAAGGCGTGGAGGTGGTGGATCACAGCCACTATCCCGAGGATTTGATTGCCAAGGGGCGCGATATCGAAGGGCTGACATTGGCCCGGGCCGTTGGGTATCACATAGAGCGCAGGGTGTTTCTCAATGCCAATCGCACGGTCGTTCTTTAGATCGCTATCGCAGGCGAGCCAGCTCCCACATTTGAATGTGTTCACAAATCAAAAGGTGGGAGCGGGCTTGCCCGCGATGAGGCCATCAGCAACAACGCACAAACAGCATCTGTACCCGAGCATTTTACGCGCTGCCTGCCTGGGCAACGCGGTTCCATAAAAACAACAGCGAGGTGAAAGCATGTCTGGTAATCGTGGTGTCGTGTATCTCGGCAACGGCAAGGTCGAAGTACAGAAAATCGACTATCCCAAAATGCAGGACCCCCGTGGCAGGAAGATTGAACACGGCGTCATCCTGCGCGTGGTCTCCACCAACATCTGCGGCTCCGACCAACACATGGTGCGCGGCCGCACCACTGCCCAGACCGGCCTGGTGCTCGGTCACGAAATCACCGGCGAAGTCATCGAGAAGGGCAGCGACGTAGAGAACCTGAAAATCGGCGACTTGGTCTCGGTGCCGTTCAACGTCGCATGCGGCCGCTGCCGCTCCTGCAAAGAACAACACACCGGCGTGTGCCTGACCGTTAACCCGGCGCGTGCCGGTGGCGCCTATGGCTACGTCGACATGGGCGACTGGACCGGTGGCCAGGCCGAATACGTACTGGTGCCGTACGCCGACTTCAACCTGCTGAAACTGCCGGACCGCGACAAGGCCATGGAGAAAATCCGCGACCTGACCTGCCTCTCCGACATCCTGCCCACCGGCTACCACGGCGCCGTCACCGCTGGCGTTGGCCCAGGCAGCACGGTTTACATTGCCGGTGCTGGCCCGGTCGGCCTGGCCGCTGCCGCGTCCGCACGCCTGCTCGGCGCGGCGGTGGTGATCATTGGCGACGTCAACTCCATCCGCCTGGCCCACGCCAAGGCGCAAGGGTTTGAAGTGGTTGACCTGTCCACCGACACCCCGCTGCACGAACAGATCGCCGCGTTGCTGGGCGAGCCAGAAGTGGACTGCGCCGTTGACTGCGTGGGCTTCGAAGCGCGTGGCCACGGGCATGACGGCGCCAAGGCCGAAGCCCCGGCCACCGTGCTCAACTCGCTGATGGGCGTGGTGCGTGTGGCAGGCAAAATCGGTATTCCTGGCCTATACGTCACCGAAGACCCAGGCGCGGTCGATGCCGCCGCGAAAATGGGCAGCCTGAGCATTCGCTTTGGTCTGGGCTGGGCTAAATCCCACAGCTTCCACACCGGGCAAACGCCGGTGATGAAGTACAACCGCCAGCTGATGCAGGCGATTATGTGGGACCGCATCAACATTGCTGAAATCGTCGGTGTGCAGGTGATCAGCCTGGATGATGCGCCACGTGGGTATGGCGAGTTTGATGCGGGCGTGCCGAAGAAGTTTGTGATTGATCCGCACAAGTTGTTCAGTGCGGCGTAACTATCGGAGAAGCAAGAGGAGAGATGATCGCTTCATTTCTCCTTTTGCTGTAAACAGCGATGGGGGCGTATCTGGTGTGATTAGCTAAGTCTTGATTTCTATCTTTTATCCTCCATTCGCCTCCCTCTCTTGCTTCTCAAACTCCGCTTTCTCTCGTTCGAATTCGTCTGATGTAACGCAGCTAAATGTGTCTCTCGGATCAGTGTATTTTTTCTTCAGTATTTCAATCGCCTCGGCCTCGCTGTTTGCAACGACATCCTCTTTTTGCACGTTGCGGTAGCCGGTTGTTGTCCCAATAGTGCAATTGTATTCGCGCTCGCTCATCTCAATCATCCTTGTGCGTGTTCGGCTTTTTATGGCTTCCAGAGAGAGTGTGTTTGATATTTTATTTGTGTGTACCTGTTAGATTTCACAGTTTTTTATAGGTGTTCGAAATATTAATGCGAGGTTTTTTTCTTAAAGGATCTATGCGGGTGCTTTGTTAAAGGTAGAAGTGATTAGGTCGTTTTTGCCTGGGCGATCTGGGCACCGTTATCAAAAAAATCAGCAGATGAACTGGGTGCTTGGACGATGCGTCCCATGGTGATGGCGAGTTTGATGCGGGTGTGCCGAAGAAGTGTGTGATTGATCCGCTTAAGAAGCTGAGTGACGCGTAAAGCCAAAGCTGAAAAAATGGCGACCCTGGAGTTTGCCCGTGAGTCGCCCATTGTGTACGTTCAGTGTCCCCAGGTCAGGTTTAAATTGTTTATACTGCCGAAGGTTCTGAAGAGCGTTGCTGCAGGTCGTGTTGAATCGGAGTGTTGGATTTAATTTCGTTGTAATTGCTCTAACTTTACTTGGAGATATATCTTCTTTTGTGGATCCGTCTCAGTCTTTAATTGTTCTTCAATCTCTGCTTTGCGTTTATTTTCCTCTGCTTCCCCCCGAGAAAGTGCAGCTAATAACATCGCAGGAGTCGTTGTACTTTTGCTTCATCTTCTCAAGCGCTGCAGCCTCGCTATTTGCATTTAGACTCTCATATATTACGTTGCGATAGCCAGTTGTTGTACCTATGCGGAAACTAAAATTATAATCTTTCATTGCGGCATTCCTCATGTTTTCTTGGTGGTGGGCTTACAGGGTGATGTTATTAGGAAAACGTATTATGTGTAGCTGTTGGTGCTAACAGGTTGTTGTGTTTTTTAGAAAAAAATTTATTGAAGAAGTATTTTGCTTGTCTCATTTAAGATACTTGAAATGGTGTAAGTTCAAAGAAAAAGCACGGCGCCCGATGGGCCGCCCTTGCTATTTATTTGAACGTACAGGCTGTCGGGTCTGTAGACGTGCAGTACGTGTTTTCAGTGCCGGCGGAGTTGGTAACGACAGTCCTGTTAATGGTCTCGGTCAACCAATTGCCTTTGTCTGGCTTAGGCAGCGTAGTGTATCGCTTGGAAAGCCGGACGCGATCAGGCGGTGAGCCGGCTTTGCTGCCACCAGCGCCAACATAATCGCATTTGACAAACGAGACGATAGAGCCCGCTGTATCTTTTGGGTCTTCTCCATGCGTGCCAATTTTGCGTTGCGACAGGGTCGCTCGTTCAAACTTTAAGGTGGGGCTCAAGTACGATCGATTTTCGTCGTTTCCGCTGTCCTCGTTATTGCCTTTAAACTCGCCCGCTGTGTATACGACCTCGCCGCCACTTTCACTTGCCGTAATCTGGCTCTCTGGCGCACAACTTTCAGCGAATGCGCAAGTGCTACCAATTAGGGTCGCCAAGGTAATGACAACTTTCAAACATTGAGAGCTAAGAGTTGATCGTTTTGTTGTGCTTAGGCATTTCATGAGTAGGTACCCTGTGTGTTGGTTCAAGACTGAATATTCAGTGATGATCAGGGGGGACGGATACTGTTAGAAACAACAGTTTTTTAGAATTGTTCGTGCTTAGTCGCCTTATTGTTTGTTGCGATAAACTATAAAGACGTGCGGTGAGAGGGGCCACGTGCTGTACAGAAAGGGCTACCCATAGGTCGCCCTTTTTTGCATCTGGGTGTTTAGGCCTGCAACCGCCGGCTGATCACATCCAGCAGGTCGCACCCGTCCCGCAAGGGAATGGCGCAGAGCAGGGCGAAGTCCTGGAGGACGAGATTGTCGATGTGCAGGCCCTCACGAAACGCGAGGTTTTCCATGACTTGTGTCACCGCGCGGATGCGGTAGACCGCGGCGTCGTGGAGGACGTCGAGCGGGACTTGGGTGTCGATGAGCAGGGAAGGGGTGGTGCTGTCGTGGCCGGTGAGCGGCATGTATCGGTTCATGTTTTAAAACCCATTCAAGTAGAGGTGGGCTACACACTTATTCGTCGCCAAACGAATTGGGTGGCAGCTGTACGCAGGTTGGCGAACCGGGAATGGAACCGGCAGACCCGAAGGTCTCCCGCGCACAGCCACCATGAAAGCAGCTATTGCGGACGCAAAAGAACCTGCAAAAAAGCAGAAGCTTTTGCACCATTCACCCGAGTCGCCAAACCCGTGTCGCCATGTGGACGACCGCCGAACTATAAGCGCCATCCGTCGCCAGGAGCAAGTCGCCTGGGCGATGATGATCAACTGCGGGTCACCGATGGGTGAATGAGCACTTGGTGGCGTCAGAGTCTTCGCAATAGGTGCCTTTCCAGTAACCAATAGGCGTGAGGTTCCACTCCTCGACGGATTTGAGCGTGACCGAAAGCTGTGCGTCATTACCCATTGGACCCTTGTAGGTGCAGGTGACGGCTTCGTTTTGTGCATCGTAACGGGCATCGTGAAACGTCGAGTCATTGAGGTAGGAGGCGGTAGCTGACGGGTTTTTGCCGGTCCAGGTAAGCCCGCCCGGCTGTGAGGCTTCATAGCTATAACCGCCACCGGCCATCGCGGTTTGATGGATGCTCTGGATCGGTGGGCAAGTTGCGGTCGCCGCGATGGCATTTGCTACCAGCCCTGTCATTGCAGACAAGCCCGCAAGCAGTGCGCGCTTCATAAATGTCTTCCGGTGGGGAGCAGATGTTTCATGCTGCGGGTGATACAGAGTGTTGGCTACTGTTATAAATGACAGTTCTTTAGCGTATTTACTTCTTGTAGAGGCACTGGTTATTTCAAAGCTGCCCAGCCGATGAAGATCAAATGTGGGAGCTGGCTTGCCTGCGATTGCGGTCGGCCAGTCAACCTGTCTCTGGCTGACCCACCGCTATCGCAGGCAAGCCAGCTCCCACAGGGATTATGGGGTGTCAGCGAGAGGCCAGTGCGCCTTGATAGAGCACCGGTCCGGTGGGTTGGCCTGTCGGCGAGCCGCCTGCAGGCTCCAGGCTGACGGCGAGGGTCAGCGGTGCGGCCAACAATGCTTGCTGTTCCTTGCTCAACTGGATTCGGCCTTTACCCGAGCTGGGCACCAACCCCAGAGAAATCGGTTTGCCGCCGGGCGCAATGGCCCATAGTTCCAGTGCGCGCGCCGGCTCAACCGCCGCCAACGTCAACGGCTCAACTTGCAGGTGATCGCCAAATGCCTGGATCTGCAACGCCGGTTGTTGGTTAGCCGCGATCAGCGTGGCGTTGTACTCTGCGCCGATATCACGCTGATAAAGCACACCCACCAGCACTGCGACGACCACCGCGCAGGCAGCCGCTAGCACACGAAAGCTCATCCAGAACGGTTTCTTCGCCGGCACATGCAGCACCTGCGGCTCAATCCGCGCTTTGATGCCTGCCCACACGTGATCGGGCACCGGCCGCTCGGGCAGGGCGCCGGTCAGGCTGGCGAGCGCATCCTGCCAATGACCGAGTTCGACGCGCAGTGCGGCGTCTTCCAATAACAGGGCGTCGAAGCGCCGACGAGCGGTCGCAGGCATTAGCCCAATGGCGTAATCGGCGGCCAGGGCGCGGCGCAGGGCGGTGGTTTGGTAGTTCATGATTCAAGGCACCTGCGCAGGCGCTCCATGCCGCGGCGAATCCAGGATTTGACCGAGCCCAAAGGCGCCGCCAAATGTTCGGCTAACTCCGAGCACGACAGGCCTTGGAAGTAAGCCACGGTGACTGATTGGCGCTGCATGCCGTCGAGCGTGTCGAGGCAGCGGTTGAGGGCGCGCGCTTCGCGTTCGTTGTTGAGTTGCTCGTGGGCGCTGGGGCTGTCGTCGAGCAGGGCGTCCTGCTGGCCGTCGGCCAAGGGCTGTTCGCGGTGTTTGCGCAATTGGTCGATGGCCAGGTTGCGGGTGATGTTGACCATCCACGTCATGGGCGCCGCCAGGTGTGCTTCGTAGCGTGAGGCGTTGTACCAGATACGCACGAAGGCTTCCTGCAGTACCTCTTCGGCCAGGTCGGCGCGGCCCATGAAGCGCAATGCAACACCGTGAAGACGTGGCGAAACGCTGCGGTAAAGGGTTTCGAACGCCTGGCGGTTGCCCAGGGCGCACTGGGCCAGCAAGGGCCGCAATAGATCAGCATCGTTGATGGAAATAGGGCTTCTCCAGGCTCTCGAACGAGGGCGACGGGACTGCGCACGGTAGGCAGAGGGTAGACCAGCTTGAGCATTCATTCCATCCAACTCCGGGCGGCGCATGTTCGATATACGCGCGGGCGGGTGATTTGGATGCAGCTTTTTCTGAACTAATCTCTAGGTGGGAACATTCCTTCTGGACCGTCAGTCCAACGCCTGCTTTTAGCTCCTACATTCAGAGGTTGTCTTGATGAAGATTTCACGCGGTTTTGCCCTGTCCTGCCTGATGACCGTGGCTGCCAGCCCGGTATTTGCCGCAGGTTTCAGCCTCGGTGATGTGGCCAATGCCGTCTCCGGCGCTCAGGGCAGCAATAACAAGGCGGCTGCCGCAGCGCCGAGTTCCCAGACCGCCGGCCTGCTGAGCGCCCTGACGTCGCAACTGAACGTCACCCCCGAACAAGCCGTCGGCGGCACCGGCGCCATGCTGGGGCTGGCCAAAAATAAACTGAGCGGCACCGATTATTCGCAACTGGGCAAGAGCGTGCCCGGCTTGGATCAACTGTCGGGGAGCAACTCCCTGGGCAGCCTTGGCGCCTTGAGCGGGATGCTCGGCCAGAGCGGCGGCAGCAAGACCAGCGGCCTGGACGGCTTGCTGGGTAACGTCAAGAACACCAGCGACCTGAACACCGCGTTCAGCGCGCTGGGCATGGATAACAGCATGATCGGCAAGTTTGCGCCGGTGATCCTGCAATACCTGGGTGGTCAGGGCGCTAACGAGTCGGTGCTGGGCAAACTGGCCTCGGCCTGGGGCACTGGCAGCTAAATACGTTCCGCGCGCAGTTGAGCGATGCGCGCGTCCTTCTCCCTCCAGAGCTGGTTCACCCAGTTCTGGACGGTCTGGCGAAAGGCCGGATCATTCTCGTAATCGCCCTGCCACAACGCCGGGTCCAGCTCGCGGGTGCGGATATCAATGATCACTTTTGGCACCGCGCCGCTGATCAAATCCCAGAAACCCGGAATCTTTTGCTGCTGCTTTTGAGATGGATAGACCACGGTCACATCAAGCACCGCGTCCAGCTGTTCCCCCATTGCCGCCAACACAAACGCCACGCCGCCCGCCTTGGGCTTGAGCAACCGGGCAAACGGCGACGCCTGCTGCTTGTGTTTGGCCGCGCTGAACCGCGTGCCTTCCAGGTAATTGACCACCGTCACCGGCTGGCGCTTGAACAGCTCGCAGGCCTCTTTGGTGATTTTCAGGTCCTGGCCTGCCAGTTCCGGGTGCTTGGCCAGGAATGCCTTGGTGTAGCGCTTCATGAACGGGTAATCCAGCGCCCACCAGGCCAGGCCGAGGAAGGGCACCCAGATCAGCTCCTTTTTCAGGAAGAATTTAAAAAACGGCGTGCGCCGGTTGAGCGCCTGGATCAGGGCCGGAATGTCGACCCAGGATTGGTGGTTGCTGATCACCAGATAGGACGTGTCACCGCGCAGGTCGCCGCCGCCGCGGATCTCCCATTGGGTTGGGATGCACAGCGAAAAGATCAGCTTGTCGATTTCTGCCCAGGTTTCGGCGATCCACATCACCGCCCAGGAGGCATAGTCGCGATAGCGACCGGGGGCCACCAGCTTGAGCAGGGCAAACACCATCAACGGGCCGAACAGCACCAGGGTGTTGAGCAATAACAGCAGTGTGACGAAACAGCCGGTGAGCAGGCGGCGCATAAGTAACTCTTGGAATCCTGTGGGCGGGCCATGATAAGCAAGCTGAGTCTAGAGGCCAAATCGCAAATCGCCGCACGAATGTTTCACAATGTGAAGGCTATGCTGATCGTTCCCACGCTCTGCGTGGGAATGCCGCCAGTGACGCTCTGCGTCAAGACTTTAAAAGCAGACGCAGAGCGTCCAAAGCTGCATCCCCACGCAGAGCGTGGGAACGAGCTGCTGATGGCGGGGCTAACTAAGTGCTGCTTTTGCGGTCTAGAATCCGCCTACTTCTTTCGAGGAAATCACTTCGTGAAATTGCTCCTTGCTGCGTTCGCCCTGGTGGCTCTGCCGGTCATGGCTGCCGAACCGACCCTCTACGGTCGCTACGAATACATCCAGCTGCCGGAGATCGGCGAAACCTTCAAGGCCAAGATGGACACCGGCGCACTGACGGCTTCGCTGTCGGCCCGTGACATCGAGACCTTCACCCGCGATGGCGACGACTGGGTGCGCTTCCGCCTCGGCGGCAAGGACACCACCAACAAGGTCTACGAACACAAAGTCTCGCGCATCAGCAAGATCAAGAGCCGCGCCGACGAAGATGAGGACAAGGACGAAGCCACCGTGGCCAAGCGCCCGGTCATCGACCTGGAGATGTGCCTGGGCAACGTCAAACGCACCGTGGAGGTCAACCTCACCGACCGCAGCAGCTTCAACTACCCGCTGCTGATCGGCGCCAAAGCTCTGCGTGAATTCGGCGCAGCGGTAAACCCGGCACGTCGTTACACTGCTGACAAACCGGACTGCTGACGGACCCACATGCCGCATATCCTGATTGTCGAAGACGAAGCGGCGATAGCCGACACGCTGATTTTCGCCCTGCAAGGCGAAGGCTTTACCACCACCTGGCTGAGCCTCGGCCAGGAGGCGCTGGCCCACCAACGCCAGGCGCCGGCGGACCTGATCATCCTCGACATCGGCCTGCCCGACATCAGCGGCTTTGAAACCTGCAAGCAATTGCGCCGTTTCAGCGAAGTGCCGGTGATGTTCCTCAGTGCGCGGGATGCCGAAATTGATCGGGTGGTGGGCCTGGAGATCGGCGCCGACGATTACGTGGTCAAACCGTTCAGCCCACGGGAAGTGGCGGCGCGGGTACGGGCGATCCTCAAGCGCGTCGGCCCAGGTGTTGCGCCCAGCGTGTTTCAGGTGGACCTGGAGCGCATGCAGATCCATTATCGCGGCCAGCCTTTGAGCCTGACCCGTCATGAGTTCCGCCTGTTGCAAAGCCTGCTCGAGCAACCCGAGCGCGTATTCAGCCGCGAGCAATTGCTCGATGCGGTGGGCGTGCCCGCCGACGCTGGCTACGAGCGCAATATCGACAGCCATATCAAAAGCCTGCGCAGCAAACTGCGTAGCGTGGCCGCCGATGCCGAGCCGATCCAGACCCATCGTGGCCTGGGCTACAGCTATAGCCCGAGCCACAGCTGATGCGCCTGGGGCTGCGGATTTTCCTGGTGTACGCGCTGTTTATCGGCCTGACCGGCTACTTCGTGCTCAACACGGTGATGAAGGAAATCCGCCCCGGCGTGCGCCAGTCCACCGAAGAAACCCTGGTGGATACCGCCAACCTGCTGGCTGAAATCCTACGGCTGGACGTCAAGAACGGCACCCTTGGGCAGAGCCACTGGCCAGAGTTGCTCAAGGCCTATGGCAACCGCCAACCGGGCGCGACCATCTGGGGCCTGCCGAAAAACCAGGTCAACCACCGTATCTACGTGACCGACGCCAAGGGCATCGTGTTGCTCGACTCGACGGGCGAAGCGGTGGGCCAGGACTACTCCAAGTGGAACGACGTGTACCTGACCCTGCGCGGTGAGTACGGCGCCCGTTCGACCAAAAGCGAACTGGATGACCCCAACTCGTCGGTGATGCACGTGGGCGCGCCGATCCGCGACAACGGCCAGATCATCGGCGTAGTCACTGTGGCCAAGCCCAACAGCTCGTTGCAGCCCTATGTCGACCGCACCGAGCATCGCCTGCTGTGGTACGGCGCAGGGTTGGTGATTCTCGGCCTGCTGCTCGGCGCGCTGTTGTCTTGGTGGCTGAGCGTTGCGCTGCACCGGCTCACGGCGTATGCGCAGGCCGTTAGCGAAGGCCGGCGTGCCGAGTTGCCGCATTACCGTGGCGGCGAGCTCAAGCAGCTGTCCACCGCTGTGGAGCACATGCGCACGCAGCTGGAAGGCAAGGCCTACGTCGAGCATTACGTGCACACCCTGACCCACGAATTGAAAAGCCCGCTGGCGGCAATTCGTGGCGCGGCGGAGTTGTTGCAGGGTGACATGACCCGCGAGCAGCAGCAGCGTTTCGTCGGCAATATCGACAGTGAAAGTGCGCGCTTGCAGCAGTTGATCGAGCGCCTGCTGAACCTGGCCCAAGTGGAACAGCGCCAGGGTTTGGAAGAACAAATCAGCATGCCGTTGGCCGCCTTGGTCGACGAGGTGCTCAAGGCCCAATGCGCGCGAATCGAAGGCGCCGGTTTACACATCGAACAGGCGATTACCGCGGATGTGAAAGTGTTCGGCGAGCCTTTCCTGCTGCGCCAGGCCTTGGGCAATCTGCTGGATAACGCCCTGGACTTCACGCCACCCGGTGGCACGTTGAGGTTCAGTGCGCACACCCATCACAACGACGTGCAGGTGAGCCTGTTCAACCAGGCCGCGCCGATTCCCGACTACGCCTTGCCGCGCCTGAGTGAGCGTTTTTACTCCCTGCCACGCCCGACCAGCGGGCGCAAAAGCACCGGCCTTGGCCTCAACTTTGTCGAAGAAGTGGTGAAACTGCACGGCGGCGCCCTGCAGATCGGCAATGTGCAAGGCGGCGTGCAAGTGGTGCTGCATCTCCACACAGTCTCCACATTGCCCACATAAATCTCCCATACGCGCGGTTCACGCTCTGCCCATCAAAACAGGGAGAGACCCATGAACCGCAGCTTGCTTTTCAAACTTGGCGCGATTGCGCTGCTGATCCTGCTGTTGCTGATTCCGTTGCTGATGATCAACGGCATCATCAGCGACCGCCAGCAGATGCGCGATGGCGTATTGATGGACATCGCCCGCAGCTCAAGCTACAGCCAGCGCCTCACCGGCCCGGTGATGGTAGTGCCCTATCGCAAGACCGTCCGTGAGTGGAAGCTCAATGAAAAGCTCAACGAACGCTACGAGCAAGTCAGTGAAGTGCGCGGTCGTCTGTATTTCTTGCCGGAGCAGTTTGAACTCGACGGCAAGGTGCAAACCGAGCTGCGCTCGCGGGGCATTTACCAGGCGCGGCTGTTCCATGCAGACAACCGCATCAGTGGGCGTTTTGAGCTGCCTGCGCAGTTGGGCATCACGGAAAACTTTGCCGATTATCGTTTTGAACCGGCGTATTTGGCTGTGGGTATCAGTGACATTCGCGGCATCGAAAATGCGCTGAAGCTGGAACTCGGCAGCCAACGCCTGGAGTTCGCGCCCGGTTCTCAAGTGGCCTGGCTGGGCGAGGGCGTGCACGTGATGCTGCCCGAGCAAGACAGCAAAAAACCAGCCCCGTTTGACTTCGCCTTTGACCTGCGCCTGCAAGGCACCGAGCAGATGCAAGTGGTGCCGGTGGGCAAGACCAGCCAGGTGAAACTGGCGTCGAACTGGCCGCACCCAAGCTTTGTCGGCAACTTTTTGCCAGCTCAGCGTGAGGTCACGGCTCAAGGCTTTAGCGCCCATTGGCAGACCACGTTCTTCGCCACCAACCTGGAAGAAACCCTGCGCGGCTGCGAGTGGGACAAGGTGTGTGACGACTTCAACAGCCGCAGCTTCGGCGTGCGCTTTATCGACCCGGTGGACCAGTACCTCAAGAGCGACCGCGCGATCAAATATGCGCTGCTGTTTATCGCCCTGACGTTCGCCGGCTTCTTTCTGTTCGAGGTGCTCAAAAACCTGGCGGTGCACCCGATTCAATACGCGTTGGTGGGCTTTGCCCTGGCGTTCTTTTACCTGCTGTTGTTGTCGTTGTCCGAGCACATTGGCTTTGGCCTGGCGTACCTGTTGTCGGCGAGTGCCTGTGTGTTGTTGATTGGGTTTTACGTGTGCCATGTGCTGCGCAGCATCGCCCATGGCCTGGGCTTTTCGGCAGGGTTGGCGGCGTTGTATGGCTTGTTGTACGGGCTGTTGAGCGCCGAGGATTACGCGCTGCTGATGGGCTCGCTGTTGCTGTTCGGCCTGCTGGGCACGGTGATGGTGCTGACGCGCAAGCTGGATTGGTATGGCGTGGGCAAGCGCAAGGTGCAGTTTGATCTGGAGGAGGTGCAATGATCGGGTTGCGCGAAGATCAGCAGGTGAGGGCGCAGCTGATAGGCAAAATTAACGCGCTGTTTTTTGTGGTAAATGGGCTCCCTGTGGCGAGCCCGCTCGCCACAATAAGCCCGCTTGCCACAGGTAGCGGGCTTGCCTCAAGGCAGGCTAGACCGGCGGCTGGGTCTCAAACATCGACGGCCGCTGGCTGACCTCGGCGTACCAATCGGCAAGCTTGGGGTTAGCCGTGCGCCATTGCAGGTCAGGGTGGCGGAAGTCCAGGTAACCCAGCGCGCAGGCCACGCTGATGGAGGCGATGTCGAAGCGGCTGGCCAGCTCGGCAATCGCCTCTTTCTCCAACTCGGCGACGGCGCGGCGGATTTTGTTGCGCTGCTCATCGAGCCATTGGGCCCAGTGCTTTTCTGCCGGGCGCATGGCGGTTTCGTAACGCACCAGCACGGCGGCATCCATGATGCCGTCGGCCATCGAGGCCAGGGTCAGGCGGCGCCACCGGGCGGAACCGTCGCGCGGTATCAGCGGGTTGCCGACATGCTGGTGGTCCAGGTAGTCGAGGATCACCCGGCTGTCGTGCAGCACCGAACCGTCGGCCAGGCGCAGGGCCGGGATCTTGCCCACGGGGTTTTCGCGAGCCAGCTGCGCATCCGGGTTGACCGGCGTCGGCATGCAGCCGTGCAGTGCCACACGGTCCTGCTGGCCGGTCTCGATCAGCAGCACGCGGACTTTGCGAACAAAGGGTGAGGCCGGGTTGTGAAACAAGGTCATGCTGGGCGCGGACATGGGCATTCCTCGAAATGGGCAGTGGCTAGCCTAGAGGGTTGCTCGGTGGCTGGCGAGTGGTGGGTGGGTGTTTTTGGCGGCCTCATCGCAGGCAAGCCAGCTCCCACAAGGGGAATGCATTTCAAGGTGGGAGCTGGCTTGCCTGCGATAGCGCCCTCAGCCGCGCCGCTTAAATAACGCCCAAACACCAATGACAGCAGGAACCCCCAACCCCACCCAACTGAGCGAATCCCACAGCCCATCCCCCAGCAACGCGGCAAACAACCCGGCCGCGCTGAGCACGCCAATCCCCAGCGGTATGCCAAACACCTTCCAGAAATTCGACTGGCGCGGCTTCATACCTGGGCCGCCTTGCGCCGCACGATCCACAGGTACACGCCGCTGCCCAGCATGATGATGGTCAGCACATCCAACAGCGCCCAGAGGATCTTCATCGGCATGCCGCCGTAGTCACCGAAGTGCAACGGCTGGGACATGCCCATGGCGTCCATGTACCACGGCCGCTCGGCGATAGCGGTGACGGCCAGGGTGCTGGCGTCGATCAGCACCGGCGTGAGCAAGTGCGAGGTCAGG
Organism: Pseudomonas sp. D47; assembly: GCF_045447305.1. Classification (NCBI taxonomy): domain Bacteria; kingdom Pseudomonadati; phylum Pseudomonadota; class Gammaproteobacteria; order Pseudomonadales; family Pseudomonadaceae; genus Pseudomonas; species Pseudomonas sp. D47. The sequence continues at coordinate 58,458 of NZ_JBJGXU010000001.1, read as the reverse complement.
TGCGTGCTGCCCTTCATGAACACGGCGTAATGGTGCTCACTGGAAAAGCGCGTGCCGGGGAAGGCGATAAAGTCTGGCTGCATGCCGGGCGCGGCCTTGGCGGCGATGCTCAGCAGCTCGGTAGCCGGTGCACGCAAGGTCAGCGGCGGCGCGTTTTTGTACGGTTCGATCATGGCGCTGAGGCTGTCCTGGCGCCACGCGGCGATGATCAGGTCGGCGCAGGCACTGATTACGCCGGTCACGCCCACCACCAGCGCCCAGGTCAGTGTGACCACGCCGATCAGGTTGTGCAGGTCAAGCCAGCGCAGGCGAGTGGATTTGTCCTGGCGCACAGTGGCGAACTTCACGCGGCGCATGAACGGCAGGTACAGCACCGTGCCGGAAACAATCGCCACCACAAACAGAAGGCCCATGAACGCCAACAGCAACTTGCCCGGCAGGCCGGCAAACATGTCCACATGCAGGCGCAGCAGGAACAGCGTCAGCCCGCCATTGGCCGCCGGCGTTTCCACGGCTTCGCCAGTGCGCGCATCGAGCATGAAGGTGTGGGACGCGTTGGGTTCGGTGCCGGCCGTCGCGGCCATGATCGCGATCACGCCGTTCTTGTCGTCCTCGTCCCACGCCAGGTATTGCATCGCCTCACCCGGGCGATGCGCCTGGGCTTTGGCCACCAGTTGCTCAAGGTTCGGCTGTGGGGTGTTGGCAGGCATCTGCTGGAGTTCGGGCTCGTTGCCCAGCAGGTGATCGATCTCGTGATGAAACACCAACGGCAGGCCGGTGAGGGCGAGCAGCAGCAGGAACACCGTGCAGATCAGGCTGGTCCAGGTGTGGATGAAGGACCAGTGGCGGATGGTTTTGCTTTTCATGGTTCATCCAAATGCAAAAGGGCCACGGTGTAACCGCGACCCTTGGGTGACCGTGTCAGTGGTTTACCACTTGTAGTTCACAGCGGCCACGACATTGCGCTCATCACCGTAGTAGCACCAGGCACCGTCGCAGGTCGACAGGTAATCCTTGTTGAAGATGTTCTTGGCGGTGACATCCACCGAAACACCCGCGAGTACTGGATTGATACGGCTCAAGTCGTAATGCACGGCAGCGTCGTACACGGTGTATGAACCTACGTGACCGTTAGTGGTGTTGGCGGTGTTGCCGTAGGTGTCGCCCACATAACGCACGCCAGCGCCGACGCCGAAACCATCCAGCACACCCGAATGCCAGGTGTAGTCTGACCACAGCGATGCCTGGTTACGTGGCACCAGTTTCATGCGGTTGCCCTTGTCATCCCCTTTGAGGATTTCGGTGTCGGTGTAAGTGTAAGAACCTACCAGTTTCAGGTTGTCGGTGACTTCCGACGTGGCTTCCAGCTCCAGGCCGCGCACGCTGATTTCGCCGATCTGGCTGGTAACGTTGTTTTGTGTCACCGAAACGTTTTGCTGACGCAGGTCGAACACCGCTGCGGTCAGCAGCGTCTTGCTCCCTACCGGCTGGTACTTCACGCCGACTTCGGTCTGCTTGCCTTGGGTTGGTTTGAACGACTCGGTTGCACTCGCGCTGGCCCCAGCGGTGGGCTGGAACGACTCGGTATAGGAAATGTAGGGCGTGATGCCAGAATCGAATACGTAGCTCAAGCCAGCGTTGCCGCTGAATGCCTTGTCGCGCTGGGTGTTGGTGGCGTCATTCATGTTGAAGAATGTGGTGCCGGTATGAATCCAGTCCTCACGACCGCCCAAGGTCAGGCGCCATTTATCCAAGGCGATCTGGTCTTGGATGTAGAGACCGGTCTGCACGGTTTTTTGGTTGTAGTCGTAGAAGGTGAACGGTGCGCCAGCCGGGCGCGGCTGGTTGTAGATCGGGCGGTTTGGATTGATGCTCGCGGCATTGCCTTCGATCCAGTGGTAGTCGGTGTTGGAGCGCTGGTGGTCCAGGCCGAGCAAGAGGGTGTGGCTCAGGGCACCGGTCTGGAAGTCGGCCTGGAAGTTGTTATCCAGAGCCAGTTGCGAGATGTCCTCGTCCACTTTGTCGTAAATGCGTTTGAGCATTCCGTCGGCGCCGATAGCGGTGTCGCCGTAGCTGGAGTAGGTGGTGTTGAAGGCTAGTTCGCTCTTGGTGTAACGCAGGTTTTGCTTGAACTGCCAGACATCGTTGAAGCGGTGGTCAAACGCATAACCCAGGGCGTAGTAGGTGCGGTCGTAGTAGTCCTGATCTGGTTCACCAAGGTTTTTGTGGTGAGATATCTTGCCCGCCGGCGAGCTCAGCTTGGTGCCTTGCAACGGTAAAAACTGGCCACTGATACCGGTGTCGTCGCGAGTGAATTGCGAGAGCAGGGTCAAGTGGGTGTCGTCGTTGATGTTCCAGGTCAGGCTCGGGGCGATGTTGTAGCGTTTGTCTTCGATATGGTCGATGGGCGTGCCGCTATCGCGTACCACGCCGTCAACGCGGTAGAGGAATTGGCCCTGATCATCGATCTTACCAGTGCTATCAAAGCTGATTTGCTTGCGGTTGTTGCTGCCGACCTCGGCGCGCACAGCGTTGCTGCTTTCAGCTTGTGGACGGCGGCTCACCATGTCGAGCATGCCGCCCGGTGGTGTCTGACCGTAGACTGAGGATGCAGGGCCACGCAGCAGTGTGATGCGGTCCAGGTTCCACGTTTCCTGTTTTGGGTTGGCGTAGGAGCCTTTCGGCAACGGCAGGCCGTCGAGGAACTGCGTCGGCTCGAAGCCTCGTACTCGTAGCCAGTCGGCACGGGAGTCGCTGCCGTAGCTGCTGGCGATTACGCCCGGCATATAGCGTACGGCGTCGTCGAGGTTCTGCACGCCACGGTCTTCTATTTGGGCGCGAGTGACCACGGACATCGAGCGAGGCGCCTCAATGATCGGTGTATCTGTCTTGGTGCCTGCGGCTGTACGTGTCGCTACGTAACCCTCCACCGGCCCCCATGCACTTTCATAGCTGCCTTGCCCGGTGATGCTCGTTTCCGGCAATGCAACCACCCCGTCAGGAATCGCAACCAGGGAATAAGTCCCCGCGCTGCTTTGCTCCAACTGCAACCCAGTCCCCCGCAACGCTTCCCGCAACGCGCCTTGCGCATCGAATGGGCCCTTGACCGGTGCCGAGGTCTTGCCCGATGCCAGCGAAGGATTAAGCGTCAACGCAAGACCGGCTTGGCTGGCGATCTGGTTCAGGGTGCTGGCCAATGGTGCCGCCGGCAGGTTGTACGCGCGCACGCTGGAAGCCTGTTCGGCGGCGATCAGCGCGGTGCTGGCCAGCGGGGCGCTAAGGGCAATGGCCACGGCCAACAGGCTGGGGCGCAACAAGGTGTCTAGCGTGCGGGACATAGGACGGCTCCTGAATGGAAACATTTCTCAATTGCCTAGGTGCCGAGCGAGAATCAAAAAGTGATAGGGCCAAGCGAAAATAAATCTGTGAATGCTCACAACTGTTCGAACTGCATGGCCCTCAGGGCTCAGGATAGCGGGGGTTCTCAGCCGACGGCCCACTGCAGTTTGTCGGCCAGTGCTTCAGGGTAATCGTCGACATTGGAGATCGCAGCGCGCGTGGCTTCGCCATGGCCGAAGGTTTCGATCAGCAGCTCGACGTGTGTGGTCAGGAAATCGCTCAACGTATCAAGCCGTTGCTCAAGCGCGCGGTAGCGGGCAATGTCCATGAGGCCTTCGCTGATGAACCAGGCCGCGTGTTTGTTCAGGTACTCCAACACGTAAAGGCCGCACAGCGCGCTTGCCAGTTCCTTGGCCAGCCCTTGGGCCAGTGAGTCGCCGGCCCGGACTGCGCTCTCGATGGCCAGGCGGTGGGCATAGGCCTCACCCGCGCGGGCAACGATCATCAATTGCGAGTTCCAGATCTGCATGTCGTCTTCTCCCTCGCCACGGTGCTGGGCAACATGGTCGGCCACCTGCTTGAGCAAGCGGTACTCCAAGGTGTGAGCCATGGCCAGCCAATACTCGGCATCATCCAGCTTGCCTTGTGGGTCTGGCGGGGTGGGTTCGCTCAAGGGCTGGCCGATCAAGACCTTGGCCGCGTCCAGCAGGATCATGCGGTTATTGCCACCGGCATCCTGATAGATCTTGGCCATGCCTTCGTAGTCGGCGAAGCGATTGAGGTTAAGCGCACCGGCCACCCCGCAGCGCAAGCGGCATTCTGTCGCCAGTGCTTCGGCGGCGGGGGCGCAGAGCGCTTTGGTCAGCGCCAGGGTCTGGCTGATGGCGGCCCACGGTGTCCACGTCACATCGCCTGTGCCGGTAGCTTGCAGCGACGCCTGACTGGCCGTGCCTTCAATCCACAGGCGCGCGGAGTCATTGGCAAAGCATTTCATGACATACGCGGTGGCCAGGCAACCGAACAGCGCGCGGCGTTGAGTGCGAAACGCCAGCAGGCTGGTGCCGTTGCCGATGCGCGCCTGCGTGGTGCGGCGGTTGGCATGGGTCAGGGCCAGGGTGGAACAAGCCAGCATCACCGAGCTCAAGCCGACACCGACCATTGCCCATACATTTTTGGGCGCGAACAGTGAGCGAATCAGGCGTCGGTCGGTGCTGCCCAGCGGGTCGTGGAACTGGTTGGATGCGCTGATCGAGGCGCCATCGCGAAGCCACGCATCGAAGGGCAGACGCACGTGATCAAAGCTTGCCAGGCCGTAATCCAGTGGCACTGCACGAATTTCTGTCGGTGACGACATTGAAATACCCGGGCGCGGGCCCTGGGCATCACTCATTGGCAGCACAAAAGCGAATACGCCACAGTGCTGGCCTTGCACGATGACTTGGGCAAACACCACGCCGACCTTGTTCAGGTTATTGATACCCACGTTGGCGAATTTCAAGGCCGCCTTGTTTGGCGTATTCAGCACAAAGGTACGCGTGTCGGCGTCGAAGGTTGCCTCGACACACGCGCCCATATGGGAGTTGCTGTGCCCTATCTCGGTCAGTGCGTAAACCCCCAGGGTTTCGCCAGCCTCCAGTTCGCGGCGCCACGTTGCCGCATGAGGGTGATCCTGCTCGAACGCCAGGAGTGTGCCGATGCATAGCCCCTGCTGAATCACGCATCCCATGAACAACGAGGGGTCATTAATCGCCGCATGGCTGGCCACGGCCATCAACAGTTGCGGTTGTTTGAACGCGTGAATGCCTTCGGGCAGCTGGCGCATCAAATGTTGCAAGCGCTGGTAGGTCTGTCGATGCCCGTCGTGGAAGCTCTGGTTGGCGCGGGGATGGAGCTGCGGGTCGCTGAAAATCCTGGCCATTTGCGCGTGTGCCTGAGCGTCGACGGGGCCATTGGCCAACTCACGCAAAGCCGCGACCGCGGCCTGTTCAGTCGGCGCTTTGAGCAACAAGTGGTGCAGGGTTTCGATGGGTTCTGCAAGCGGTGCGTACGTCTGTGCAGGTGGCAAGCTCTTGCGTATGCACATCGACATGCCGCTGTTCACCCCGAGGTCGATAAACACGGTGTGTTCGTCGGTCGGCAGTTGCGCCAGTGTGTGGGGCAGGTTGGTCGGTTGCGTGACGCCCCGGGTAAACATTTCATGCAGGTCGTCCGTGGCCTCATAGCGACGTCCCAGCACGGTTGAGTAGATCGGTGTGTTGAAGGGTTTGGCTGTCAGCGGTTGTAGGTTCTCGAGGAGGCGCCGGGCAACTTCCTGGTGATGGGGGTAGTGTGAGGCGTAGGCGATCGCGACCGGCCGCAAAGGATGCGCGCTGTCGTCATGGTGGGCAAGCAGGTGTTCAAGGTCTGCCGTCTCGCCGCTGATGATGCATTGTGCCGGCGCGTTGACGGAGCCCAGCACCAGGTTCGACGCGGGGAAACGGTCCAGCAGTGCTTGAGTGGCCTGCGCTGAAAGGTTGATCAGCAGCATGGTGCCTCGTCCCTCTTCGGCGCGGTAGGCGTCGTTGAGAGCACAGACCGCGCGGGCGCCCTGGGCAATGTCGAGCACTCCGGCACAGACCCTGGCCGCAATTTCGCCGAAGCTTTGCGCCAGGATCAACGTCGGACGAACACCTGCATCCTCAAGCAACTGATTGAGCACCACGGCCGCGCCATACAGCGCCAACTGCGCGATGCCGGAAGGCAGAGGGAGCCTGTGATCCCGGGTCAGCAGTACTTGCGTTACAAGCCCAGGTTTTGGCTCGGGTTCGTACTGCGCAGCCTCGTTTTCGATAATTGCCAGAAGGGTGTCAATTCGGTGCCTGGTTTCAGGAACGCATTGATACAACTCGGTCAGCGCACCACAAGGATCGCTGCCTTGGCCGGGAAACGCGAAGACGTAGCTCTGACGTGAGATGTTTAGTTGGGTTGACATGGAACCATCCTCGTTAGCCTAACAGGGAACGCTTTTACCAGCGTCATGCTGGAAAAAACGAAGGCTCATTGGATGGCAAAAGAGGGTGGTGCGGATCTGTGAGATATGACAGTTCTTTGGACTATTTCGAAATAACCCTAATTCAGTTATGGCTGATGGACCCACCTTGCGCTGGCCCTGCGATAACCTTGGTCCACCACGGCGTGTGCTGCTCGATCTGCACCGGCAAGGTCGGCAGCAGCGCATTCAGCGCCAGCGTGGTGTCGTGCAGCGGGAAGCTGCCGGTGATGCGCAGGTCGGCCACGCTTTTATCCACACCCAAATAGCCGCTGCGGTAGCGGCTGAGTTCCTCGACCACATCGCCCAGGCGGGCGTTGTCGACCACCAGCATGCCGCGTGTCCAGGCGTCGGCGGCGTGGGTGACGGCAAGCGCAGGGCCGAGGCCGTGGCTGCGCATCAGCACTTGCTGGCCTTGTTTGAAAATCTGTTCCGTGTGCAATGCCCCTGGCTGGGCGGCCACGGCGGACTGCAGCACGCTCAAGCGCGTGGCGTCGTCTTCGCGTTTTACGATGAACCGCGTGCCCAGGGCCCGCAGGCTGCCGTCGCGGGTTTGGACATAGAACGGGCGGGCATCGTTGTGGCCGGTTTCGACAAGGATTTCGCCTTCCTGCAGCACGATCAGCCGGCGCTTTTCATCAAAGCGCACGTCGATGGCGCTGTGGGTGTTGAGGTTGATCAGCGTGCCGTCCGTCAGTTTCAGCGTGCGCTGCTCGCCCGTGGCGGTGCGTTGGTCGGCCAGCCAGTAGTGGATCGGCACGTAACGCTCGCCGGCAAACAACGCCAGGCCGCACACCAACGCGATACTCGCCAAGCCGCTCCCAAGCTTGCGCACGCGCTGGCGAATGCCCTCGCGTGACTGCAACAACGCCGCCCGCGCCGGGCCTGCGGCCGCGCTGAAACGCTGGTCGAGCATGCCCAACTGGCGCCAGGCGCGTGCATGTTCGTCATTGCTGGCCAGCCATTTGGCGAATTCTTCCTGTTCCACAACGCTGCCATCGCCCGAGTCGAGGGACAGTTGCCAGGCAATCGCAGCATCCAGCACACGGGCCGAGACCGGTTTGGAACTGATCGCGGTCACAACGGCTCGCCATACAGCGCGATGTAGCACTGGCGAATGCCCTGGGCCAGGTATTGGCGCACGCGCGGCACTGAAACGCCGAGGCGCTGGGCGATTTCGGCGTGGCCCAGGCCATCGAGTCGGCTGTAGAGGAAGGCGGCGCGGGCCTTGCTCGACAGCTTGCCGAGCAGGCGGTCGATGGCCTTGAGGTCTTCGAGGATCAGGTGCTGTTCTTCCGGTGAAGGGTGTTCGCTTTCCGGGATCAGCATCAATTCGGTGAGGTAGGCCTGTTCCAGGGCTGCGCGCCGGAAGTAGTCGAACAACAACCCTTTGGCGATCGCCACCAGAAACGCGCGTGGCTCGCGGGGTTCGCGCAGCTCTTCACGGCCCAGCAGACGCATGAAGGTGTCTTGGCTGAGGTCTTCGGCGCGGCTCGGGCAGGCCACGTTGCGGCGCAACCACGCCAACAGCCAGCCACGATGGTCGCGGTACAACGCGCCAACAAGCTCACTGTGTGGGTTTTGGACCGACGACAAGGCATCACCGAATAAAAGAGAGGTTTAAACTAACGAGAATTATTCGCGATTGTGTCAGAGGCAGGCAGTGGGCGCAATTGGCGTCTGTCGGGCGATCATTCCCACGCTCTGTATGGGAATGCCTCACTGGACGCTGCGCGTCCCGCTAGAAACCGGGCGCTTGTTTACGCCGTTTCCATTGGCTCAAGCGCTCCTGAAGCGCTTGCGGGGAGTCGATGTGCTGCTGGCGCGCACGACTAAACAGGATGAGCATCAACTCCGCCGTGGCCAGGGCATCGGCGCTGGCGTGATGGCGCTCACCCACCTGCAGCTTGAAGTGGCTGATCCAGTCGTCCAGCCCGGCTTCACGGATATTCGCTTCGGGGCAGAGGAGCGGGGCGATGTCGGCAGCGTCCAAAAAAACATGGGCGAGGCGATAACCCAGGCTGTCCTTGAGTGCCCGGCACAGCATGTGTTGATCGAACGGCGCGTGGAAAGCCAGCAGTGGGCTGTCGCCAACAAACGCCATGAAGTCCAGCAGCGCCTCGACCGGGTCGCTGCCGGCGGCGATGGCGCTGGGGCCGAGGCCGTGGATCAGCACGCTGGGGCTGAGTTTTGTTTCGGCTCGGTGCAGGGTGCGCTCGAACATTTGCGAGAAATCCACGGCGCCGTCCTCAATCACTACTGCGCCGATGGACAACACCTGGTCACGGTTGAGGTTCAGCCCGCTGGTTTCCAGGTCGACCACTACCCAACGCTGGCTGCGTAAGGCGTTGTCGCCCAGCACTGCGGGTTTGGGCAATTGCTCCAGGCGCCGCTGTTGGACCGCGTCGAGGCCAGGCTTTTTCGTACGCAGCCAGTCGAACAAGCTCACAGCTGATACCGAAAGGTCAGGCTGCTTTGCAGGCGCTGGGCCTGGCGCAGGGATTCACGCAGGATGCGCCGGTCCAGGTGGTTGAGGCTGTCGGGGTCGACTCGGTTGGAGTACGGCTGGTTCTCGCGGGTTTGTAACTGGTGCTGCTGCATGCGGGTTTGCTGGATGAAGTGGTAGGCCTCTTCGTATGCGGCGCCGTCCAATCGCTCAATGACCTCTTTATCCACCAATTGGCGCAGGCGCTCCAGGGTGTTGTTGGCGTGGATGCCGTTGGCCAGGGCCAGCAGGCGCGCGCCATCGACAAAGGGTGTGAGGCCCTGCACCTTGAGGTCGAGGGTGGCTTTTTCGCCGCCTTTGCGTGTCAGCACAAAGTCACGGAAGCGACCCACCGGCGGGCGCTGGCGCAAGGCGTTCTCGGCCAGCATGCGTTGGAACAGCCGGTTATCCGCGACCTGATCGAGAATGCCCTGGCGCAATTGCTCGCAACCCTGTTCATCGCCCCACACCACGCGCAAATCGAAATAGATGCTCGACCCCAGCAGGTTCTCCGGCGTCGCCTCACGGATAAATGCCCCGAAGCGCCGCGCCCATTCGGCCCGCGACAAGCACAGGTCGGGGTTGCCGGCCATGATATTGCCCTTGCACAAACTGAAGCCGCACAACGCCAGGCTCTGGTTGATTTGCTGCGCCAGGGGCAACAAGCGGCCGCGAATCTCGTCGGCTTCGGCGGCGTCCTTGGCGTCGAACAGGATGCCGTTGTCTTGGTCGGTAAACAGCGTTTGCTCGCGGCGGCCTTCGCTGCCGAAACACAACCAACTGAATGGCACGCCGGGGTCGCCTTTTTCGGCCAACGTCAGCTCGATCACCCGGCACACGGTGTGATCGTTGAGCAGGGTAATAATGTGGGTGATCTGGGTGGAGGACGCGCCATGGGCCAGCATGCGTTCCACCAGTTGGCCGATTTCACCGCGAATCGCCACCAAGTGTTCCACCCGTGGCGCGTTGCGGATGGTACGGGCCAGGTGCACCAGGTCCACCCGCTGCAGGGAAAACAGGTCGCGCTCAGACACCACGCCGCACAGGCGCTGGTCTTTCACCAGGCACACATGGGCGATGTGCCGCTCGGTCATGGCAATGGCGGCGTCAAAGGCGCTGTGGTCCGGGCTCAAATAGAACGGCGCCTGGGTCATATGGCCTGCGATGGCCTGATTGAAGTCACTGGTGCCGTCGGCCACCACTTGGCGCAGGTCGCGCAGGGTGAAAATCCCCAGAGGCGCCTTGTGTTCGTCGACGATCACGATGCTGCCCACCTGCTGCTCATGCATCAGCGTCACCGCCTCGCGCAGCGGCGTGTTAGGGCTGCACGTGACCGGATGGCGCATGGCCAATTCGCCCAGGCGCGTGTTCAATGAGTATTGGGTGCCGAGGGTTTCCACGGCTTTTTGCTGCACCTGTTGGTTCACTTGGTCCAACAGGCTGCTGACGCCGCGCAGGGCAAAGTCGCGAAACGGGCTCGAAAGCGCGAACAGCTTTATAAACGCCGGCTTGTTCAGTTGCAGGCAGAAGGTGTCTTCGGCGGCTTTGTGCTCAGTGCGGGTGGCGCGTTCGCCCAGCAGCGCGGCGAGGGGGAAACACTCGCCGGTGGCGATTTCGAAGGTGGTTTCGGTCGCATCTTGATTCAGCAGCGGGCGTTCGCCGACGACTCGGCCCTGCTTGACGATGTAAAAGTGCTCCACCGGCCCGCCCGACGGCGTGAGGATGCTGTCGCCTTGGCCGTAGAAGCGCAATTGGCACTGTTCGACCAGAAACGCCAGGTGCGCGTTTTCCATCTGGTTGAACGGGGGAAAGCGTTGCAGGAATTGCAGGGTGCCGTGGATGTTCTGCAACACGGCAGTTTTTCCCGCCTGCGTGAAAGCATCAGCTTTACTCATAACAGTGACCGCAGTTTCTTGTCGTTATCGTTCTTTATGGTCGGCCCCCGTGCCCTGGGTGCCCATTGGACGTAAGTCTAGGTAGCGGTAAATCCATTCACGAATAGGGAAAAACCTTACACGACTATCGTCCAAACCCCGTAGAACGCCCACTAGGCAAACTTTCCGACGAAGTGCACATTGTTCGCACTTCCGCAGATGTCTGACGAGTGTGCTGCGAGATTGATGAGAACTGCTGAGAAACGTATGTCCGACCACGATATTTTGAGTGATGCCGAGCGCGAGGCGCTGAGCGCCGTGATGCTGGAGCCCGATCTACCGCCACAACGCGTGTTGATTGTTGATGATGACAAGGACGCGCGCGAACTACTGGCGGAGATCCTGGGCCTGGACGGCATTCGCTGCATGACCGCCGACAGTGGTGAGTCAGCGTGGGATTTGTTGGAATCCAGCAGTTCCATTGGCCTGTTGATTACCGATCTGCGCATGGAGCCCAGCAACGGGCTTAAATTGATCGAGAAAGTGCGTAGTTCCGAGCGCGCGGCGTTGCCGATCATCATCATGTCGGGGGACGCGGAAGCGCCGGATGTGATTGATGCAATGCATTTGAGCGTGGTGGACTTTTTGCTCAAGCCGATTGATAGCGTGAAGCTGGCGAAGATGGTCAAGCGCGAGTTGGGCATGGCTTCCTGATTTTTTGGCTGTGCTGGCCTCTTCGCGAGCAAGCCCGCTCCCACATTTGACCGTATGCATCCTTTAGAAATGCGGTCGAGTGTGGGAGCAGGCTTGCTCGCGAAAGCGCCAGTCCAATCACCACACAACTTAGTAAAAAAGGCCCTGATCTCGCGATCAGGGCCTTTTCTTTTACAGGCCGTTTTTAGCCTTGAACTCACGACGCCTGCGGTGCAACACCGGCTCGGTGTAACCGTTAGGCTGCTTAGTCCCTTCAATCACCAACTCCACCGCCGCCTGGAACGCGATGTTGCTGTCGAAATCCGGTGCCAGCGGGCGATACAGCGCATCCCCGGCGTTCTGACGGTCTACCACCGGCGCCATGCGCTTGAGGCTTTCCATCACCTGGGCTTCGTTGACGATGCCGTGGCGCAACCAGTTGGCGATGTGCTGGCTGGAGATGCGCAGGGTAGCGCGGTCTTCCATCAGGCCGACGTCGTTGATGTCCGGCACTTTCGAACAGCCTACGCCTTGGTCGATCCAGCGCACCACATAACCGAGGATACCTTGGGCGTTGTTGTCCAGTTCGTTGCGGATTTCTTCGTCGGACCAATCGGTGTTGCTGGCCAGAGGAATCGTCAGGATGTCGTCCACCGACGCACGCTCGCGCGTGGCCAGTTCGGCCTGACGCGCGAACACATCGACCTTGTGGTAGTGCAATGCGTGCAGCGCTGCCGCCGTCGGCGATGGGACCCACGCGGTGTTGGCGCCAGCCAGCGGGTGAGCGATTTTCTGTTCGAGCATCGCCGCCATCAGGTCGGGCATCGCCCACATGCCTTTACCGATCTGCGCACGCCCTTGCAGGCCGGTGCTCAGGCCGATATCAACGTTCCAGTTTTCGTAGGCGCCGATCCATTTCTCGGCTTTCATGGCCGCTTTGCGCACCATCGCGCCGGCTTCCATGGAGGTATGGATCTCGTCGCCGGTACGGTCGAGGAAACCGGTGTTGATAAACACCACGCGCTCGCTGGCCGCCTTGATGCAGGCCTTGAGGTTGACCGTGGTACGGCGCTCCTCGTCCATGATCCCGACTTTGAGGGTGTTGCGCGGCAGGTTCAGCACTTCTTCGATGCGGCCGAACAGCTCGTTGGTGAACGCCGCTTCTTCGGGGCCGTGCATTTTCGGTTTGACGATGTACACCGAACCGGTGCGGCTGTTCTTGCGGCTGCTGTTGCCATTGAGGCTATGGATCGCCGCCAGGCTGGTGAGCAGGCCGTCGAGAATGCCCTCAGGCACTTCGTTGCCGTCTTTGTCGAGGATCGCATCGATGGTCATCAGGTGGCCAACGTTGCGCACGAACAGCAGCGAACGGCCGTGCAGGGTCACGTCCTGGCCGTCCACGCCGGTGTAGACGCGGTCGGGGTTCATGGTGCGGGTGAAGGTCTTGCCGCCTTTGGCCACTTCTTCGGCCAGGTCGCCCTTCATCAGGCCGAGCCAGTTGCGGTAGATCACCACTTTGTCGTCGGCATCGACGGCGGCGACGGAGTCTTCGCAGTCCATGATGGTGGTCAGCGCGGCTTCCATCAGCACGTCTTTGACGCCGGCGGCATCGGTCTGGCCGACCGGGGTGCTGGCGTCAATCTGGATCTCGAAGTGCAGGCCGTTGTGTTTCAGCAGGATTGCAATCGGCTCGGCCGCTGGGCCTTGGAAACCGATCAACTGGGCATCGTCGCGCAGGCCGCTGTTGCTGCCGCCTTTAAGGCTGACGATCAGCTTGCCATCAACGATCTTGTAGCCGGTGGAATCGACGTGGCTGCCCGCCGTGAGCGGCGCCGCTTCGTCGAGGAACGCACGGGCGAAGGCGATGACCTTGTCGCCACGGACCTTGTTGTAACCCTTGCCCTTCTCGGCGCCGCCGGCTTCGCTGATGGCGTCGGTGCCATACAGCGCGTCATACAGCGAGCCCCAACGCGCATTGGAGGCGTTGAGGGCGAAACGCGCATTCATCACCGGCACCACCAGCTGAGGGCCGGCCATGCGGGCAATTTCGTCATCGACGTTTTGGGTCGAGGCCTGGAAGTCTGCGGCTTCTGGCAGCAGGTATCCGATGTCTTGCAAGAAGGCTTTGTAGGCCACCGGGTCGTGGGCCTGGCCGGCATGCGTCTGGTGCCAGGTGTCGATCCGCGCTTGGAAATCGTCGCGTTTGGCGAGTAGGGCTTTGTTCTTCGGTGCCAGGTCGTGGATGACCTTGTCGGCGCCGGCCCAGAACTGGTCGGCAGTAATGCCGGTGCCGGGAATGGCTTCGTTGTTCACGAAGTCGAACAGGACTTTGGCGACCTGCAGGCCACCGACTTGAACGTGTTCAGTCATTGCTTGCCTCACTCTGCGGAGCTTATGCGCTTTTTCAGATTTTCATTATGTAGTGCACGGTTGGGCATACTACATGATGACTTGCGGTTGTGAAAATTAGACTAAATACGTCGTTTAGCGACCCACTTTGGTCGTACGGTCACAGCGGAGTACCGGATGTTCTCAAAAAACTATTCGATTGTTCCAGATAAATATAAAAATGGTACACGATTTGTTTTCGAGGGCTCACGAGTCCACCTTGTAGATTGAATTCAGAGGGCTTCGCCATGGACCATCTTGTACTCACTATTATCGCCGCCGACAAACCCGGGCTGGTTGAACGCATCGCGCAGAACATTGCTGCCCACGGCGGCAACTGGCTGGAAAGCCGTATGGCGCACATGGCCGGGCAATTTGCCGGGATCCTGCGGGTCAGCGTGCCGACAGAAAGCCGTCAGGATCTGGTGAATGCGCTGGAGGACTTATCCACACATGGCATTCGCGTACTGGTGGGCGAGGGCAGCACCGGCCAGGCGTCGGCTGCAAAGGCGATCCTGATGACGCTGGTGGGCAATGATCGGTCGGGCATCGTGCGTGAGATCACGGCGCTGTTGAGCAAGCAGGGCGTCAACCTGGAGCGGCTGAGCACCGACGTGCGCCCGGCGCCCATGAGCGGTGATCCGTTGTTCAATGCCGAGGCGCTGTTGCAGGTGCCGTCGTCGCTGTCGCTTGAGACATTGCAGGCGTCGCTGGAAACCTTGGCGGATGACTTGATGGTGGAACTGCGCAGCGAAGAGTAATTGCCTACAGGGTTATGCATGGAAATCTTGCATGGGCCTGTGGATAACCTGTAGAGACCCGGCGCTATGCCACACCGGCCGGGCCTCTTCCACCGTTGAGCAAAAAACGATCAGTTTCAACGGCTTGTACACAAATGGCGGGGATCAGGTTGTGGATAACCTTGGGGTGGATGCCTGCAAGCCACGCCCGTTGTGGCTTGCAGAGGTTTGTATGTTATTTGATCAGCGTTTACGCAGGGTCAGCCACGCATCCAGGCTGTAGACCACCAAGCCGGCCCAGATAAACGCGAAGGCAATCAGGGTGCTCGTTGCCAAGTGCTCGCCGAACAACAGCACCGCTTCAAGCAGCACCAGGGTCGGCGCCACATACTGCAAGAAGCCCAGCGCGGTGTAGGGCAAATGCCGCGCAGCCGCGTTGAAGCACACCAGCGGGATCAGCGTCACCGGGCCTGCGGCCACCAGCCACCAGGCTTCGGACGTGCTCCAGAATTCAAGCTGTGCACTGTGCGCCGACGGGTTGAACAGCAACCACGCCACGGCGATCGGCACCAGCATCCAGGTTTCTACCACCAGCCCCGGCAGCGCCTTGACCGGCGCCTGCTTGCGGATCAAGCCGTAGAAGCCGAACGTCAGCGCCAGCACCAGCGACACCCACGGCAAACTGCCGACCTGCCACACCTGCTGCATCACGCCCACTGCAGCCAGCCCGACGGCCATCCACTGCAAGCGGCGCAGGCGTTCGCCAAGGATCAGCATGCCCAGCAGCACATTTACCAGCGGGTTGATGTAGTAACCCAGGCTGGCTTCGAGCATGCGCCCACTGTTAACCGACCACACATAGGTCAGCCAGTTAGCCGCAATCAACGAACCGCTGAGTGCCAGGATCGCCAGGCGCTTGGGGTTGTCGCGCAGTTCGCGGAACCAGCCCGGGTGTTTCCACACCATCAGCAACAAACCGCCGAACAGCGCCGACCACAACACGCGGTGCACGATGATTTCGGCGGCAGGAACGCTGGCGATGGCTTTGAAGTAAATCGGGAACAGGCCCCAGATGATATAGGCGCTCAGGCCCAGGATGTACCCTTTGCGAGGGTTGGCGGCTTGCATTGCAGAATCCTTGCTTAGGCAGCTAACAAAGGCGCAATTGTAAGGGTTTTTGTCAGGCGATGGGTGATGCTTTTCTGTGGGCGCTGACTTGCCTGCGATGGCATCACCTCAGTGTGACTGATACACCGATGTGGCTGCATCGCAGCGGTGCGGCGATCCGACAAGCCAGCTCCCACAAGGAGTAGCGGCAGTGTCAGAACAGTTTCAGCGGTTCTTCATTCAGCGCCGACAACTGCTCGCGCAACGCCAACACCTGATCACCCCAATAGCGCTCGCTGCCAAACCACGGGAAGCTGTGCGGGAACGCCGGGTCATCCCAGCGCCGTGCCAGCCAGGCGCTGTAGTGCATCAGGCGCAAGGCGCGCAGGGGCTCGATCAGTGCCAGTTCGCGTGGGTCGAAGTCGTGGAACTCCTGATAACCGTCCATCAATTCCGACAGCTGGCCGAGGCATTCCTGACGGTCGCCAGCAAGCATCATCCACAGATCCTGCACGGCCGGGCCCATGCGGCAGTCATCCAGGTCGACGATATGGAACATCTCGTCGCGGCACATCATGTTGCCGGGGTGGCAATCGCCGTGCATGCGGATGTTCTTGTGCGGCGTGGCCTTGTACACCTCTTCCACCCGCTTGAGCAGGTCGCGGGCCACGGACTCGTAGGCCGGCAGCAGGCTCTTGGGAATGAAGTTGCCTTCGAGCAAGGTGGTGAGGGAGTCGTGACCGAAGTTCTTCACCCCCAAGGCTTCGCGGTGTTCGAACGGGCGGGTGGAACCCACCGCGTGCAAACGGCCGAGCAATTGCCCCAGGCGATAGAGCTGATCGAGATTACCCGGCTCCGGCGCACGGCCGCCACGGCGGGGGAACAGGGTGAAGCGGAAACCGGCGTGTTCGAACAGGCTTTCGCCGTTGTGGATCATCGGCGCGACCACCGGCACTTCGCACTCGGCCAGTTCGAAGGTGAAGCGGTGTTCTTCAAGGATCGCTTCGTTGGTCCAGCGCTGCGGCCGGTAGAACTTGGCGATCAGCGGTTCGGAGTCTTCGATGCCCACCTGGTAGACGCGGTTTTCGTAGCTGTTAAGCGCCAGAATGCGAGCATCGCTGAGGAAACCGATGCTTTCGACGGCGTCGAGCACCAGGTCGGGGGTGAGTGTTTCAAACGGATGGGCCATGCGAACTCCTGCGCGCAGCAGGTCGCCGCGTCCGGCTCGGTATGGTAACGCACCAAGGCTGGGATAGGTGGTGACTGTTAGTCCGCCATCGCGGGCAAGCCCGCTCCCACACTTGGAATGCAATCCCCTGTGGGAGCGGGCTTGCCCGCGATGGCTGTCTATCAGGCGCCTACAATCCCGCCGTCATCCCGCCGAATCGCCATCACCGACGAGCGCGGCTTGCCATTGGGCAAATGCTCCGGCCAGGTCGAACCGCCGGTTTCGCCCGGGTGTTGAATCCCCACAAACAGCGTCTTCTGATCCGGCGAAAAGCTGATGCCTGTCACCTCACACGCCACTGGCCCGACCATGAACCGGCGGATTTCCCCGGTGCTCGGGTCAGCACACAGCATCTGGTTATTGCCCATGCCGGCGAAGTCGCCCGCGTTGCTGTAGTCGCCGTCGGTGAGAATCCACAGGCGCCCGGCCTTGTCGAAACCCAGGCCGTCGGGGCTGTTGAACATGTTCTGCGGGTTGATGTTGGACGAGCCGCCCTTCGGCGTACCGGCATGCACGCCGGGGTTGCCGGCCACCACAAACAGGTCCCAGGTAAAGTCTGGCGCGACGTGGTCGGAGGCGTTGGCCTTCCAGCGTAGGATCTGGCCGTAGACGTTTTTCTCGCGTGGGTTAGGCCCGCCCACCGGCTGGCCGTCTTCGCCGCGCTTGGCGTTGTTGGTCAGGGTGCAGTAGACCTGGCCGTCGGTGGGGCTGACCACGATCCATTCCGGGCGGTCCATGCGCGTGGCTTTGACCACACTGGCGGCCAGCCGCGCGTGGATCAGCACTTCGGCCTGGCTGGCGAAACCACTGCTGGCGTCGATGCCATTTTTGCCATGGGTGAGCTCAACCCATTGGCCGCTGCCCTTGGGGTGGTCGGCGTTGCCGTCGCCTGCGTCGAAAATCGCCACGTACAAGGTGCCGTGGTCGAGCAGGTCTTTGTTGGCCTTGGGGTTTTTGTGGTTGATCTTGTCACGGCTGACGAACTTGTAGATGAACTCACCGCGCTCGTCGTCGCCCATGTACACCACGGCGCGACCGTCGCGGGTTTCAGCCAAGGCGGCGTTCTCGTGCTTGAAGCGGCCCAGGGCGGTGCGTTTGGCCGGGGTGGATTGTGGGTCGAACGGGTCGATCTCCACCACCCAGCCATGACGGTTGAGCTCGTTGGGGTTTTTGGCCAAGTCAAAACGTGGGTCGTGTTGATGCCAGTTGATGTCTTTGCTGGCCGCCACCGCGCCGTAGCGCTTTTGCCCGGCGTCGAAGGTTTGCTGTGGGTTGCTGCTGCCAAAGCAGTCGGTGAAGTTCTCTTCGCACGTCAGGTAAGTGCCCCACGGGGTCTTGCCGTTGGCGCAGTTTTGGAAGGTGCCGAGGGCTTTCTTGCCGGACTTGTCGGCGCTGGTTTTCAACCACTCGTGGCCGGCCGCCGGGCCGCTCAGGCGAATCGGCGAGTTGCCGTGAATGCGCCGGTTGTAGCGTGAGTCCTGAACGAACTGCCAGGTGTCACCTTTGCGCCGCACCTCGATCACCGACACGCCTTCGCTGGCCTGAGCCTTGCGCACGTCCTCGGCCGATTGCGGCGCGCCGCCGTGGGCGAAGAGGTAACGGTAATTGGTGTATTCGTTGTTGATCGCCATCAGCGCGCGGTTGTCGTCGCCGGGGAAGGCGAACAGGCTCATGCCGTCATTGTTGTCGCCGAACTGCTGCTCCTGGGCCTTGGCTGTGCCGTTGCCGGACGGGTCGAACGCCGGGGCACTTTTGTGCAGCGGCTGGCCCCAGCTGATCAGCACCGAGGCGCTGTAGCCCGGCGGCAAGGTGATGGCGTCGCTGGTGGCGGCGGCGATGCTGGTGAACCCCAGCAGGGGGCTGGCGCTGGCGGCATTCACGGCGAGGGCGCTACGGGTCAGCAGGTTGCCGCCGAGGAACATCGCGGCACCGCACAGGGCACCGGCCCCGATAAAACGACGGCGGGTGAGGCCGACGATTTGTTCCAGGTCGGTGGCTTGGTTTTCTTCTAATAGGCTCATCTCAGGCTCCCTGCGGTTTTTGCAGATACCTTAAGGAGCACTCGTGACGAAATTGTTGCAGTTTGAAGAGGCTCGCCCGCTACACCGGCGTGCCGAGCAGCACATTGCTCGGGGCGAATTGCACCTGGATCGGCTGGCCCTTGGCGGCCTTTAATGCCTTGAGCGCCGCAGGCTGCGCCAGGGCGCATAAAACCTGGCCGTTGGGTAGCGTGATGCGCACCTCGCTGGGGCCATCATCGGCGTCGAAAATCGTCTCGATCACACCGCCCATGCAATTGTGTCCAGGTGTTGCAGCCTGATCCATTGCGAGCAGTTCCAGCCAACCGGCCTTGATCAAGGCGACCACTTCCACGCCGGTCTCAAGTTCCAGGCGTTGCGTGCTGTCGTGGGTGATTTGCGCACTCAAGCTCAAGCCGCCCGATAACTGCAGGCGGATAAGGTCATTGCGGCCATGGCTGTCGATGCCGATGACCTGGCCGTGCAATTGGTTGCGCGCGCTGGTGCGCAGCATCAAGCGGCCCAGCAGGTTGAAGTCGCTGGCCGCTTCGTCGGAGCCGAGCACCTCGGCCTGCAGCACTTGCAGGCGCTGATAAAGGCGCAGCACGCGCTCACCTTCGGCCGTGAGCTTGGCACCGCCGCCGCCTTTGCCGCCAACGCTGCGTTCCACCAGTGGTTTTTGCGCCATCATATTGTTCAGTTCATCGATAGCGTCCCAGGCGGCCTTGTAACTCAAGCCGGCGCTTTTGGCTGCGCGGGTGATTGAGCCTTGCTCGGCGATGTGCGCCAGCAAGGCAATGCGCTGGGGGCGGCGGATGATGTGTTGGCTGAGGGACGTCGGCAGAGACATGTGGATACGCTTAGATAAGGTCAGCCGACGTTGCAGGTGTGGCGCACGCGAGTCAAGTCATGTACCCGGTTTGGGTGTGCGTGCCAGGCAGTACACGTCGACCTGACGCGCACCGGCCTCCATCAACAGCCGTGCCAGGCTGTGGGCGGTGGCGCCGGTGGTGAGTACGTCGTCGACCAGCGCGAGGTGACGGCCCTGCACCTGGGCGTCGGGTGCCAATGCAAACGCGGCGAGCAGGTTGCGTTTGCGCGTCTTGGCGTCGAGGGCTTGTTGCGCAACGGTTTCATGGGGGCGTAACAACAGATGTTCATCGTGTGCAATAGCCAGGTGTTCACTGAGCCAGCGGGTCAGCATCAGCGCCTGGTTGAAGCCGCGTTGGCGCAGACGTTTACGCGCCATGGGCACCGGCAGCAGGCAATCGGGGAGGCTGAGTTCAGCGTTGTCGAAGCGGTGTTGCAGGTGCTGCCCCAGCAGGCGCGCGAGCAGATGGCCGAGTGGCCAGCGCGACTGATGCTTGAAGCGGCTGATAAGGGTGTCGACCGGAAAACTGTAGGTCCAGGGCGCGACCACCTGTTTAAAGGCCGGTGGTTGTTTCTGGCATTGGCCGCAGATCAGACCGTCCATCGGCAACGGCAGGGCGCACACCTCGCAGTGTTCCAGTAACCACGGCAGCTCGGTTTCGCAGACGTTGCAGACACAATCGGCCGATTCTGTGGGCTCATCGCAAATTAAACACATCTGGTTGTTTTTTAGCCAGATGTAAACCTCGCGTTTGTATCCAGGTTGACAGTGCATGAATCTTCCTTAAATATGCCGAGCATCCGTGTCGTGACTGTGGGTATTGCCCTTCCCGCAGCGAAAGCCCAAGCATAATCAAGGAATCGCCCATGAGCGCCAGCACCACTGCCACCCTGCGTCACGATTGGTCCTTAGCCGAAGTCAAAGCGCTGTTTGTGCAGCCCTTCAATGACCTGTTGTTCCAGGCGCAGACCGTGCACCGCGCGCATTTCGACGCCAACCGCGTGCAGGTGTCGACGTTGTTGTCGATCAAAACCGGCGCCTGCCCAGAAGATTGCAAATATTGTCCGCAGTCGGGCCACTACAACACTGGCCTGGAAAAAGAAAAGCTGATGGAAGTGCAGAAGGTCCTCGAAGAGGCCGCCCGTGCCAAGGCCATCGGTTCGACCCGCTTCTGCATGGGTGCCGCGTGGAAGCACCCGTCGGCCAAAGACATGCCGTACGTGCTTGAGATGGTCAAAGGCGTGAAGGCCATGGGCCTGGAAACCTGCATGACCCTCGGGCGCCTCGACCAGGACCAGACCGAAGCCCTGGCCCAGGCCGGCCTCGACTATTACAACCACAACCTCGACACCTCGCCTGAGTTCTACGGTTCGATCATCACCACCCGCACCTACGGCGAGCGCCTGCAAACCCTGGCCTACGTGCGTGATTCGGGCATGAAAATCTGCTCGGGCGGCATCCTCGGCATGGGCGAGTCCCTCGACGACCGCGCCAACCTGCTGATCCAACTGGCCAACCTGCCGGAGCATCCGGAGTCGGTGCCGATCAACATGTTGGTGAAGGTGGTCGGTACGCCGCTGGAAAACGCCGAAGACATCGACCCGTTCGACTTCATCCGCATGCTCGCCGTGGCGCGCATCCTGATGCCGCAATCGCACGTGCGCCTGTCGGCCGGCCGTGAAGCCATGAACGAGCAGATGCAGGCCCTGGCGTTCTTTGCCGGTGCCAACTCGATCTTCTACGGCGACAAACTGCTGACCACCGCCAACCCGCAGGCTGACAAGGACATGCAACTGTTCGCGCGCCTGGGGATCTTGCCGGAAGCCCGTGAAGAGCACGCCGATGAAGTGCATCAGGCGGCGATCGAGCAGGCGTTGGTGGAGCAGAAAAGCAGCGAGCAGTTTTATAACGCCGTGGTTTGACACCGACCCACATTGGATTGAGTTCAACCTGATCTACCGAGGCCTGCATGTCTTTTGATCTCGCCGCGCGTCTCGCTGCCCGCCGTGCCGAACACCTCTATCGCCAACGGCCCTTGCTCCAAAGCCCTCAGGGCCCGCAAGTGGTGGTGGACGGCCAGCCGCTGTTGGCGTTCTGCAACAACGATTACCTGGGCCTGGCCAATCACCCGCAGGTGATCGAAGCCTGGCGTGCCGGTGCGTCGCGTTGGGGCGTGGGCGGTGGCGCGTCGCACTTGGTGGTCGGGCATTCCACGCCGCACCATGAACTGGAAGAGGCCCTCGCCGACCTGACCGGCCGCCCGCGCGCGCTGCTGTTTACCACCGGCTATTTGGCTAACCTCGGCGCCGTCACGGCGCTGGTGGGGCAGGGTGATACGGTGCTGGAAGACCGTCTCAACCATGCCTCGTTGCTGGATGCCGGTTTGCTCTCCGGTGCGCGGTTCAACCGCTACCTGCATAACGACGCCGCCAGCCTGGCCAAGCGCTTGGAGAAGGCCACCGGCAATACGCTGGTGGTCACCGACGGCGTATTCAGCATGGACGGCGACCTGGCCGACCTGCCCGCGCTGGCCCGTGAAGCCCGCGCCAAAGGTGCATGGTTGATGGTGGATGACGCCCATGGCTTCGGCCCGTTGGGTGCCACTGGCGCTGGTATTGTCGAGCATTTCGGCTTGAGCCAGGAAGATGTGCCGGTGCTGGTCGGCACCCTGGGCAAAGCGTTCGGCACTGCCGGTGCCTTTGTAGCGGGCAGTGAAGAGCTGATCGAAAGCCTGATCCAATTCGCCCGGCCCTATATCTACACCACCAGCCAACCGCCGGCGCTGGCCTGCGCCACCTTGAAAAGCCTGGAACTGCTGCGCACCGAGCATTGGCGACGCGAGCACCTCAATGGCCTGATCCGCCAGTTCCGCGAGGGCGCCGAGCAGCTCGGCCTGGGCTTGATGGACAGCTTTACGCCGATCCAGCCGATCTTGATCGGCGACAGTGCCAAGGCCGTACGCCTGTCGCAGATGCTGCGCGAGCGCGGCCTGATGGTTACTGCGATTCGCCCGCCCACTGTGCCTGCCGGTAGCGCGCGTTTGCGCGTGACATTGACGGCGGCCCACAGCGAGGCGCAGGTGCAGCTACTGTTAAACGCATTGGAAGCGTGTTTTCGCTTGTTAGGCGCCACGGAGCCCGACCATGCGTGATCGACTGATATTACTGCCCGGCTGGGGCCTCGGCGTGTCGCCGCTGGAGCCGTTGGCCGCCGCCTTGCGCGGCCTCGACGAGCACTTGCAGGTGCAGATCGAACCGTTGCCGGCGCTGGATTCCAGTGACTTGAATGAATGGCTCGATGAGCTCGACGCCACACTGCCGGACAACGCCTGGCTGGGTGGATGGTCCTTGGGCGGCATGCTCGCGTCAGAACTGGCGGCACGGCGCGGCGAGCGTTGCTGCGGCCTGCTGACGCTGGCGAGCAACCCATGTTTTGTTGCCCATGCCGGTTGGCCCAGCGCCATGCCGGCCGAGACGTTCGATGCGTTTCTCGCCGGTTGCCAGGCCGATTCCCAGGTCACCCTTAAACGCTTTGGCCTGCTGTGTGCCAAGGGCTCGCAGGACCCGCGCGGGCTCTCGCGTTTGTTGGTCAGTGGTGCGCCGAGTGCGCCGTCCAGCGTGTTGATGAGTGGCCTTGAGCTGCTTGCCCAGCTGGATACTCGCGAAGCCTTGCAAGCCTATCGCGGCCCGCAGTTGCATCTATTCGCCGGTATGGACGGGCTGGTGCCTGCCGAAGCCGCCAGCGACTTGCTGGCGCTGCTCCCCGATGTAGAAATCGGCCTGATTGAACAGGCCGGTCACGCTTTTCTTCTGGAAGACCCCCACGGTGTAGCGGCGGCCATCCAGGCTTTTTTGCATGAGTGCGTTGATGACTGATTTATCCCACCCATCACTGCCTGGCGGCTTGCCGGACAAGCGCCAAGTGGCGGCGTCCTTTTCCCGTGCCGCCGCCAGCTACGACAGCGTGGCCGAGTTGCAGCGCGCGGTGGGCACTGAGCTGTTGGCGCGCTTGCCGGCGGCCACCGCGCCGCAACGTTGGCTGGACCTGGGGTGTGGCACGGGGTTTTTCAGCCGCTTACTGGGCCAACGGTTACCGGCCAGCCACGGCGTGGCGCTGGATATTGCCGAGGGCATGCTCAACCATGCGCGACCTTTGGGTGGCGCCGAGCATTTCATCGCCGGTGATGCCGAACGCCTGCCGTTGCAGGGTGAGAGTTGCGGGCTGATCTTCTCCAGCCTGGCGGTGCAATGGTGCGCGGATTTCGACGCGGTGCTCAGCGAGGCTTATCGCGTGCTGCAGCCCGGTGGGGTGTTGGCGTTTGCGAGCGTGTGCGTGGGCACCCTGAATGAATTGCGTGAAAGCTGGCGCGCGGCGGACGGCCTGGTGCACGTTAATCGCTTCCGCACCTTTGAGGCGTATCAACAGCTGTGCGCCGCCAGCGGCTTGCGAGTGGTGAGCCTGGAGCGCCAGCCCCACGTGTTGCATTACCCGGATGTGCGCAGCCTGACCCACGAACTCAAAGCATTGGGCGCGCATAACCTCAACCCCGGTCGCCCAGGAGGGTTGACGGGCCGCGCGAGGATTGTTGCACTGGTGGACGCTTACGAGCAGTTCCGTCAGGCCCAGGGCCTGCCCGCCACGTATCAAGTGGTGTACGCCGTACTGGAGAAACCTTTATGAGCGCCGCTTACTTCATCACCGGCACCGACACCGATGTCGGCAAAACCACCATCGCGGCAGGCCTGTTGCATGCCGCAAGGCTCGCGGGCAAAAGCACTGCCGCCGGCAAACCGGTGGCCTCGGGTTGCCAGGTCACGCCTAAAGGTTTGCGTAACAGCGACGCCTTGGCACTGCTGGCTGAATGTTCGTTGCCGCTGAGCTATGCCGAGGTCAACCCGGTGGCGTTCGAGCCGGCCATTGCGCCGCACTTGGCGGCGCGGGAAGCGGGCGTGGCCTTGACGGTGCAATCGCTGCTCAAACCCATGCAGCAGATTCTGGCGCGGCAGGCTGACTTCACCTTGATTGAAGGCGCGGGCGGCTGGCGCGTGCCGTTGGCCGATCAAGACAACCTGTCGGACTTGGCCATGGCGCTCCAGCTGCCGGTGATCCTGGTGGTCGGCGTGCGCCTGGGCTGTATCAGCCATGCGTTGCTCACCGCCGAAGCCATTGCGCGGGACGGTTTGCCGTTGGCGGGCTGGGTGGCGAATATCATCGACCCCAAGACCTCTCGTCTGGAAGAAAACCTCGCCACCCTGGCCGAACGGTTGCCTGCGCCGTGCCTGGGTCGTGTGCCGAAACTTAAGCAGGCCAGCGCTGAAGCCGTCGCCGAGTACTTGGAATTGGACCTGCTTGACTGATTTTGGCTATCGCTAAGGCATTATGCCATTAGTGTTTTTGACGGGCGTTTTGCCGGGATGTCTGCTTCAATTCAACTTCACGATTCTCTAAAGGCAGGCTTACGCCATGGAAATCTCTGGAAGCAGCGCGTTTTATTCGGGGCTGAGCACTATTCAGGCCGGGCAGAGCCGCGTCGACCAGGCCGCCGGCAAAATCGCCAGCGCCGCGACCACCCAGCCATCGGATGCACAAAGCGACCGTCTGCAAGCTAACGACCGTGCCCAGCCGTCTAACTCGGCGAGCAACATGGTCGAAATGGCCCAAGGCAAGTTTCAAGTGGAGCTGGGCGCCAAAGTCGCCAAGGCTTCGGATGAAATGCTTGGCACCTTGATCGACACTTACGCTTAATCCCTCTCTCCAGGTATGCCGGCTCTTCTGTGGGAGCTGGTTTGTCGGGTCGCGCATCGCTGCGATGGCATCCACTCGGGCCCCCTGATACACCGCGGCGTCTGCATCGCAGGCAGGCCCGCTCCCACATTTCTCCTGCTTAGCGCTCTCGAATTTCTAAACTCCTTTTGACGTGGCATCTCGCCGCAGGCGTTGCCGTGCCTGATGTTGATCCGCGTCATGACAAATGGCATCTGGACGGTGCTTGACAACCCCAGGACGTAAACGTATGTTTCAAACACCTGTTTGACCGCCACAACACATCCACGCGGTTGTTCATCCCAGATACATCAGCAGAGGTTTATCGCTATGCCTGACTACAAGGCCCCCTTGCGTGATATTCGCTTCGTTCGTGACGAACTGCTCGGCTATGAAGCGCACTATCAGAGCCTGCCGGCTTGCCAGGACGCTACTCCGGACATGGTTGACGCCATTCTCGAAGAAGGCGCCAAGTTCTGTGAGCAAGTGCTGGCACCGTTGAACCGCGTGGGTGACATCGAAGGTTGCACCTGGAGCGAGTCAGGCGTTAAGACCCCTGCTGGTTTCAAAGAAGCCTACAAACAATTCGTTGAAGGCGGCTGGCCAAGCCTGGCCCACGACGTGGAGCACGGTGGCCAAGGCCTGCCGGAATCCCTGGGCCTGGCCGTCAGCGAAATGGTCGGTGAAGCCAACTGGTCATGGGGCATGTACCCGGGCCTGTCCCACGGTGCGATGAACACTATCTCCGAGCACGGCACCCCGGAACAGCAACACGCTTACCTGACCAAACTGGTCTCGGGTGAATGGACCGGCACCATGTGCTTGACCGAGCCCCACTGTGGCACTGACCTGGGCATGCTGCGCACCAAGGCCGAGCCTCAGGCGGACGGTTCCTACACAGTCACCGGCACCAAGATCTTCATCTCGGCCGGCGAACACGACATGGCCGATAACATCGTCCACATCGTGCTGGCCCGCCTGCCGGACGCGCCGGCCGGCACCAAAGGTATTTCGCTGTTTATCGTGCCAAAATTCCTGCCGAACGCAGACGGCTCGATCGGTGAGCGCAACGCGGTGACCTGTGGCTCCCTGGAGCACAAGATGGGCATCCACGGTAACGCCACCTGCGTGATGAACTTCGACGCGGCCACCGGTTTCCTGATCGGCCCGGCGAACAAAGGCCTGAACTGCATGTTCACCTTTATGAACACCGCTCGCCTGGGCACCGCACTGCAAGGCTTGGCCCACGCTGAAATCGGTTTCCAGGGCGGCCTGAAATATGCTCGCGATCGTCTGCAAATGCGCTCCTTGACTGGCCCGAAAGCGCCGGAAAAAGCCGCTGACCCGATCATCGTGCACCCCGACGTGCGCCGCATGCTGCTGACCATGAAAGCCTTCGCCGAAGGCAACCGTGCGATGGTGTACTTCACCGCCAAGCAAGTGGACATCGTCAAGTACGGCACCGACGATGAAGCCAAGAAGCAGGCTGACGCACTGCTGGCCTTCATGACCCCAATCGCCAAAGCGTTCATGACCGAAGTCGGTTTTGAGTCCGCTAACCACGGCGTGCAAATCTACGGCGGCCACGGCTTCATCGCCGAGTGGGGCATGGAGCAGAACGTTCGCGACAGCCGCATTTCGATGCTGTACGAAGGCACCACCGGCATACAAGCGCTGGACCTGCTCGGCCGTAAAGTGCTGATGACTCAAGGCGAAGCGCTCAAGAGCTTCACCAAGATCGTGCACAAGTTCTGCCAGGCCAACGAAGGCAACGAAGCCGTGAAGGAATTCGTCGCACCGCTGGCTGCACTGAACAAAGAGTGGGGCGAGTTGACCATGAAGGTCGGCATGGCCGCGATGAAAGACCGTGAAGAAGTCGGTGCCGCCTCGGTGGATTACCTGATGTATTCCGGCTACGCGTGCCTGGCTTACTTCTGGGCCGACATGGCGCGCCTGGCTGCCGAGAAATTGGCTGCCGGCACCAGCGAAGAGGCGTTCTACACCGCCAAACTGCAGACCGCGCGCTTCTACTTCCAGCGCATCCTGCCGCGTACCCGCACCCACGTGGCCACCATGCTGTCGGGCGCCAGCAACCTGATGGACATGAAAGAAGAAGACTTCGGCCTGGCTTACTAAGCCTCAGCTGGTTCACTAAAAAGCCGCCGCTCCTTCTGGAGCGGCGGCTTTTTTGTGGGCGTGGGCAACACGGCACTTAAGGTGTCGGGATAAAAGGCGCGCCGTCGCAATAGGTGTTGCCGGGCAAAACACTCCTGACTGCAATTGCCACGGGCGGTGATTGAAGCACTTGCCCGGCAGTATTCGGCGTCGTATAGCTGAAATACATCACGCCTCTGCCGATGATCCGCATTGTGGTCGAGTACGGTACGTTTACGGTCTGCCCCACTGTTGATGCATTGGGTGAAAGTGTTATTGGGATAGTCAGCGGGGGCGCAATCAGGGTTGAGCCATCGTCCTGCCGGCTCAGTACGCAGGTCAATATCGCCGCCGTGTTAGCCCGCAACAGAACAGAAGGTGGAAGAAATACCTCAATAAACCGGTTTGCATAGGCTGCGCTCGCAGGCAGCGGTGAGTTGCAAGTGAGGTTGCCGTTACTCAGGTTGCGCACCACCGGTGGTGCCAACTGCATCAAGGTCCAAAAGTTGAAGAAGATGTTTCTGGCAGGCCCAAAGACGGTATTCAGGCCGCTGCTGACCATGAACCTTAGCGCGGCTTGCGTATTACCGTTTGCGGTGCCTGGAAGATAGGCTTGTATTTGCGCCACGGTAACAATAAACCGTAGCGGTAACGGCTGCCCTGTGTAAGTCAAAGGCGTTGTCAGCGGGGTATTCGAACCATTGATTACCGTGACAGTATCGCCAGGTTGCAAACCGTCGGCGCTGTCCAGCCACACCTCGACCCCGCCTTGCCCGCTTTGGTTGATATCCCCCAAAGTCACCGTGTTGTCGGGCGCAATCGCTTGGAGCACGCGTGGCATGGCAATGTTCGACGGTGTGATTCGCAGCGCCACCATGATTTCAAGAATCAACGAATCCCGAGCGCGGTTGCCGGCCCGGTCCAGAAGGCGGTAAGTCAGTTGCCGCATGCCGTTGCCACGAGCGCGAATAACTGACGCTGGAACAGGTAGGTAGCGAACCGCCGGATAGTCGGGCAAGTTGACCACAATGTTAGGTGCCAGGTTGTAAGACACCTCCATATGGCTGTCGGTGCTGCCATAGTAAGGGACGTACCTCAGCCCTGTTTCGGCGTTTGTCACCGGGTGTTCAGGAATCCGGAACATGACGGGATCATTGTTGGCCAAATACTCGTCTGTAATCGGCCCGGTCAGGTTCGCGGGCAGCAGTGGGCGCGGCGCGGTGATGACCTCGTAACCAAACGGTGGGGTTTTGTGCACCCGTAGGGGAGTGCTGGCGGTCGCGCGCAGAACGTTGTCACCATCGTCCACGATATAGGTGAGTCGATACTCGCCTTCATTGCCCACCATGCGGCGCGGCACTTCTATATTGATATCCCCTGTGGGGAAAGTCGGAAATCGCTGGTAGGCCACCGCTTGGTATTCACCCGGCGGGGGAGATTCAATGAACACCATGATTCGGCACTGAGCCCCGGCAGGCCCGGGTTGCGGCAGCGCCGGGATTTGAACTTTCAAGTCACTTGCCGCCGCCCGCAAGGGGATCAAGCCGTCGGTATTGGGGATCGCGTCCACTACGATCAGCGGCGGCAGCCTGAGTATTGCGTTACGAATCAAGAACAGTGAGCCGGTGCGCACTTGTTCGGTGACTAAGTTATCCATGGCGGTTACTCCCATTGCGTGTAAGGACACTCCCTTGTCCCGAATACCCACTGGGGAAAATTGAGTGGACCGCGCAAGTAAGCACGCCACAGCCAACGATGGATACTGTCATAAATGACAGGTTGAGATGGCTCACGCATTGCGCGGGCTTCTTGCTGTATTCATAGCGGTGATAAAAAACCGCAGCGTGACACTCAGGGATTAGGCTGATCGGCCGTTACAGTGATGGCAATGTGATACAGGTCACATTGAATGTGCTTAACTGTGAGCAGTGAAGGCACTGCGCCATCTTTTTAAGTGGGTCGGAGCTTTACCCTTGTCGCGCGCGTCTGCTGTACGTTTCAGTCATTTTTTACCCTCACTGCTGTTGCTATTGGCGGGGCTCTCGGCTGCGTACGTGAAGGACCTCAACGTATTCTTCACTTCGCTATTCAACGTACTGCCAACCTTGGTGTTGCTGCTCGGTGGTGCGTATTGCGCGGTGTATCGGCGCCAGCGTGAGCTGTTTTTGATGATCACGGTGTACGTCGTCTACTTCCTGCTGGATACCCAGACCGATTACTACCGCGACAACGGTCGCGTGCGAGAAGATGCGGCGGTGGTTTTCCACCTGTGTTGCCTGCTGTTGCCGCTACTGTTCAGCATCTATGCGTTGTGGCAGGAAAAAACCCACCTGTTCCGCGATTTCGTGGCCCGCTGCGCGGTGCTCTTCGCGGTCGGCTGCGTGGCCCTGGCGCTTGAGCAAAGTTTTCCACAGGCCTTGTTGAACTGGCTGGCGGAGATTCGCTGGCCGCTCTTGCACGGCAGTTGGATGAGCCTGATCCAGCTGTCGTACCCGATGTTCCTGATTGGTTTTGTCACCCTGGCGGCGCAGTACTGGTATCAGCCACGGCCCTTGCACGCCGCGCAACTGGTCGGTTTGCTAGGGTTGTTCTGGATGTTGCCGCAAACCTTCATCCTGCCGTTCACCCTGAACATCATGTGCAGCCAAGTGATGCTGATGATTGCGGCTGGCGTGGCGCATGAGGCCTATCAAATGGCCTTTCGCGATGAGCTGACCGGCTTGCCAGGCCGCCGTGCCCTCAACGAGCGTATGCAGCGGTTGGGGCGCAACTATGTGCTGGCGATGAGTGACGTCGACCACTTCAAACGCTTTAACGACACCCACGGCCATGACGTCGGCGACCAAGTACTGCGCCTGGTCGCCAGCAAGCTGTCGAAGGTCAATGGCGGTGGGCGCGCCTACCGGTATGGCGGTGAAGAGTTCGCCGTGGTGTTTGCCGGCAAGACCTTGGATGAATGCATGCCGCACTTGGAAGAGATCCGCGAGATCATCGCCAACTACGATATCAAGCTGCGCAACCCGGACCGTCCCCATGACGACCAGCAAGGCCGCCAACGCCGAGCAGGCAGTGGCGCGTCGAGTGTGTCGGTGACGGTCAGCATCGGCGTGGCCGAGCGCCAGGTCGAGCAACGCACCCCGGAAGAAGTCCTCAAGTCCGCCGACCAGGCGCTCTACACCGCCAAGGGGGCCGGGCGTAACTGCGTGGTCGCGGCCGGGCAAACCCGGCGTGGCGCGGTGCGTATGGAAAGCGCTGTCGGTTGAGTGATGGCGATGTATTCAGCGGTTCTACAGTGATTGTTTGCGGCGGTGGCCAGCAGTAGGTTGAAACCATCTGCTGCCGGAGACATCGCCATGCCTGAGTACAAAGCTCCCCTGCGCGACATGCGCTTTTTGATCGACAACGTGTTTGATTTTCACGGCCACTACGCTGCCCTGGGCGCGACGGACGCCAGCCCGGATATGGTCAGTGCGATCCTCGAAGAAGGCGCCAAGTTCTGCGAAAACGTACTCGCACCGCTCAACCGTAGCGGCGATGAAGAAGGCTGCCATTTCGACAACGGCGTGGTCACCACGCCCAAGGGTTTCAAGGAAGCCTTCGCGCAATACGTGGAAGGCGGCTGGCACGGCCTGGCAGCGGACCCGGCTCACGGCGGCCAGGGCTTGCCACAGTCGCTGGGCCTGGTGCTGAGCGAAATGATCGGCTCCAGCAACACCTCCTGGGGCATGTACCCGGGGCTGACCCACGGCGCCATGACGGCAATCCACGCCCACGGCACTGAAGAACAAAAAGCCACCTACCTGAGTAAACTCACCGCCGGCGAATGGACCGGCACCATGTGCCTGACCGAAGCCCACTGCGGCACTGACCTGGGCCTGATCAAGACCCGCGCCGTGCCCCAGTCGGATGGCAGTTACGCGGTCACCGGCAGCAAGATCTTCATCTCGGCCGGCGAGCACGACCTGAGCGCCAACATCATCCATCTGGTGCTGGCCAAGCTGCCGGAGGCGCCGGCCGGCACCAAAGGCATCTCGTTGTTTATCGTGCCCAAGTTCCATGCCGATTCGGGGGAGCGTAACGCGGTGCACTGTGGCTCCATCGAGCACAAGATGGGTATCAAGGCCTCGGCCACCTGCGTGCTGAATTTCGACGGTGCCAAGGGGTTTCTGATTGGCGAGGCGAATAAAGGCCTCAATTGCATGTTCACCATGATGAACCACGCGCGCCTGGGCACCGGTATGCAGGGCCTGTGCTCTGGCGAAGCGAGCTTCCAAGGCGCGATCAAATATGCCAACGACCGCCTGCAAATGCGCTCGCTGACCGGCGCCAAGGCCCCGGAAAAAGCCGCCGACCCCATCATCGTGCACGCCGATGTGCGGCGCATGTTGCTGACCATGAAAGCCTTCAACGAGGGCAACCGCGCGCTGACCTATTTCACCGCGCAACTGCTCGACACCGCGCACCTGAGCAGCGACGCCGCCCAGCGCCAGGACGCTGAAGACCTGTTGGCGTTTCTCACGCCCATCTGCAAAGCCTTTATGACTGACACTGGGCTTGAGGTGACCAACCACGGCATGCAGGTATTCGGCGGCCACGGCTACATTCGCGAATGGGGCATGGAACAGCTGGCCCGCGATGCCCGGATTGCGCCGATCTATGAAGGCACCAACGGCATTCAGGCCCTCGACTTGCTGGGGCGCAAAGTACTCGGCAGCCAAGGCAAGCTGTTGCGCGGCTTCACCAAGATTGTGCATAAGTTCTGCGCGGCCAATGCCGAGCATCCGCAGCTCAAGGCGCAGGTGGAGCAGCTCAATCAACTGAACCAGCAGTGGGGCGAGTTGACGGTCAAGGTCGGCATGGCCGCCATGAAGAA
Source organism: Pseudomonas sp. D47 (assembly GCF_045447305.1). NCBI lineage: Bacteria > Pseudomonadati > Pseudomonadota > Gammaproteobacteria > Pseudomonadales > Pseudomonadaceae > Pseudomonas > Pseudomonas sp. D47. The sequence goes on along the minus strand of NZ_JBJGXU010000001.1, from coordinate 25,897 downwards.
CCCGGATGAAGTAGGCGCGGCGGCGGTGGATTACTTGATGTACAGCGGTTACATCATCCTCGCCTACCTGTGGTTGCGCATGGCGATAGCGGCTCAGGCACAAGACGACGTTGAGTTTGCCAAGGCCAAACTGGCGACCTGCGACTTTTACTTCAAGCGTTTGCTGCCGCGTACGGCCACGCACCGGGCCGCAGTGGAGGCGGGCAGTGAATGCCTGATGAGCTTACCTGCTCAATTGTTTGCACTGTAGGCGCTAGATTCTCCAGGGTTTAACTGTGGGAACGGGCTTGCTCGCGAGTGCGATGTGTCAGAAACAAATTAGGTGACTGACACGCCGCTTTCGCGGGCAAGCCCGCTCCCACATTAGAACCATGCGTGACTTATAAAAACCTAATAGTCACGAAAGGACCCTATGTGTTTGAAAAGTTGTTCGGGTACACTCGGAGCTTGTAAAACCGACCCTATCGAATCACTTTTCACGTTCTCACGAGGTTTGCCATGGCTGATTACAAAGCGCCGCTGCGGGATATGCGTTTCGTCCTCAACGAAGTTTTTGAGGTCGCCACGACTTGGGCCCAATTGCCGGCATTGGCAGACACCGTGGATGCCGAAACCGTCGAGGCGATCCTCGAGGAGGCCGGCAAGGTCACCGCCAAATCCATCGCCCCGCTCAGCCGTAGCGGCGATGAGCAAGGCTGCCGTTGGGCGGATACCGTGGTCAGCACGCCGGATGGTTTCCCCCAGGCCTACAAAACCTACGCCGAAGGTGGCTGGGTAGGTGTTGGTGGTGATCCGATCTTTGGCGGCATGGGCATGCCCAAGGCGGTGTCGGCCCAGGTCGAAGAGATGATCAATTCGTCGAGCCTGGCGTTCGGCCTGTACCCGATGCTGACCTCCGGCGCCTGCGTGTCGATCAATACCCACGCCAGTGAGGAACTCAAGGCCACCTACCTGCCGAAGATGTATTCCGGTGAGTGGGCCGGCTCCATGTGCTTGACCGAAGCGCACGCCGGGACCGACCTGGGAATTATCCGCACCAAGGCTGAGCCTCAGGCGGACGGCTCCTATAAGGTCAGCGGCACCAAGATCTTTATCACCGGTGGCGAACACGACCTTACCGAAAACATCATCCACCTGGTGCTGGCCAAGTTGCCGGATGCGCCAGCCGGGCCCAAGGGCATTTCGCTGTTCCTGGTGCCGAAGTTCATGGTCAATGCCGACGGCAGCCTGGGCGCGCGTAACCCGGTGAGCTGTGGTTCCATCGAACACAAGATGGGCATCCAGGCGTCCGCGACCTGCGTGATGAACTTCGACGAAGCCGTGGGTTATCTGGTGGGCGAGCCGAACCGTGGGTTGGCGGCGATGTTCACCATGATGAACTACGAGCGTTTGGGGGTGGGTATCCAAGGCTTGGCATCGGGCGAGCGCTCTTATCAGAACGCGATTGAGTACGCCCGTGACCGTCTGCAAAGCCGTTCGCCGACCGGCGCGCAGGCCAAGGACAAAGTGGCTGACCCGATCATCGTCCACCCCGACGTGCGCCGCATGTTGCTGACCATGAAAGCCTCGAACGAAGGCGGTCGGGCGTTCTCCACCTATGTGGCCACGCAGTTGGACATCGCCAAGTTCAGTGAAGATGCCGTCGCCCGCGAGCGTGCCGACAACCTGGTGGCGCTGTTGACGCCTGTTGCCAAGGCCTTCCTCAGTGACCTCGGCCTGGAAACCACCGTGCTCGGCCAGCAAATCTTTGGCGGCCACGGTTACATTCGCGAGTGGGGCCAGGAGCAGCTTGTTCGGGATGTGCGCATCACCCAGATCTACGAAGGCACCAACGGCATCCAGGCTCTGGACTTGATGGGGCGCAAGATTGTCGGCAGCGGCGGTGCGTTCTACACCCTGTTCGCTGATGAGATCCGCCAGTTCATCGCCACGGCGGGCGCCGAACTGGGTGAATTCACCCGTCCGCTCAGCGCGGCGGTGGACAACCTGGATGAATTGACCGCCTGGGTGCTGGACCGCGCCAAGGCCAACCCGAATGAAATCGGCGCGGCCTCGGTGGAGTACCTGCACGCCTTTGGCTACATGGCTTATGGCTATATGTGGGCACGCATGGCCAAGGCCGCGTGGGGCAAAGAGGCTGAGGAAGACTTCTACGCCAGCAAACTGGGCACCGCGCGCTTCTACTTTGCCCGCTTGCTGCCGCGTATCCAGTCGCTGAGTGCGTCGGTAAAAGCCGGTAGCGAATCGTTATTTTTGCTGGATGAAGCACTGTTTTAAGGGCTTGGAGGGCGTGTAAGCATTCTCTTACATGACGTGCTGCTATTCGTCCTCTATCGCCAAATTGGATCCACGGATAATCTACTTCACATGGACGTCGCGCAGGAAGCGCAAAGCAACAACAGGGACACGTAGGATTCTGCCAGGATGGCGGAGTGAAATGGATGTCAGGGAAACAGTCTGCAAAGCCCCGCTTCGGCGGGGTTTTCTTTTGCCTGCGAAAAAGTCAGGCAGGCGCCTGCGGCGCGTTCATCACGTCTTCCAGCAAGGTGCGCAGCAACGCCACCGTCGCTTGCTGGCGCTGCACATCGCGGCACACCAAACCCACTTTCAGCGGCACCCTCGGCTCACTCAAAGGCTTCCACAGCAGCGCCTTGCTGTTGTGCTCATCCTGGGAGCGCCCCGGCAGCACTGTTGCCAGTTTGGTGTGGGGCAGGCTGTCGAGTATCCCAATCATCGTATTGAGCTCCGCCTGCACTTGCGGCCGCCGGCCCAGGTTAGAGAGTTGGCCCTGCCAGATCTGCCGCACCTGAAACTCTTCACCCAACAGCAACATCGGCAATTCGGCTGCCTGTTTCAGTGAGACTTTCTTGAACTCGCGCAGGGGATGGTCTTCGGGTATCACCACCTTCAACTCATCTTCATACAACAGCACACCGTGCAGCCCCGGCTGGCGTGGCGGCAGGTAGCTGATGCCGATGTCCAACGAGCCGTTAAGCAGCCGCCGTTCGATCTCAAGCCCGGTCAATTCGTAGATCTGCACCACCAAATGCGGCTGAGCCTTGCGCACGCGCTCGAGCATTTGCGGGACCAGGCTGGTGTGCACGGTTTGCAGCACGCCGATGGCCAGGGTGCGCATCGCCTGGCCCTTGAAGTTGCGCAAGGCTTCGACGGCTTGTTGCATGCCATCAATCAGCGGCAACGCGTGGTTGTACAAGGTATGCGCGGCCAGCGTCGGCAGCAGGCGCTTGCTGCTGCGCTCGAACAGGCTCACATCCAGGTTCTGCTCCAGCTGGCGAATCTGTTGCGACAGAGCTGGTTGAGAGATCGAAAGACGCTCCGCAGCCCGGCCCACGTGGCCTTCCTCATACACCGCGACGAAATAACGCAGTTGCTTGAAATCCATAAGACTTACTTATCGAAAAAGCTGGAAAATCGAAATGGCCGATGGCCCCTGAGACGCCTAGTCTAGCGCCTATTCGCAAGGCTTACAGGGCCGGATCTGGCAATGAACAGCGTATTTGTTGATAGCGTTTACATAGGCAAGGCAAAACACCTCAAGGCGGTTTTTCGAGGCGACATCGACCAAGGTCAGGTTGCCATCGGGGCCAACCTATGAACCTGTTCAATATCCGTCGCCCCGCGCCAAGCCTGGATGACCTGATCCTGGATACCCCGCGTGATCATCTCTGTGGTGAATGTCTAATGCCGACGGTGGCGCGAGCGCCTCAAGTCTTCGTGCGTGGCCAGGGTTCCTGGCTCTGGGACAGTGGCGACCGCGCCTACCTGGACTTCAGCCAGGGCAGCGCCGCCAACAGCCTCGGCCACAGCCCGCAGGTATTGATCAAGGCCTTGGCCGATCAAGCTCACGCGTTGATCAACCCCGGTAGCGGCCTGTACAACCGCGCGCAACTCAACCTCATCGACCAGCTCTGCCAGCGCACCGGTAGCGGCCAGGCTTACCTGCTCAACAGCGGCTCGGAAGCGTGCGAAGCCGCGATTAAGTTGGCGCGCAAATGGGGCCAGCTGCATCGTGGGGGGGCTCATCGCATTATTACCGCCAGTAACGGCCGCCATGGCCGCAGTTTTGCGGCGATGGCGGCCTCGGCAGGCGGCTGCGAAAACCGCTTCGAGCCGCAGTTGCCTGGCTTCAGCCACGTACCTTTCAACGACCTGCCAGCCCTGCACGCTGCGGTCGATGCGCAGACCGTCGCGATCATGCTGGAGCCTATCCAGGGCGACGCCGGCGTCATCCCTGCAACCGAGCACTACCTCAAAGGCGTCGAACGGCTGTGTCGCGAGCTGGGCATTTTGCTGATCCTCGATGAAGTGCAAACCGGCATTGGCCGTTGCGGCACTTTGCTTGCGCAGCAGCAGTACGGCGTACGAGCCGACATCATCACCCTTGGCAAAGGCTTGGGCGGCGGCGTGCCATTGGCGGCGCTGCTGGCGCGAGGCAAGGCCTGTTGCTTCGACGTGGGCGAGCTGGATGGTACCCATCATGGCAATGCGTTGATGGCATCGGCCGGGGTGGCGGTACTCGATACGGTGCTGGAGCACGGCTTCCTGGAACAAGTCCGTGAGTCCGGCGTTTACCTTGGCGAAGGCCTCGCTCGACTGGCCTATCGCTACGACCACGGCCAGTTGCGCGGCCATGGCCTGATGTGGGGCCTGACGTTGTCGGATGATTCTGCAGATGCCGTGGTAAAGGCAGCACTGCACGAAGGCCTGATTCTCAACGCCCCGCAGCCCAATTGCCTGCGCTTCACGCCTGCCTTGACGGTGAGCAAAAGCAACATCGACGAAATGCTCCAGCGCCTGGCCCGCGCCTTCTCCCGCGTGCGCACCGCACAGCTGCAATGCCGCAAGGGCATCGCCGTTTAACCCCCCATTCCAGAACCGTCTCGCGGCATACGCGGCGCCTCCAGCTTGATTCTTTTGGCTGGGGGCGTTTTTTTGTCTGCTCATTTCAGGATGGCCCAGTGCCAGATCTCACTGAACCCTTACGAACGCCCAAGGTCGATTAGCTACACGGCTCACACGAGCCGATTTTCTGGAGCTGACCCATGGATATCATTCGTATCATCATCGCCATTCTGCTGCCGCCACTGGGTGTGTTCTTGCAAGTGGGTTTCGCCGGCGCGTTCTGGCTGAACATTTTGCTGACCTTGTGCGGTTACTTCCCAGGCATCATTCACGCCGTGTACATCATCGCCAAACGCTAAAACCCTCAGCCTTTTGCGATGAGTCGTGAGTTGCGCTCGTTGCGAAAGGCCAGTTGCTCGATGGTCTGAGTGGCGTGTTCGGCCTCTTCCCGCGCTTGCAGGATGATGCCGTGCTGCTCGGACTTGCTGCACACCGGGTCGGCATTGCTCGCGTCGCCCGTGAGCATGAACGCCTGGCAACGGCAGCCGCCAAAGTCCTTTTCCTTCTCGTCGCATGAACGGCACGGCTCGGGCATCCAGTCGTAGCCGCGAAAGCGGTTGAAGCCAAACGAGTCGTACCAGATGTGCTGCATGCTGTGGTCGCGCACATTCGGAAATTGCACCGGCATCTGTCGGGCGCCGTGGCAGGGCAGGGCGGTGCCGTCCGGCGTGACGGTCAGAAAAATACTGCCCCAGCCGTTCATACAGGCTTTGGGGCGCTCTTCGTAGTAATCCGGCGTGACGAAGATCAGCTTGCACGGGTGGCCTTCGGCTTCCAGCTTGGCGCGGTACTCGTTGGTGATGCGCTCGGCACGCACCAGTTGTTCTTTTGTCGGCAATAACCCCACACGATTGAGCTGCGCCCAGCCATAGAACTGGCAAGTGGCAAGCTCGACGAAGTCTGCTTCCAGCGCGATGCACAGTTCGATGATGCGGTCGATCTTGTCGATATTGTGCCGATGGGTGACAAAGTTCAGCACCATCGGATAGCCATGCGCTTTCACCGCGCGGGCCATTTCGAGCTTTTGCGCGAAGGCTTTTTTCGACCCGGCCAACAGGTTGTTTACCTGTTCATCACTGGCCTGGAAGCTGATCTGAATGTGATCCAGCCCAGCCTTCTTGAAGTCGCTGATCTTCTGCTCGGTCAGGCCAATGCCGGAAGTGATCAGGTTGGTATAGAACCCCAGCTTGCGCGCCTCGGCGATCAGCTCGGCAAGGTCCTGGCGCACCAGCGGTTCACCGCCGGAAAAGCCCAACTGTGCGGCACCCATCTCCCGCGCTTCACGAAATACCTTGATCCATTGCTCGGTGCTCAGCTCCTTGCCTTGCTCGGCAAAATCCAGCGGATTAGAGCAATACGGGCATTGCAACGGGCAGCGATAAGTCAGCTCGGCGAGCAGCCACAGCGGCAGGCCAACAGGTGGCTTTTCAGGCAAGGGTGATCCAGTGCTCAGCACGGGCGACCTCCATGAAATCCTCGATGTCTTTGCCGAGCTCAGGCACGCCGGGGAATTGTTTATCCAGCTCGGTGATGATGGCGGCGACGTCGCGCTCGCCGTCGATCAAACCACCGATCAGCGCGGCGCTGTCGTTGAGCTTGATCATGCCTTCGGGGTAGAGCAACACGTGGCCTTTTTGCGCCGGCTCGTACTGGTAGCGATAGCCCTGGCGCCAGGTCGGTGTTCTGCTGCGATCAAAGCTCATAGGGCGATCCCTTTATGCCACACCCGCTGCGTGGTCACGCTGTGATAAGGCGGGCGGTTCAGTTCGTAGGCCATGCTCATGGCATCCAGCATGCTCCACAAAATGTCCAGTTTGAACTGGAGAATTTCCAGCATGCGCTCCTGGCCCTCGCGGGTGGTGTAGTGCTGCAGCGTGATCGCCAGCCCGTGTTCCACGTCGCGCCGGGCTTGGCCCAGGCGGGTGCGGAAGTATTCATAGCCGGTGGGGTCGATCCACGGGTAGTGCTGCGGCCAGCTGTCGAGGCGCGACTGGTGGATCTGCGGCGCAAACAGCTCGGTCAGCGAGCTGCTGGCGGCTTCCTGCCAGCTGGCGCGGCGGGCAAAGTTGACGTAGGCATCCACCGCAAAGCGCACGCCGGGCAGCACCAGTTCCTGGGAGCGCAGTTGGTCCGGGTCGAGGCCGACCGCTTGGCCCAGCCGCAGCCAGGCTTCGGTGCCGCCGTCTTCACCGGGGGCGCCATCATGGTCGAGCAGGCGCTGGATCCACTCGCGGCGGATCTCGCGGTCCGGGCAATTGGCCAGAATCGCGGCGTCCTTCAGTGGGATGTTCACTTGATAGTAGAAGCGGTTGGCGACCCAACCCTGGATCTGCTCGCGGGTGGCGCTGCCTTCATACATCGCCACGTGGTACGGGTGATGAATATGATAGAAGGCGCCTTTGGCCCGCAAGGCATGCTCGAACTCGGCGGGCGTCAGCGGTGTGTCAGTCATGTGGTCTGCTCCTACAATTCTATGCTCATGCCGTCGTAAGCCACTTCGACATTACGCCGCACCAGCTCGGCTCGCTCAGGGGAGTCTTCATCGAGGATCGGGTTGGTGTTGTTGATGTGGATAAGCACCTTGCGCTGCTCGGGCAACTGCTCCAGTACTTCGAGCATGCCGCCGGGGCCGTTCTGTGCCAAGTGGCCCATCTCGCGACCGGTGCGGGTGCCGACGCCACGGCGCTGCATTTCATCGTCGTCCCACATCGTGCCGTCCACCAGCAGGCAATCGCTGCCGGCCATGATCTCCAGCAGCGGCGCGTCGACCTTGCCCAGGCCCGGGGCGTAGAACAGTTTGCCGCCGGTGCGCAGGTCTTCGACGATCAGGCCGATGTTGTCGCCAGGGTGCGGGTCGAAGCGGTGCGGCGAGTAGGGCGGCGCGGCGCTGCGCAGTGGCAGCGGGGTGAAACGCAGGTTGGGGCAGGCGGGGATGGTGAAGCTGGCGTCCAGCTCAATGCGGTTCCAGGCCAGGCCGCCATTCCAGTGCGTGAGCATGGTGAACAGCGGGAAGCCGGTGCTCAAATCTTCGTGGACCATGTCGGTGCACCACACCTGGTGCGGGCAGCCTTCGCGCAGGCTCAACAGGCCAGTGGTGTGGTCGATCTGGCTGTCCATCAGGATGATCGCGCTGATGCCGGTATCGCGCAGGGCACGGCCGGGTTGCATCGGTGCAAAGCCTTGCAACTGCGCGCGGATATCCGGCGACGCGTTGCACAGCACCCAATTGACGCCATCGTCGGAGATCGCGATGGATGATTGAGTACGCGCCAGGGCCCGCAGGCTGCCGTCGCGAAAGCCTGCGCAGTTCACGCAGTTGCAGTTCCACTGCGGGAAGCCACCGCCGGCGGCGGAACCTAGAATCTGGACAAACATGATCGCTCCATCAGCAAAGCTCAAAACAAAAACGCCCCGGACGAGCCGAGGCGTTGTATTACTCAGCCAATCAACGGCTGGCGAAGTACATGGTGACTTCGAAACCAATACGCAGATCAGTGTAAGCAGGTTTGGACCAAGACATATTTATACTCCTACGAAGGGATGGGACGTTCAATACTCATACATATAGTCCACCTCCAACCGGAGATGTTCAGAGGTGTGCGTATGGATGTTACGCAATTCTTTTCAAGTTAGCGCTGTCTTGGTGGCAAAAGCCTTTTGCAGGGCCAGCAATGATCAGCCTGCCGCGTGCCAGGAACCCTTGATGGACGGGCCGTTGGCCACACAGCGCCAGCCGCCAGCAGCATCGTTGAGTTGCCGTGCGGCGTGCTGCAAATCCTCGCGTGTACGGGTTTGGATCAGTTGCTGAAGCGGCTCCAGATAACCCGACGAATGGTCGGCCAACTGCGCTTGCCAGAGCAGCTCGGCCGCTTGGGCGATGGGTAATGCCTGGGCAGTGAATTGCTGCGCCAGGGTCTGGTTGCCCAGGTCGGCACTGTTGGCGATCAACGCCGGCAGTTGCGCCAGGAAGGTCTGCAGGTGTTCGAAGATCCCAGCCAGGGAGACGCTTGGGGACTGCACGCCGAACAGCAGGCCGGTTTGCCCGTTGATCTGTCGGATGCCGCTGAATACGGCGTAGCCGACTTGCAGTTCAACCCGCAGGCGTTGGTAAAACGGCGCGTGGAGCAGATGCCCGAGCAGTCGCCATGCCGCTTCATCGGCCAGGGTTTGGGTTGGCGTTGGGCAAAACAGCAGCAACGCGGCTTCGCTGGAGTCGGTTTTCACTGTGTGCCAGAACCGCTGGCCGTCGAGGCTTTGGCGCGTGTATTCAAGGCTTGCCGGCTGGCCGGGCAATCGCACTGCTGCGGTTTTGATCGCCGCTTCACACGCGGCGGGCAAACCGATTCCCAGACCTTGCCAGCGCGCGGTGCTCCATGGCGCTGACGTCTCGCTGGCTCCCGAGCTGCCGACACAACAAGCAGGCAACGCCTTGAGCAATTCCCGAATCGCAATCATCGGCGTTGATGTGGAAGGCGACGGCAGTTCATCGGACCGGCTCAGGTTAAGCGCTAGCGCTTCGACCACGGCCGGCATCGGTTCGTGAAGGCCGACCATTTTCACCCGCCAGTCATTGGCGAGGGTCTCGAAAGACAATTCGATTCCAGCCTGGCGAGCATGCTCACGCAACGGCTGTAATGGGTTTTCCAGCCCGGCGGGCACGCCGCCATCAAACCGCCAATGCAGATACAGCGCGCCCTCATCCGTGTCATCCGCCAAGGCTTGGCTGAAGGTCAGCGCCGACACGTCTCGACGTCCCCGCGAGCGATCCTGGGCAAAGGTGCGCAAGCCACGGTGGGCGCTGGTCTGGCCGCGAATCAGGCCGGCGCGCTCTTCTTTGACCGGTGGGCGCAGGAATGGATTGTTGGGCGGCAATTGCCAAGCGTGCTGGGGAGGTGGCAGGTGCAGTGAGTCGAGCAGGCTCTTCAGGGCTGCGATGCCCGGCCCCGACAGATCTTCGCTGTCGTTGCGAGCCAGTGCCAGGGCGCCTTGGACCTGTTGCTGGCGAGCGTTCAGCAAGGCGAACTCTTCTCGCAACAGCGTCCAATCGCTCTGTGCGAAAAAGCTCAACCAGTCGTGCAACAACACTTTGGTCTGAGTAGCCGACTCGCCTTGAGTGACGAGGGTAAAGTCGATATCCAGCAGCGCTTGCCCGGCGAAGTGATACAGCACGGATGCTTGCAGTGCGCTCGCCAGCTTTCGCGCTTTCAGCTCCGCCAGCAAACCGCCGGGCGCCGAGGCGTTGAGCCAGGTGCAGAGAAAATCCAGTGCTTCGCGGGGTACGTCACAGGCAATGACGTGGTGCAAGTGATGATTGGCGGCGTGTTGATAGGCGTGTGCTGCGCCTTGCATCAGTGCGGGCGGTTCGGCCTGGGGGTGCAAAGGCCCCGAGGCTAATGCTTCGCTGAATTGCTGCGCCAAGGCTTGCAGTTCATCCAGCGGCTGCGGGCCTGCAAGGCTCAAGGTCATCTGCCCGCTTTGGTAAAAGTGCGCGTGGAATTCCCGCAGTGCTTGCTGAAATGCCTCACGCTCCACCGGCAAACTGTCGCGATTGCCCGCGTGAAAACCGCGCAGAGGATGATCAGCCGCCAAACCCTCCAGCAGCGCAACCTCCTGCTGCGCCTTGGCATCCTGGGACCAGGCGATAAACTCCGCGTGCACCACTTCGCGCTCACGCAACTGATCTTCAATCGCCAAGCACGGGTGGGCCAGCATGTCCGCCAGGCGCTCCAGCCCATCGGTAAAGGCCGCCACCGGCAGTTCAAAGAAGAAGTCGGTGGTGCGTTCGCTGGTGCTGGCGTTGACCTGCCCACCGCGGCGTTGCACGTAGGCCATCAAGCCTTCGCTTGTGGGAAAGCGCTCGGTGCCGAGAAACAACAAATGCTCAAGAAAATGCGCCAGCCCCGGCCAGGCCAAGGGCACGTCATGGCTGCCAGCGGCCACCCGTAAAACGGCAGCGCAACGCTTCAGGCGCGGCGCATGGCGCAGGGAAACCCGCAGGCCGTTGGCCAGGGTCAGGTGAAGGTGGTGAGGGTGGGCCGGCGCAGGCATGGGCACTTCCGAAACGTAGGATGTGGCCATGTTAACAAACCGCTGACAAACCGGCTGGGTCAGGGCTTATGCAGTGCGCCGTACAACTCCGGGCGACGGTCTTGCAGGTAGTGATTGGCGGCGCGTGCATCAAGGATCGACTGGCGATCCAGCTCCCCGACGATCAAGGCCTCATCCAACCCGGCCTGGGCGATGCGCTGGCCATTGGGCGCAGCAATGCTGCTTTGCCCGCAATAGTGAATCTCGCCTTCCTGCCCGCAGTAATTGGCGTAAGCCACATAACACTGGTTTTCAAAGGCCCGCGCACGCACGGTCACGTCGGCGACAAAGTCGAACGGCACCATATTGGCGGTGGGCACCAGGATCAACTCGGCGCCGGCCAGGGCGAGGCGCCGGGTATTTTCCGGAAACTCCAGGTCGTAGCAGATCAGGAAACCGAGCTTCCAGCCGTTCAATTCCACCAGCGGGAAAGCATCTTCCCCGGCACTGAACATCGAGTGGTCCAGATCGCCAAACAGGTGGGTCTTGCGGTAGTTGCAGAGGCGCTGGCCATGGGCGTCGATCAACTGCACGGCGTTGTAGATCTGGCCATCCTCGGCCCGCTCCGGGTAGCCGTACAGAATCGCCAGCCCGGCGCTTTTGGCAAGTGCAGCTATCGCCTGTGCCGAGGCGCCATCCTGTGCTTCAGCCAGCGCGCCAACGGCTTCGGCGCCGATGTTATAGCCGCTGAGAAACATCTCCGGCAGCACCAGCACATCGGCATCCGACGCCTCATGCGCGAGCTGGTGCAGGCGCTTGAGGTTACCGGCTACATCCAGCGGCAGCGGTGGGCATTGGTACAGGGCGACGCGCATGCTCAACTCCTTAATCGGCCAGGGCGATTGGGCCGATTTCGTCAAATACATCTCCCGGCCCTGGGTTCTGCGGATGCGTGCTGCCGCCGAAGTGGGTCATGATGCCCCACACCGCGTTCAGCGAGGTTTGTACCGCGCCTTCCACCCAGGCGGGTGTCCAGGAGACGTCGTCACCGGCGATAAAAATCCCACGTTGTTCGGCGGGCATGTCCTTCTGCATGAAGTGCGCATACATCCGCTGGTTGTAGCGATAGTGGCCGGGCAGCGCGCCTTTGAAAGCCCCAAGGAAATGCGGGTCGGCTTCCCAGGACACCGTGATCGGGTCGCCGATGATGCGCGCCTTGATATCGACTTTAGGGTAGATCTTCTTCAGCGCATCAAGGGCCAATTTCACGCGCTTGTCGATGGGCTGCGGCAGCATTTTCAGCGCGTCGCTCATCCACGAGTACGACAGGCAAATCACGCCCGGCTTGTCGTCACCGTTGTCGAACAGATAAGTGCCACGGGTCAGGCGATCGGTGAGGGTCATGCTCATCAAGTCGCGGCCGGTTTCCGGGTCTTTGTCTTTCCAGAACGGGCGGTCAACCATCACGAAGGTTTTCGACGACTGCATATAGCGGGTGCGATCCAGTGCCATCCACATTTTCTGCGAGAACAGGGTTTCGTCGCATTCGATCTGGGTGGTCAGTAGCCAGCTTTGGCAGGTGGTCAGCACGGCGGCGTATTCACGCGTGTCGCCATAGTTGTCGGTCACGGCAAAGCGGCCATCGGCGGCGTGGGCAATACGGCTCACACCGGCCCGTGGCGCACCGCGATGCAGCGAGCTGAGGCTGGTGCCGGCGGGCCAGTGCGCACAACGTTCCGGCACATGGCGCCAAATGCCCATGGGCACTTGCGCCACGCCGCCGACCACCAAGTGCTGGTGGTCGTCGCAGTTGGTCATCACCACGCGGAAAATTTCCAGCATCGAGTTAGGGAAGTCCGAGTCCCAGCCGCCGGTGCCGAAACCCACTTGGCCAAACACTTCGCGGTGCGCGAAAGACAGTTTGGCAAACGCCTTGGAGGTGGCGACGAAGTCATAGAACGTGCGGTCGTCCCACAGCGGCACCAGCTTGTTCCACAGCTCTTTTAGGCGTGGCACGTCGCGGTCGCGGATGGCTTGCTGGATATCACCGAACTGCGAGCCGGCTTCCAGCGCATCGGCCCAGGCGTCAGCGACTTCCTGGAACAGCACCGGCAAATCAGAGAGTTTTTGCGCGTAGTGGGTCTGGCCTTCGAGGTCGACCACGGTGCTGCCGGAGGCCGGCGTCAGCGGGTTGGGGAAGGGTTTGGTCTCCAGGCCCAACTTGTCCACATAGTGGTAGAACGCGGTGGACGACACCGGAAAACGCATGCCGCCCAACTCGGCGATGATGCCCTCGGCCCCTTCAAACGCCTGGGAGCGCAAACGGCCGCCCATCTTCGAGGCTTCGTACACCACGGGCTTCAGGCCCAGTTTCATCAGCTCATAAGCGGCCACAAGGCCCGCGATCCCTGCACCGACAATCGCCACTTCCGCGCCATGGTTGGCCGCCGGGATGCTGCCCAGGCCAGCCGGGTGTTCGATCCAGTCATCAAATGCAAACGGAAAGTCCGGGCCAAAGATGGTGATAGGCTTTTTACCGTCGGCGGGGTGGCGATGGGTCTTGCTGATGGTGCTGGACGGAATGCTCATGGCTAACCTTACTGACGACTCGGCGGGAGGTGGCCCGTTGAGTATAGGAAAAGATGGCAGCCAGTTTAGGCAGCGTAGCGTTCGTTATTAAGACTCAATGTGTCGTCGGATTGAGCTGTTTTTAGTCAGAGTGACGAGTCTGGTGGTCAGATTGGCTGTCCGCGATCCAATTTGTTACTGAGGATGATCGAAGTAGTGGTTTTCTCCACACCGTCGACACTGCCGATCTGGTCCAGCAATTGATCCAGTTGCTCCGGCGAATCCGTGCGCAGCCAGGCCACGTAATCGAACTCGCCACTCACCGCACACAACTGCTGCACCTGCGCCATGGCACTCAGCCTGCGCAGCACTTCCTTACCCGAGCGCGCTTGCACGGTGATCCCCACATAAGCCTGCAAACCGCCATCGACCACCCGCTGCCCGAGGCGCACGCCATAACCGGTAATCACCTGGGTTTTTTCCAGGCGCGCTAGGCGCGACGTCACCGTAGTGCGCGCAATACCCAACTGCCGGGCAAGCATGGCCACGCTTTCGCGGGCGTTGATCTGCAAGGCAGCGATCAGTTGACGATCGATTTCATCGAGGACGGGCAAGGGGAGGGCTCCAGTGCGGGCGGCAGTGGGTCGCCATGTTACAGGCTTGCGCCCTTCTGGAGCGGTGCGATCTGCGAGATTAAGGCGCCTTGCATACTTTCGCCGCGGCAGCATCGTTCGGGATAAACGAGTCCGGCGTGCCAGGCTGAGCACTACGTAGCCACGACGCCACGGCTGATCGTCGATTAGATTCCAACGATGGCCGGTGCCGGTATTGTCTTCAGCGACCAGCAGTTCACCGGGGTGCAGGGTGAACGTCTCGCCGCCTCGGGTAGCAAAGCAGTTGGGGACAATTAACAAATCTTTCATTGCAGAAAAGGGCGAGAGGGCCAGCGTTCCCCATTTCCAAACGCCAGACACACAAAAGCCGCGCAGTGCGCGGCTTTCTTGTTTGGTGGGCCCAGTAGGACTCGAACCTACGACCAAGGGATTATGAGTCCCCTGCTCTAACCAACTGAGCTATAGGCCCTCAGTAGGTCGCGGATTATAACGATGGTTTCCCCACTGTGCCATCCGAAAAGTCTGAAACCCTCATATGAAGAAAAGCCTCGGCAAAAAGCTCGGGCGGCAGGGGCAGGCTGACGATGTAGCCTTGCATCTGTTCACAGCCTTCGGCGGCGAGGAATGCTTGTTGCGCGGGGTTTTCCACGCCTTCGGCGATGATGGTGAATTGCATGCTGTGGCCTAGGGCGATGATGGCGCGCACGATGGCGGCGTCGTGGGGGTCGTCGGGCAGGCCGCGTACGAAGGATTGGTCGATCTTCAGGAAGTCCAGCGGCAGGCGCTTGAGGTAGCTGAGGGATGAATAGCCGGTGCCGAAGTCATCAATCGCCAGTTGCACGCCCAGGCGTTTGAGTTGGTGCAGTACTTCCAGTGCTTCTTCGGCCTGGCTCATGATGAAGTTTTCGGTGATTTCCAGTTGCAGGCAGCCGGGCTCCAGGCGGTAGTCGCGCAGGAGCTGTTCGATGCGTGCGAGCAGGCCGGGGTGGCGCAGTTGGGCGCCGGCAAGGTTGACCGACAGTGGGCCGAAGTCATCGAAGGCTTCTTTCCACTGGTGCATCTGACGGCATGCCTGTTCCAGTACCCAGTCACCGATCTGCAGGATCATGCCGTTCTCTTCGGCCAGGGCGATGAAGTGTTCAGGCGGCACATCACCAAAGGTCGGATGGTGCCAGCGAATCAGGGCTTCGGCGCCGATCAGTTCCTGGGTGATCAGGCTCAGCTTCGGCTGGTAGTACAAAAATAACTCTTCACGCTCGATGGCGCGGCGCAGTTCGTGTTCCAGGGCCACGCGTTCGTTGGCCTGGGCGGTGAGGTCTTGGGTGTAGCTTTCGACGCGGTTGCGGCCCTTGGCCTTGGAGCGGTACATCGCCGCGTCGGCGTTTTTGACCAGGGTGGCGACGTCGGTGCCGTCCTGTGGGTACAGGCTGGTGCCGATACTGGCGCTGATAAAGAACTCGTGCTCGCCGGCCTGGAACGGCGGGGTGAAGCAGGCGAGCAGTTTATTGGCCAGGTGCTCGGCATCGCTGGCGTGCTGCAGGCCGGGCAGCAGGATGATGAATTCGTCGCCGCCCAGGCGAGCCACGGTGTCGACGTCGCGCAGTTGGTCTTTGAGGCGCACGGCGATGTCTTTGAGCAGCAGGTCGCCGACGGGGTGGCCAAGGCTGTCATTGATGTGTTTGAAACGGTCCAGGTCGAGGAATAGCACCGCGCCTTGGTTGCCGCTTTCTTGCTGGCCATTAAGTGCCGCCTGCAGCCGGTTTTCGAACAGGGTGCGGTTAGGCAGGCCCGTCAGTGGATCATGATGCGCCTGGTAGTCGAGGCGCGCCTGGGCATGCTTGAGGCTGGAGATGTCGGCAAACACGGCAACAAAGTGGGTGATCAGTTGCTCGCGGTTGCGCACGGCACTGATGGTCAGCCAACTGGGGTACAACTCGCCGTTCTTGCGGCGGTTGGAGATCTCGCCCTGCCAATGCCCCTGGGCGGTCAGTTGGTGCCACATGGCCGCATAGAACGCGCTGTCATGCAGGCCGGAAGCGAGCAGGCGCGGCGTACTGCCGAGGGCTTCGGCTTCGCTGTAGCCGGTGATTTCGCTGAAGGCGCGGTTGACGGCGCTGATGTTCTGCCGGGTATCGGTGATCAATACGCCTTCGGCCGTACTTTCGAACACCGTCGCGGCCTGTTGCAGCTTTTCCTGCATGAATTGGCGTTCGGTGATGTCCCGGGCGATGGTCAGCATGCAATCTTCATCGCCGATGGGCAGTGGGCGGCTGGACACTTCACAGAGGCGAATCTGGCCGTCGTTGCGGCGTATGTGGCAGACGAAATCGCGGACAAGCCCGTCGCGCTGCATCAGTTCCAGCATGTGTTTGCGTTCGTTGAGGTCGACCCAGATGCCCAGGTCCAAGGTGGATTGGTCGAGCGACGTTGCGCTGGTGAACCCGGTTAGCCGGCTGAAACCGTCATTCACTTCAATCAGCAGCCCATCGCGCTGGCGGCTGAGCAGCAAGCCATCGGGTGAGGCGTGGAAGGCCTTGGCGAATTTCTCTTCGGAGGTTTGCAGTTGTTGCTGGGTTTCCTTGAGCGGGGTGATGTCACGCACCACCACCACCAAGGCTTCGGTGGTGTCGAGTTGGAATGGCTCTGCCGAGATCAACCCGGTAAAGGTTTGGCCGTTGCTGCGCCGAAAAGGCATTTCCAGGTTGCGGATGCTGGTGGTCTGCACCCGTTGCAGCAGGTCGGGACCGACGCCTTGAATGCCCCAGATATCTAGTTCGGTGGCGGTTTTGCCCACCACGTCTGCGGCGCTCAGGCCGATCTGGTCCTCAAACGCCTTGTTGACCTCCAGCAGGCAGCCATCGGACAAGCGCGCAATCACCAAGATGTCCGGGCATTGCTGGAACACCGAGGCAAATTTCTCCTCGGACAATTGCAAGGCTTCTTCGGTGCGCTTGGCTTCGCTGATATCGATCATCAGGCCGCGCAGTACTGGCTCATGCCCGTGCTCGATGAGGCTGACAATGTCGCGCACCCACAAGCAGCGGCCGTCGGCGGTGATTACCCGATAATCGACGCTGTGATCACGGTTGGCGCGGGTTTCCTGGTAGCAGTAGGCCTCGGCACGTGTCAGGTCAGCGGGGTGGATGATGTTGCGCCAGAAGCCCGGAATCAGCCAATGCGCACGCGGGTAGCCGAGCAAGTCTTCGGCATGGGGCGACACGTAGCTGTAGGTGAAATCGGTGATGCTGGCTTCCCAGGCGATGGCGGACAGGCTCTCTACCAGGCCGCGGTAGTGGTATTCGCTGCTGCGCAGTTCTTGCTCGAGGGCCACCCGGCGGGAGATTTCCGAGCTGAGCCGGCGGTTGATCCGAATCACAATGGCCAGCACGGTGCTCAGCAGCAGCACTGCCGGCAGGCCGTACATCAGCAGGTCGGACCAAAACGTGCGGTGATCGGTGATGCTGCCGACCCAGTGTTGCTGGATGGCGTCGGTTTCGCTGGGGCTGAGGTCGGCGAGGACCTTGTCGAGGATGCCCACCAGCATTTTCTCATCCCGCGGCACGCCCATTGCCAGCTGATAGCGGTAGGGCGTTTCGCCGCTGACGTATAAACCATCGAGCTTGAGCTGGCGCAGGCTCCAGACGCTGGACGCGAGGTCGCCGACCACAGCATCCACTTCGTCGGTGGCCAGGGCTTGCAGCGTCGAGCTGACGTTGGGCAAAGCCACCAGGTTGAGGTCGGGATGGTGGGTGCGCAGCAATTCGTGGGGGGCGTAGTTTTCCACTACGGCGATCTTCAGCCCGTAAAGGTCCTTGAGGTTGCGCGGTTTCGCGCCGCCTTCATGGGCGAGGATGACAATAGGGAAATCCAGGTACGGGCGCGTAAAGGCCAGGAAGCTCTGGCGCTCCGGCGTGGACATGATGCCGGGCAGCAGGTCGAGCTGGTTGTTTTTGGCCTGCTCAAGCACGGCGGTCCAGTTGACCGGCTCGATCAGCTTGATTCTGACGCCCAGGCGGTCCTGGATCAGGCGGATGTAATCAGCGGCCAAGCCCTGATAGCGGCCATTTTCATCACGGTATTCGAAGGGTGGCCATGAGGCGTCCACCCCAAGGCGCAGCTCCTGATGGTCCGACAGCCAGCCACGCTCTTCATCAGTAAGAGTCAACGCGCCAGCCGTTGCGGTCCAGGTCAGCAGCGACAGCAGTATCACGGTCGGCAGTCTGGGCATAACGGTCTCGTTATGGCACGGGGAATGTTTCGAGTGTAGACGGGCATTGCGGGGGAGGGGGGCGCGGCAGTTAATCTATAGAAAGTAATCGGCACAAAGCAAAACCCCCGGCCTGGGCCGGGGGTTCTGGTATCACTCGTCGAGGAAGGAGCGTAGATGCTCGCTTCGCGTCGGGTGGCGCAACTTGCGCAGCGCCTTGGCTTCGATCTGACGGATCCGCTCGCGGGTCACGTCAAACTGCTTACCGACTTCCTCAAGGGTGTGGTCGGTATTCATGTCGATGCCGAAACGCATGCGCAGTACCTTGGCTTCACGGGCAGTGAGGCCGGACAGTACGTCGCGAGTCGCTTCTTTCAAGCTCTCAACAGTGGCGACATCGATTGGCGACTGCATAGTCGAGTCTTCGATGAAGTCACCCAAGTGGGAGTCTTCGTCATCACCAATCGGCGTTTCCATGGAGATCGGCTCTTTAGCGATCTTCAATACCTTGCGGATTTTATCCTCAGGCATTTCCATGCGTTCGCCCAGCTCTTCCGGGGTCGGTTCGCGACCCATTTCCTGCAACATCTGCCGGGAAATACGGTTGAGCTTGTTGATGGTCTCGATCATGTGCACCGGAATACGGATGGTGCGGGCCTGGTCGGCGATCGAGCGAGTGATCGCCTGACGGATCCACCAGGTGGCATAAGTCGAGAACTTGTAGCCGCGACGGTATTCGAACTTGTCCACAGCCTTCATCAAGCCGATGTTGCCTTCCTGGATTAGATCGAGGAATTGCAGGCCACGGTTGGTGTACTTCTTGGCGATGGAGATCACCAGACGCAAGTTCGCTTCAACCATCTCTTTCTTCGCGCGGCGGGCCTTGGCCTCACCGATCGACATGCGACGGTTGATGTCCTTGATCTCGGCAATCGTCAGACCGGTTTCGGTCTGCAGCGCAGTCAGCTTCTGCTGGCAACGGATGATGTCGGGCTGCAGGCGACCAATGGCTTCGGCGTATTTTGCCTTGCCCTTGGCCAGTGCGTCGGTCCAGCTTTCGTCAACTTCGTTGCCCGGGAACTGGCGCAGGAAGTCAGTACGCGGCATGCGTGCATCACGTACACAGAGCTGCATGATTGCGCGCTCTTGGGCACGCAGACGCTCAAGGGCACTGCGAACACGCTCAACCAGGCCTTCGAATTGCTTCGGCACCAGCTTGATTGGCATGAACAGCTCAGCCAGGGCTACCAGCTCGGCGATTGCCAGCTTGTTGCCACGACCGTGCTTTTTCAGGGCCTTGCGGGTGATTTCCATTTGATCGGAAACCGCACCGAAACGCTGGGCAGCGACGATTGGGTCCGGGCCGCTTTCGACTTCATCTTCGTCGTCGGTGCTGGCTTCAGCCTCGTCGTCATCAGTGTCGTCGTCAGCTTTAACCGCCTTCGGGTCGACTGGCGGCGGTACTTCGGCGGCAGGCGGCGCAATGCCGTCGTCCGGGTCGATGTAACCGCTCAAGACGTCAGACAGGCGACCACCTTCGGTGGTGACGCGGGTGTACTCGGAGAGAATGTGGTCAACCGTGCCAGGGAAGTGCGCGATTGCGCCCATCACTTCACGGATGCCCTCTTCGATACGCTTGGCGATTTCAATTTCGCCTTCGCGTGTCAGCAACTCGACCGTACCCATTTCGCGCATATACATGCGCACAGGGTCCGTCGTGCGACCGATATCGGTCTCCACTGCTGCCAACGCTGCTGCTGCCTCTTCGGCCGCCGCTTCGTCGGTATCGGCGTCGGCCAGCATAAGGGAATCCTTATCTGGCGCAACCTCGAATACGTTGATCCCCATGTCATTAATCATGCGGATGATGTCTTCCACCTGCTCTGGATCTGAAATATCCTCAGGCAGGTGGTCGTTGACCTCCGCGTAAGTCAGGTAACCCTGCTCACGACCGAGTGTGATCAACTCTTTGATACGAGACTGCTGTTGCGCTTTTCCGGACATAACACCCTATCCACTGAAGGTCTTGGCGGGCAAAAAACAAGCCGAGGATTATACCCGAGCTATGACCTCACGCGCCAGCTGAGGTCGGGTTTGATGCGGAAACATTCTGTTTTAAGAGGTCGCGCATCTGTTTTGCTATCTGAATTTGCTCTTCAGCCGACAATCCCGGCTGTCTTGCTCTTTTGATGAGTTCGTCGAGGGTCTGCGTATGCTGACCCGCGGATAACCTAGTAATGGTGTCTAAAAACTGTTGTTCAAGGTTATCGCCGTCAATTAGCCACTCCTTTTCTGCGAGTGCTCTCAAGAGGCGGCCTTGTTCGGTGCCATGCCAACGAGCCATCAGCTGAATTGAGTTTAGCTTAGGATTTTTCTGTACCGCCCCGATCAAGGCGATCAGTACCTGCGCATAGGTGTTGCTTTCGTTGGCAAAATGATCAGCGCTCTCGACCTTCTTGGCCAATTGCGGGTGGTGGATAAGCGTGCGCAACGCAATAAGCGTCGGTGCTTCCACCGCCACTGGCGTACGTGGCGCGTAGGCTTCATCGCGGTCGCCGCGTTTGCCGTTCTTGCTCCAGGGTTTCTTATCCCATTTCTTGCCGCCGGCGCCGGGTTTCTTCGGTGTCCACTCCTGCTGGGGCGTGAACGCATCCTGCGGTTGGTGGAAGTCTGAATAGTCCGGCATGGCGTCGTAATCCATGCCTGGGTCGTACGCCGGTGGCGCATTTTGTGGTGCGTTGTGCACCAGCTGGCTGACGGCTTCACCGCTCAAACCGGTGATTTCCAGCAGGCGCATGCGCATCAGTGATTTCAGGTTGGCGCCCGGCACTTTGTCGATCAGCGGTGCTGCGAGGGTAGCCATGTGGGCCTTGCCTTCGAGCGAGCGCGGGTCGGCTTCTTCGGTCAATTGCTGGAAGAAATAGTCCGCCAGCGGTTGCGCGTGTTGATTGATGCGCGCACGGAACGCGTCGGTACCTTCGGAGCGCACCAGGGTGTCCGGGTCTTCGCCTTCGGGTAGGAACAGGAAGCGCGCACGGCGGCCATCCTGCAGGCTCGACAGCGTGGCTTCGAGTGCGCGCCAGGCGGCGTTGCGGCCGGCCTGGTCACCGTCGAAACAGAACAGTACGTTGGGCACCACGCGAAACAGGCGTTTCATGTGTTCTTCGCTGGTGGCGGTGCCCAGGGTGGCCACGGCGTTACGCAGGCCTTGCTGGGCGAGCGCGATCACGTCCATATAGCCTTCAACCACGATGATTTCATCGAGGTTGCGGTTGTTTTTGCGCGCTTCGAACAGCCCGTAGAGCTCCTGGCCCTTATGAAACACCGGGGTTTCCGGGGAGTTCAGGTACTTGGGCTTGTCGTCGCCGAGTACGCGGCCACCGAACGCGATGATCCGGCCACGGCTGTCGCGGATCGGGAACATCACGCGGTCGCGGAAACGGTCATAGCGCTTGCCGGTCTCGGCGTTTTCCACCAGCAGGCCAGCGTCGATCATGGCTTTTTGCTGCAGGGTGTCGCTGCTCAGGTGCTTGTACAGGTTGTCCCAGCCGGGCGGCGCGAAACCCAGGCCGAAGTCCCGGGCGATTTCACCGGTGAGGCCGCGACCCTTGAGGTACTCAACGGCGGCCTTGCGCTGCGGATGGCTTTTAAGTGCCTGACGGTAGAAGTCGGCAGCGGCCGTCAGCAGCGGGTACAGCGGCGAGTCGGTGGGTTGGCGCGGCTTGTGCGGGCGGCCACTTTCTTCGCGAGGTATTTCCATGCCCGCGGCTTTCGCCAGTTCCTCGACGGCCTGGGGGAAGTCCAGGTTGTCGTGGTCCATGATGAAGCCGAGGGCATTGCCGCCCGCGCCGCAGCCGAAGCAGTAGTAGAACTGCTTGTCGGGGCTGACGCTGAACGAGGGGGTTTTTTCTTTGTGGAACGGGCAGCAGGCGGTGTAGTTCTTGCCAGCCTTCTTCATTTGCACGCGAGAGCTGACAACATCGACGATGTCGGTGCGGTTCAGAAGGTCGTCAATAAAGCTCTGGGGAATTAGCCCGGCCATGGCGTTCTCGTCATCACTGCGTGTCAATGAGGCCCGCGAAGTGCTCAGGCGCGCATTATGCGGCTCGATCAGCTTTCGTCTGGTTGGGCTGTCAGGGAGTGTATCTGCCGAACATTCACTGACGTTAATTTCTATCAGTGTTCGGCTTTGAAATGTTGCCCTGGCGTCCGGTGTTGGCCAATAAAGGGCCTCGGAAACGCATCGTTGGGCACAGCCGACACAGTTGATCGTCTGCTTAAAAGAATGAGTGTGCTCGTCAGTAGCCTTGTTAGGCTCGTCAGAAGAGACGCGCACCGCTGGCAAAAGAGCCAGTCCTGACGTTTGAAGCAGTGTCTCGGTCGCATGTGCGGCGTCGACGATGAAGCATCAAGCGATATCCGCAAATGCCAATAGCCCGGCTGAGGGCCGGGCTTGGCAGAAGCTTGCTACGTAAGTCTGTGTATTAGTACAGACGAACGGCGCGGCGCTGCTCGCGCTGAACTTTCTTCGCGTGACGCTTAACAGCGGCTGCTGCTTTACGCTTACGCTCAGAAGTTGGCTTCTCATAAAATTCGCGGCTACGAACTTCAGCCAGAACACCGGCTTTTTCGCAGGAGCGCTTGAAACGACGCAGAGCTACGTCGAAGGGTTCGTTCTCTTTTACTTTGACGGCTGGCATCCAGAGCTACCTTCTTTCATTACCGGGAATCAACGTTCTCATCGCAAAAAATTCGCGGCTGAGGTCGTCGGTTTTTAAGGGTTGCGGATGTTAACCCCTCATTGCCCGGAATGCAAAGCCTCTGATCGAAAACCGCTAGTCGGGAGGGGGAGTGGCGACTATTATGCGCGCCTTCGAATTCAGCCTCTACAAGGCGCAAACCCATGCTAGTACTGGGACTTGAAACCTCCTGCGACGAAACCGGTGTCGCACTTTACGACAGTGAACGCGGGCTTTTGGCCGATGCACTGTTCAGCCAGATCGACCTGCACCGCGCCTATGGCGGCGTGGTGCCGGAGCTCGCCAGCCGTGATCACGTCAAACGCATGCTGCCGTTGATTCGCCAGGTGCTGGACGAGGCTGGCTGCGTGCCGACCGAGATTGACGCGATTGCCTACACCGCCGGCCCCGGATTGGTCGGAGCCCTGCTGGTTGGGGCCTCTTGCGCCCAGGCGCTGGCGTTTGCCTGGGGCATTCCGGCCCTCGGCGTGCACCATATGGAAGGCCATTTACTGGCGCCTATGTTGGAAAAAACACCGCCGCAGTTCCCGTTCGTCGCTTTGTTGGTGTCGGGTGGGCATACGCAGCTGGTTCAGGTCGATGGGATCGGCCAATACACACTGTTGGGCGAGTCTTTGGACGATGCCGCCGGTGAAGCGTTCGACAAAACCGCGAAGATGATGGGCCTCAATTATCCCGGCGGCCCGGAAATCGCGCGCCTTGCCGAAAAAGGCGTCCCAGGCCGCTACACCTTCCCGCGCCCAATGTGTGATCGCCCGGGCCTGATGTTCAGCTTCAGTGGTTTGAAAACGTCTGCGCTGAACACTTGGCAGCAGAGCGTCAGCGCCGGGGACGACAGTCAGCAAGCCCGTTGCGACATCGCACTGGCGTTCCAGCAGGCCGTGGTGGAGACTTTGACCATCAAGTGCAAGCGCGCCCTGAAACAGGCGGGCATGAAGCGCCTGGTGATCGCAGGCGGCGTCAGCGCTAACAAAGCCTTGCGCACCTCGCTGGAAAAAATGCTCGGCGACATGCAGGGCGATGTGTTCTATGCGCGCCCTGAGTTTTGCACCGACAACGGCGCGATGATCGCCTATGCCGGTTGCCAGCGCCTGCAGGCCGGGCAGCATGAAAGCCTGGCGATCAGCGTGCAGGCGCGCTGGCCGATGGAGCAACTGTCGCCGCTGTAGGCCGTTGTATGGCCGCGACGTGAGCCGGGCTCATCGAACGTATTTAAAAATGCCGTTCGCGCCCGGCAAACAGGTCGCGTAAATTGCCGCGGTGGCGCCAGACGATCAGCAGGGTCAACACGCTCATCGGCAACAGCGCTGCCGGCGCTTGCCAGGCCAGCAAGGGCAGGGTGAGCGGCGTGGCGATCAATGCGGCCAGCGAGCTGGTGCGGGTCAGGTAGAACGTCAGCAGCCAGGCAAGCACGGCCAGTAACGCCGCTGGAGGGTAAATCCCCAGCAACATGCCGGCCGCCGTGGCGACACCCTTGCCACCGCGAAAGCGGAAGTACAGCGGAAACAGATGGCCGAGGACGGCGCACACGCCTACCCAGGCCTGCTGTTGCAGGGTGAGGCCGGCGAGGCTGGCGATGAGTACGGGCAACAGGCCCTTGCAGATGTCGCCCAGCAGCGTCAGTACGGCGAGTTTTTTGCCGGCCAGGCGCAACATGTTGGTGGCACCGGCATTGCCTGAGCCACTCATTCGCGGATCGGGATTTCCCGTCAGGCGGCTGAGCAAAATGGCGAAGGACAGCGAGCCGAGCAGGTAGGCGAGAATCGCCAGTGACCAAAACATGCTAACTATTCCGGGCGAGGACGCCCTGATTCTAACGGGGCATCGCGCCCTTGTCGTGCTGCGGAGAAGAGCTTGGACAGAGTGTTTATCGAAGGCCTGGAAGTCGACACCGTGATCGGGGCCTACGACTGGGAGCGCGGCATCAAGCAATGCCTGCGCCTGGACCTGAGTTTTGCCTGGGACAATCGCCCGGCCGCGGCCGGTGACGACCTGACCCTGGCGCTCGATTACGCCAGCGTGTCCGCGCGTATCCAGGCCTTTGCCGAGCAGTCCCAGTACCAACTGGTGGAAACCTTTGCCGAGCGTCTGGCCGAAGTGCTGATGAGCGAATTCCAGATTCCTTGGCTGCACCTCAAATTGACCAAGCCAGGCGCCGTGCCGGCAGCCAAAGGCGTGGGCGTGGAGATCGAGCGCGGATGTCGCTAACTCAGGTTTACCTTGGCCTTGGCAGCAATATCGAGCGCGAGCCGCACCTGCGCGCGGGCCTGGACGCGCTGGCGAGCTTCTTGACCGACGTGCGCTGCTCGCCCGTGTTCGAAAGCCAGCCGGTGGGGATCAAGAGTGGGCCGTTTTTCAATCTGGTGGTGTCGGCCTATACCGACTTGCCGTTGATGGAACTCGATCGCCGGTTGAAATTTATCGAGGCCGACAATGGCCGCTATGCGCCCGACCGCAAAGGGCTGCCGCTGGATATCGACGTATTGCTGTATGGCGAGCTGGTGGGGAATTTCGACGGATTGATCCTGCCGCGCGCAGAAATCCTGAAAAACGCCTTCGTGCTGTGGCCGCTGTCGTTGATGGCACCGGATCGCGAGCACCCCGAAGCGGGCAAGACATTGGCCCAGCTGTGGCGCGATGCGCAGATCGATCAAGTGCTGGCGCCTGTCGGCTTCGAGTGGCAGGGCCAGCAACTCACCCCGGCGGATCTCCTATAGCCGCCGATACTCTTGGCTTGACCGATTCAAGTGTGGGAGCGGCGGTGCGACGATTCGACTTGCCCGCGATGACGTCGGCCC